>JAZDNT010000004.1:0-114637 GCA_043799405.1 Candidatus Kerfeldbacteria bacterium
TGGCTAGATCCCGATGGAAATGGGATTGATAGTGCAATGGCATAAGCCAGCTTTACTGCGAGAGGTACAACTCGAGCAGTTACGAAAGTAGAACATAGTGATCCGACCGTACGAAATAGGACGGCGGAAGCTCATCGGATAAAAGTTACTCCGGGGATAACAGGCTGATCTCGCCCGAGCGTCCATAGCGACGGCGAGGTTTGGCACCTCGATGTCGGCTCATCGCATCCTGGAGCTGTACAAGGTTCCAAGGGTTTGGCTGTTCGCCAATTAAAGCGGTACGTGAGCTGGGTTCAGAACGTCGTGAGACAGTTCGGTCTCCTATCTACTGCGGGCGTGGAAACTTGAGAAGGCTGTTCCCTAGTACGAGAGGACCGGGAACAACGAACCTCTTGTGTACCGGCTGTTCTACCAAGAGCACCGTCGGGTAGCAACGTTCGGCACGGATAAACGCTGAAAGCATCTAAGCGTGAAGCCGTCTTCAAGATGAGGTTTCGTTATGAGCTCCCTAGGAGACTACTAGGTTGATAGGCGGCAGGTGTAAGCACCGTAAGGTGTTCAGCTGAGCCGTACTAATCGAGCCATTGTTCAACCGTAATCACGCATCCTGTCTTTCGATGTCATTCCAAACTTGTTTCGGAATCTATCGAACTGACGGGGTGACGCACTTTATGACAGTTGTCGCGGCATGTGCTACCATATGTCGCGTACTCAATCCTATGCATCACCACAACGTACGCGCTGGTTTCAAGCTTGTCATCGTACTCGTGGCCGTCGTCGCCTTTGTCGGGCTCGTGCTCATTATGAGCCCGGCAACCGCTGGACCTTAATATCCGCCGGCTCTGAGTGAAAACGAAGGGCTCGTAACCGCCGGCCTTAAGTAAGGTTCTGGGCATCAGAGCAGAGCAGTCGAACACATTCGACGATTCTCCTCTGGTGCTTCAAGCGCGAGGGTCACACCCGATCCCATCCCGAACTCGGCCGTTAAGCCTCGCAGCGCTGATGATACTTGGTCGCATGACCGTGGGAAAGTAGGCCAGTGCCAGAACTATGCAAAAACCCTCGGAGAAATCCGGGGTTTTTGCGTTATTTGGGTTACCAACTACCTTCCAAGATGTAACTCGATTTCTGATAAATACTTTTTTGCTAAGGTGACCAACTGGGGATATTGACTTGATTGTGAGTTCTGAAGAAATGTCTCAAAATCTTGTTTTGCTAAAGTATAATCTGGTTTTGCTTTATAGTTGATTTCGCCCCTGAAAAAATATAACTGTATTTTTTCAGGGCGTTCTTGAAGTACTTCAGTTATAAAAATATCAATGTCGTTTACGACATTAGCTGATGTTTCCAGATAAAATGTTTTTCTATAATGTTCTAACGCCCCAATAATATCACCCTGATAAGCTAACAAGAAACCTAGACTATAGTGCCATGTTGCATCATTTACGTTCATCCCATCAAACTCGTGTATTGCTTTATCAATATCATTTCGAAAAAAATCAATTATTGCTTGTAATAGAAGTCCTTGGTAATTTGTGGGGTCAATAGCTAATATTTCCTGAACGTACGACTCCGCTGTCATCAATTGTTGTTTGTCCCTTGAGTGAGTATAAATAAAATTCTGTCTTTGAAGAATTACAGAAATAACCTCAACGAGCCTTATTGGAATTCTTTTTTTTATTTCTGACAGTATTGGTACGCTGTCTGAATGAGGTAATCGATCGACCTCTTCTTTGAGTTCGGAAAATATTCTATAGGCTAAATTAATATCGCCAGAGATGAACGCAGCTATTGCAATAATGTATTTAATTACTTGTGATAACCACTGATTTGTAAACTCAAATCCAAGTACTTCCTTATCCTCTGGAAAACTATATCGATTTGGTAGGAGTTCATTGAATTCTTTTGTAAACTGATCATGAACTTCATGACTTACAGGACGATGACGAACTAATCCGAAAAGTTTAAAAACGTGATTTTGTTTGTTATCAATATCTCTTTGAACGAGTTGACCGTGTACGATGAGGTGCCCTCGGGCACGTTTTAGATATAAAAGGGCTTTTTGGTGATCGTTTATTTTTTCTGCGAGTTGTTGCGGAAACTCAATAACATTAAAAAGTTCGGCGATTTGTGAAGCTTGAAGACTCTGATGAAGTTCTTGGATTAAATCGTTACGAAGACGATTTTTTTCGTAATCATTTTCTGTTTTAATAGCAATTACAATACCGATTCTATTCTTTATATTTTTTGGCACATGAAGACGGCCGAAGGCTTCTGCAACTATCCAACGGGCCGTTTCGAAGTCTTCCTTAGTAATTTCGACTTGACCGATTTTCATATATTAATACTAACTCTGCAATCAGATACTGTATAGGATCAAAAATACTATACAACCGCGCCCGACATGTTTAAGGTATGACTACAACCCCCTCCCAGCGAGGAGGGGGTGTCCGGCAAAGCCGGACGGGGGTGGTGCCGTCTGCAGGACTCGTGTCAGGGGGCTCGGGGTCGTTAGGGGCTAAGGGGGACGGGCTTCGAAACTCCGAGTCCCCCTAGCCCCTAATAAAACTTTCATCAAGGAGAGAAAGCGGCAAACCTCCGAACCCCTGACCCCCCGATAAAAAACAGTTGCCACTCGTCCGATAAACAACTACACTTGAATCTCTAGTAAGGAATACCTATGCCGAAAAAACCCTACAACGAACAGCTTCCGCCGGACCTCGCAAAAGCGCTTCATACAAGGCCCACGCTCGCGGTTATCTTCAGGTCGCTTCCGCCGGAGGAGCAGAACCGTTACGTTGATTGGATCGTTCATGCAAACACCCTTGAAACGACCCGGGAACGCATCTCCGCGACGATCAAAGCGCTCGAAGCGAAGGCAAACGCAAAGAAATAAAAGCTCCGCGCGCGACACGTCTAAGGCGCTTTATTTTCGCATTAACAAAACAAACTGAGTCGCCCCGCGCAGCGGTCGTGCCGGGGTGGTGGGAGCAGAACGCCGGCGCTGGCCTATCCCGAGCGCAGCGAGGGATCTCCAAAATAACTGCGGACTGAATGGAGCTTCTTCGGCTTCACCTCAGAATGACAGCATGACAGCGCCGCTACCAAGATTATACAAAATTTCCCGGAGATATCCTAGGGTTTATTACGTAAAATTTGAGCGCTCAACGGATGTTTCCAGACCTCCGTGCAATTAGGAATCCAGCGGGCCGCATGTAAGCGTACCCGCTGGAAGCGTCCAAACAGCGATTGTGCTTCTTGACCTTCGAGGGGCTAGACGCCCTCTCCCTGCAGAGCCTCGCCCGTGGCCCCGCCGCCCTCTCCGGGAGCAACCGCGCCCTCCCCCGGCACCACCGCACCAGGGCCTTCGCCACCAGCCGGCGGCCCGGGAAGAGGTGCACCAGACTCCGGCGGCGCTTCCTCGTGAGCCTCCTCGCCCGACGGCCTCTCCTCGACGGCCGCGGCTTTCCCTTCGCCTTCGGGCTGACCCGGTGCAGTCTCACCCTCCACGATGACGCCCGGCGCGGCAACGATTCCTGCGGTTCCCTCGTCAGCCTGCGGTACTCCGGGCTGAGGCAGACCGGTCATTCCCCCAGCGCTTTCGCCCATCTGTGTACCCCCCTGACAACGCGTTACGACGGACAATGGGTCGTGCCGACGGTCCGAAGATGCCGCCAGCCCACGATTAGCAATGCCCAGTAACGTCCGCAGACATCCTACGGGAAGATAAATTTTTTTACAAGTACGTACGAAATTGAGGGGGCACTACTGTCCTGACCCCTAACGAACATCTCCCTCGGAGAAATCCGGGGTTTTTGCGTTAGGACATTTCACTCAATCCTTCAATTATCTCTCCGTATACCTTGGTAACCCGCGGGAATGATTTCGTGCCACCAATTCTCACAACAAATACATGGCCTGGCCGGAGCACAAACTGACTCCATATACAATCGACACACTGAAAGTAATTACTCGTTTTAGAAACAACCTCATATCGATAATAAAATAATTTATGAATCTTTTCATACTCTCCACTAATAATTCGTATTTTTATTCGTTGACCAGAGACGATGACACTTCCAATACATGTTTTTTGTAGTGAAATTTTTCTCCTGACCATCGAGGGGCGTAAAATATTATTCGGGAGATTGGCTGATTGTTTAGCGAGTCTGTCTGCGGTTCTGTTGTATTGATTATCAGAATGTCCCTTTATCCATTGTATATCAACCCGTTTTTGAATCTTTTTTCCCATGTTTATTAATTCTTTCCATAACTCTGCATGCCGTATAGGATCTCCGTTTTTATTTTTCCACTGATTTGTAGACCATTCAAAAATCGCTCTTTGATAATTGTCTTTAACGTACAGTGAGTCAGTGTGAATAATCACACGGCCAATCGATTTACTGTCATGGATTTTTGGAACAAATTGCAATGCAGTAATACAAGCAAACAATTCCATTTGAGATATTGTTGCCCCTTGGTAGCCGGGTTGTGGCAATTCGACAGAATGACCCCCTAAACTTTCTGGTAATTTAATAACAATACCTATTCCTCCCCTTCTAGGAGTGTTACAAGCAGAACCATCGGTATATATATTTATTGCGTGTGGATCTTCCATATAGGTTACTCAATATAAGTGCTATAGTATTAACAGCACATCTACTGTCGCCTCCACACTTCACCTAACTAATGGCGGGTTGCGTCTGATAAGACGTATACCGCGCCCGGCCAACGTGTTGGTGGAAACGGTTCCCCTCGGACGACCGTGACTTCGATCCCGAGAGGGAGGCCGTTCCGCCAAACTTGGTATTGCCCCGATATTGGGGCAATTTGGCCTGGACGGAAAGAACCGTTCATCGGTGTACTCCATATCCAGTTAATTGAGTGCAAGTCGACCTTGCTCGCATTTCCTGCATAGGCAGGGTGGGGCGCTACGTACAGGAAGTGGAGGGAGGCGACAGAAGACGGGTTGTAAAGGGGCTTTTTCCGTAGCAAAACGCGCCATTCACCCCCTTTTAATGGCGTTGTCTCCGTCGTATGGTCGATTTGGCTGTTAGGTTATCCTTTGGCAGTCACCGTGCCGCGTCCGTATAGACACCGTTTGCTTAACGAAGCTGTAAACGATCATTCTTCTTCTGTGGGTATCGTCGCGCAAACGGAGAATACTGTCAAGACCCATAAGGATCCTAATATAACCCCCTCACGCAGAAGAGGGGGTAGCCGAGCTCTGCTCGGCTGGGGGTACTGGCGTCCGCAGGACTCGTGTCAGGGTAGGGGTTGTTAGGGGCCTAGGGGCTGACGTCGAAATAAAGCCCCTGGCCCCTAACGAAAAACTCCTGGTTCCCGACAAAATCCCCAACCGGGGTTTTTGCGTTATGAAGTTTGCCACATATCCAATAAACAACTACACTTGAATCTCTTGTAAGAAAAATCTATGCCGAAAAAGCCGTACGACGAAAAACTTCCTCCGGACCTCGCAAAGGCGCTTCATACAAGGCCTACGCTCGCGGTCATATTCGGGTCGCTTCCGCCAGGGGAACAGAATCAGTACATAGATTCGATAGTTCACGCGAAGACCCTGAAAACGACCCGGGAGCGCATCTCCGCGACGATCAAAGCGCTCGAAGCGAAGGTAAAGTAGGCGACTACCTCAACAACGCGTCGCCTTACCGCAGATCAAAAACCTCGAGTATTGATGCCTTCAGCGCTTTCGCC
This sequence comes from Candidatus Kerfeldbacteria bacterium, assembly GCA_043799405.1. Lineage (GTDB taxonomy): Bacteria > Patescibacteriota > Patescibacteriia > SBBC01 > SBBC01 > CAINXF01. The sequence continues at coordinate 5,716 of JAZDNT010000004.1, forward strand.
ACATCGCTCGCCAGCTTGAGCGATGGATTGTATTTTTCCTGCTCTAAAAACACGATCGTCTCGCGCCGGACACCAGCACGCTTTGCTAGTTCTTCCTGTGTCATACCGCGCTTCTGCCGCAGCTCACGGATGTGGTTATGCATGGTTTTTATTTCCTATTACACGGCTCGGAAGGCATTGGAGCAGACGGGTTACCATGCTTCTCCCACTGGCCGTGGTCGCATATCCAATCATCCTCGGGCGACAGCAGGCGGAGTCCTCCGATTACGATCACGACGAATACAATGATACCCAGTACGATATATACGCCGCGTTTCTTCAGGAAAGTAAGCCGGTCATAGAATCTATACGCTAGCATGTAGATGACCATGATGACGCAGGCCGAGTACGCAAGCGTCAAAGCGATCGTTTCGTTCGACTGGTTCACGTTCCGCAATGCGAATGCTGCAAGGGCGGCACAGGCGGCTATCCAGCAGAATCCGTACATCGCTACGAGCGCTGCCTGACCGGCGACCGCGCGGTCCCGTTCATCTGCCAGCACTTCCTTCACCCGGCGGCGCAGCATGAACAGCACCATGGACGCGACAACGAAGATCAGCAGCAGCCAGAAGTAATGTCCGGTTGCAGTTGCACATACAGCCAACGCTGCCGATATGATGAATACGACGGTCTTAGCTGCTTTAAGGCTTTGTGCGGTCATAGGGCTGTGGATAATTGTTAGAAATACCTAACATACACAATGTTAGAATAATTTAACACCATTATCAAACCCCCTCTCACAGAAGTCGCCGACGCGCTAAAGCCCCGCCTGCTAAGGTTGTACAGCGGGCAGGCGCTTTGGCGACGACGCGAGGGGGTGTCCCGACCTCCCCAGACGCTCGCGCGTCTTGCCACTCCTTAACTAAGAAGGGGCTGTCCCGATTGCGAAGCACATCGGGACGGGGAGGTAGCCCCTGGCCCCCGACAAAAAACAACGTTTTCGCATTTTTCCCACCAGTGCTATATTAAAAACATGGACCCGCAACCCGCAAACCCGACCCAATCCCCTGTTGCCCGCTTCCGGATAAAAGTCATGATCGGCGCCGGTTTTTTCGCGATCGTCGTCGTTCTGCTGCTCCTTCCCCCGGGCAATGTATGCTACTTAAAATCGAATAGCATCCCGAAGAACATCGGTGTCGGGTTGGGCGCCTACACCACCAGCCGGACGCTCTGTTTCACTGACCACGCGGTCCAACAGCACAACGCGAACATCTGCATGAAGATCAGCGGCGATTTCACGCTCAAGGTGGACTGCGCTGAAAATACCGCGATCGCCGCACGCGATATCACCAAGTGCGCGGTGCTGAAGCCGCTGGATGACCGGAACAGCAGCTGGCAGCACATCTGCGAAGAGAGCTATCGGCTGAACACCAAGTAGCGTTGCACAAACGCACAATCCGGCCTTGACACCAAGGCCTTTTTCGTCTACTATCCCCCATCAAACCAAACCCCTTTGCCGCGAACCCGACCCCCGACTAGATCGGGGGGAGAGGAGGAAGCATGTATCCCCCATGCCTCACGGTCATCGAGGGCGGTAACCCGGATGACCAGTTCAGTAAGACCAGCATCGGCAGCCATCTGCTGGAAGTACCTCAGCTCGTTCACGAACACGATTCTGACTACCACATCCCGGAGGTCGATGACCTTCCGGTAATCGCCCAAGACGAGTCGCGGCTGAACCTATTCCTGCTCTGGATCCTCGACGCCTTGATCGCCCTGACCGTCCAGTTCCTGTTCTCGGTCGGTGCTTTCCGGACACGGGTCGCGTATCCCGCACGCCTCAAGCCCACCGGTACGGACGCTCCGTGGACCGGTCGCGGGTGGTAGCAACAGATGTTCGTCAGGGCCTCGCCAGAGTACGGTGAGGCCTTAACGTATCAAAAACGTATCAAAAAATAAATTCGAAGGGGGCGGTTCGAAGACAGTGCTTCGTTTCGTTCCGCCCCCATATCCAGTCAGGCTTCACTGCCCTTAGGCTCCACCCTTCCGGACGATCGAGCGCTACCGCCACGGGAATCGGTCCCGCTCAGTGGATGTCGGCGGCTCCGACGTATAGCGCGTGCCCTTCGCGTACTAGGCCCTGAGCTCCTCGCTCGTCAGCATGGACGATGAGAAGTAGTTGGGGCTGGCGCGGGTCATAGTAGACCTCCGCTCACGGTTCATCCCCCAGCAGAGCTGCCCCGTCCAATTGGGACGCGTTCAGCAGCGCGGCGCCGTTTCGTGCATCTGTATAAGCACGATAACGACGCACGTATACAGATTAGTATGCTTATACGAAAAGTTCAAGACGAGCTGTTTTTGCGCTACATAAAAAGCGAGGGGGATCCGTCAAATGCCCGGACCCCCGTCACGAACTTCCTCCATCGAACTGCTCCCGGAGCGGCGTAGAGAATTCAGCCGTCCGGGCTACGTCAAGCGAACTTCAGGTGCCTTGCCTTCGTCCCGTCGCGCGAGTAAGCCGCCGCGTCCGTGTTCTTCGTGCCGTCATCACGGTACCAGACGATCGCGTACGCGTCACCGCTCATCGGACTCTCCGCGCAGGTCATGGTGCGGATGATGTCCGTAGTGGAGCTGCTGTTGCCCCAGGTGATCGCCGCAACGGGTGCGAGCCACGACGTCTCGGGCCATACGATCTCGAGGCCCGTGACCGTGGTGGTAGCCGCGACCTCCGGCACGGTGTTCGTCATCAGCGGGTTCGCGTTCATCGTGAACGAAGTCGCCTGGTCGGTACCTGCCTGCGATGCGGTGGCGGCTGGCGTACAGCAGACGAGCGCAGCGCACACCAGCACGAGCAGGAGGTACAACGGCACCTTCGGAGGACCTCTCATGGTCCGCCCTCCCTTGAAGGACGCCAGGTGCGTACGTAATGGTCCGGTGCAACGAACGAGATGTCATTATCTGCCCACGTACGCTTATGGCAGACAGTAGTATGTAAACATATTCTACAAAAAAACTCAATAAGAGCGCTAATAAATATACGGCGTAAACCAATGCAATCATTGAAAGTACGAGAATCACCCACACGTGTTGCGTGTGTGGGTGAATTCCCTCCTCTTTTGTGCAATCCTCCTTGTGGTTGGTCGATCACTGAAGATCAAGCCGTACGTGGAACCTACGGGTCGCCGTAGTAACACGCCATGAGCGCTCCGAAGGCGCGTTTCGGTTCCTCGTATCCCGGGTGGATCCACGACGCGTGCACGAACGCGCGCATGGCACAGTGGACGATGTCGAGCGCCGCGCATGCAGACCCGACATGGAACCAGAGCACTGGGTGGTGCGGTGAGCGCTCGAGCCCGCGAAGCGCGTGGCTCAACGCCTTCACCGGGTTCCCCCTGATGAACTCCCGCTCGGCGTCCGTGATGCGATCCTCGGCGATGATCAGCGAGTCGGGGTCGACCTCGAGGCCCGGGGTAAGGAGCACGAGCCTGCTGATGATGAACGTGAGCATGTGTTCCAGGTAACCCCCGAGGAGACTCTTTTCTTCCGTGAGCACGTGGTCTGCAAGCCGACCGAGCTCAGTACTGAGATCCTTTAATGACTGGTGTCCGTTCATGCGGCATTCCTCCTTGAATGATGCGCCGCGTGCAATGATTACGGGCTCCCTGTGAAAGCAGAGCCCGTCGAATGGTCGGAAGGCGAGGAGGGGTTCTTGTTCTCCCCTTGGCTTTCGCCCGAAGGCGAAGCGAGGTGGAATTACCCCTTTAGGAGACCGTCGGTCTCACCTTGGCCTTATTGACCGGTGCTGCGTTGCTTCTGTGTGCTTCTTCACGCCTGCGTACCGAACAGCTCGGGATACGCACGCGCGATAGCCATGCGGTAGATGTCGTCGACGACCTGCTTGATAAGGTCCGCCGGCACATCCTGCATCGACTTCCCCGCATCGTGCATGATCTGACTACGTTCCCGCTTCGCATCCGTCGGATCGAGCGTGATCTTCCGCCGACCCTTCAGCCGGACACAGACCCACTCGACGATGTCCGGCGAGGTCGCGATCTCATCAAGCTGCACGAGGTAGTTCTCGTCTGGATAGAGCGTGGGGAACGCCTGGGCGATAGCTGCACGCAGCAGGATTGCATGGACCTTCTTGATCGTCTCAGGTCCGATGCGCTCCAACTGCATGCCCGCATCCTTGAGCAGGTTCCCGAAGTCCCTACGGACCGTCTGGGGGTTGAACGACAGCTCCACGTCCATGATGAGCCGACAGAATGCCCAGAGAAGAACCCTGAGTCCCATGACGCGACGGTTCTCGGTCATAATGCTGACCTCTCCTGTTTGTACAACCTTGTACAGCCTTCAGCATGATACAGATTAAAAGGAATCCGTCGGCAGCGGTCGCGTGCCTTATCTCACCTTCCTTTCAAGGTGCATGTGCGTCACGCCGCACCATTGCAACGTGACTACACAACATACGCCGAAAAAGGGATTTTGTCAACCCCGTTAGAGAATCTATATGTAATAATTATGTGAATTATATTAAGTTGCGACTTTTTTCAACGGTTCTCTAACGGGGTCAATCCCTCAATCAATAAACAATTAAAAGAAACCGACCCCGCCTCGAGAAAGCAGGGTCGAATGGACACCGGGTCGTTGTGGTATAACTTTATTGTCCCTCGGGACAACGAGCGTAAGCTGCAGTGGTGTACTGCCTCGAACAGCACAGTCCTGCGGTGGACGAACTGCATCATGCAGTCTGCTGCCACGCCTCGAAATCGGGTTCCCACCGGAACATCCGGGGATCGCCGTCCATGGACACGCCAACGAACGGCTTACCGGACACAAGAAGCTGTTCAACGTAGAGGTTCAGCGCCTCTTCGCTGTGTACCGAAACGACGTCGAGGCCATCGGCCTGCCACCATTCGGTCAGGTCAGCTCCGAAGAGAGCACGCCCGTCCCATAGTCGCAGGCGCACCAGACGCTCGCCGGACCTGCTCTTCTGCTCGGCAATGAACCGCCGAACTTCGCACGAACTCCTCGCCGTCGCCGGCATAGGCATCACCTCCTTGAACGAGCGAGCGGTTTCGCAACAACAGTAACACTGCCGTAAACGTCCTGCAAGCGGATACGGCGCTAGTCGGTAGATGACGTTATTTCTTATGGAACTCCGACTTCAGGTACTCAGTGATGATGTAAATGACGATAACGCTCCAGATGACCAGCGGAATGTCCTTCGGTACGTGGTACCCGAACGAATTTCCTCCGATCGATTCGATGACGAACATCATTATACCAAGCACTGCCCATGCGAACACGAACAGCTCACCGCGACGGTATGATCTTGTGTGCTTGTGATGCCAGCGGTGAAGCTCCTTGTCTCCAGCGTAGAACACGAGCACGAGAAGGAAGACTTCCGCGACCGTGTTTGGGATAATCCAGCGCCCCTTCGTGACGAATTCGACGACGTAGCCGACCATCAGGAGGATCGTCGCGACGTTGAACACCCTGATGAACAGCCTCTGGCGGAATGTGGTCATAATATCAGTATACCACGAAAAAAGGCGACAGCGCGGGGAATGCAAGCGGCATTCGGGCGAGTGTAGAAAAAAGTCTGACAACAACACCTATTGCATACACATAAAAGACGGCACACACTGAAGATAGCTCGGTACAATGTCGAACAAGTGCGACAATAGTCCGTCACTGTTCAGGTACTGCACCCGGCCGATCCTTTGGCCAACATCGGAAACCCGGCAGCCGTCACCGGAAGATAAAACGGCACGATGGCTCAACGGTTCGTCAGAATCGATCATCGCGATGAGCCGGTGGGGCGCCCTAAACGGAACGGCGGAAGAAATCGCGGGGTACTTACGACTCGGCAGAACGACCGGGTATAGCTCGATACTGCAGGGGGTGGCATAAGCCGCTACCCCCTGCTCCCGCCTGCTGTTCGCTGTGCAGATAACCACCTTCTTGGTATAGTATGGGAACCAATGAAAGCAAAGCGAATACAACGCATCCCGCCCTCTCGCAAGGTCGAGTTCACGCTCGCCCGGATGGGATTGAACGAAAAGGAGATTGCAACCTACCTTGCGATGCTTTCGCTCGGACCGTCGCCCGTGAGATCGATCGCGCAGAAGACCGGCGTGAACCGCGGCACGACCTACGAGGTCCTCCGGGGACTTATCCGATTCGGGCTTGTCAGCTACTTTCACAAAACGCGTCACCAGTACTTTGTTGCCGAGGATCCCGTGAAGCTCGAGGCGCTCGTCGGATTACGGCAGAACGAGCTCGATCAGACGAAGCGCCTTGTGTCCGATATCGTGCCGATGCTTTCGGCGCGCCCAGCACCGACCGCCAGTATCCCGCGTGTCAGGTTCTTCGAAGGACCAGCGGGTATCCGTACCATCCTTGAAGACGTGCTCGAGACCATGCAGCGCCAGAAGAGCAAGGAGTACTACGTCTATTCATCCGCTGACGTCCGCGAATACCTCTACGCGAGCTTCCATGACTTCTCGAAAAAGCGGGTCAAGCTCGATATCAGGGTCAAGACGATCTCGATCGGACCCGGCGGTAAGCTCTGGGGCCTCGACGAGCGGCGGTGGCTCCCCGGCGAGGAGCGCTCGCCGACCTACCAGATAATCTATAACGGCAAGATCGCGATGATCTCCGTTGATAAAGAGGAACGCCCGGTCGGCGTGATCCTCGAGGATCCGCATATCGCAACGACGCAACGGATCATCTTCGAACGGCTCTGGTCAACGCTCGCTCCTACGTAATCGAACGACCTATGGCACGATACATCGCAGACCTCGAGATTCATTCACGGTTCGCCCGCGCCGTCTCGAAGGACATGAACCTCGAGACGCTCGACTTCTGGGCGGAGAAGAAGGGCATCGACATTGTCGGAACCGGCGATTTTACGCACCCGACGTGGTTCTCGGAGATCAAAGAACAGCTCGAGGAGGACGGGAGCGGCTTACTGAAACGTCGTGGGTCGAAGAGTAATGTCCGGTTCATGCTGTCCGCCGAGATAAGTTGCATCTTCCGGCGTGGCAGTACACGGAGAATTCATACGCTCGTCTACGCTCCGAACCTTAAAACAGTAGGCGCGGTCAACGCAAAGCTCAACCTCGTCGGAAAGCTGAAGTCTGACGGGCGCCCGATCATCGGCATCGACATCAAAGAGCTCCTGAAAATCATCCTCGACGTTTCTCCTAAGTGCATCATGGTGCCGGCGCACGTCTGGACGCCGTGGTTCGGCATGTACGGTTCGAGCTCGGGCTTCGACTCGATGCGCGAGTGCTTCGGGGATCAATTCGACCTTGTTCCCGCAGTCGAAACGGGTCTCTCATCCGATCCCCCGATGAACTGGCGGCTTTCGGAGCTCGACAGCAAGACGATCGTATCGTACTCCGACGCGCATTCGCCGCGGAACATCGGACGCGAAGCCACGGTCTTCGAGCTTTCATCGCCCACGTTCGGGAGCTACTCGAAAGCGCTCCGCGTCCCTTTTCCGAAAGAGAAGGATCCGGACCGCATCGACATGACCCTCGAATTCTTCCCCGAAGAAGGAATGTACCACTGGGACGGGCACCGCGCCCACGAACTCCGCATGTCGCCCGCGGAAACGCGGAAGGTGAAGGGGATATGCCCGAAGTGCGGAAGTAAACTTACCATCGGTGTTGCACACCGCGTCGACCTCATATCCGACCGTCCGGAACAGTACAAGCCCTCCGGCAGGCCGCCGTTCAAACACCTCGTCCCTCTCGCAGAGGTCATCGGCGAAGCCCTCGACGTCGGGAAGCTCACGAAGACCGTTGATACCGAATACCAGGGCATTATCAAGCAGTTCGGACCAGAATTCAAAGTACTCCTCGACGTTCCGCTCACTGAACTTACAAAAAGCGTCAGACCGGAGATCGTCGAGGGTATCAAACGCGTCCGCGAGGAAAAGCTCCACATCCTACCGGGGTATGACGGCACCTACGGGGTCGTAAAAATATTTACTGACAAAGAAAAGAAATCCATCGGGCAGTCGTCGCTCTTCTGACGCAGTATGCTTACCGCGTTCCTTGTACTCGCCCTTATCGGGTCGCTCGTCGCGCTCGTCCTTGCGTTGAATACGCTCATCTCTCTCTTCCGCGACAAGGTGCCATATGTCTCGACGCCACGCTGGGCGATCGACTGGCTCCGCGACAACGTCATGCAGTATTCCCCTCTCCTTGCTAAGGAGAGGGGCGGGGGTGAGGTTTCTCCCCCTTCTTTACAAGGAGGGGGTCGGGGGGCGGTGTACGATCTCGGCTGCGGCGATGCGCGCGTGCTCATTGCTATCAAACAGCGCTATCCCACAATCACCGCGATCGGCTACGAACGTAACTGGTGGCCGTTCATCCTCGCGAAAGCGAGGATCCGCGGGACAGGGGTTAAAGTTTATCGCCAAAACTTCTACCAAGCCGACCTCCGCAATGCAGACGTCGTGTTCTGTTTCCTCATCCACTCGGTTATGCCGAAGGTCGAAACACTCCTCAGGTCGCAACTCGCGCCTGGTGCAACGGTCTACTCCTACGGCTTCTCTTTTCCGACATGGAAGCCCTCGCGGCGCATCGAAAATCCTACGAGGCCGCAGGGAAGCAAGCTGAACATCTATACGGCGTGAACACCAGTTCACGATACCGACGTAATACTTTATACTAACCGTATGTCATTACGACCAGGTGAAGCAAGAATGAGGGCGTCCGAAAGTTTTTTTACTCGCGAACAACAGGAGCGATCCGACACGAACGAATCTCGCCGTTTTCAAGAGAGGCAGGAAGCCGATTTTCCACTGAAGGAAAGTCCGGAGTCGAAACGACGGCGAAGGCGCATGGCGGACCAGCGCCAGGGAACCTCCGAATACCTTGCGCTGGCGGTCGACGTCGATGACCCGGAACGTCTGCGGGAATTCGCCGTCGCCGAAGAACGGCGGCTCGAAGTCGTTCGCGCCGATTTCCCGAGGAATGAAGTGATGCAGAGGAACTATGAACTACTCGTCGCTTCGAACGGAAGCGGCAACGACACGATGCCGCCCGAAGTCCACAGGCGGCTCCTGTCGGTCGTCAGGGGAACGAAGGCGAGCTATGGATCGGCTGATGAGTGGGCGGAAAAACTAATGGAGTCCCACAGGGAAGGAATACTTCGACGCGTCCCCCGGGAAGAGATCGACGACAGGGTCAGGGGGTTCGCCATTACCGCGCTCCACCATAATGATCTCAAGACCCTCGAAACCACGCTGCTGGTATCGCGCCTTCAACGCGACCCTGCGATCACTGACGCGATCAACGAACGAATGGCCAAACTCGAGGGCTCGGACGCCTCAAGGGACCGGGAAATTTTTGAAGAGTTGGCGCGTATCATGGTAACTCCCCGCGCCGAAGAACAAGCCGCATAAACGTAGGCGATAACGGTTCGTATCGAATCGTCCTTGATTTTTGCACGTTAAAACGCTACAATCTCCCCGCCGCTGTTTACGGAGAGTTGGCTGATCACCGCCTTTGGCGGGGCCCCCGCCCGAAGGGCGGTGGGTGGTTGAAAGGGACGGTCTCGTCACCGCACATGGCGGAGGGTTGGCTGAGTGGGTTCGAGGGGGCGGTTACGCCGAGCGAATGAACTGCTTCACTCGCGTCCCCCGAGAACGGGTTGAGGTTTCCGGCAAAGCCGGACCGAGACCCCGGACGAAAGCGTTTGAAAAATATTCTTTATATCGTCGTGACCAGAGCGGAGGAGTGGCCGAGTGGTTGAAGGCGCAGGTCTCGAAAACCTGTATACCAGCAATGGTATCGTGAGTTCGAATCTCACCTCCTCCGCTCTGGTGCGGGACGAATCCTGCACCCTCCGCCATGTGCGGGACTCCACCTCCACTTAATCCGATCAAACAAGTATAACGGCGACGCTCCGGAAAATCTGTTCCTTATGGTATACTCGAAACGGATAAGCAAATAAAACAAGGGGTGCACTATGAAGAAATCACTCCACACACTACTGCTGGCCTTTTTTGTGTGCATACTATTGTTCACGCTCCTTCCGCTTCAAGGAACGGCATACTCAATGAAAGCATTGAGCACGCAAACCCTGAAAAACGCGGCAAAGAAGTACGCTGAAGGGAACGAAAAAGCCGGCGCACCGATTACCGTGCGTCACAAGAACGTCATGTACACCTATGTGCCTTTCACGGTAAACAGCACGATCAGCGGCACCTTTCCGGGCATCATGCTCGACAGCAAGGCAAAGCCGATCACGAAAAAATCACTGCTCAAAGAGTTGTTCCGATATCCCAGCCTCATCAAGGAGTTTGCCGACAATCCGTCCGGATTCAATAAACTTGCGGGGAAAAAGGTAACTGCCTTTGCGCAGTACTGCCGCCTCCTGGAAAAACAAGAAATCAAGCTTGATGCGCTCAACCGTTCCGGTAACGTCGCCGGCGTCATCTACCAAGGCACCAAGCTCGCCTTTGATGCAGTCTCGCTCGTCAAGAGCGGTACGAAAGGCCTCGCTGCGCTGATCAAGGATCTGGCTAAAGGCACGGTGCAGGACTCCATCTTGTCCTACTTCGTCCCGGCTGATTCACGGGCCGTACTGCAAAGTACCCAGCGTGCATACGATCATACGAAAACTGCACACACGAAATGCACCGAGGCACTGGCCGCCTGGAACGACGTCCAGACAACGACTGGCAAAGCCACGACCACCCAAGCCAAATACGCCACAAGTAAAGTTGCAGATATGTTCTACGCGGAGTCCGCGTCAATGTCCGATTTCAGTAAAGCAGTGGAGCGCATTAACAAATACCCGAAACTCGTCGCGAAGATCGGCGCGGACGATTACGCCGCGGCGATGACGAACATGACCGCCCTCGTTCAACGACTGAGCGCTGAACGAAAAACATGGACAGAATACTCCGACAATGCCAATAACAAGCACACCCTCGAACTTTGGACTAATGAGCAGGTACGTCGTGTTACGCCGAAGCTTACGGAATGCGAAGCCATCAATCCATCGACAAATTCCGCACTCTATACGTACACCGTGGAGACCGGAATCTGCAGCAGCTATACCAATTCCATCACCTCGAGCTTGCTCAGCCTCCGGTGCAATCAAAGCAGTGCTGCCTGGCGAAACTATCTAGTGAAACCACTCGACGTTTCCGGCCAGTCTACAGTGAAAATCTCAGCCGACCTCGGCCTCAATGACCACTCACGCTTTTTCACTGAATGCAGCGGGGTCGGAGTGAAGTACGACGACTACGTCAGCATCATGGTGCTTTCATCCGATCCGCGATCGACGCTCGCTGCAGAGTGCAACAAGACCGCGTCCTCTGCTGACTGGCCAAAGTGTGCGGTCTCGCCGATCGATGATGCCGTCATCGCATCGTGCGGCGTAGCAAAATGTACCGCCTCTCAACACTGCGATCTTACGGTCAGCACAGGAGGAAAGAGCACGCTCTATCTCGTGTATCACGTATCCGACGCCTGGCTAGCCGACATTGAGGGAACAATGGCCAACGCCTCGGTCTGCCCTGCTTCATAATCAGATACGTGATCGCGTCATGGCCCGTCATGCTTGTGCAGGCGGGGCACCTAACCCAAGTGACCCGCCAATTGTATTTTTTTTCGAGTTTCTGTATACTCTCCCTGCTCACGTAGAATGTGAGTGTATTAATCAATGTACTCTATGATGGAAATCCTTAGGAACATGTGGCGGAGAAAATTCCGGACCCTGCTTACTATCATCGGCATCGCCGTAGGCATCTTCGCGTTCACGGTCATGGGCTCGATGTCGCTCAAACTCAACAAGATGATCGCCGGCGGAAAGCGCTACATCACCGGTCAGATCACCATCATGCCGAAAGGCACGATGGAAGGCAGCGGCGCTGCGATGCTTCCGGTCGACACCCTCGACAAGATCGCGAAGGTCGACGGCGTTGACGTTGTTGCCGCAATGGTAGAGCTCCCTCTCAAAGAGATGAACCTGGACGATCCGAGCGCCAGCTTCAGCATGGGTCCGGCGCCGACGATCGAAGCATTCGATCTCAATGTGCCGTACAAGAACCGCAACTGGCAGGAATTCAACATGAAGGAAGGGCGCATGCTCGAAAAGGGCGACGGCACTGACGTCATGGTCCTCGGTATCAGCATCGCAACGGACAACAACAAGAAGGTCGGCGACACTATGAACATCCGCGGAAAGGATTTTAGGGTGATCGGCGTCCTCGAACGAACAATGACCGGACCTGACAACTACGCAATGATGGACATCCAGCTCGCGCGCGAAATGCTCATCGAATCCAACCCGTTCCTGAAGTCGCTCAAACAGCAGGCTGATGAAGCAACAAATATATCCGCCGCTGCGCTCGCGAAATTGCCGGAGCAAACGCGCCAGCAGATCCAGAACGCCAAGACGTTCAACATCAAGGATGTCACAACCATGGCTGCAGTGTCATGGAAGGACGGGCAGGACTCCGAAACCGTCGCGAATCGGATCAAAGACCAGTACAAGAAGGACGTCACGGTGCTCTCGCCGGTAGCGATGGGCAAGACGATCGACAAGGCAACGGCAATTTTCAACGCGGTCGTGCTTGGGAGCGCGCTTATAGCCCTCATCGTCGGCGGCTTCTCAATCATCAATACGATGATCATGTCGATCTCGGAACGGACGAAGGAGATCGGCATTAAGAAGTCACTCGGTGCGTCCCGCCACTCAATCGCAGCGGAGTACACGCTCGAAGCCGGCGTCATCGGCATTATCGGCGGACTTATCGGGATGGGATTCGGCGTGTTCGTCGCAACCATCATCAACTCGAAGATGAAGGGCGACGGCGCGGAAATATTCCTTCTTGCCCCGTCGTTCCTTGGCGAGGTCCTTGCCTTCGCGTTCGTTCTCGGTATCATAGCCGGCATCATTCCGGCCGTCCGTGCAGCACGCATGAAGGCGGTCGACGCTATCCGCGAACTCTAATACCCCTATGGACACCATCGTCATCAGCGCACAACACTTACAAAAATCGTACCGCATGTCAAAAACGAACGTCGTACAGGCGCTCAAGGGCGTCAGCATCGAAATCAAGAAGGGCGACTTCACAGCGATCGTCGGCCCTTCGGGGTGCGGAAAATCGACGCTCCTGCACATCCTCGGCCTCCTTGACCGCACCGACGAGGGCACGCTCACTATCGACGGGGTCAATACGGCAACGATGAAGGAAAAACAGGCGTACAAATTCCGCGCGAAGAAGATCGGTTTCGTGTTCCAGGGTTTTAACCTTATCCCGTCGCTCACCGCGCTCGAGAACGTCATGCTCGCCGGACGGTACGGCGGTATGAAGCGCAAGGAACGCAAAGAAAAGGCAACGAAGCTCCTCGACACGCTGGGGCTCAAGGATCGCATGAACCACAGGCCGAACGAACTTTCCGGAGGCCAGCAGCAGCGCGTCGCGCTCGCTCGGGCGCTCATGAACGACCCGTCGCTCATCCTCGCCGACGAACCGACCGGCGAACTCGACAGCGCAACCTCGCTCGAGATCATCGAAATCCTGAAAAAGCTCAATCGCGAGGAAGGACGAACCTTCGTCATCGTCACGCACAACACCGAGGTCGCGAACGCCTGCAAGAACATAGTGCAACTGAAGGACGGAAAGAACGCCTCGTAACGTCCCTTGAGATGGGGTACACTACGGACGCATGAACGCGATCGAAACCCGAAACATCCGCAAGCTCTACAAGGACTTCCCCGCTCTTGACGGGTTGACGTTCACGGTTCGCGCGGGCGAGCTCTACGGCCTGCTCGGACCGAATGGCGCGGGGAAGACGACGCTTATCCGTATCCTTGTCGGGCTTATCCGCGCTACATCCGGTGACGCAACCGTTCTAGAGCTTTCACCTCGTGATCCGAAATTATGGACCATGCTCGGGTACATGCCGCAGGATCTTGCGCTCTACCTCGATCTCACGGTCCAGGAAAATATGGAACTGTTCGGACGGCTGTACGGACTGCCGGAAAACGAACTAAAAACAAGGATTGACGAGCTCCTGCAATTTGTCGATCTTGCGCGCTGGAAAAGAACGCTCATCGCAAACCTGTCCGGCGGCATGAAACACCGGACATCACTGGCGGTTGCTCTGCTTCCGAAACCGAGGCTGCTCGTTCTGGATGAACCGACGGTCGGGGTAGACCCGGAGCTAAGAGCAGCGTTCTGGAAACGGTTCGATGACATGAGAAGGGATGGCACAACGATCCTCATGACCACGCACTACATGGACGAGGCAGTCCGGTGCGACCGCGTCGGGCTCATGCGCCATGGAAAACTGATCGCCGAAGGAACGCCGGACGAGCTCAGGCGGGAAACGAACACCGCAACAATGGAAGAAACGTTCCTGTGGCTTGCTGGCAGGAATAAAACGGAGGGCGCGACATGAATCCCGTTAGAGAGCCCTTATTCAACCCATCAGGTCATGTTCATCTTTCACATTTTTTACAAGCTGACTCTCTAACGGGATGAAATTCAACCGCGTCTTTGCCGTTACTAGAAAACAGTTCCTCGCGCTCCGACACGATCCGCGCAGCATTGCGCTTATGCTTTTAGCACCAATTATGGCAATGCTTATCTTCGGATTTGCATTCGGTACGGAACCACACAACGTGCCCGTTGTGATCGTCAATCAGGACCAGGGATTGCTCGCCGAAAAGATTATCGCGAACATCGATTCAGAAAAGCTTAGTGTCACGTCAATGAATGACGGTGATGCCGCTCGCGCACTGGTACAGGACGGAAAGAAGATTGCCGCTATACTGTTCTCCTCGGACTTCTCCAGTAACCTCACTCCGTCAACAATCAACAGCAAAACGATTCTCCCGCATGGTGCATCAGTTACAATCGTCCTCGACACAACGAGCCAGCAGCTGTCGTCTGTTGTCAAACCAACGCTCATGAACGCGGCGCAGGCCCTGATTGAGGCCGGCAATGCGACCGTACCAGTATCATTCGATCTGGCGTATGCGTTTCCAAAAGCAAAGGACGCCCGCTACATCGATTACTTCGTTCCGGGGATCATGGCATTCGCGGTCACGCTGTTCACGACGCTGCTGACGCTCCTCGCATTCGTCGGCGAACGAACGAGTGGTACGCTTGACCGGCTCCGGGTCACGCCTGCGACCGAAGCGGAAATCGTACTCGGCTACGAAACTGCTTTCGGCATCATCGCGACCATTCAGGGCATCCTGCTCCTTACCGTCGCGCTCCTTATATATCACATCCTCATTGTCGGTCCACTTGTCGTCGCCGCGCTCATCATAGCGCTGACGGCAATCGATGCTCAGGCAATCGGCATCCTCATCTCTGCAGGCGCCCGTCGCGAAGGACAGGCCATCCAGTTCTTCCCCTTCATCGTACTTCCAGTGTTCCTGCTCTCCGGCATCTTCATTCCAGTACAGAGCCTTCCGAACTGGCTCCAGCCGTTCTCATACCTCCTGCCGCCGACATGGTCGATAGAAGCCCTTCGAGATGTTCTGTTACGCGGGTGGGGCCTCGGTCATGTATGGATCCACGTACTCGTGCTCGTAGGATTCGCGGTTGTCTTCACGCTACTCGCCGTTGTAAGCTTGAAACGCTCACGACAATAATCGATGAAACACGGTTCATCATCAACTATCATTCAACCAGTTCCACGCCAACTGCTTCGTTCAAAGTATCGCCGGACGCTTTGGAAGAACACGCAACACATCATCAATGAGCTTACGCGCGCCCTTCCTGCATCAGAGGTATACCTCCTCGGCAGTTTTACGACAAAAAAACGACGTCCGGCGGATGTGGATTATATCGTACTCATAAAAACAAAGGTCCGCCAGAACGCCAACTGGTCCGTCGATATCGTATTCGCGCCTGACAATACGCACGGCGAATACGTCCTCGAGGATACAAAAAAATGGATGAAACAGAAATACGGTGCGAAAAAATCTTCCGTTATCCGTATCGCATGAGTACCCCCTCACTCCTAATCAGCGCACGGAACGTCACTAAAACCTACCATCTCGGTCAAGTTTCCGTACGTGCGTTGCAGGACGTCTCGCTCGATATCAACGAAGGTGATTTCGTGATCATCACAGGACGCAACGGTGCCGGAAAATCAACGCTCATGCACAACCTCGCCGTCATGAAAAAAGCCGCCGCATTCGTCACCGATGAAGGCGGGCTCACGTGCCATGCCGCCATTGTCGCGCGCGAGATGCACAAGCCGTGCATTGTCGGTACGAAGCATGCAACGCACGCGCTCAAGAACGGCGACCTGGTTGAGGTGGATGCGAATCGTGGTCTTGTAAAAAAGGTATGAACCTATTTAAGAACGCGCTGCAAAAAAACACATGGACCCTGTTCGGCCGCTGGAAAGAACCGCCGCTCATGGAAGGCATGATCGCGGAGGCGATCACGGACCCTTCGATCGACCCGACGCTGCCGTTTACGCCGAGTATATACACGACGATCCTCCACCGGCAGCACACCGAGGGAACTGCGTTCGAGCGGCATGTCCGACAGGCAGAAACAATGCTTCGGAAAACTCCGAGCAAGATCGTCGGCCTGATCAGGCGCCGGACACATTACTGGAACAAAAAAACCGACGCGTTCAAACCGGCAGAACTTACGCCGGCGTTTGCGCGACGCTATCTCAACACCATCGCGGTACACGGCAAGGTCTGGTACCACTACATGGTGCTCGATGCTGCGCTGCAGCGGCTGTACCCGCCGACCCTCAAACCGAATTTCACGCTCTGCGGCAGAAAACTGACGCCGCAGACGCTGCTTGCCATCACTGCGCTCCCGAAATTCAGGTTCCCCATGGTAAAAGAGCGGGCGCACCTTTTCAAGATCGCGATACGTATGAAAGCCGGAAAGAACGTTAACCGTGAATTAACGCGACACGTCAGGAACTACTCATGGACCAACTCGCTTTGCTGGTGGGGCGAACCGTTCACCGCCTCTTACTACCGCCGCGAAGCACTTTCGCTTTCACGAAAAAACCCAAAACGACTGCTTTCGACGATCGAACAAGAGCGTAAAGAACAGTACAAGGTCGCGAACGCGCTTCTCAAAGAGCTCAAACGTGTGAATCCCTTTGCGTGGACGTACATCGACATTGTCAGGGACCTTGCTGATCTAAAAGAGCACAACTGGGACGCAGTATCGATAGCAGGAACACGTATGAGGTCCATGTTCCGGGAAACCGCGCGAAAACACCGGCTCACCTACAACCAGCTCATCATGCACACGAGGGATGAGTTCATTGCATTGCTCGAGGGGAAGCCTACGCCGTCCCGTGCCATACTCAACGCACGTATGCAGGCTATGACGCTTATCCGTTCAAAGAACCTTAACCTTACTGTTCATGGTGTGGTAGCTCGTGAACTGCTCATGTATGTAACCACGGCAGTTCCGGACCGAAACATGCTCAAAGGCACGATCATATGGCCCGGGCTCGTTATTGGGAAAGCGCGCGTGTTACAGGGCGTCGATGAACTTAATAAGATGAAACACGGCGAGATCCTCGTCTGCCCGATGACCGATCCTGACATGATGCCGGCAGTGCACAAGGCGCGCGCGATCGTCACTGACCAGGGCGGCCTCCTCTGCCATGCTGCCATCGTCGCGCGCGAACTCCGTATCCCCTGTATCGTCGGTACGAAGGATGCGACGAGACTTCTGCAAACTGGTGACATGGTCGAGGTGGATGCGACGAAAGGCATCGTAAAAAAACTATGATCTGGGTCAAGCACTGGAACCGCAAGACGACGCTGCAGCACGACTACATGTCGCGGTTCATTTGGTTCCGTGATAATCCGTACTATAACTTAAAGAATATTCTCACGTTATATGTAGAACGCGGAAAGGCGGACTTTTATACGCCGCGCGAGGAGTGAGACAGGCTCATGCAAAAACTCGCACGTGAAGCGAAGAGCCCGACGTATGTTTCGCACATGCTCAAAAGTTACCAACGTGATAGAAAACGGTACCAATACATCTCACGCGAATGTAGCAGGGTCGCACGTCTCCGAAAATCTTCACCGAAACGGCTGCTGTCGCTCTATGAAAGGCTGAGGAACATCTACCTCGTCGTCCCCTACTACTTCTTCTCGCCATGGGCAATAAACCACGTAACAGCGCCGCAGTTCGAACAGCAACTAAGGAAACGATTCCCGAAGACCTGGCAATGGCTCTACCGCGCAGTTACCACGCCGACGAAATTGATCTCTATGGACCGGCAATACCTGCAGCTGCTTCGCTACAAGGCAGAGGGAACTCTCATAAAACGCCTGCCACAGCATGCGAAACGGTACGGATGGCTCGGTGTGTACAGCCTGCTCGACCGGCCATGGACCGGACGCCACTTCCTTTCACAGGTCCGGCATGTCCGTGATCCGCGGCGTGCGATCGCCCAAAAACAGCGCGTGCTCGCAGAACACCGAAGGGAATATTCGCGCGCGCTCCGCATGCTGTTGCCGTATCCGAAGCTCGTTCACACCGCGCGGGTGCTCAATTTCTTCGCGTGGTTTCGGACCGAACGCGTTGATATGCTCCGGGAATCTCTCCTGCTCACACAAGCGTTCTACCATGAGCTCGAGCGTCGCATGCGGCTTCTGCCAAACCACGGACCGCACCTGACGTACGAAGAGATTGTGGAATTTTTGAAGGACGGGACGCGACCAGACCCGCGCGCGATCGGGCCATGTCAGTTATTCGGCATCATCAACGACCGATTAGTGCTGATGCGTGACGAAGTCGAGGCAAAACGCTTCTTTGCACGAATTGTCGGTAACCGAGACATGCGTTCAAAACGATCGGTCAAGGGCACGCCTGCGTGTCCGGGAAAGGTGCACGGCCTAGTCCGTATCGTTATGGTACCGGAGGACTGTAAAAAAATACGGAAGGGCGACATCCTCGTGTCGAACATGACGCACACCGACTACCTTGCTGGTATGGCACGTGCAGGCGCGGTCGTGACGGATGAAGGCGGTATCAGCTGCCATGCTGCCATAATATCGCGCGAGCTCAATAAACCCTGCGTCATCGGCACGAAAATCGCGACCGAGGTGTTCCGCGATAGCGACCGGGTCGAAGTGGACGCAAACCATGGAATCGTGCGATTATTAAAGCGTGGCTAAACAATTCACTTCTCGCAGCAATTCGAACACGAAGATTTTCCTGATTTTTACTCGGGACTTCTCGCTTGCGACGTGCGAGATATGGCAGGAAGTGCTTATTCGTCATCTGCCGCGGCTCGTCGGGCGCGGAATGCACCAACAGATCATCCGATTTAACGGAAAGGCGATCGAGGCGTACCGGTCGGTGAATGAAGACGCGGTGCTCGAGCGTACCGTAACATCGCTGCCTCTTACGCATCGGGTTTTTCGTCCTTCATACGCGGCAACGTTCCGGAATACCATTGTACAAACAAGAAGAATGTTAACGTCGTACCGCAAAAATCACCGCGAATTGACCACAAAGAGTCTCGAAGACCTTGATGCGCGCGTCACGAACGTCTGGTGCATGATGATGCTCTCGAACATGTTACCGCACGCATGGAAGGATTCGTTCATGCGCACTCATCCAACAGGCGGACAAACGATTCTCAATTCATTCTACAGACTACGAAAGCTCAGTCAGGGCTTTATTGAGGAAGTCGACGGCTACTGGCTGGACAACGCAAAAAGACTGTTGCGTAAGCGAAAGCTCCCCGAATGGTACGCGCGATTGCTGCGTCGGAGCGAGTTGAGGGCGCTCGTCCGAGGCGGGAGAATACCCAACAGCCAAGTATTCGAGCAACGCCGTCACGGGTACGTACTCTTCGGATTGAACACAGTAGTACATTCATCGTTCAATACGTTCCTAAAAAAACGACATCAGTATATTCAGCCGCTCGGTAATATTCATAGTACAACGCTCAACGGGACAGTTGCTATGGCCGGACGACTGGTTCGCGCACGGGCACAGATCGTTCTCAACCGGGATGATGTTGCTCGCTTTTCAAAGAGGCGCATATTGGTAACGACGATGACGACACCGGATTTTCTGCCGATCATGAAACAGGCGTCGGCGATCGTGACCGACGAGGGCGGAATCACCTGTCATGCCGCGATCGTCTCCCGCGAATTGAGGATCCCCTGTGTCATTGGCACGAAGATCGCGACGAAGATTATAAAAAATGGCGATCGCGTTGAGGTGGACGCGAACCGCGGAATCGTGCGATTATTAAAGCGTGGCTAAACGATTCCGACCTCCATTCACGCCCGAATCCAATCTTTTCCGGTGGGGACCTATCCCGGGTCGGCTGCTTTCAGTATCTCATTGGGTCGAGCTCTTCGATCGTCGGCCGAGCCGTTTCCACCAGTACTACTGGCCCTATAGTTTCACGATCTTCCACGACCGGCAGATGCTGTTCGTGAACGGCATGCACGACCTCGAGCGTGTCGGCGCGCGGGTGTTCCACGATTTCATCGTCGGACCGCGTCGGGAACGCGGGTGGCGGGAATGGCTACGGTGCCGAAACCGTCTTTTGGAATTCATCGCGGCGTTGAATCGGATCGACATCAGATCGTCATCAGACGCACAGCTTACATCGCTCTGGCGCGGACTCAACGACCGCATCTACGCGTTCTGGACGCCAGGCGTCATCCCCGAACTCGGCGGGTACGGCGGTCAGGCGATACTGCGGCACATGCTGCAGCGCGAAAATCTCACGCCCGCCAAACGCATCCGCGCGTATGCAACGCTCTCTGGAACCGACAAACCATCATTCTATCAGGAGGAGGAGGTCGCGCTTGCGGAAATCCTAAAGATCCGAAACCCGCAGGCTCGCGCACGAGCGCTCCAACGACACACTGAACGCTTTTCCTGGATCGGTAACAGCTTCTTTAGAACGCAGAAGGTGCTGCTTGCCCGCTTCAAGGAACGGCTAGAGCTGTTGCGGCGTAAGAAGAGCCCTGCAATGCAATTACTGAAAAATTCTCGTGAACTCCGTCGCGACAAGAAAAAAGTCCTCGGATGGATGCAGAAACCGTCGCGGCTGCGTCTCATAAGCGACGGGGTTTCACGTTGCATCTGGTGGCAGGACCAGAGGAAAAAGCATGTCTTTCAATACCTCGCACCCATGGATGCCATCGCGCGCGAAATGGAGCGACGCGCACGTATTCCGAAAAACACCTTTGACTACGCGTACTTCTGGGAAGTCTCACCTCATCCGTCGCGACAACTGTTGAAGGCGATCGCGAGACGGAAACAGTGGTTCGTCACGAGGTGGTATGGCAGGCACATGGACGCCTCGGGAAAAGCTGCTCAACGTCTCGGCGAACCGTTCTGGAGGCCCCGACATGAACCATCAACTGACACCCTTCATGGTATTCCGATCTTCACATCGATACGACCGATCAACGGCAGGGTGTTCATCGTCCGCACACACAGAGACCTTGCTCGTTTTCCCGCCGGACACGTACTCGTCGCAACAATGACCGCGCCGGAGTACGTGGTCGCCATGCGCAAGGCAGCCGCGATCGTCACGGACACTGGCGGCATCACGAGCCACGCAGCCATCGTCGCGCGCGAGCTCAAGAAACCGTGTATTGTCGGAACGCAGCAGGCAACGCACGTACTGAAAAACGGCGATCTTGTTGAAGTGCATTCGAGAGACGGCTACATTAAAAAGGTTGTAGAATAACGCTATGGTGCTTAAAAAATACTTCGACCGAAAAGAAATGTACCTCTACCCATGGTACCTTTCTGATCTCGTTATTACCAAGCAGATCGGCGCTGTCACCGGTCGCCGTATTATCCGGCGGGTCGTCACGGTCATCCACCGTGCATTCCTCACCGCGTACTACGACAATCGTGATGTCACATCGATCGGCGAATATCTCTTTGGTCGGGTCTTACATGACCGACGTTTCTACCAACACGTTCTGAAGGAGGTCTATGCGCGAAGCGACAGGCTACAGGACTTTTGTTCTTCGATCCCGTCACCGTCCAAACTGCACACGCTCACATCGCAGAAATTACTGGACCTCTATGACCACTATACAACACTATTAACGAAACTCCGTGCATGGGGATGGGTGCCCGTTTTCCTTGACGGCATCGATACGTCCTATCTATCTGAGGAGATCCAACGGAGGATCGAGGCACATCTGCGTGGTATCCGGACAAAACCGGATACGGCGCTGAAGATATACGCAACGCTCACCAGCAGCGAACGCATGAGCGAGGTACAGCGCGAAGAAATTGCGCGCCTCAAACTCACTCAATCCATTCACGACGATCCGCATTCAAAGACAATCCTGCGAGCTCTTACACGCGGAACATTCGACGTGCTGCGGAAACGATTTCCTGCGGTGATGAAGGTGTGTGAAAGGCATGTTGCGCGCTTCGGCTGGCTGACCTACGCATACAGCGGGCCGCCGATGGGTCTTTCGTACCTTGCCACGATGCTTTGTGCAACGATGAAGCAACGCCC
The DNA here is from genome assembly GCA_043799405.1 of Candidatus Kerfeldbacteria bacterium. GTDB lineage: Bacteria > Patescibacteriota > Patescibacteriia > SBBC01 > SBBC01 > CAINXF01. The sequence goes on from JAZDNT010000004.1 coordinate 28,212, forward strand.
TGCACAACGCCTGCAGGAAATCCAGCGTCATTTTCTCACGATTCGTGCGGCAAAACGCGCCTTGATCCGGAAGTACCATCTTTCACCGGACATCCAATACCTCGTCAGGGTTTCTGCCGAACTAATGTACATGAAGGACTTTCGCAAGGGCGTATACCAGAAATCGTATGTGGCTATGGATCCGGTTCTTATCGAGATTGCAAAACGGCTCAACCTTACCCTGACCGAGGTCAAATACCTGACCTTTGACGAGATACGCAAAGCACTACGAGGCGCGTTTCGCGGCTATGCACAGGCTGCACGAAAACGTACAGAGTGGTGCGCATATGACATTCGGCACGGAAAGGTCCGTGTGCAAGGCGGTCACACTGCACAATGGATCGCACGCACACTTTCTTCAGGCGCGGCGGCGACGCAGCCGGCAGACTCCAACCTGCATGGTCAGGTCGCCTACCCGGGCATTGTCCGGGGAATCGCCCGGATCGTACTTCTTGAAAAGGACGTGCCAAAAGTGAAGCCCGGGGACATTCTGGTCTCATCATCCACCAACCCGAACCTCATCCTCGCCATGCAGCGCGCCGGAGCATTTGTCACGGACATCGGCGGCATTACGAGCCATGCGGCCATTGTCTCACGGGAACTAAAAAAGCCGTGCATCGTCGGTACCAAAATCGCGACTAAAAGCATCCGCGACGGTGATCGGCTCGAAGTCGACGCGAATCATGGTATAGTACGTAAACTATGACCGACCCGATCCCGAAAAAATTCAGGTCGCTCTGGGCACGTTGCGTTACACTCCTAAAGCAGGGAAAGCCCGACGATCTTATGCATGCGCGGGAAACAGTCAGGCTGATCGTCGCCTATCGCGGCCGCCTCCGTTTTGATCCTGATATTCTGATACCCACCGCCATAATGCACGACATTGGACATTCGGCTATATTACCGGAGCATTTTCAATATGTCGCGGGGTCCAGAAAGTTCAAAAACGCAAAACTTGTGCACATGCTTACCGGAGCTAAAATTGCCAATGAGCTCCTCCGGCAACTTCACTACCGTTCTACGGCAAGACGCGAGATCGTCGACATCATTTCGATGCACGATATCGATCAATTAGACATCACGAACTGGCGCCGATGGTACGATACCCCGCACAAGCGCATCTTCCATGATTTTGATGCGCTCGATCGCTATACTCCTGTTCGGCTCAAAGTGATGATCACCCGCAACCCGAGTCGTACCGCGGTCCTAAAGGAACTTCGTGGTCTGCTTAACAACTTTTTCTTCAAAGAATTCAAACGCACCGCTGAGAGTAATCTTAATAAATTGGAAAAAAGCAATGATTGACGTGAACAATACAAATAAAGAAGCATAAAAGCGCGCAGCCACTAGGAAACCGTACTCATGGACCCCACACCCTCGAACATGCTCAAAAAACACTGGTTTACCGCGGCGACGACCGGCGTTCCGCTGTTTATATGTACAACCGCAGGAAGCGGCGTCACCATGGGACGCTCCCTCGGATATAGTTACCGGAATTTCCTGTACCGCATCAAGAACGATTACGCGCACATGAATTACGACCATGCCGACCTAGAACGGATCTGGCGAACGATGATGAAGAAGATCGGGAAAAATCCTCACTACCTACCAGCCCTTAAAGCGAAGTACCGAAAAACAATACGCCGCAACAACCGGTTCCTAAAAACTATAACTCCGGTATCTCTGTGGTCAGCCGGTGATGCGCGCCTTCTCTCAATGTTTAAACGCTGTGCCTTTGCGCAGTCGGATTCGGTCGGCATTGGCCACGTCTGCGAAACCATCGGCATCCACGGCGAATCAGTGTTCAACGACCTGCTCGCGACCACGCTTCTAACACAGAAGAAAAGCGTGACTGCCGCGGTCGCGACATCGCTCACGGCTCCGAAAAAACCGTCGTTTCTAAAACACGAGGAACAGGAGCTTCTTACAATCGATGATCTTCGCGGAGTAGCGCGGTCGCAGGCGCTTCGACACCATGTCCGGAAATACAACTGGATCAGGAATACCTACGCTGGACCCGTGCTTTCCGATGCTGCCTATTTCACAAAACACCTCTTCACGCTCCGTACTGAACAGCAACCACGAATACAGAAAGCACGCGTTGCGCTGCCGCGGCTCCCCCGCTCGATCGTGGGACTCGCCCGGACCATCTCCTTCATCGCAGAATGGCAGGACGAACGCAAGGAAAACATCCTTCGCGTGATCTCCTACCTCGGTCTTATCGCGAAAGAAATCGAAAAAAGGACAAGAGTACCCATTTCGCTTCTCGGGTATCTTTCGCTCGGCGACATCACCAATCTGATGAACCTGGACGACATCAAATCACTGACGAACGAACTCCGTCAGCGGACGCGGGGATGCTTCATTCTCCAGCAACCGAACAGGGAGATCATAGTATCAGGAACGCGGTTCGTATCGTTCAATAAAGGGTACGAGCGCATGCTGAAGCGCGCAAAAGGCAACGAATCGTACATCTACGGTACGGTCGCCAATCCAGGACGAGCGGTCGGCCGCGTTGTCATGTGCCAAGGGCCGAAGGATATTTCCCGGGTCAGGCGCGGCGACATACTCGTTGCCTCAATGACGAGGCCGGAGATCATGCCGGCCGTAAAGAAGGCGTCGGCGATCGTGACGGACGAGGGCGGCATTACCTGCCACGCCGCCATCGTCTCCCGCGAACTCGGCATCCCCTGCATCATCGGTACGAAGGTGGCAACGAGCGTGCTCCGCGAAGGCGACCGCGTCGAGGTCAACGCGAATCATGGCGTCGTAAGGAAACTGCAATGAAAACATCGTTCACCATCGTTGCGCACGACGTCAACTCGCCGCTCATTAGGAATGAGCTGTGGGTGCGCTACCCGATCCTCTGGAAAAAGCTGTTCGGACTTCCTATTGCAAGGGTCGCGATCTGGTCGAAGAACGACATGATCTCGTACTGCCTCAATGACCGTTCCTGGGTTGCGCCGAAAAAACAGTTCATACGGAGGATCGAGCGCGACCTTAATTACCTTCACGACATCATCGATCGCACAAACCGTTGGGGTGAAGAGATGAATGCCGTGACTGAAATCGCAACAACAGCGCTGTTTCGGGTATGGTCACCCGAAGAGCTCATGCACTTCTTCGATGAATTTGTCCGGTTACAGACGAGACAGTACGCGATTGGCGTCCTACTGCCGCTCCTTGATTTCATCGGAAAATCCTACATTGAGAATTCGATCCAAACGTTCCTAACAAGCCGTCTACCGCCACAACAGGCAGCCGACGCCTTTTCCCTCTTCACCGCCCCGGCGAATAAATCGTTCGCGCTTGAGCAGGAAGACGCGCTTCTCCGAATTGCGCAACGACTTTTCAGGGTACCATCTATTAAAAGGATGCTGTCAACGAAAAAACCAGCTGAAGTGCTGCGCCATCTCCGTTCAAAGCACCAGTCTCTTGCCTCGCTCATCGAGAAACATGCAAAACGGTTCGGCTGGGTGTACTACGTCTATGCAGGCCCTGCGTATGAGCCGAAAGATTTCATCGGCTTTATACAGGACTGGTTGCGGCGGGGTATCGATCCTAAACGCGAACTGAAGAAACGAGCCGCAGAACAACAAATGGTTCGGAAACGCCGGAACACATTACTAAAAAAGCTGAAGCCTGACCGCCTGAGCCGCGCCCTGCTCAAGCTTGCGCCCGTGATCGTCTGGGCAAAACCGCGGCGCAAGGACTACCAGTCGAAGACGTACTGGCACATGGAATTTTTTTACCGCGAAATCGCACGGCGCTATAAATACTCACTACAGCAGGTCCGTTCCGCGACTACACGACAGCTTTATTCGATTCTGCACGGACGCCGCGTTGCTTCAGCATTACTCGACCGTCAGCGCCGTGAACACGTAACCTATAACGACGCTCACGGTATGCATGTCCTCACTGGGAACGCCGCTGCCCAGTTCGCAAAGCAACATTTTCATGAGGAACAACATGAAACGTCCTCGGACGGACAGCTGTCCGGCACTGTCGCCTACCAAGGAAGTTCAACGGGTACCGTCCGTATCATCAACACGCCAGACGACATGATAAAGATGCACCGCGGCGACATTCTCGTTTCATTTGCGACAACACCAAGCATTGTTCCAGCAATGAAGAAGGCATCGGCTATCGTAACGGACGAAGGCGGACTCACCTGCCACGCGGCGATCGTTTCCCGCGAACTAAAGATACCGTGCGTCGTAGGTACTAAGATTTCAACGAAAGTACTTAAAGACGGCGACCGCGTCGAGGTGGACGCGGATAAAGGAATCGTCCGGAAACGTATATGAACGCGGCACTGACAAGAATGATCAAGAAAACTGAATGGTACCGCCAAGGCGGCGCAATAACGCCGTGGTACGTATCGCCGCCATGGTCGGCAATTTCCCAGCCGACTGTATATGGGAAAAATACTCCGAGCATATTCGGGGAAGTTATTTGTATTCACTTACCCGGTAATCACTGTCTGGCCTATTGGAAATCCGAAGGAATGCGCCGTGTCGCGCGGGATTACCTCGAACGGCAATGCCGTGATCATACCTTCGTCCAGAAACTGCATCGCAACTGGGAACGACGTGTGCTTCCGGTATTCAAACGCGACGTGACGACGATCTGCCGCACTGATCTGCGCGGTATGACCAATGTCGAGCTCGAATCGATGGTCACGGGCTTCATGACGAATTTCCGGCTCGGATGGTCCGAGTCGATCTTTCATGACGCGTTCGATCTGGCGGGAAGCGAAATTCTTGAAAAAGAGTTCGTTCAGGGCGCCCCCCAGGTATCACCGGGACAGTTGGATCGCCTCCTCATGCCGACCGAACCGTTGATCATCCAACGCGAACGGATCGAACTCTCCGCGATCGCCTCGCGGGTAGGGCGAGGTCGGCTCCGTCGACTGGTGCTCGCTGATTCGTGGGCGACGATACAAAAGGAGTACGCATCGTTTTACAAGCGCATCGAAACGCACCGCAATGCGTGGAAATGGATGATGAACGATTACGAGCACGTTGTCGATCTACCGATTAACTGGTTCACTGTCAGGATTCGACGTTATGTGACGCGTCCGAGTGAGCTGCGGCGAGATCGGTCGATACCAATGCATCTTAGGAACGTACGTAAGACGAAACGTGCGCTCATGCATTCGCTCAAACTGACGTCGCGCCAGCGTGCAATAGTCGAGCTCCTGTCGACGGTCCAGGTGTGGCGCGACGAACGCAAGGCTATGATGACGCAATACGGCGGTACGGCACTGCGCCACATCGCCCAAGAACTCTCGCGTCGATTCCGCATACCATTGCGGCTGTTCCTGAACCTTTTTGTGTGGGAATTGCATGCGTTCATGTCCGCCCCGAATGCCATGCGCAACATACTCCGCGTTCGCAAATACGGCACGGTCCACGTCATCGTCAGTCCATCCAAAAAAACTATTGCGAACGGCAAGGCCAGCATACGGTACGAGCGTCTGCTTCGTCAGATGGTACAGAAACAAAAACTTCATGGCATGACTGCTTTTTCCGGTGTTGTACGAGGTAAAGCGCATTTCATGCTGACGCAGTCGGACTTTCCCAAATTCAAACCCGGCGAGATCCTCATCGCGCCGAACACGCGCCCCGAGTACGTGCCGATCATGAAGAAAGCGGCGGGCATTGTCACTGAAGAAGGTGGCATTACAAGCCACGCCGCGATCGTCTCGCGCGAATTGCGGATTCCCGCCATTGTCGGCGTCCAAGGAATACTCGAAGCAGTTAAAAACGGCGACCGCGTTGAGGTTGATGCCGTTCATGGTATAGTACGGAAGCTATGAAACAGACGATCTGGCGAAAAAACTTTTCGATTAGCCGGACTGCGCTGCACATGCTGCCGCAGGCGATCGACAACATGGTACGGTACCAAAAAGAAACGATCGGCATTAATGCGCTCCGTGACGGCATTTCGGTTTTCCGCGGGTACGAGAACGAGATGTCGCTCATCCCCGTACGCGAGCTCCAAGCGATGGTCGAGGGTACGATCAATGCCATCCTCAAAAAACCCGCGCACATCGAACAGATCCACCGGGATACTATACGGTATAACAACGAGTATTTCCGCTTTGCGCACATCGTGTACCATACCGACCTTTCCATGCTAACAACACAGCGACTTATTGCGATATTCGAGAAATTAACACACTACCAAAAGATTACGCACGGTCTGTCGCTTCCGACAACCTGGTTCGTCGATTCGGACGGAGAGGATTTTTCAAAACTCCTCATCAAAAAAATCGAGAACCTCATTAAAATCCACGCATCTCGACGGAGCGTCGCTGAGGTGTTTAGTTCTCTCACGACGCCCGAAAAGACGAGCTTTGCTATGCTCGAAGAAAAAGAATCGCTTCTCGTACTCAAGCGTCTCGCAGCCGATTCGCATGCGCGCGCACTGTTCCTCCGCTCCAACGTCAGCCGGATACGCAACAGCCTCTTGTCGTTGAAACCGGAGTTAAGAACGCTGATTCTCACCCACTATGAAAAGTGGCGATGGGTTCCGTACACCTACATTGGTCCGACGTATACGATCGACCACTACCTCGAAGAGTGGTCGAACATGCTTCGCAAGAAGGCCGATATCAGAAAACGTCTCCGGGAGCTCGAACGTTACCCCATGATCGTGAAAGCAAAAAAGCAAAAGCTCATCCGCGAACTATCGATTGACCGCGCAACACAGCGACTCTTCGCGATCGCATCCGAGATCGTCTTCATCAAAGGGTACCGTAAGGATGTCCTGTACTATGGATGCTTCGTGCTTGAAAGGATCCACCGCGAGCTCATGCGACGGTTCCATCTTTCATTAAAGCAAATTAGGTTCATGACCGACCGCGAAGTCGTTAAGCTTATGCGACACGGTTCGTTCCCGAAACGCGTGCTCGATGAGCGTGCGAAGTTTTGCGTCTATCGGCAGCGGAATTTACAGGGCACCATGCTCACCGGCATCACTGCAAGACGCCTGCTCGCATCGCTCACCATAGAGGAAGAAACGGTACGGGACGTGAACGTCCTTTCTGGTACGCCTGCCTGTCCCGGCTCGGCAAAGGGCATCGTCAGAATCATTAACGTGCCCGGCGACATGGATAAAATGCGGAAGGGCGACATCATGGTATCACATACGACATTCCCGGCACTGGTACCCGCGATGAAAAAGGCGTCGGCTATCGTGACTGATGATGGCGGTATCACCTGCCACGCAGCGATCGTCTCGCGCGAGCTCGGCACGCCCTGCGTTGTCGGGACGAAGATCGCAACAAAAATCCTCAAAGACGGCGACATCGTCGAGGTCGATGCGACGAACGGAACGGTACGGAAGCTGTGACCCATCCAAGGATCAAGCTCGTCCTCTGGGACTTCAACGGCGTCGTCGTGAACGGTGATCATGCCATTCTATCCCGACACTTTGGCCGCATCCACGGCACTCCCTGGCAGAAGGTGTACGCGATTCTGTATACGAAGTACCTCAATCTCTACGCCATGAATAGGATCACCGACCGCGAGGCGTGGGAAGGCCCCATCCGCGAGCTCGGCTGGAAGCAGGATTGGCAAAAGATGAAATGGTGGTACCTGAACCGGCAGCGGCTGCAAAAGACGGTCATCGCGTACGTCCAGACGCTCCGGCGGCGCGGCTACGCTTGCGCAGTCATCAGCAAAAACATCACTACGTGGTTTGCATACTTGAGGAAACGTCTCGGATTTGAAAAATATTTTGACGGTGTCGTAGAAACGCAGTCGCTCAATCTGCCGAAATCGAGTCCTCAGACCGTCCGCTATCTCTGTAAGCGTTTCAAGGTCAAACCGAACGAGATCGTCTACATCGACGACCAGGCAGCCAACCTCAAGGCACCTAAGCAAATGGGCGTCAACACGATCCTCTACCGAAACCTCACGCAGTGCCGGCGCGAACTCACGAAACTTCTGGACTAAGCGCCTACTTTCTCGACCTTCTGCCGTGTAGCGTATTCTTCAGAAAGCAATCCAAGCTCTGCAAGGTCAACGTCATATTCGGTTCCTCGAAGCATCATTTTAACGGACGACAGCTTCCCTTCGTCATCGCGGCGTATGACAAAATCGACATTGTCAGTCGGTTTGAACGCTCCGCCGATCTCATCGAGGTTTTTAAATCCCCGTACCGTCTCATTACCGACCGTTCGCATCACTACCTCACGGATAAACGGCTCGATCTTTGGTCCGTGCGTTACATTCTCAAGTTTGACATTCGAACCATCATAAAGGTGGCCCGACATTTCGAGATAATGCTGCAGGAGATGGCCGAGGTCTTGCGCGCACTCTCGCGCCGTCTGTCCGCCCGCCGCTTTAACCTGCTCGGAACCATCAAGGTACGCTTGAATTTGATAATCGAGTTTGTGTGGTTTATCAAGTTCGCCAGCAGCAATCATGGCATCTGCGCGCTTCCCTGCATCCATCCAAAACGGCGCGACATTCTTCACCGTCATCAATTCTTCCCTCGTCCTGATATTATAGGTCCGTGCTCCGCGTGACGTTCTGACCTCTTCGTCACCGATTTCAGCGACTTTTCGATTAATGACCGTCGCGCCGGTATTTTGAAGCCCGATATCAATGGTATCTTTCGCGCGTTCAAGTTTTGAAGAATACCCTTTGACCACTGGCGCCTCATCGTCCGGCCCTTCAAACGCAGCGCCGAGCGCTGCGGCCTGCTCGATGCCCTTGGACGAAAGCTTATCCGCACTCATGCCTGTCGCAGGATTGACTTCGGGATCGGCGTGGCGGCGGAATGATACGGTCACCTCAACGTTTTTCCCAAATTCCTGTTTCTCCTTGGTTGGATCGCCCTCAAACGGTAGTTCGCCATTACCTGATCGCATAGAATATCCTTTCATTAAGTATTGTTACACTAACCCCTAATCCCGCATCACGTCAATTGTCGAAATCGCAATTTCGTATGTCAAAACCGGTACGCTCATCACCCGAAGGGTAAATGTTGCGTACCGATCCTTGCGCCGTGTGGCGCCCTTCAAATGAACGATGTTTGCTGCCCGTGGTCCTACTCGACTTCGGGACAGCGGAACGTCATCTGCGGCTCTTCCCGCAGCACGAGCAGGCCTTCAGCCGTCTCTTCCATCGTGTAGCGGATTGCGTCGCATGGCCCAAGGCACATCTGCGCCCGGGGATCGGACGCGCGCAGCTCCACGAAGGGACTGTGCGAGACTATCAGCACGAAGACCTCGTCGAGATCCTCGATCTGCGTCGCCAGCCAGGGGTTGGTGGTGAGGAAGTAAACTGCCTTGGCCATGGCCAGCTCGATCTTGAAACGGCGGGCACCCGCAACCCAGCCCCACCCCTGAAACCAGTCGAAGGCCGGGGTTTCGGTGTGGGCACGACCGGCCTGCGCCGTCGTCTTCGCCACCTCGAAGGGGATGATCGGTAGGGCCGGATTCTCGCCGTCCTCCGTGCCGATCACGTTCAGCGGCGGGAAGCACATCGGGCTCTCGCTGACGCCGAGCACCCTGGCCATGATCTGCGCGGTGTCGCGCGTGCGCTCCGTGTCGCTATGCAGCACGAGACTGTACGGCGTGCCGCGGAGGGTGAAGGCCATACGCTCGGCCTGCATTCGTCCCCGATCCGTCAGATGACGTCCGGGCGTGTTGTCCGTCTCGCCGTGACGGGCGCAATCGAAGATGAACCTCCTCATCTTCCTACCTCCCCTTTGGGTTGAGCCGCACAGACTGCGTTTCGATAAGTATCATGAACGCCCTGTAACGAACTGATGCGATTTCCGCGGGCGTTCGCACGGAAAGCAAGCCACCTTACTACACAAAGCGGCTGTTTGTCAACCCCGTTAGAGAGTCGCATGGAAAAACTAGGTACGCGTAACAACTAATGAAAATAGTAATAAGGGGCTCTCTAACAGGGTCAATACACTTGACAAATAGGTGTTATTGGCATAAATTGCTTTATAGACAATATCTATTCAATTCCAAGCAATATTACGATTTTCCCCTAGAAAATCGTAACACTGAGCGCAGCGAAGTGTCTCCACATTGCTGTTGTCTGAATGGAGATCCCTCACTCCGTTCGGGAATGCAAAGTCAACCATTAATTAACATCGCACTATGCTCGAAGAACTCCTTAATTCAAGAACGCGCGTAAAGGTCCTCTCGCTATTCTTCCATGATGAGCGGCATGATTACTACTCGCAGGAGGTCATCAGTGCGACCGGCGGGGATCCCGCAAACGTACATCGTGAACTCACGAAGCTCGTAAAGCTCGGCGTGCTCGCGATGACGCAAAAGGGCACGCGAAAGTTTTACTGCCTCGATCCCCGCTCCCCTTTCCATAAGGGGCTACGGGAGCTCATTCTCGCATCAGGGGAAAAGAAAAAAGAGCGACAAGAGGAGTTCCGATACCTCAACGACGGCGATCCATGGATGCTCGCGGAGAACATCCCTGATATCGACCTGTTCTTTTCCCAGATCTTCCTGTCGTGCTTCGCAAACGAGTTTTCTGCGTTCACCGGTCGCGCGTACTCAAAAGTGTTGACGATCTACCGCGGTTATCATTTCTGGTTCTACTATGGAGAAAAGGATTCGAACGAAGTCGGAAACCGGATCGCCGAACGATTCATCAAGGAGCCTTCATTCGCGTCCCGCGTGAACCGCGAGATCGTTGCTGAAGCAAAAACGCTCGAACGGTTCGCTGCAACGCTTCCCGAAGACGGACTCTCAAAGCTCTCGAACGAAAGGCTCTGGCGACTGTACAAAAAACACGACGACGTGCATACGGCATACTACCGATGGGGCTGGATCCCCGTTGCCGCTGATATGTTCCACAATAACTTCACTGATGCGCTGTACAAGGAACTTCGTCGTTTAAAGGTCCCTGAAACAAAGATCAACGCGTACTTCGCTACCCTGACACAGCCGACGGACCGCTCCCCAATCCAGAAGGAGCGCGAGGAGTTCCTCAACATTGCGCGTTCGATACTGGAAGACCCGTACCATCGGACGCTCTTCAAGGAACTGTACGCCGTGTTCGAAGAGCAGGACGTGAGCCGTATGACGCTTGCCCCGCATACGCCGCAGTATGAACGGACGCTTGAACAACGCGCGCGGTCGCTCCGCTCGAAGATCAAACCGACGATCTTCAGGCTCATCGAGCGCCACTACGAACGGTACTTCTTCGTCAAGCACATGTGGATCGGGAAGGATGGCGTCTACACATTCGATTACTACCTGAAGGAACTCGTGAAACTCATCGGAAGGAATTCCGATGTACGCGTGATACTCGATGAGGCGGAAAAGGAGCAGGCTGACGCGTTGCGGAAAAAACAAGCGCTCATGAATACACTGAGGCTTACTCCGTCATGGCGGAGCATATTCAACTCGTTCGGCGACTTCATGGTTACGAAGATAATTCGACGTTTTGCACAGATATACGCGATCTACCGTATGCAGCCGACCCTCGAAGAGATCGCGCGGCGCCTTAAGATCGACCTGAAGCGCGTTCGGTTCATGCTGACGAGTGAATTCGAGCAAGCCCTCCTCCACAACGTGATCGATCGGAACGAACTTGAGGAACGAACAAAGTTCTGCGCGTACTACGTCGAGAAAGGCCGCGAGGCGGTATTCACCGGCGACGAAGCCGAACGTCTTGCCGCCGCAGTGCAACCGAAGGACGTTAAGGCGACAGATTCGTTCACCGGCCAGATCGGGTGCATGGGAAAAGGGAGGGGGACGGTTCGGATCATCAACCGACCGTCGGACATGACAAAGATGAAGAATGGTGATGTGCTCGTTTCGATCGCGACCGATCCGGACATCGTCCCGGCAATGAAGAAGGCCGCGGCGATCGTTACGGAACAGGGCGGCGTAACCTCGCATGCAGCCATCGTCTCCCGGGAACTCGGTATTCCCTGTGTCATCGGCACGAAGATCGCGACGAGGGTGCTCAAAGACGGCGACCTCGTGGAGGTTGACGCGAACCATGGAACTGTGACGATAATAAGAAAGAAATGACTACCTTCACGAAGACATTCCGACAGCTCTCAAGGGCCGACGTCGGGATCGCCGGCGGCAAGGGCGCTAGTTTGGGCGAGATGACGCATGCCGGCATTCCTGTCCCGCCCGGATTCGTCGTATTGGCCTCTGCGTTCGACCGGTTCCTGCACGAGAGCCAGCTCGATGTCGAGATCGAATCGATCCTCCACCTTCTCAAACACACCGATGTGAACGCTGTCGACCGAGTATCGAACGAGATCCGCGAACTCATCCTCGACGAGGAAATGCCGAAAGATTTGGGCAAAGAGATCATGAAGCAATTCGCATCGCTCCGGTCACCTGCCGTTGCCGTCAGAAGTTCGGCCACTGCGGAGGATTCCTCGGTCGCATCGTGGGCAGGCGAACTTGAATCGTACCTGAACGTCAAAAAGGCGGGCGTACTCGATGCTGTAAGAAAATGCTGGTCGTCGCTCTTCACGCCGCGCGCAATCTTCTACCGTTTTGAGAAGAAGCTACATAAACAAAACGTATCAGTCGCAGTCGTCGTGCAGGCAATGGTTCAGTCCGAGACGTCCGGCATCTGCTTCACGGTCCATCCGGTCACCAAAGACTACGACCAGATGGTCATCGAAGCTGGCTGGGGTCTCGGCGAAGCGATCGTCGGAGGGAAGATCACGCCGGACACCTTCGTGATCCATACGACCGACTGGACCATCCTCGATGCCAGTATAAGCGAGCAGACAATGATGATCGTCCGGGGGCCGGAAGGGACCGTCGAGAAAAAAGTACCAGCGGCAAGAGCGAACAAGCAAAAACTGCCAAACAGCGTTGTCATGAAGCTTGCGAAGATCTGCAAGCACATAGAGGAGCACTATGGAAAACCGCAGGACATCGAATGGGCGTACCGAAACAAAAAGTTCTACATTGTCCAGTCAAGGCCGATTACAACGCTGTAACACAAAAAACGTGACCTAATCGTGTTCGACGAAAACGGCCTTTTATAGTATACTCATTGGGCATACACGCACTATGCGGCAACAGAAAAAGAAATCGCGCATAAAGAAGGTAATCATCCCCGCTGCCGGACTCGGCACGAGGTTTCTTCCTGCGACAAAAGCGATGCCGAAAGAGATGCTGCCTGTTGTTGATAAACCCATCATACAGTACGTCGTTGAGGAAGCCGTCGCGTCAGGCATCGAAGATGTAATCCTCGTCACAGGACAAAACAAGCGCGCGATCGAAGACCACTTTGACTCGAGCACCGACCTCATCGACTGGCTCGAGGAGATCGGAAAGCATGAGGTCGCGGAGCATATGAGGAAGATCACCTCAATGGCGAACTTCATCTACATCCGGCAGAAAGGACCCTACGGGAACGGCACGCCGATTCTTTCAGCAAAACACGTCATTGGCAATGAACCATTCGCGGTGTTATGGGGCGACGAGTTTCACGATCCCCACGACACCCCACGCCTTAAGCAACTCATTGAGGTCTTTAATAAGTACGGCGATCCCGTGATCACTGGTTACAACGTCGATGACGAAGGGACGACGCGTTACGGCATGATCGACGGCATCGAGGTCGAGGACGGCGTGTACCAGGTGAAGAAGATCGTGGAAAAACCGGGGCCCGAAAAGGCACCGTCGCGCCTCGCCTCGCTCGGCGGATTCGTCTTCACGCCCGACATCTTCGAAGAGCTCGAACGGGTGAAGCCCGGCAGAGGCAATGAGATCTGGCTCGTCGATGCGATCGTGGCGCTGTCAGAACACCGTCCGATATATGCGAAGCGTATCAATGCCGAATACTACGATACCGGCTCAAAGCTCGGCTGGCTCCGGGCGAACCTTGAAATGGGACTCACGCACCCCGAGTTCAGTAAACCGCTGAAAAAGATCATCGAAGATCTCTTCTAAAAAAACAATGAAACGCTACATCATCCTCATCTCGATCCTGAGCGTACCGATCATACTCCTCGCGCTGTTCGTCACCGGAGTGATCAAGCCGAAAGTAACGGCGCCGAAACGAGTAACGCTGACTATGTGGGTTACGAAAGCGGATCCTTCGGCGTATACTGCGATCCTTAAGGACTTTAACGCCATTCGTCCGTACATTTCCATCACCATTGAGCGCGTTTCAAGCGAGGATTACGCAACGCGCCTCAAAGACGCGTGGGCGCGCGGAAAGGGTCCCGACGTCTTCGAGCTCCCTGCTTCATGGATCGGTGAATTCGCTAACGATTTCCTTGTTCCGGTTCCGAAAACGACCAACGTATATACGTACACCACACGAAAGGTGCTCCTCCGGACCGAGATGGAGATCAAGAAGACGCCGATAACATCCCTGACAGTACCGCAGCTCCAGAGCGCATTCGCAGATGTCGTAACCGATGACGTCGTTAAGGATAAAAAAATATACGGGCTCCCGCTCTCGCTCGATACGCTCGTCCTGTACTACAACAAAGATCTCCTCCGCAGCGCGAATATCGCCGAACCGCCGAAAACGTGGACGCAGCTCGTCTCGCTGGCTCCCCGTCTTTCGATCGCGGACGAAAGCGGAAAGATCCTGCAATCCGCGATCGCGCTAGGTCGCGGCAGCAACATCGATCACTCGGCTGATATCATCTCGCTCCTCTTCCTGCAGGACGGTGTCACCATGAATGGGCTCGAGGGAAAAGTGCTCCTCGACGAATCGTTGTCCGAGAAGACGAACCTCGGCGTCAACGCTGTCACCTTCTATTCGAGTTTCGCGAATCCTTCAAAAGCCGTCTACTCTTGGAACGCCGAGCAGTCGAGGTCTATCCAGGCATTCATGCGCGGAAAGACCGTTATGTTCTTCGGGTACAACTCCGATCGTAACACCATCGAGGAACAGAGTTCGATCAACCTCGGCATCTCTCCTATGCTGCACCTTCAGTCCGACGGCAAGGATGCCATGCTGTCTTCCGGCGGAAATGCACTGCAGGTCAACTACGGGAATTACCAGGTCCTCTCCGTGTTCCAACGGACGAAGTACCCGCAGGAAGCATGGAACTTCATCCAGTTCATGACAAAACAGGAAGCGGAAGCGCTGAAGTACCTTAAGGCAACGCGAGGCGTCGGCGCTCTTCGCAGCATCCTCACCAAACAGGCGGAAGATCCTGAGATCGGCGTACAGGCGCAGCAGGCGATCAGCGCCAGGAGCTGGTACCGGGGCAACGACGCCGGAAAAACGGAAGCCGCCCTGTCGGACATGCTCGACAGCGTTGCGGACGGTAAAACGTCTATACTGAACGCCCTTACCCTTGCGCGGAAGCAGATCGAGCTCACAACGCGTAAAAAATAGTATGAAACGAACCATCGTTATCGGTTTTGCTCTTGCGCTCTTCCTCTCTGTCGCAGCCGCAAAACCAGCGTTCGCGCTGCCGGCAATACTTCCAGACTGCGACCAGACAGAATACTACCTAGGGCAAAACTGCGAACCCGGAACAGGAGCAAACTGCACCAAACTAACGGCAGAACAGTACTTTAATCCGAATGGAAAGTACGGAACCCCCGAGTTACGCGCGGCAAATCCTCCCGTCGTAATAAAGACGAACAAAGCCTGTGGATTCAACGATTTCGTTAAGCTGTTCACGAACCTCGCATCGTACGGCCTCGGCGCGCTCGCTGTCGTCGGCCTTACGGTCATTGTCTGGGGCGGGTTCGGCTTCATCCTCGCCATGGGCAACCAGGAAAAGATACAGGAAAGCAAGAAGACCATCTGGGGCGGCGTGCTCGGCACGTTCATTGTTCTTATTTCCTTCATTATGGTGAACTTCTTCGTCGGGATGCTCACGGGAACGGGATCAACGCTCTTCTCCGGAACGGAATATGAACGGCAGTTTTATGGTGAGAAGTGTCCGAACTACAAGAAGAGCTGTTCAAAAACCGGGATAACATACAATGCAACGGACGACAAGATGTTTGGTCTTTCTCCGAAAATAGGCTGTAGCGATGATCCGAAAAAGAAAGCTCACCCTGTTGCAGACCTCCAGACAAAACTTAAACAGGTCAACTGCTACAGCGACGTGATCGACGGCTGCTTCGGCCCGAACTCACTCGATGCGCTCATGGGATTCCAGAGCAAGAACGATATCTGGCCAAGACAAAATGTGGACGGCAGCTACGACACGAGTGGCTACGGGATCGCCGATCAGGATACGTGGGACAAGCTCGACCAGGTAATTGCGACTGGCGGTAGCGTTCCGGCGGCAGGACGAGGATGTGCTGCAGCATTCACTACAACTGTGTCTATCGGTACCGTAACGCAAATGGGCGGACAGCTCTTTCCGTCCGTTGTTGCGCTACTTCCAGGAGGGACAGTAACGTGGCACAACTACTCGCTTGGTCAGATAACCGTCCAGATCGATACCCCGCTCAAGGTCGGCGGGACAAAAGAGGCTCCGCACACTTTTAATGACGGAGAAGAGTACAGCGTAACGTTCAAAGAGGCTGGTATTTATGACTACCACATTATCAATCCTCAACCCGGACAACCTTCGCCAAAAGGATCGATCGGCGTAACCCTCGAGTAAGGTAGCAATGACGCCGCTCGATGTGGTATTATTCCGATAGGTATTAATCGACCACCATGAAAGGTATACGAATTCTCTTCGCCCTCGCCCTTGCAGCGCTTCCGCTCGTAACGACGCTGTTTCCCTTCATAGTAACCGCTGATTCTACGCCGTACATCCAGAACCCTATCTCGGGTTGTGATGACGCGTTGTGCCTCTTCGAGCGGTTCATCCGCTTCTTCCTCGGCGGCGTCGCAGTCGTATCAACAATGATGTTCATCTGGGGCGGATACCTCTTCCTCACGTCCGGCGGCAATGCCGAACAAATAAAAAAAGGTAAGGACACGCTTCTGTGGTCCTCGCTCGGCATTGTCGTGATCCTAGCAAGCTGGGTGATCCTAAGGTACTTTATCGTCAACATCGTTGGATCGGCTAAGAGCGGATGAGCAAGTAACCAAAGGGTGCATTTTATCCACAAGAAAATCAGAAAATGCTCTTTTTGAGCATTTTTTAATATTGACATTTTCTCATAAACAGTGTACATTAGCGCCAGACGAAGCATTTGCTCTGATAAACGTTAACGGTGTCGCTATCAATATTCAGCAGCTTACAGCGGACACGCTTCGGTCCGAAAAGAAAGGTGGTGATTGCATGAAGAAACTTTCAACGCTCGCAACAGGTCTCGCGCTTGCAGTTGCCGCAGTTTTTCCATTAGCGGCTCTTGCGACGCCCTACTCCATTGAAGACATCGGAGGTCAGGTGGGCTTGGGTACTGCGGACCTGAAGTCGACCGTCATCAACATTATTTCTTGGGTATTAGGCATCCTCGCGCTCGTCGCTGTCGTATTCATCATCTACGGCGGCTTTACGTGGCTCACTGCAGCTGGTAATGAAGAAAAGATCGAGAAGGCGAAAAAGATCATCGGCTCGGCCGTTGTCGGCCTCATCGTCGTACTGCTCGCATGGGCGATCACCATCTTCGTTGCTGGAACGACGAAGAACGTCACGGCGTAATCACGTTATCTATCTGAATTTTTGAAAGGGGGTGAATATAATGAACAAACTCGCTAAATTTGCAACCGGTGCAGCGCTCGTCGCAGCAACAGCCTTCCCAGTGATCGCTCTCGCATCACCGTACACGATTTCTGACGACGTAGGCGGCTCTGTCGGCCTCGGAACTGCGGACCTGAAGACGACCGTCATCAACATTATTTCTTGGGTATTAGGCATCCTCGCGCTCGTCGCTGTCGTCATGATCATCATCGGCGGCTTCCAGTGGCTCACCGCAGCTGGTAATGAAGAAAAAATCGAGAAGGCGAAGAAGGTCATTTCTGCAGCTGTCATCGGCCTTATCATCGTTCTCCTCGCATGGGCAATCGTCATCTTCGTCGCAGGAACGACGAAGAACGTCACGACCTAGTTTTTTCCTGTCATTCCGCAAACCGTCCCCCGCCGATAGCGGGGGCGGTTTGTTGTTAGGCGTTCCCTCAGCTACAATACACGCATGCCTGAGCCACCCATACATCCGCTTCTACTGCGTGCGCGCAAAGCAGGGGAACGAGTTCGCTCGTATCTCATACATAGAGAAAAGGCGCTCCTCATAACCGGTGCGATGCTGTTCGTCGTTGTATTTTCTTTGATCGGCGCGTGGAAGCTCTGGGCGTTCGGATATAACTCGCTCGACCTCGCGATCTATTCGCAGGTCGCCTCGACGACGCTCCATGGCCAACCCTTCTCGTTCACGATCCATCCCCACTCGTACCTCGGTGACCACTTCGAGATCCTCTTCATCGTGCTGGTCCCCTTCTACGCGTTAGTAAAAAGCCCGTTCACGCTCGTCGTTGTTCAAGCAATTGCACTCGCGATCTCTGTGTTCCCGATCGCGAAAATTGCCGAGCGATTTGTCGGAAAACCCATGCATCTCCTGTTCGCGCTCTCGTTCCTTGCAAACCCTATAGTACAGAATATGTCGCTCTTTGAATTTCATATGCTCGCGTTCGCTATCCCGATCCTCAGTTTCGCGATTTTAGCTTACCTTAAAGGAAAATTCAGCTGGTACGTCCCCCTCATACTGCTCGCCCTCACGGTCAGGGAGGACGTCTCGCTGGTCGTTATTGGACTCGGCATCCTTGCACTCGTTGACCGAAGGAGTTGGAAGTGGAGCCTCCTACCAATTATTTCAGGAATTGGGTGGTTCTTCGGGTCCATGAGGGTCATTTCCATCCTTAACGGGTACGGACAGTACAAGTTCCTTGCGTACTACGGCTGGCTCGGCGGAAGCATGGCTGAGATCGCGAAGAATTTTTTCCTGCACCTTGATCGTGTACTGTTACACCTTGTCGCGCCATCGAGCCTTTCCTTCGTCGCTGCGCTACTCCTTCCCTGCGCGTTCCTTCCGCTCATGAGGTTCCGGTGGCTCATTCCTGTCGTACCGACGTTGTTCCAGCTGCTCCTGATGCAAACGCCGAGCGAGCTCATCGTCGAGATCCACTATCCGTCCGTCTTTATCCCCTTTCTGATCCTTGCGTCAGCCGCTGCGTTCCAGGGGATCCTTAAACCGAGCGGCAAGGGCCTCCTCTCAAAATTCGGCAGCGAGCGCCCGGCCGCGGTCGTCGTATATTTAGTTGTCATCATCTATACGATGCTTGCGATCGGACCGCTCGCGCAATCAGTCCCGGTGATCGCAGCTTCACCGAAGATCGCTAATCGCGTTTCCCTTGAACGGGATTTCGTCGCCTCAGTCCCGAACGTGTCTACGGTCGGCGGTTACGAAACACTCACAGACCTTTCAGCTCGGTTGAAGTTATACTCACTGCACTACGAGTTCCTCGGTAAGAAGCAGTACTCAAAAGAATCGTACACCATTCCGTCAGATATCAGCGCGGTGCTTCTCGATATGCGTGATTTTCTTATGTACCAACTCCTCTATAAGCTGAACGACAAAGACAATCGCAACGGATACTCGCGTATCAGAACGCTACTAAAGGAGCGAGGGTTTATCCTAACCGCATACGTCGACCGATTTGCATTGTTCGAAAAAGGAAAATCAACTATCAGTGCTCCGCTCTATTCGACAGAACCTCCGATGTCACTTAATGGTACGCCCTCGCAGCACGATAACCTGTCGTTCATCGGTTGGTCAACGCCTACGAACGTTCTCGCAGCAACAACTCAATTGATGAACAGGCATTCCTATGCCGTACTTCCCGTAAGCCTTTCTTTTACTAAAACGGACGAAAGCAACGACATCGAGAATATCCGGGTGCAGTACCTTGAAAGAGGGCGCGTTAAACACTCTGTCGTTCTGCCGCTCGGAGGCGGACTGTTCCCTCCCTCGGATTGGACAATAGGCAAAACCGTTACGAGCAATTACCGCCTTCTCATACCCGATTTCCTCAACAAAAACGGGCTTGAGGTCTCGATCCTTGTCTACCGCTCAAAAGGCGAGGTATCGCTCAATGGAGTCAGGTCGCTGGTAATTAAGTACCAAAATCCGACAACGCTTGGAGAGCCGATCGGTCTCGGAACGGTCTCGTTTTTAAAGTGAAACGCTGTACAGCGTCACTAGGCTATAGCTATAGACTGATATGAGGTACGGCGCTTTTTCGGTATTGGAGTAACCGAGCGCCCGTTCTCGCGGTCCGAGAAGAACGTGCGTCACGTTGTTACGCGCGAGGTACGCCTGTCGCCATGAATCGTCCGTTGCTGGTGTAAAGAACTTCCGAACCTCTGGGAGCTTCTGTTGTATATCAACGGTCTCAACGTTGTGGCCCACGACTACACGCCGACCGCTACGCCCCGGAACGAAGTTACCGATGATCGTGCCGCTTAAAACGACGGTCGAGTCATTACCGTTGCGCTCGAGCCACGTGAACGCGCCGCGGTAATCGTTCCCCATATAAAAGAATGATGGCGTCGTTCTTCCCTCGCGGAGGAAGAACGAAAGGTCCTGCGCCTGTACCCAAACGTTCGATATCCCAAGGGCCAAAAACGCGATAACGGCGAACAGGGGCGTTCTGATGCTCTCCCGAAGCGACAGCGTCCGAATTTTGCTGATGACGAACGGAACCGCAGCCGCAGCGCACATCGCGAGCGCAATGTTCAGTCCGTGCGTTACCCTGCGGTTAAAGAACACGGGTGCATAGATCGCGGCCATGTGTGCCATCGCCCAAACAACGAGCATGCGATGTCTGATCGTTTTTGTACGAAAGAGTATGGTCGCTCCCACTACTGCACCGACAAAAAGCAAGCCGTAGCTTGCTAGCGTCAGAAGTGGTTGCGTTGTGACAAGAATGTTCTGTAGGGAGCGGCCCTTTGCGAACGGATCGTACACTATCAAGAGTACGTGGTACATGATCGCGGGTGACGCAATGAACCACATTACGCTGTACCGACCGAGGTCCCGAACGAAATCGTGACGCCGTATGATGAACAGCGTGATGAGCGTTCCTACAGTGATGTACGCGAACGAGACCACGTGGAACGGATGGAAGGAGTACAGCGCGAGCATGCACAGCCCGGCGAACACCGCATCCTTCATGGACGAGCGTTCGGCTGAACGTATCATGAGCCACGCCGTCGCAATGATCAGTATTGTGACCATTATGAAGTGTGGCGAGTGGCGAAGCGAAAGGAACGTGAACGCCTCGCTCACCCAGAGGTCCATGGGCATTGCTGCGTCGGGGCTACTGTTCACCGCTCTGAGAACCGGCTCTACCCATGCCCCGATTCCGCTTGCAAACACTGCAAGCAGGAATGCGGCGCGTCTGCGGAGCACGTCATCAAAAAAGTACGCCGCAAATCGGTATATTAAGAAAAGCAGTGCGCCACCGAGGATGATCCTGCTCATGATGTATGTTGCCAGCGGCGCGAGCCTGAGGACCGACCCGAGAAGGCCGAGCGTGAGCCAGAACGGATTGATGAGCGTTGCTGGCTGCGGTTCGGCAGTAAAGAGGTCCCGAAGTATGAAGTGTCCCTGACGCACCTGCTCGAGGTATGAGAGGTAAACGTTCAGATCGCCCGGCGCGACCGAGCTGATCCCGGTGTAGACGGTGCCGTGCGGCGCGGCAACCGCCGCAATGGCAAATGGTAGGTTCGCGAGCACAATTGCGAGCAGCGTGATTTTCCACACCCATCGAACTTCAAGGGAATTCATACATTCTACTCGTTCATGGCCCGCTCATAAAGCGCTACCATTCCATCCGGTGTATGTGGAAGCGTGGGTTCTTCGGTAATAGCCCAACCGTGCTCGTTAAACCACTGCACGATCAACTCACCACGGAAAAAGTGTTCGTCATTGGCATACACAAACCAGATTCTCGTGCGGTTCGCTGTCACCGCGGTCATCCACGGCCCGAGATTTTCCGGCGTAATGACCTGTGCAGGATTGTATCGTGCAAGCGTCATCTCGTAACTATACTGTTTCGGTATTTCAATGGGAAGCACGCCACGGATAGTAAGCGCAGTGCGGGCATGTCGCCGTAACGTCAGTTCGTCAGGCCATTGGTGCACGAGAATGAGATCACTCGACTGGACGTTCTGATCTAGGTATGGCGCGACAGACTGCCAGGGCAGTGGTTCACCACGAACGAGCGCAGGAAGCTGCGTGCCTGTATATACAAAAACGACGCTGGCAGTAAGCGCCGCAAACACCGCTGACTTTTTCCACCAGATCCCGATACCGTTTGCTAAGAGTAGAATGAAGGCGATGCAGCCAGGAAGGAAATATTTCGGCATCGGACGGATAAAACATGCCGCGGAAAGAGACGTGACCAGAACAACCATCAGGTACACCGTACGTTGATGTTGGCGGTCTGATAAGGCACCGCGCGCGGTATTGATCATGCGCCACAACACCATACCCAATGCGGCTGCCGAAATTACTACAAACAGAACTCTTGAATATAGGAACACCGGGATCAGGCCGGGAAAAAAGAGATTGGTCCCATGGTGAAAGGCCACGAAATCACGGACAACTTCAAACATTCCGTGAAGTGGGCTGTTGATGTCAAAATTCCACACAGGATACCCCAAAGAATGTGCGAAACGGTACGACGCCACATAGAGAAACCATGGAAAAAAGACAAAGAGAGGCGCAGCCGCTACTACCGCCAAATCCCTGACAATCCTTTTTAGCGGTCTGCGATACATCATAATGATAACGCATTGGGCTACAATGACCGTGAGCGCCGTGATGTGCGTCATGAGGGCGAGCGATGCCACAGTGGCATACGCCACAAACCCTGCGACGGTCTGTCTCGTAAACCAATTCCAAAACGTACTGATCAGTAGTACAAGCAATAACGACAGAAGCGAATACATCCGCGCCTCTCGCGACATGATCAGTAGTGCTGCCGAAGATCCTGCGATTGCGAAAGCAACGACCGATGTTCTGTGGCCCCACCAGCTCTTCGCCACGTAGTACATTGCAAGCACTGCTGCGCCTCCGCACAATACCGAGAACATCCTCAGCGACGCATCGCCGGATCCAAAAAGTTGAGTCCAAACTTTTACTATACCGTAGTACAGCGGCGGATGAGAACCTTCAGCCCGAACTACGGCCAGTAACTTCGCCCATGACAATTTTGAGATAAGCGCCACATACGCCTCGTCAAAGGAAAACCCAAAGTTAAGGGAAATAAACCTCATGATAATCCCAAATACTCCGATTGCCACGAATGCTGTTACTAATACCTCCCGAATTCCACGCTGCATTGTTGTGCCCGTCTCTGACAACTTAATATTCATTGACGTTCGTACCGTACAAGGAGAGGCGGGACGTTGTGGAAGGCATCGCGATACTCTGTCTTCGAATAACCGCGAAACGTAAACCACTGGTCAATGAGATTTGCGCGGAAGTACCCATCCGCTATCGGCACGTCATACAAGAACCAAACGCGCGGAGCGCCGCCGACGTAGCCCGAGAGCGAATTGACCGTTGTCTCGCTGAGTGTGTTCCGAAAATTGTACCTTATGTTGTCTATAAGTGTCGTCGTATTTTGAGCCTGTAGTGGGAAGTAGCCGGATACGGTGAGCGAGCCGGTGTAGTACGGCTGAACGGCTATTTCGTCATTGAATGGATACACGAGGAGACGATCACTATTGCGCTCGCTATCTGATACAATTTTTAATGCCTCACGATAGGTTGCGTACGGCATGCGTGCCTGAAGAACTGCGCAAAACAGCGAACCGAGGATGATGGTTCCCGTGAGTGCGGTACCGAGGAAGCGATGCTTTGTAATTTCTGATAGACCACTAGCAATTAGCATGATGATGAACGGAACGAATGCGGTAGCGTACCTCGGTAGCGTAAGGCGAACAAGCGAGCAACACACGATCCCAAACAACACTCCGGACAGAAGAAAAAGCACAAGGCGACGGAAATCAGATTGCTTTGTCTGACGTTTCCATTGACCATACACGGCGCCAAGCGCGCCAATGATGACCCCGCATACGACCGATCGCACAGCGAAGATAGGCAACGATTCTCCAAAAATTGGCGGCACAATAGTACGGAACGGTAACAACAGCAGTTCCCACGGCGTTGCGGATTGCTGCTGTATGCCGAGCGTGGTGGAGGGGTGCGTAGCGAGCGGACCGAACGCGTATACGATCCAGGGCATCCACAAAGCAACGGCCAGCGCTCCGTGTATCACAATCTGCTTCCTATGATGCGTTTTAAACGAGAGCAGCCACAGCGTTAAAAAAAACGCTAAAGCAAGGTAGGTGTAGTGCGTTAAGAATCCGAAAACATGAACGATAGTCAGCGCCGCTAAATACCGGTTTTCTCCGCTTTTTCCGTACATCCATGCGAACTGGATTGCGAGTGCCGAAAAAAACAGGAGCATCGTATACATCCGGTACTCCGTTGCCTGCTGGATCAGCATGCCCGAGACGCATGTAATTATCACTGCGTAGCGAGCTACGTTCTTTCCGACGATCCGCGTTGTTCCGTACCACAACGCAAAAAGTGAGGCAATAAGAAAAAGAAACGGGAGCGTTCGTGCCGCGGCCTCACCGTGCCCAACGAGCGATTCCCAGATGCGGGCGACAATAAAGAACAGCGGGGGGTTATTTTCATAACGGAACAAAGAAAACATGGTGCCCCAGGACTGATCTCCGAGCACCTGTACGAACCGCTCCGAGTACCACAGTTCCTTTCCAGAACCGAGAAGCCAGACGAAAAAAAGTATGGCAGCGCCAACTACGGGGAACAACCACTCGCGCGCCTCTCTGTTGCGCGATGATGCTACCTGCTGCTTTGCCATAGATCCCATATCATCCGGAAGTACTCGCTGGCAATCTTTGAGGTAAGCTTACTTTCCCCCTTCGTGCGGCCACGGAAACGAAAGCCGACCTCTGCGACGTGCGTCGGACGCAACCGAACGAGGACTTCGAGCAGAATCTTGAATCCGCGCGGTTTCAATCGGTGCGAAATCGAGACGAACGTTTCGCGCCTCATCGCGAAATAACCGCTCATCGGATCCTGAACGCGAACGCCGAGCACGATGCGGGCAACCTGTTTCGCACACCAGCTGAATATCCGGCGCAAAAGTGCATCCTCGGTCGACCCTCCTGATGCGAAGCGTGAGCCGATTGCAACCTCGCTTCCCGCTTCGATGTTCGCGACCAACTGGGGGATGATGCTCTCATCGTGAGACAGGTCGGCGTCCATGATCACTACGATGTCCCCGGTCGCTCGCTTTACAATGCCATCGATGACTGCTGACGCTAATCCAAGCTTCGTACCGCGCTGCAGCAATGTAACCCTGTACTGCGAGGTCAGTCGTTCTGCGATCTGCCCTGTGCCGTCCGGCGATCCGTCATCGACGACAACGATCTCATACTCGGGATTTATCGCCGAGAGCCGTTTAACGATCTCAGGAAGATTGTCAGCCTCGTTGTAGGTCGGAAGCAGTATTGAAATACGGTGGTTCATGTCGTTCCTTTGTTATGCTCAACTTCGGTAATGATCAAGCCGATCATCAGTAGTAGAATGATAACATTGACGTGCGCCGCGAGAAAGTAGCGCGAAAAGAACCAGTAGCATGCGAGTGTCGCTGTCGCAGCAAAGAACGACCGGCTGACCGTCGGTCGCTTTATCAAAGCGATGCACAGTACCACGGCAAGCGGCAGCGTCACCGCGATCTGGAAAACCCAGAATGGGAATGACTGGCTGCCCGTGACAATGCCTGCGTTCAAGAGGAATCTCCCGATCCCCTCTCCGGAAATCGGGTAGGCCGTCGAACCGAGGAAGAAGCGTACCGTATCGTCAAAAAAGCCTGATGGTGACCAGAGAAAGAACGGCACTATGATCGCTGCCGTCGAAGCGAGCAAGATTAAAAACACCGAAGTAACGGAGCGCGCGCTTGCCTTTACCGTTGCAATAAAAATCGGAACGAAGAACAGGGCGGTGATCCAGGCTGTTTGTTTCGTCGCAAGCGCAAGACCATACACAATAGCAGCAAAAACTACTTTCTTTTTTACCAAGAGTAAAGCGGTGAGCGCGAGTAAGAATATAGACAAAATGTCGTTAAATCCATAAAGAACACTGATCAAGAACGGGCTCAATGAAAACGCGGTAAAGAGCTCGACCCGGCGCGGTGAATGCGCGAGCGATGCCCAGAGCACTATGAGGAGCAGCGCAAACGTAACGCCGTATACGATCCGCTGGTCATACCAACCGAACAAGGGTTTTACTACGACGTAGAAAGGGGCGCTGACAACGAAAAAACCCGGCAGGTAAACGTAGTGGTCCCAGCCGGGGTACACGCCATTTACGTAGCTCGTCTTTGTGCTCTGTCCGACCCATTCATCAACGAGTGATCCGCGGTAATCGGCTGCGTAAGGATTCTGCGCTTTGAACATTTTCTGAAGCGCTGATTCGGTGAGGAGCAATTCGTCATGAAGTTCGGTTTTCGGTACCAAGGCAATGCTACAAAAAACAAGAAGCACGACGAAGGCACCGATCGCAACCGCTGGCCACTGCATGGGCAGTATCCGTTTCCGTAGGTCTTCGTACATGCAGATACTGACAATGATCACGATGGGAAGCTGTATTATGGCAGTCCCGCTAAACGAAAGCTGCAGCTGCCATGAAGCGAGCAGTGCGAACATCGGGCCCAAAAAGATTATGAGCCACGTCCGAAGCGAAAGCTTGATTAACCAGCGCCATATCTCCCGAAATGATTCTCTGATGTATTGCACCGCATCAGCCATACGGGACATCATTGGACGCAGACGCTGCAAACGAAAGAATGAGCACAACGGAGATCATCGCAAGGTGGCTGTCGTTGAAGTACCGCGAGAAAAAGAGCATCACAAAAGTGAATGCGCTGTACGCAGCGAGCATTCGAGCAATAGAATTCGAGCGCTTCTGCCACCTCATCAGAAAAACAAGTGCCGGGATGCCGATCGCGATCTGCCATGCCCAGAAAGGATACGCGCTCCACATCGAACGGATCCATCCTGCCGACAGCATGAGACTGCTTGCGCCAAATCCAGATATCGGGTAGCTCTGCGGCGCGCTCCCTGTTGCATACCGGAGCGTATCGTCGATAAAACGCGACGGCGACCAGATAAAAAATGGACCGACAATGAGGACAGAGACAGCTGCCGATACGAGCGCCGCGGTTATCGTTTTTCGCACTCTCTCTTTTGTGTCCGACGCAACAAAGACGTACGTAAGAAAGAAGGGCGCGATAAAAAGGGCGGGCTGCTTGCTCGCGAACGCAAGCCCAAAAACGATGGCTGCGGCAATCATCCTCTTCCGTTGTAATAAAACAGCGGCTAACGCTATCCACGCCAGAAAGAACACATCATTAAACCCCGCAATGAAAAATTGGATGAAGTAGGGATTAAACAGTAGCAGGATAAGCAGTATCGGAACTTTTTTAGAATCCTTTACAAGGAAAATCGTCGAAACGATCAGCAGCAAAAATGATGCGAGGTAGAGAAAGCGGATATCAAAAAAGCCAACCGTCGCGCGGCTTAGCCAGTCGAGGGGCGCACCTATGACGAGCTGGAGCGGAGGGTATACGTAGTGCTTCCATGCCGGATTCTCCCGCGTCGCCTGAGAGAACGCGTCAGGAAATGCGCCAAAGGGACCGTTTGAGTAGTTGAATCCATAAGGGTTATTGCCCTTCTGGAGTGCATGTATTGCGTCTTCCGTCTGTACTGCTCCATCATGCAGGTACAGGTAAGGATAGCTTAAGTTCCGGGCAATCACCTGAAGCCCGAGGAGAGAACCGATCAAAAAGACCCCGAGGAACCCGATGATCAGGGTCTTTGCGAATGTCACATGCTTCCATTGCCGCATGAAACTAACCGTAAGGTACGCAGCGAGGAGAACGAGGGGTATGAACGAAAAAACAAGAAAGTGTTCATTGAGCGTGAAGAGGTAGACCGATGCCCTTGCGTAGAACAGCGGTATGAACTTCAGGACGAAAATGAACAGTAAAACGGCGTCGATTCCTACCATATACTGCATTTAGTGTTTCGAATCATCATTGCACGCTCCTGTGGTCCCTCCGGTACACGTGGCGCTACTGCACCGTGTATACGTTCGCGTCGGGTCCGTGAAAGGCAAGGACGAAACGCTGATCAGATTGAATGAGCAGCTCCATAGCCGGATGGTCGTGCGCAACGATCACAAAATCGGCATTGAACGAGCCGCGCACGATTGCATGGATGTCGCCCTGCTCTTTTCCGAGCGTGACGTTCGCCCACTGGTAGTACCGGGCGTGATCCTGCAGATAGAGAAATGTCGGGTCTAACCCCGCTATGTACCTGCTCTCGCTGTTAAAGTAGAACAGCATCGGAAAGTCGTCCCAGTCGCTGTGGAACACAACAGCGCCCGGTGTGCCGTGGTCCTTGATCCACCGCGACTCTTGTTCGTACAGATGGAGCCCGAAACCGTTTGCAAGGTCCTTACGTTCGCTCACGAAATCTCTTACAACGATCGTTGGAACCATGATCGCGCAGTACGTAATGACCGCTACGACGCCGATGCGCGCCCAGAAGTTCTTGAATATTCTTCGCCACAGGTAACGGAAGAACGCGCGCCACCGAATTCCTTCAAGCGAGTCTTTTAACGAAAACGCGGAAAACAGAAGCGTAAATGGAACGTAGTACTCGACGTACCTCCGCGACTTAAGGGTCAGCAGGAAGAAGAAGAGCCACAGAAAGAAAAGCGTGATTGAGCGGGTCGACTGCTTTCGAAGGTATATAAAGAACAGAACAAGCGCTACGAGAAGCGGGATCGACGCGAGCACGGTGTTCGCGACCAGGTCGATGAACTTATACGGATACCACTCTCCTCCGACACCGATCGTTTTTTGATAGTTTAGAGCGCCGATCCTTATAAGCTGATCAAAGTAGTAGCGGATGTTCGAGGAGAAAAACGGGTTCGCAACAAGCCCTATCCCGGTCCCTGCAACTACTGCGATCGCCAATCGAAGGTTCAAACGCTTTATTCGGTCGTGCCTGAACGCCCTTCCTAAGAGCGCACGAATCCTGTGTACGAGCGTATTTGAGTCTTCTTTCCGTACGATGCGTCGGTGTACAGCGCTTACGGTCGCGAACAGTAGTACGCTTACAACGAGAAGCGGAAAGCCCCCGTAAAACCATACGTACGAGAACGACAGCGCGGCAAGGAGCCACGGTCGGTACGAGAATGCAGCGGCGATTCCGAGCAGGAGGAGCGTCAGGGACAGACTCGGCGCTTTCGCAAGGTTCATCCTGAACGTAAACGGGTTAATGAGGAGCAAGACGATGGTCGTCGCAAACGCCCACGGAACGCTCCACCGCCGCATGAACCAATAGAACGTCAGCGCAAGCAATGCGCCGAACATAATGGTCGCGAGCTTAAGTCCGATCAGCGGATCGGTAAGGGAAACGAACGGAACCAGAAGAAAATGGTAGAGAAAGTGCTGGTCCGCAAAGCAGTGAGCAAGCGTAGTGAACGGCAGCGCAAAAAAGTACGCGCTGAACTGACCGTCGCGTATGAGCACGGCCATCTTTGCGTGGTAGAAGGAATCCGGGTCGGCAAAGATCGGCACGTACTGAAAGTACGCGAACAGCAGGAAGGCGAGCGTGAATATCGTAAGGTATCCGAGCCAACCGCGATGCTCGCGGTACCACAGCATCAGTTGAGCTCGAAATGGACGAACGTGGGACATACTACAAGTATACTGCCAACTGCTACAGATAGCCAAGAAACGCCGCGTTCCTATCCAAGCATGGACGACGGGAACACGACGTTTCCTAGATGTTACCGCGCGAGGCGCTTCTTGAACTCATCAACGGCGCTGATTTCGAGGGGGTTTACGCGGTTCAGCACTGAAAGGTAAAAGCTTGTATACCCGGAAAGAACCAGGCTATCCAGCGCCTGCGAGAGAGGATCCTGGCCGGTCGCGGAGAACGAGACCGAACGTAACCCCTTTCGGAGGGCGATATCTGCCGTGATGCGGAGCCTCTTCGTAACGGCGGCGTCATACAGCGACGATCGAGCGCAAACGATCGTTCCTGATCTGATCTCGCGGGGAAAGCGGAGGCCTTCGAGGAGGTGGTGGTTCAGTTCCGGCAGAGGAAAGTACGTTGCAAACACCTTTGCTGTCTCGTTGAGCTGGTTCGCGAATACGTGCATGCTCCCGACAAGGTGCTCCGCGCCGATAAGTATCGGAAACCTTCCGAAAAGTGAACCAGCTAGCGATTTTGCTTCGTTCTGATCGGTAACGATCATCGGTCCGAGCTTCGTAGCTCGGGTGCCAATATGCGCGATGCATCGACGAATATCGGTCCCGGAAACACGGAGGAGCTTCATGCGTGAGAAAAGCCCTACCTGCCCCATGACGCTATATCCCAAACCCATGCGCGGCTGCCCGGACGGGTTTGCTTTGCCGTCGATCTGGTACCACGGCAGACGATGCCGCCTGAAGAACGCCGCAAGCTTGCCCCCTGCCGTCAGTCCGGTTATTCGGGCGCCTGTCCGCTTCGCTTCGGCTGCAGCGCTCATCACTTCCTCGGTGTTACCAGAGTAGCTTGAGAGCACCACAAGGGTCTTTTTATTGACGGAATGCGGAATATGGTACCCATTGACGATGGTCAGGGGGACAGGAAGAGAACTGAAAAATACGCTCTTTATGACGTCTGTCCCGAGCGCTGATCCGCCCATCCCGCACACAACGATACTGTTTACAGAACCGTACGCGCTTGGAAAACCAACGGCGCGTCCACCGCGATAGCCGCGAGAACACTGTTCACCGAAACGCTCAAGGGACGCAAGGGTAAGCGCGCGAGGCGTTGAACGATACAGTGCAATACGATCAAGTAATGACGACATGCGACATCGACTATGAATAACGTTGGTACTCTAGCAAACTGCTTTATAAATGCAAGGACGACTTTTTTTATCGTTCGCATTGATTGACCAAGTGGCGAAAAAATGATAGAATCAAAACCACTGGGGGTTTCTTTCTTGATGCGGTTATTGCGTGCATTGATACAGGAGATCTGTATGTCCGGACACTCAAAGTGGGCGCAAATAAAACGACAGAAGGGCGCTGCCGACACTAAGAAGGGTGCGGCATTTACAAAACTCGCTAACGCCATCACTATCGCCGCGCGTGAAGGCGGCAAGGATCCGTCAATGAATTTTAGGCTGCGTCTCGCGATCGAAAAAGCGCGTGAAGCGAACATGCCGAAGGATAATGTCGATCGCGCGATTAAGCGCGGCATCGGCGAGGCGAACGATCGGCCGATCGAGGCGATCACCTACGAAGGGTACGGCCCCGGGGGCATTGCAGTTGTCGTCGAAGCGCTAACGGACAACCGGAACCGGACAACTAGTGAGCTTCGCTCGACTTTCAGCAAGTACGGCGGCACGCTTGCCAATACCAACAGCGTGCTCTGGATGTTCGAGCGCCGTGGCTTCCTCGAGGTTCCAAGTAACAACCGAGATGCAATCGAGCTTTCTGCGATCGACGCCGGAGCGCTTGACTTTGATGAGATCAACGGAACGCTTGCTATCTACACCGATCCGAACACGCTCATGAAAGTACGCGAGGCGATCGCCGGTATCGGCGCTTCCGTTGCAACGGCCGAAATCGTCCTTGTGCCGACGACAACGGTCATCCCAAACGAACAGGATCGTACGAAAACCCAAGAGCTGCTACTCGCCCTCGAAGAATTACAGGACGTCACCAACGTTTCATCAAATGCCGAACTCTAACCTCACTGTCCTCGGTATCGATCCGGGCATCGCGCGCGTCGGTTACGGGGTC
Source organism: Candidatus Kerfeldbacteria bacterium (assembly GCA_043799405.1). Classification (GTDB taxonomy): domain Bacteria; phylum Patescibacteriota; class Patescibacteriia; order SBBC01; family SBBC01; genus CAINXF01. The sequence continues at coordinate 60,080 of JAZDNT010000004.1, forward strand.
GTAGCTATTTCGTCGGGCTCGCTGTCGCTTACTACGTACGGCGTCATAGAAACGCAAAAAGGTAAGGCCGTCGGAGCAAGGTTGTGCCGAATACAAAAGGAGCTGTCCCTGATCATCAAACGGTGCAAGCCTGACCGTATCGCGATCGAAAAGGTCTTTTTTGCAAAAAATGCATCTACTGCGATGGTGGTTGGGGAGGCGCGTGGCGTTATACTGCTCACTGCAGAGGAATATGGCATTCCGGTCGCCGAGTTCACCCCTTCGGTCGTGAAACAATCCATAACGGGTTACGGGAACGCGGACAAAGCACAGATACAACGTATGGTAAAGGCGCTCTTTAGGCTCCGAACCATACCGCGCCCCGACGATGCTGCGGATGCCATTGCGATCGCTGTCTGCGGAACGGCAATGAACGTATGAAAAGAAGCCAGAAAAAAATCTCTCGTCTACTAGAGACCTCGCGCGAGGTGATCCGCGACGCCGTTCTCGATAACGGCGCCATTGTCGCTGCAAATACGGATAAACCGTACTACCCGCGAGAAGCCGCGAACTACCGCTACGTGTGGCCGCGGGACGCCTGCTTTACTGCGATGGCAGCCGAGACGCTAGGAATACCCGCTGCGGACAAGTTCTTCCGATGGCTCGAGGTCAAGCCCGAGGACTTCCATAAAGACAAGTTGCTCTTTTCCAACTATTCGACGAACGGGCGCATCGGCAGTATGGGCCGAATGTTCCAGCCCGATCAAATGGGGACCGTGCTCTGGGCGATCCACCGCTTTACTAGTGGCAAAACAGAGCGCGCGCTTCCCTACCGTAATCTCATAGAACTTACGTGCGAAGGCTTATGCGTTGCATGGAATAAGACGTTTTTTCTTCCGAATACCGTTGATATCTGGGAAGACGGGTTCCGCCAAACCTCTTCCCGAATCGAAAATAACTTCACCTACTCTCTTGCGGCCTGTGGCCGTGGTCTGATGCTCGCGAACGACCTGTTCCCTCATAAACAGTGGAAGCAGGTAGCGACGCAGATGCAAAAAAAAGTCAACGAGGCATACGACAGCACGCGTGGGTACTTCCTTCGAAACCACGGAAAAATCGACGATCTCAACGTTGACGCATCGATCCTCGGTCTCGTATGGCCGTTTGAGGCTGTGCTGCCGACCGACCAAAAAATGCGCTCAACGATTGACACGATCGAGCACATACTTGTTGTTGATGGCGGTGTACATCGCTTCCAGTTCGACTACTTTGATTCTGAAGGAACTGCCTGGGAAGGGGGAGGCGCATGGCCGGTACTCAACTGCTGGCTTGCGATCGTTCTCAATCGAATAAGACAACGCGAGCGTGCGCTCGCCTATTTTTCGTGGGTCGTTGACCACGTCGATCGGTTTATACCGGAACAAATATTCCCTGATTTCCGCGTTGGCATCACGCCGCTCGTCTGGAGCCACGCCCTGTTCGTCCTGGCTGCCGAAGAGCTACAATTACTAGAGACCCGATGAAACCGCTACGAATCTACAATGCCGCATCCGAGGTCGCGCCATTCTCTAAGAGCGGCGGACTTGGTGACGTAACAGCCGCACTCCCGAAACACGTAGCACGCTTTGGCCACAACGTATCGATCGTAACGCCTTTCTACGGATTTATGAAGAACCAGAACTTGAAGCTCGAGGACGCTGGGGAGAGCTCCGTCGCGGTCAATGAAAAAACGTATACAATCCGGTACAAACGGCTCGCCCTGCGCGATAAGCTCGACGTATTCTTCACTATGAACGAAGAACTGTACGGCAGGTACCAAACGCACATGTATGGACATGAGAACGACGCGCTTCGCTTCTATGTCTTCGATCATGCTGTTCTCCGCCTCATAGAAATGCGCGGTGAACATCCAGACATCATCCACTGTCATGACTGGCATACAGGGTTTATCCCGAACCTCATCAGGGCTGACGAACACTTTAGAGAGTACTTTAAGAATACAGCCACGGTCTTTACCATCCATAACATCATCTACCAAATGCAAGGTAACTGGTGGAACGTCAGGGAAGACCGGGTCGACGATGGTCGTTGCATGCTTCCGAGCGATCCCGGGAAAATCCACTGGATGAACTTCACGCGACGCGGGATCATGCACGCCGACGCCATCAACACGGTGAGCGTCCGACATGCCAAGGAAATACTCACTCCGGAGTATGGTCAGGGACTCGACCGCCTCTTGAAACGAAGGGAAAACGACGTGTATGGCATTGTCAATGGCATTGACTACGCCGTCTTCAATCCGCAGTTCGACCCCATCATCTGGCGCCGATACGACTGGAACTCTCTCGACAAGAAACTAAAGAACAAACACGAGCTTCAAAAAATGGTCGGGCTTGAGCAGGATACCGATATTCCGCTCATCGGACTTGTCCATCGCCTTACGGAGCATAAGGGATTCAACCTTCTCCAGGCGATTCTACCGATCCTGATGCGTCTTAGGCTCCAGATGGTGATTCTCGGCACGGGCGAGCGCGACTATATGCGGACGTTCCGAAAAGCGGCGAAACAGTCGCCCGAACGCATCGGGTACCTTGAAATCCCGATGAGTAAAGAGAACGAACAGCAGGCGTCTCGGATCTACGCCGGCTCTGATATGTTCCTCATGCCGAGTCGATTCGAGCCGTGCGGCGTTTCCCAGCTCATCAGTCTCCGTTACGGCTCAATACCTATCGTACACGAGACGGGCGGCCTCTCTGATACTATAAAAGACTTTAATCCGCGTACCGAGATTGGAACTGGGTTCGTGTTCTCAAAGTACACGCCGGAAGACCTTCTCATCGCCATTGTCCGCGCACTGGAAACGTTCAATTATCCGAAGGTCTGGGAGCGTCTCACCTGGCAGGCGATGCAGGAGTCGTACTCATGGGACATTCCCGCAGAAAAGTACGTTGAGCTCTACCGTCGCGCACTTAGAACGCACAAAACAAGGGATCAGTAACAATGCGCTGGGCTAACTTTTTCCATATTTATCAGCCGCCACACTGGCCGCGCGCGATTATCCAAAAAGTTGCGAGGGAAAGTTACCGTCCATTGATTCAGTTCTTGCTCGCCCACGAGCATATACGGATCACATTGAACATCAGCGGCTCGCTGACCGAACAGCTTACCGCCGGATCACAGCACCAAGACATCATTAAAGGTATCCGCACGCTCCTACGGCGCGGACAGATCGAGGTTGTAGACTCGGCTATGTACCACGCGATCCTCCCCCTGCTTCCGGAGCATGAGATCGTACGTCAGGTACGACTCAACCACTCAACGAACCGAAGGGCGTTCGGCGCCTTGTACCATCCCCGCGGCTTCTTCCCGCCAGAGATGGCGTACGGTCCGAGACTCGGAACGATTCTTTCCCGACTTGGGTACTCATGGATCGTGCTCGATGGGATTAGCCATCCAGGATACGTTGACTACACAAGAAAATACACGATAAAAAATACGAACCTTACCGCGGTTTTCCGCAATCGGTATATCAGCGACTACCTCGCATTCGAGATCAAGTTGTCACAAACAAATCGTTTCCTAGATACAGTGCAGCGCTGGAACAACCAACGCGACGTGCTCATCACTGCTATGGACGGAGAAAACCTCGGCCACCACCGACACGCAGCAAAGCGCGTATGGCAGCGCCTTGTCCATGAGCCTCACGTCGAGACCGTAACAATATCGGAGCTGCTGCAGCTTCTCCCGGGGCCTGACCGTGTCTCGGTGCGCTCTGCTAGTTGGTCCAGCACGAGCGCCGACATGAAGATGGGCGTCCCTTTCGCGCTCTGGAAACATCCGAAAAATTCTCTTCACCGCCTGCAGTGGGAGCTGTTCGGAACGGTCTTTGCGCTTGTACAAGAGCGCCGGAAAAAAGGCAGCCTGCCCTCATCGCTTCAAAAACAGTTCGATCAGACATCATCGAGTGACTGGTTCTGGTGGGCATCACGCGAACCGTGGTGGGACATTGATATTGTTGTTGCCGCAGCGCAACGACTGAGGCTTCTTGGGGATCAGCTAAACGATAATCCCAACATCGCAGAACGGATGAGGGCCCTCGTTGACCGGATCACCGACACTGCCGAACGATGGAATCGACTAGGTATCGCTCAGCGTCACGCAGTACGATTCCTAAAAAAAGAAAACTCTCCTCGCTACCTCGGCGGGAAAAGTGTAACATATAGACACGATTTATAACCGGAACGAACCGTATGCTATGGGCTAACTTCCTACATTTCTATCAACCCCCGACCCAAAAGCCGTACTGGGTGAAACGGGTAACCGACGAGGCGTACCGTCCGATACTCCGCGGCATGCTCGAGCACAAACACTCAAGAACAACGATGAACATCAGCTCGATCCTCGTCGAGCTCTGGGAACAGAACGGCGCGCTCGATGTCATCGAGCTGGTAAAACAGCTTCTTAAAAACGGACAGATCGAGCTTACTGGATCAGCGAAGTACCACCCGTTACTCCCGAGGCTCCCCGACGACGAAATTATTCGGCAAATCACGCTCAATACAGAAACTCTCCGTAAGTACTTCGGTGATCTCTATAACCCGCGGGGGTTCTTCCCGCCTGAAATGGGTGTTTCGGACCACCTCGCGCGCATCGTTGCGAAGGAGGGTTTCGAATGGATCATCATGGACGAACTGTCGTTCAGCCGGACGGTCGGTACCATCGACCATGGCAAGACGTACGTCCTCGAGGGCGCCCCTGAACTGGAGCTGTACTTCCGCGAGCGCCGAATGAGCTATAAAATTCTCTCAGGACAACTCGGAACCGGCAACCTCCTCGTGGACAGCCTTGCTGACCGACTCAAGAAACACGAGTACCTCCTCACTGCAATGGATGGGGAAACGTTCGGCCACCATCGCCCCGGTATGGAACACCTCCTCTTCGAAATCTACGAATCTAAAGCGATTAAGACTGCCCTCATCTCCGATCTCTCAAGAGAGTTCCCGGAGACGGTCGCGATTCCACTCCTCCCGTCAACATGGGCGCTCATGGAAAAGGACCTCGAGCGTAACGTGCCATTCGCCCGGTGGGACGACCACGGCAATGTCATCCACGAAATGCAGTGGCGACTCACCGATCTCGCCATTCGCACGATGCACGCCTCGAAACCTGGCTCATTACACTATGACAAGGCCCGCGCGCTCCTTGACCGCGCGCTCCATTCGGATCAGTTCTGGTGGGCGTCGGCAAAGCCGTGGTGGTCGCTCGAAATGATCGAGCGGGGCGCAATGGAACTGCGCGACGTCGTCATTCTCGCATCTGGTGCAACGGCCAAGGATCGAACACAAGCGCAACAGCTCTACCTCGATATCATCGTCAAAGGGTTTGACTGGCAGCGAGATGGAACCGTTGATACGCTCTCAAAACAAGAGGATGAAGAGGTCAGACAGCGGTCCGATCAAGGCATCCCGAAGCTACCAAAGGCGGAAATCGAAAAGATCATAAAGAACCTTGAACGAGAGATGAAGCTGGTCGCTGGACGCCAGGAATTTGAGCGTGCTGCTCAGCTCCGTGACCGTATCAAGGAACTTCGCCAGTACGAAGCTCACGACGCACCCGCGAAATGACCGTTCGCGCACAGCCGCATCTATTAACGAACCATCGCTACATGCGACGTGTGTTTGCGCGGCTTGTACGTCGTTACTACCCCCGTGGAACGACGATCGTCTCGCTGAAAGTAAAAGAGGTCGGCTCGTTCCGCTTTAAGCGCGCACTTCGGTACGAACTAGGACTAAAGGATCCGGCAGGAAGGCCAGCTTCTGTGCTGGTTCGCGGGAACGTTCCGAGCAGTGATACGCAGAACGAAGCGACGGTCGCGGACCGCGTACAGCGCGCCCTTGCAAAGCACGGGTTCGCGTTCGGTACCCTTCGTTCACCGGTTTCATTCGGTGTTGTTGCGCCGCTGTGCCTCAACTTATACGAAGAGTGCCCTGGTTTGACCCTTGAGCGGCTATTGCGGACAAACGATAAACGGGCCATTGTCCTCGTTAAAGACGCGGGCGCCTGGCTAGCAAAACTCCACCAAAAAAAGCTTGGTGTTAGTCCAAAACGGACCCCCGATGACAATATTACTGAAGCGGCTTTCTTCCAGGATGACGTGATCCGGTACGCCCCGCGCTATTCCGAAAACATGATACGGATTCTTGGCGCCGCTGTACAGAGCCAGCAGTACATTGTATCGAACTTCTCGCGCACGCTCCGCTCAATCCATGGTGACCTCAACCTCGGAAACGTGCTACGCGGGCGGGATGAATGCACTGGATTCATCGATTTTGGGAGAAGCGTTGTTTACGATCCGTTGAGCGACGTCGGTAATTTTCTTGCGCAGTTGGATTTCCTTGCGTGGGAAATGCCCCGCCTCAAACGAGAAAAAAAGGTGCTTTTCGCGGTATTCCTCAAAGAGTATAAACGTTGCGTGCACAATCTTGGCCCACGCGTTGCACAAAGAATCGGCTTGCATCATGCGTGGTGGCTGCTCCAAATCCTTGCGTATAAACTTTCAACGGATGCGCACTTTGGTCGCCGGGTAGCCGGACGAGCGCTTAACGCTACCGCCAACCTTCTCGCGCAAAATAAATTTCCGGTCGCTCCCCCACTTATAGAAGCGGATCGCTCTACACTACGGATCGCTCTCACAGATACCGCTGTTATGCACGGCTTTTTCCAGAACAAGCTTACGTCATTCTTCCCTGATACGCAAAAAGTGGAGCGCATAACTATTTCGCAGCCACACGCTCTATCAACAACGAGTTTCCTGACCCGCTATCGGCTCGTTATTATGCTGCCAGACGGAAGGCTTGTACAAAAAAATGTTCGTGGTAATTACGTGTCCAAAGAAACGCTACGGATCATGCGGGCGACCTATCATCATACAACCGAATTCTTTGATACTATTCGGCCGCTCTACTTCCTTACGCGTCCTGGGTATGTGCTGTACGAAGAGCTGTCAGGGGAATCTCTACGAGCCGTGCCAATACGTTCGCAAAGGTTCATCGGACTGATCCGACCAATCGCCCGCGCGCTCGCTACATTTCACTCGATCCCTGTTACTAGCATCAAACGTCTTTCTTGGAATAGTGAGCAGGCGCTCGTTCATAGCAACGCTTCGCGCGCGATGAAGGGCGTTCGATCGGGGCGCCATACAATTCGCAATGCGTACGAAACGCTCGTTCAAGCGGAGCGACCGATATGGAGCGCCCATCGCGCAATCGTCCATAACGACTTCCAGGCCAGCAACATTATACAGAACGCGAAGAAGGTCGGTTTCATTGATTTCACTATGAGCGGGGCGGGCCATCCCGCGATTGACGTTGGAAATTTTCTCGCACACCTGACCGTAATGCTTTACGGAAAAGTAGGACAGCGGCGCGTAACCGCACTACGGAAACTGTTCATTACAGAATACCTTCGATGGTGTCGTGGGATACGACGAGAGAATTTTCTTTCGGCTGTTTCGGTATTTGAGCTTCGCGGTTCCCTAGATATTCTGGCTATCACGCTTACGAACCTTGGCACGAACGATCCGAACAGGCGGCGGTACGTTGGCCTTCTGCTGCGCCGGTTCGCCGAACTACGCTGTGGTATAGTACCAGCATGAAAGTACTATTCGTCGCATCCGAGGTTGCTCCCTACGCAAAAATTGGGGGCGTCGCCGATGTGATCGGGGCACTCCCGATTGAGCTGAAAAACCTAGGCATCGATGTCGGTATTATTATTCCGCGCTATGAAAAATTGACCGAAACACCCGCCCTCGAGGTACTTCTCCACGATGTTGAGGTCCACGTCAGCAAAACGGAACGCTGCACCGTGTATCGCGGCACACTTCCGCATTCCGATATACCGGTGTACTTCATTGAGAACATACAACACTTAAGCCGTGGGCCAATTTACAATGAGCACGGCGATGTCAACCCGTTTTCCGAAATGACCAGATTCCTGTTCTTTTCGGCTGCTGTTACATCAGCGCTACCGCTGCTCGGATGGAAACCCCATGTAATACACTGCCACGACTGGCATACCGCCGTAGTCCCAGCGCTCCTCAAGGCCTCAGGAAACCACGATGCTAGCACGCTTCTTACGATCCACAATATCGCACATCAGGGTGTTTGGAACGCGCACGATGTCGCCGCATTTCTAGGCACCATGGACGAGAATGGCTCCCTGACCAAACATCGTGACCGGCACGGCGACTTCAATGCCCTGCAGCAAGGCATTCTTGCCGCGACCATGATCAACACGGTAAGCCCCGGATACGCAAAGGAAATCCTCACGCCGGAATTCGGGGAAGAGCTCGATACCACGCTGGCCGAACGGAAGGACAGGATTTCAGGAATTCTGAACGGCATCGATGAGAAGTTCTTCGATCCTGAGACAGACCCAGCCCTGCGCGTCCAGTATAACGCGCGGCATATTGAAAAGAAGATTGAAAACAAGCTCGCACTTGAAGAACAGTGCGGGTTTTCGACCGATCGTGGAAATCCTGTGTTCGGTTTTATCGGAAGACTCGCCGACCAGAAAGGGATCGAGCTCATCCTAGATAACTGCAAGGCGTTCGCTCGCGCTAAGGCACGGGTCGTTCTGCTTGGAACGGGCCTACCTGACATCGAACAACGCATACGAAGCATCGTAAAAAAGTACCCCGAAACGTTCTACGCAAGAATCGGGTTTGACGGCGAGTTCGCACAGCACATCTACGCAGGAAGCGACTGCATTCTCGTACCATCAAAGTTTGAACCGTGCGGGCTTGTCCAGTTGATCGCTATGCGGTACGGGACGCCGACGGTCGTTCGTGCCACGGGTGGCCTGAAAGATTCGGTAATTGACGTTAGCGACCATAAGCGTGGTCTTGGGTTCGTTTTTGACGATTTTTCGCCAAAAGCGCTCTGGTCCGCCGTTGAGAGGGCGATCTCGCTCTATAGAAAACCAGACGAGTGGCGCGCTCTTATGGTAAGATGTATGAAACAGAACTTTAGCTGGGAGCGCTCGGCACGCGAATACCTATCGCTCTACGAGCGGTGCCTAACAACCGTATGACCCACAACGAGATCAGGCAAGATTTCATCCACGACCGCGTTGTCATCATCGCCCCGGGCCGGAAAAAACGGCCGCACGACTTCCCCACGACAACCGTCGTTACGCATGATTCCACAAGGCCGTGCTATTTCTGTCCGGAACAGCTCAAAAACGAAAAGATGTTGCTCACCATTGGTGGCAAGAACAACTGGAAGGCGAAGGTAAAAAGGAATATTTTTCCCATCGTCAGTCCGGACAATCCCGATGCCTACGGCTACCAAGAAGTCGTCATTGATACACCGGACCATAACGTTGAATTCGCCGACCTTCCGGTCGAGCATATCGAAACCGTGCTCGACGTCTTCGGGAAGCGCATCATGGCGCTTCAAAAAGACCCGAAGATCAAGTATATCCTCACCTTCAAGAACCATGGCGGAAAGGCGGGCGAATCTATCGCGCACTCACACTCACAGATCTTCGCCTCCGCGTTCATTCCCCCGCACATCATCGACAAGCGCACGCGCGCAGAATCGTACCAGATCCAAAAAGGGACGTGCTACTACGAGGACCTACTCATCAAAGAACAGAAGGGTCCCCGCTGGATCGCCGAGGACGACTACATCGGCGTCTTTGCCCCATATGCCTCGTCATACAACTATGAGGCGTGGCTCATTCCGTGGCGCCACGTCGACAATATGTCCACCCTAACGAACGCAGAACGTCACTCGCTCGCAACGCACCTGAAACGCCTCCTTATGCGCCTCGAGACCATTGGGCTCTCGTATAACCTCTATGGCCACCAAGTCGTCCGCGACAAAAACGAGCACTTCTATTTCCGTATTTCGCCGCGGGGCGACGTGTGGGCTGGGCTCGAGCTCGGTTCCCGCCTGGTCGTCAACACAGTCCCGCCCGAGGACGCTGCGGCGTTCTACCGAGGGGACAACAAGAAACCGTCGTCGAGGAAACGATAACGACGTTTCGGTCTTACGGCTGAAAGAATGACTTGCCTGCATCCACTTCCTGGATGCTCATTTCGCGCTGGTGTTCGGGGGAATAGATCTTCGTGATGATGAACTTTCCTGATGTGGTCTTCTTCTGCGCGTCGATCGTCTGTTCGATGATCTGGACGTGGCCCCAGTAGAGCCATTTCCCGTCGATGTTGTGCACAAGGAACACGCGGGTCGGCGCGGGGTGATAGATCCGCATGTCCGGTTTGTCGTAAAATTCAAAAACTCTTCCCTTGAAATCTTCCGCATGAAAGGGTTTCTTCAGATGTTTCTCTAGCTCAAGCTCCACAGGAAAACCCTGTGCAGTCGTTATCTGGAGCGTATCGTTGAATTCTATGAAACTACCCATATTGAAACGTATTCCCTACAGCGCGGGCTTAAGCCCGCGCTGTATCATTCTTTCTTATTCAATCGCATGATTTCTACAACGATTTTCCTCTTCCCCACAACCAGTTGTGTATTGTGAGGAAGGTCACCCGCGGATTGCTTCCAGTTCTTCTCCGCTCGCCCATTAATCGTCACCGCACCTTGCTCAAATAATCGACAGGCTTCAGATTTTGATTGTGCAACTCTTGTGACAACAAGAACCTCATGTAAGTATAATTTGTTATTTCCCTCAAAATTCTTGTTTTTACTATCGAGATAAAAACGTCTGAGGTCAGAGCTAACGCCTGTTTTAGAGATTTGTTTGTTCCATGCATTTAAGGAAAGCTTCGCTTCTTTGGCACCATGGTACATCCCCACGATGGTCCCGGCGAGCCTCAGCTTCGCGTCCCGAGCTGCTCTGTCAGTAATAGATTCCGCTGGTAGTTCAGCGACCGGAATGTCTGTTGCTAGCTCATAGTAATCCCGAAGTGCCGTGTCGGGCAGCGACATGATCTTCCCGAACATCTCAAACGGTTCTTCCTCGATCGCGATAAAGTTATTGAGCGATTTGCCCATCTTCTGGCCATCCGTGCCCATAAGGTACTTCGCGAGCACGACATCCTGCGGCGGCACGCCGTGCGCCTTCATGAACTCACGTCCGGTCAAAAGGTTGAACTTTTGGTCGAGGCCGCCGATCTCGACATCGGGCTTTACGACGATCGAATCGTACGCCTGCAGTATCGGGTAGAACAGCTCGTGGAACGCAAGCGGCTGGCCATTCTTTACGCGCTGCCTGAACGTCTCGTGCGACAGGAGCCACCCGACGGAAAGCTTTGATGCCTCACGGACGAGTGCATCGAGTTTGAAATCCTTATACCATTCCATCTGGTAACGCACCTCAAGAAGTTTTTTGTCTTTCCTTAAAATCTTGAGTGCTTGCTGCTCGTAGGTCCTGTAGTTCTGCCTGATCTGGGTAGTGGTAAGCGGCGGCCGCGTCTCGTTCTTTCCGGAAGGATCGCCGATGCTCGCGGTAAAATCACCAACGATCAGAACGACGGTGTGGCCGAGGTCCTGGAACCGGCGGAGGATGCGCAACACGACCGCGTGTCCGAGGTGGAGCTGCGCGCCGGTCGGGTCAATACCAAGCTTAACCCGCAATCGGTCTCCCTGGTCGAGCCTGCGCTGAAGACGCTCACGGTCGATTACCTCAGCAATGCCGCGTCTTAGCAGAAGATCTGTTTCAGGCATTTGTGCTTTATTAGTTCTGCCCATAGAAAACATTGAAAGTATAGCATGTTTTTGGTATACTCGGGTGGTTATGGTACGGTTGATTGAAACTGAGTGCCTCAATCGAGGACGCTGCGTTGTATATACTGTGCGTTCGATCCACGGATCGAACGAGGTTTTGTTTTTTTACTGTAACTGCTCGCGACAATACTAGTAATGGGCACGTTTTCGCGATATGCCAATTCCTCATTTACGGCCGACCGAACACAACCCGCCAGCGAATCAATACCAGCGCTCGTGGCGGGACCTGCAACAGCGGTCACCCGCCGCGCTGACAGGATTACTACGTTTTTTGTCTACAATCATTGGCGCGGCGTTTCGTCCTGTGAAAAAGCTATTTAAGAAACCTCGAAAAAAGAGAGGGTTCGTCCGGTTTTGGCTTCCGCTCGTGGGTATTGTTCTGCTGTTGTTCGTTTTTTCAATTTTCGTTGTCTTCGCCTGGTTTTCAAGAGACCTGCCAGACCCGGACAAGATCTCTGATCGGACCGTCGCCCAATCAACGAGAATTTACGCACGCGACGGCAAAACCCTCCTCTATGAAATCCACGGGGATCAGCGGCGCACCGTTGTTAGACTTGAAGACATAAGCCCAGACGTTGTAAATGCGACTATCGCCATCGAAGACAAGGACTTCTACAAACACGGCGGCATTTCGATCGTAGGCATCATTCGCGCCATCTGGCGAGACGTGACGACCGGATCGACGCAGGGCGGCTCAACGATTACCCAGCAATTCGTCAAGAATGCCATACTCACCAGCGAAAAGAAGATCACGCGAAAGATCAAGGAGTGGGTGCTTGCATATCAAATTGAAAGGCGTTTCACGAAACAACAAATTCTGAAGCTCTACTTCAATGAAATTCCGTACGGCTCGAACGCGTACGGCGCTGAGGCGGCGTCTGAAACATACTTCGGCAAGCCGGCAAAAAACGTGAGCCTTGCCGAGGCAGCGATCCTCGCTGCGCTGCCGCAGGCTCCTTCGTTCTACTCCCCCTACGGCAACAATGCCGATCGTTTGCTCAGCAGGGCGCACTACATCCTCGACATCATGGTAAAACAGGGGTACATAACGCAAGATCAGGCGGACACGGCAAAAAAAGAAGAGGTTCTGAAAAACGTCAAACCAAAGCGTGAAACGATCATCGCCCCTCACTTCGTTTTCTACGTACGCGACCTCTTGGCAGAAAAGTACGGGGAACGCGTCGTTGAGCAAGGCGGCTTGCGCGTGGTAACGACGCTCGATATCGACAAACAGCTTGCTGCGGAGGGCGCGATCGCTGCCCAGGCAGAAACCAATCAGAAAAAGTATAAGGCATCCAACACCTCGCTTGTTTCAATCGATCCGAAGACGGGCCAGGTGCTCGCAATGGTCGGATCGAAAGATTACTTCGATGCCTCGATCGATGGCAACGTAAACGTCGCTCTTTCTCTACAGCAACCGGGCTCTTCTATAAAACCGATCGTGTACGCGACTGCGTTCAGCCGGGGGTTTACGCCGGAAACGATACTCTTCGATCTTTCGACGCACTTCAAAATGTCAGGGGCTCCCGATTACGTTCCGCACAACTACGACGGAAAGGAGCGCGGACCGCTTCCGATGCGTAAAACGCTTGCTGGGTCGCTCAATATTCCTGCCGTGAAAACACTTTTCCTTGCTGGCATTGACCGCGTCATCGATCAAGCACAAAAGATGGGGTACACGACGTGGGAAGACCGTTCTCGGCTCGGCCTTTCTCTCGTGCTTGGGGGTGCCGAAGTTAAGCTCATCGAGCATACCGCAGCGTTCGGTTCGCTTGCTGCCGATGGCGACCTTCATACTACAGCGCCGATCATGAAGGTTGAGGACAAGAACGGAAAACTTCTAGAAGAGTACAAGGATTCGAGCACGAACGTGCTCGATAAGAACGTTGCGCGTACTGTTTCAGACGTCCTGAGCGACAATAAAGCGCGCAGCTTCATCTTCGGAGAGCGCAACTGGTTAACGCTTCCTGATAGGCCTGTTGCGGCAAAGACGGGCACAACTCAGGAATTCCGCGATGCATGGACTGTCGGGTATACGTCGGCGACCGGAAAAGGGCCTGCGATCGTCACCGGCGTCTGGGTCGGCAATAACGACAATTCGCCCATGAGGTCCGGGGCGGACGGCTCGGTCGTGGCCGCACCGATCTGGAACAGTTACATGCGAAAGGCAATGGCTAATACCAAAGCGGAATCTTTTAAAAAGCCCGTTCCGTCGAAAACGACGAAGCCGATACTGCAGGGGAGGCTTGAGGGAGAGGCGCCGATCAAGGTTGACGCGATCACTGGTAAGGAAATTCCTGCCTCCTGTCTTGATAAGTGGCCGCAGGGATTCATCGTCGAAAAGTCCGTCAAGGCCGTTCATACTATCCTCTACTACATTGACCCGAATGACCCAGCCGGCCCGCCACCCCCCGATCCAACAAAAAACCCGCAGTTCTCCTCGTGGGATGCCCCGATCCAGCGGTGGGCTAAGAAAAACGGGTATGTAGAGAGCCGCCCCCCAGTGGAGTCGTGCTCTTTGCGCACCGAGGCTCCGTCAGTGCTCATTGTTGCTCCCGTCCAAAATGCGACCATCCGCGATACGAGCGTTAGCGTGAGCGTTACTACCCCGAGCCCGAAACCGATTATTGAGATTGCCTACTACCTTGATGGCGTCGCCCTTGCCCAACCGTCTGCCGCGGCAACAACGGCAACCGTGAATCTCGAGAGTGTGCCCAACGGCTACCACACCATTCGCGTCGTTGTTAAAGACGACGTTGGAAACACCGGGGAAGCGAGTGTCAGTATTAACATCTTACGCGACCTTTCGGCTTCGAGTATATACTTCTTATCGCCCCCGTACAACGCTTCGTTTCCGGCTGGCTCCCAGATCGACCTTCGAGCGTTCGTATTCGACCCTTCTGGAATTGCGAGCTCTTCTTTTCAGGTAACCGCCCCCGATGGTTCTACGAGTACTATCGAGGCGGCCGTTGGTGGCGACTCGATTGCCTCTGCGACGTGGCAGTCTCTATCGCTTCAGGGATCATGTCGCGCTGTATTTAAAGCGGTTACAGTAAGCAGTAAAACTCTTCAAACAGACGCCCTGTTGTTCACTCTTCTCTAGCGCCCCGAATTTGTACGCGGTCAAAGCGAAGGCGAGGAAATTGCTCTCGGAGGCCCTGCAGTAATATGGCTTCGTTTTGACGGAGCGCCGCGCTTGCCGACGAAGACCGACTCTCGCACACCAGCGTTCCCTTTGTGTAAGCCGTTGCTCGCAGGTAACGCTCGACGCTCTCTTTGAAGAGTAGTTTGATTTTTTCGTTTGCGGCTTGGAGTACGCGAGCCGCGAGAATCTCTGTCCCCACGCCCGTCCTTTCCGCGGCTCCTTCGAGCAGGGGCCCTATGTGCGTCGCTGGCATTGTTACTGCCGAATAGGCATGATCAGATACAGATAGTCGACCTCTTTACCGAGGGGCTTCAGAATTCCTGGGCTCGCGCTGTCAGAAACGCCAAGCGAGACCGTTTCGGCGCCGCTCATTGCGGCAAGGCCATCAAGCAGGTACCGGTAGTTAAAGACGATGCTCGCTGCGTCTCCGTGTATCTTCGCTGGAACGCTACCCTGATGCTCGCCAAGCTCTGCGTTTGCTGCAGACACGGTCACCGCCTTCCTATCAGGATCAAGAGTAATGGAAATGTCGTTTATGCCGGTACGGACGAATAGGCTCGCTGTTTTTACGACCTTAATAAAAGAGTCGGTTGCTATGTGGGCGTCTGTTCTTGTCGTCTTCGGTATTATTTGACCATAATCGGGGTACTTTCCCTCGACCAGCCGCGTCGTTAACTCAGCGCTTCCCGAGACGAAGAGGGCTTGCGTATCGCCGATAAATGCCTCGACCTCGCCTTCTGTGGGAAGGGTTCTTGCAAGCTCGAATAGCGCCCTCGTTGGAATAATCGTTACGAGCTCTGCGGGCCTGCCTTCGATGGAAAGGTGTCTTTCTGCAAGCCTATAGCTATCGGTTGCCGCAAGCGTCATTGTGTTCCCTGTTACCGACACGAATGTACCGCTAATTTCCGGTCTCGTTGCGTCCTGCGCTGCGGCGAAAAGAACCTGCTCAAGCCCTGCTCGTAAGTTTGTTGCCGATATTTTTACGCCTTTTTCTCTCGGTACTGTGGGGATGATCGGAAAATCGTCTGCGGACATGCCGCGAATCGTTGTTTTTGACGTCTCTCCCACAACCCGAAGCTGCGCACCGTCGGTTTCAAGCTCAATGCGGTCGTTTTCTAAAAGGCCGACAAACTCGGCGAGAAGGCGCGCATTAACCGTAATTGCGCCGTCCTCGGAAATTTTTCCGCGCACGCGCGTGACGACCCCAACCTCAAGATTGGTCGCGCAAAGGGACAGCGCCCCATTCTCGGTTTTCAGAAGGACGTTTCCTAAAATTGGGAGCGTAAGATTTTTGCTCGCAATACGACTTACAAGGGAGAGTCCCGCGAGGAGGTTTTCTTTTGTACAAGATACTTTCATATATTCAACCGATAATAGTAATAAGCGTTGTGGGAATGTGGAGAAAGGGGCGAGCGAGGCGAGGCGGCGCCGATTTTGCTTGGGTTAGGGGCGCGTCGTTTGATAAAGGGCGCGTGCATAGGGTGTGGGGCGGGCAGTGGGGAAGCAAGGGATAAATATTTTTTATGTTGCGAGGGCTGGGGAAGAAGGCGCCGGGTCCCCACACAAGCCTGAGTCGCAAGCAACAGCTTTCCAACAGAAACGGGCGCGCTTTCCCACAGATAGTTTACACGTTGTAAAGACGTTGGCGGATGAGGTTGACGTCCTGGCGAACCCGCTCGTCGTTTTCAAGGACCCTGCTGATCTTTAGGACCGCATGCATGGCTGTTGTGTGGTCGCGCCCGCCAAGCTCTTGGCCGATGTTCGGGAAAGAGCACTTAAGTTCTTCTCGCATAAGGAACATCGCGATCTGTCGAGGAAAAACAAGGCCCTTTTTACGACTGTCTCCAACAATATCGTCCAGCGATAGGTCGTAGAACGATGAAACGGTATTGAGAATGATTTTTGGGGTGAGGCCGCCGCGCGGAGACCGCGAGGCAACTGACGCAAGCAGGGCTTTTGTGCTATCGAGCGTTGGCGCGGAATTATTGAGCTGATGGTACGCAATAATTCGGTTGAGGGCACCCTCGAGCTCGCGGACATTGGACTGAATGGTTGTTGCAAGAAAACGCAAGATGTCGTCCGAAAGCGAATAGGATTTTTCCTTACACTTCGATTCAAGAATCGCAATCCTTGTTTCAAGGTCTGGGCTTCCAATGTCAGCAATCATGCCCCACTCGAACCGAGAGGTGATCCTCGCCTCAAGCGACGGGATTGACTTCGGCGGCCTGTCGGACGTAACAACAATCTGTCGGTTCGTTTGATGCAGGGCGTTAAACGTATGGAAAAATTCTTCCTGGGTTCCCTCCTTGCCGGCAAGGAACTGGACGTCGTCGATAAGAAGAACGTCGACGTTTCGGTACTTGTTCTTGAACGACTCGGCCTGCCCGCGCGAAACTGCGTGTATGTAATCGTTGGTGAAGCGCTCGCAACTAACATAGAGCACGGTTTTGTCAGGGTAGAGTCTGAGCGTCTCATGGCCGATAGCCTGCATCAGGTGGGTTTTCCCAAGCCCTGCGCCGCCGTAGACAAACAGCGGGTTATACGTGGTTCCGGGTTTTTCGCACACTGCGAGCGCGGCCGCATGGGCGAGCGCGTTGCCCTTACCAACGACGAAATTGCTAAAGAGGTAGCGGGGGTTGAGGTTGAAGTCTTCGATTTTTGATCCGTTGCCGTTGGTAGCGGGTTTAGGGGCGGGGTGGACGAGCGTCGCGGTGGTTACCGAAGCCGCCTCACGTCTATGCGAAGCAGAGGCAACTTCGTAGGTAACTGCGAATGGTTTTTTTCCAACAACGTTCTCAACCGCCCTGATGATAAAGTCATGATATTTGTTTTGGAGCCAGCTTTGAGTAAAGGCGTTAGGTACGCCGACAACGGCCTGGTTGTCTTGTAACGATAAGACGAACGTATTTTTAAACCACGTCGTAAAATTAGCCTTACTGATGAGAAGCTCAAGCTCGCCGAGAACCGCTTGCCAGACTTGTTCGTTTGTCATGGAGACCGGTAACTTATTGTTACTGCGGAACTATAGCATGAACGTAAGCTTATAAAAATGAGAAAAATGCGCGACCATGTGGAGAATATGTTGAAGATATGTGGAAACAATACAAATGGAATTTTTATTACATTGACGAAGAACGAAAAAGGCTGATATACTTCGGCAACCACTATGCCAAAGCGCACCTACCAACCAAAGAAACGCAGACGCGCAGCCGTTCATGGATTCTTACGTCGCATGCGAACGCCTGGTGGTAGGGCGGTTATTGGTCGACGGAGACAGAAGGGAAGGAAACGGTTAACGCCGCAATCGGGGCGGTAACAATAAGAATGCTCGCAAGAGAGAATCGTCTGCGAAGTTCCCGCGATTTCCGCCGCGCATACGAGAACGGCAGGGCCTATAGTACAGCACTGCTTACTGTGCGCACGCTGAAGCGCGGCGACCGCGGACCGACAAGGGTAGGCATTGTCGTGAGCACGAAACTCTCAAAAAAATCGGTCGAGAGGAACGCGGTCCGTCGGCGGCTGAGAGAGGCGCTACATCGCACGAATATTGTGGCCCTCCGTGGCATGGACATCGTCGTAACCGCGCGCCCGGCAGCACGGAGCGCAGCGTATAAATCGCTTGTCGACGAATGTAACAGCTACGTTAGTCGGATCGCAAAAACTACGCATAGGTGATCATGAAGATACTTTCATTATTGGCCGTCTCGATCATACGCCTCTACCAGCGGACGCTGTCTCCTGACCACGGGTGGTTTCGCTCGAACCACCCACTCGGCTTTTGTCGCTATCACCCCTCGTGTTCCGAGTTTGCGGTTCGTACAATAAAAAAACACGGAATTTTCGTTGGAACGCTCTTCGTCATGCGCCGAATTATTAAATGTAATCCTTGGTCGAGGGGCGGACTCGATCCAGTACAGTAGGCCCTATGTCTGCATTTTTCAATGAGGTGTTCTATCGACCGATATTCAATGCATTGATCGCATTGTATCACTACCTCCCTGTACACGACATCGGACTCGCGATTATTGCTGTAACTATCGCAACCCTCGTAGTGCTCTTTTGGCCCTCGTTGGTACAGATAAAGTCGTCACAGGCGCTCCAAGAGCTTCAGCCAAAACTCAAAGCGCTTCAGGTAAAGTACAAGGACGATCGACAAGAGCTTGCAAAGCAGACCATGCTGCTCTACAAAGAGCACAAGTTCAATCCCCTGTCGTCCTGCCTCCCTCTCCTCATCCAGCTCCCGTTCTTTTTTGCTCTCTACCGCGTATTTATTTCGGGTTTAAGCGTTGATCCGACGACCCATATCCTTGATCCTAAACAGCTCCCTAACCTCTACGGCCACTTAAGGGACATATACGCCACAGCAGCGCTTTCGCCGATATCATTTGGTTTTATTAACCTCACGGCGAAGCACAATATCATCCTCGCCCTCATCGTAGGCGCAACCCAGTACTTCCTCACAAAGCTATTAGCACCAAAGAAGAGCGCCCCCAACGTACCGGGCGCAAAAGACGAACGAACGACGTCGTCGATTTTACAGCAGATGAACTACTTCACGCCGATAAGCTTCGCAGTGATCTCATATATCCTCCCGGCCGGGCTCTCGCTCTACTACATAACCTGGAACATATTCCAGATACTCCAACGACAGTGGGTTGCGAGGAAGCACACTTCGTCTATAAAGGAGAGTCAAAGCATTCAATGATTCCTCTTAAAGAACTACGGCACGCCCCGGTTGAAACGAAAAACGGGCTTCGCCTCGGAAGGCTTGTCGATGTCGAGATTGATGAAGAGTCACATACTGTAATGACATACATCGTCCAGGCAGGGAGACTGACGCGGCCGCTTGTACAAAAACAGCTGCGAATCGACCGTCGTCAGGTACTATCAGTTTCGCGGGAAAGGATCATTGTTGACGACGCGGCTCAAACGGAAACCGAACGGATCCGTCTCGGGCTTTCTAAAAACGCAGCGGCCACCGTCTCCGCACAGCCCTGTTAGGCGCACTTCGTATCTTTAGAGTTCTTGTTCGTACCCCAGTTACCGCGAAAGAAACGGTCGTTCGGCGCGAACGCGGAACACGCCTGAGAAGCGCAGCGATCCTATCAGCCCACTCAATCAGAACAACGGAACTTTTTTCGTTCAGTAGCTCAGACAAAAAGCCCGCGTCGTTCTTTGATGGTCGTCTAAGGCGGTAGCAGTCTACGTGATAGAGCGTCTTTTTCGAAGAAACGAAGTGGCGCGACGCAAGGACGAACGTGGGGCTTAAGACTCGGCCGCGAACGCCGAAAGCCCGAGCAAATGCCCTTGCAAATACAGTTTTGCCAGACCCAAGCCCCCCGATTAGCTCAATAATGCTGCCGTTTTTTGAGGATCTACCAAGGCTCGCCGCGTACCTAGAGGTTTCTGCGACAGAACGAGAATCGATAGTAGTCGTAGTTATTCGGGACATCGCTTCTGTATTGTAGCAAGCCCGAATCGACGAAATCCAGTCTGCCCGCACTACCTCCTTGACAGGCTTGTGGTGCCGAGATATGATAGTTTCTTATTTTAAGAATGTATGTATAGGAGGGGAATGTCCGTATGGAGCTATCGCCCCTCCAGCAAGCCGTTGAGCTCGCGAGCCGGAGCAAGAACGTTTTAATCTGCTTACCGGTTAACCCGACATCCGATGCGATCGCCGGAGGTCTCGGGCTGTTCTTGTCATTCGAAAAATTGCAAAAGCGCGCACGGATCGTTTGCAGCAAATTTGAGCTCCCTTTAGGCCACGGATTTTTACCGAAGAGTAACGCGATCGAAAAAGAACTATCAAATATCAGGCAGTTCGTCATCGGCGTAGATACGTCGCGGACGTCTATTGAGGACCTAAGCTACGCGATCGAAGGAAAGAAGCTCAATATCTACCTAACGCCGAAGGACGGTTTTTTTGAGGCGCGCGACGTGACCACGAGCGCGGGAGACTACGCATACGATCTGATCGTCGTGCTCGACGCGACAGACCTTGATTCGCTCGGTGACCTTGCAACGCGAAACGCGGAATTTTTTTATAAAACGCCAGTTCTCAACATTGATCATCGCGCGAGCAATACACACTTCGGATCGGTGAACCTCGTCGACCTGCCCGCAACCTCGACCTCAGAGATAATCTTTGAGCTCGTAAAGGCGCTCGGATTCAACGTTCTCGATGAGCAGGTTGCGACAACGCTTCTCACGGGCATCATTTCGAAAACAAAGAGCTTTCAGACGCCAACAGTAACGCCACGCTCGCTCGCAATAGCAAGCCACCTCATTGCATCCGGCGCCCGCCGCGAAGAGATTATCGATAATCTGTATCAGTCAAAGCCGATCTCTACGTTGAAACTGTGGGGCCGAGCCCTAGCTCGTGTCCAGCAAAAACACGATGGCAGGATGATTTACACGCTCCTGAGCGAGCAGGACTTTGAAAAGTCCGCTGCGACCGAAGACGACCTTCCGCGCGTGATCGACGAGCTCATTGTAAACGTGCCGACAGCGGAGATAATCGCGATCCTCTGCCTCAGGACCGGCAAGAACGTAACGGCCCTCGTCAGCACCACAAGACCGTACGATCTGAAAAAGGCCTTTCCAGAAGGAAAGATCATGGGTAGTGCAAGCCTCATCTTGTTTAACACCCCGTTCCCCGACCTTACGAGCGCTGAAAACGACATAGTAAGCCGCGCCGGACGACTGCTTGAATAGCCTACAGTACCGAAGAGCGGCGCTCCCTTTAGTTTCAGGGGAGTTCTTGGTATACTTCAATCCGACTATGGACGATACCGCAAAAAACCTCCACATCGCGACAGAGGAAACGGAAGAGAAGTTCCGCGAAAAAATGGAGGAGATTAGGCTCAAAGAAAGAGAGCACCTCACTCAGGAAAAGGCGACGAGAATGGGGCTTGGGTACATAGGCCTCACCGGTTTTCCTATTGGCCCAGAGACCCTGTCTCTTATACCAGAAGAGATCTCTTCGAAACTGCAGGTAGTTTGTTTCTTGCACAGCGGCCACGAAATACGCGTAGCTGCCGTAGATCCGAATAAACCGGGCGTGCGAGAGCTTGCTGACGAAATGGCCGCGGAACACAATGCCAATGTCGCGCTGTACGTCATCTCTGAGCACAGCTACCAGTCCGCATTTAAGCTCTATGCGAGGATCCCAAAGTTCAAGCGCATCGTCGGCGGCATCGAGATACGCCAGGAAGACGTCGCGAAGTACCGGGCACAACTCAAGGACTTCCGCGAGCTTGAACAGAATATCAGAAAAGTATCGTTGACAGAGGTGTTTACGCTGATTCTTGCAGGCGCGATCGAGGCGCGCTCATCCGATATCCACATCGAGGCGGAGGAACAGGACGTGAAAGTGCGCTACCGCATCGACGGCGTGTTGCAGACGGTCGCGTCGTTACCAAAGGACGCCTGGCCCCGGATCATCAACCGCATCAAACTCGTTGCGGGCTTAAAGATCAACATTGATCGGGTGCCTCAGGACGGCCGCATCACGCTCATCCTCGAGCACGAACATATCGATGTTCGCGTATCGACGCTGCCGACCTCGTACGGCGAAAGCGTCGTCATGCGCTTGCTTATGGGATCGAGCGCGGCGATCACCTTCGAACAGCTCGGTCTCCGGGGCAGGGCCTTTAAGCTGCTCGCGGAAAACATCCGTCGGCCCAACGGCATGATCCTGACCTCCGGTCCGACCGGATCAGGAAAGACGACGACGCTGTACTCGATCATCATGAAGCTGAACAAGCCCGATATAAAAATAATCACCCTTGAGGACCCGGTCGAATACAGCTTACCGGGAATAAATCAGAGCCAGGTCGACTGGTCGAAGAACTACACGTTCGCAAAAGGGCTCCGGTCGATGCTCCGCCAGGACCCGGACATAGTCATGGTCGGCGAAATCCGCGACCTCGAAACAGCCGAGACGTCGATACAGGCGGCACTCACCGGACACCTCGTGCTATCGACGCTCCATACCAATGATGCGATTGGCGTCATTCCCCGGCTCCTCTCGATGGGGACAAAACCATATCTCTTAGCACCAGCGCTTAATCTCATGATGGGACAGCGACTCGTTAGGAAGATCTGTGCTGAATGCATCACTGATGATTCGCTTAACAGCGAAACACTCGAGCACGTTAAAAAGACGTTATCCGAGATCCCGAAGAACAGCAGCGAGCAACTCGACCCGTCGAAACCATTCACGTTTAAAAAGGGCAATGGGTGCGAAGCGTGCAAGAACGTCGGGTTTAAGGGACGCGTCGGTATATTCGAAGTACTCACCATGTCGGGCCTGATAGAAAAACTTATCCTTACCGGCTCAGCCGCAGAAGTTGACTTACAGGCGCTCGCAAAAGAGCAGGGCATGCTCACCATGGCGCAGGACGGACTTCTGAAGGCGCTTGATGGTATTACGACGGCCGACGAGGTGTTCTCGGTCGCGGAGTAGTCAACCACCCCTCCGCTCCGCGGTATCCCCTCCTCAATTGAGGAGGGGAAATGTTCCGAGCACAGCGAGGAACATGGGGTGGTAGGGGGATTGTTGAGGAAAATGGGGAATGGTATAATCCCCCCAGAGGGGATTAGCGCTGTCCGCAGCTGGCTCCCCAATCCCCCTCCCCGTGCCTTGAGGAAAAGCTCGATCATTAACGAATCTCCCCCCTATGGATAACAGAAAGGGCATAGACCACAGGCTTGCCATCATCGAGGGTCACCTTCGGGCGGTCCGGCAGATGCTAACCGACGGAAAACCGGGCATCGACGTCATAAGACAGTCGCGCGCAGTTCAGAGCGCGCTCAGGAAGTTCGACGCCGCTGTGCTCGAACAGTACCTCAACACCGCCGTTGCGCAGGATGTTGCGCAGGGGAAGATGGGGAAGGCCGTGAAGGAGCTCTCCGAGCTGTTCGGGTTGATTTAAGTTGTCTGCGGGATTCGCTTGCGGCGCACGAGGAGAAGGAGGACGAAGGCGCCGTTCGTGATGACGAGCGACGCAGGATACAGCCACGCGGCAGGAGAATATGATTGCAGAGCAAAAAACGCGATACCGCTTGCTGAGGTACCGAACGCGAACGGCGCGAGATGTTCTTCGTGTGGCCGTACGAATCCTTTGTGGTATGTCGGCAAGAACCCGAGGGCGTCCCCGAGCGTCACCAGGATTGCCGCAGTGATGGGCGCGTGAGTAATGCGCCATAGAACGATAGCAAGCAAGGCGAGTCCGAGCGACGTCCAATCGAACGAGGAAAAACGGCGGTCGCCACGCGTGATCGCGAGAAAGAAAATAATAAGACATCCTAAAGCGGACACGCCGGTTTCCCATGATCCCGTTCCCGCTCCCGAGCTGACCATAGCAAAGAACGCGATGCCGCTCAGCAGCGCCCACACGAACCACGAGAACGCGTGCGGCCTCGTGCGACCGGAAACGACGCTCGTCACGTACGGAAAATAGCTGACGATGATCAGAAGCGCCGCAAGCGCACCAAGGATCGTTTTTATCTCGAGCGACATGTCCTAGAGCTCGGCGAGCCGTTCCTCTGCCAGCACAAGGTCGGTCTTTGCCTGTGAACGGATCAGTTCCGGGGCTTTGCTGTTTTGAGAAAGTGTTTTCTTCGTCGCAATATACTGTTCGAGCTGTTTTCGTTCGCGCTGGCGCCAGACGTTAAAAGTTTGCGCGATCTCTGCCGGGACCGTAAGCGCAGTAGTTGCCATACGAAGAGGCTCGCCCTGAACTGCTCCGAAAGAAACACCCGTGAGCCTTGTGACTAGCTCACTATTTTTTACGATGCCGGTGACAGTAAACGGTTTATTGCTGTTCCCATGCAGCTTCATATTACGCAGGCCAACGATGAGCTGCTGGAATTTTTTGAAATCTTTAACCGAAGCCCTATCACTTGATTTCGCCTTTTTTACCTTTGGCCACGGTTCGATCATGAGCAGTTTCTTCTCTCCCGCAGCAGACCAGAGCGTCTCTGTGATGAACGGCGCGAACGGATGGAGTAGGATAAGGAACCGCCGAAGTACAGAGCGTAAGAGCACGGTGTTCTTCTCGACCTTGTGGATCTCAACGTACCAGTCTGCGAAGTCCTTCCAGAGGAACTGCTGGAGCGCCTCGATAGCGAGCGAGAACTGACAGTGCTCGAGATGATTAGAAACAACAGAGGCGACGTCGTTAAGCTTTGCCGTAATCCAACGGTCGGCGAGGGTACTACCCCCCCTCGGCTTCGCCGTGTTCCCTCCTATCGTAGGAGGGGAACTCTGGGAAAGAACGTAGCGGCCGACGTTCCAGAGCTTGTTGCAGAAGTTACGCGCTCCAGCGATTTTTGCTTCGGACATCCTGAAATCAAGGCCGGGCGTCGTACCGACGATGACCGAGATCCGCAGGGCGTCAGTGCCGTACTTCTCCATCATCGGGATAGGGTCTATGCCCGTTCCCTTCGATTTCGACATCTTCTTACCGCGCTCATCGAGAATGAGGCCGTGGAGGTACGCGGTCTTAAACGGAACTTCGCCGGTGAAGTAGAGCGAGAACATCATCATGCGGGCGACCCAGAAGAACAGGATGTCCCACGCGGTACCGAGCACCGCGGTCGGATGGAAACGCGTAAGGTCGCGCGTCTTTTTTGGCCAGCCGAGCGTGGAAAAGGTCCAGAGTCCTGATGAGAACCAGGTGTCGAGCGTATCATCGTCCTGCCGATACGCGTTGTCGCCGCACTTTGTACACCTCGTTTTAGGCTCTTTTATCGAAGCGACCGGCTCGCTGCAGGCAATACAGTACCAGATCGGTATCCGGTGGCCCCACCAGAGCTGGCGCGATATGTTCCAATCTCGGATGTCGGCAAGCCATCGCACGAGCACCTTCGTGAACCGCTCCGGCACAACGACGGTCTTACGGCTGCGCAGTGCAGCGAGCGCCTTTTTTGCCAACGGTTTCGTTTTAACGAACCACTGTCTCGAAATGAGCGGTTCGATCACGGTGTTGGAGCGCGAGCAGTATGCAACGCTGTGCGATATGCTTTCCTCTTTTTCAATGAGACCTTGTTCCCTAAGGAGCTGCACAACGAGTCCGCGCGTCTCGAGAACATCTAGTCCCTGAAAGTCTCTCCCCGCAGCTGCGGTCATTTTTCCGAACGTGTCGACGACCGAAATCCGTTCCAGTGAATGCCGGACGCCGATCTCGAAATCAGCAGCGTCGTGCGCCGGAGTTACCTTAACCACGCCAGTACCGAACGACGCGTCAACAGAAGCATCGGCGATAATCGGAACGACACGGTTTGTTATCGGGAGCTTAACGCGTTTACCGACGAGTTCTGTATACCGGCCATCCTTCGGGTTGACCGCGACAGCAGAATCGCCGAGCATTGTTTCGGGTCGGGTTGTCGCGACCGTAATGAACCCTTCTTGCTCAAGGATAGGATAACGAATGTACCACAGCATCCCGGTTTCCTCGCGGTAGTCGACTTCAAGATCGGAAATGCTCGTTTGGTCCTGTACGCACCAGTGGATCACCCGCTCGCCCCGATACACAAGGTCGTCGCGATACAGCTTCAGGAACGCGGATTGCACAGCTTCCGAGAGCGATGGGCCCATGGTGAAGTGTTCACGGCTCCAGTCGCACGAAGCGCCCATGCGCTTGATCTGTTCGACAATGCGCGAGCCGTAACGTTTCTTCCAGGCCCACACGTGTTTAAGGAACTGTTTCCGGCCGATCTCGTGCCGGCTGATCCCATTTTCGCGTAACGCTCGTTCGACGAGGATCTGAGTTGCGATGCCGGCATGGTCGGTTCCGGGGAGCCAGAGCGCGGCAAAACCGGACATCCTCTTCCAGCGAGTGAGAATATCCTGCGTTGTAAGGTAGAGCGTATGCCCGAGGTGCAGCTCGCCGGTCACGTTCGCCGGCGGCATGGCGATCGAGTACGGTTTCCGTTTTTTTGCGTTCGGAAGCTTGTCAGGATCGAAATACCCTGACGCAAGCCAGCGCTTGTATGTCGGCACTTCCACAGCCTTGGGATCGTACGTTTTTGAGAGCGTTTTCATAGGGAATAGAGGATCACTGATCGTTCAGGATCCTTCGACGCGGCGCATAGCGCCGTGCTCAGGATGGTACCACCTGTATTTCCAGCTCCAGTTTGTACTTCGTAAAACTGGGGCTGGACGCTCGTTGATTGTTTGGAGCTCTACGTCCTAGAGGGATTTCTGCCCCGCGCTATCCCGGTGACATGAATCCGGGGTCGTTGCGCGTCTATGGTGAGAATATTCTCCAATAGTTGAAAAGTCAAGAATAATTGACAAACACGCACGTTTATGCGAATCTACGCTGTCTGACATCGTGTACGAGCACGAAACCGTGATGGCTGCCATAGCGACAGCTGCCGGGAATAGGCCGACCGTGTCAGGCGGAGGATCGTTCGATGAAATCTCGCGTGTTGATTCTCCCGATTCCGTTACGTCTCACGGCTGCCGATCTTGAGCGCTACCGGAATGTGGCGACGATCCTGGCAACCGAGGGGACGGTGCACGTCACAGTTTCGATCATGCAGAACGCGGCGAGTGAAGTGATCGATGGGGTCCTGAAGGTGCTGCGCGATTCATACGGCGTCACGGCGAGGAATGTGCCAGAGTACATGACGACGAATGAGGCCGCTGGGGTCGCGAACGTCACGCTCGTGTGTGAGGCGGTCGACTATTCGAGGTTCCTCGACATCGATCCGGTGATTCACTTCACTGGATTTCCCGGGCACGCTCACGATCGTAACGGTGCAAAGGAGTCCCCACGGCTGCTAGAGATGATGGAGCGCGGGCCGTTTACGGCGATCTATACCGTCCCTGACGACGGGAATGTGCGCTGCAATCCGGCTGGCTATTGGACAGTCGCTATCGCTGGTCAGCTCAGCGCGTCCAGTTCTTGCGGCTACGGCCTGGGCGTCGTGCGCCTGGAACTGCCGTTCAAGCGGGGCCAGAGCAGCGCGCGAATTCACGTCCGGATCGTGCCGAAGCCCGAAGCGGTGGTTCTGCCATCAGCATCCCGCTTGAATCTACCGGACTGCCCAAAGTGCGGTCCTGGATACAGGATGACCTGGACTCAAACGTTGGAGGGCAGCCACTGGAAGTGTCCGAACTGCTGTCACACGCTTAAGCCGAATGGATCAGCATCGACGTCCGAAGCGCCCGTGAGAGAGAACCTCTCACCCGCAGGCGTGCGACTCACGCTGATGGACCCCTCAGTTCCTACCAAGATTGCGGACAAGGATGAAGTCGAGCTTCTTCTGGCAAAAGTCGCAGCGGGGCTGGAGGTTGAGGCGGTCTTCAGTGCTCCAATGCAAGTGGTCGACGAGGTATGCGGTTCCCATAGCCGCACCTTGGCCGAAGGTTACATCAGGGAATGGCTGGAGGAACGCGGCGCGAAGAACGCCATCGTCAATGTCCAGTGCACCCAACGGCGCGGGGACAACACCTTCTACGTCGAGTTCCAGCGGCGGACCGAGGGAGCGTAAAGATGTCGCTCGTCGACTTCTACCTCAAGAAGCTCGCGACCGTCGCGCTACAACCCGTGGGCATGACGTGGGCAGAGCTGCTGGGTCTATTGCGGGGAATTCAGGAGGATGGCCACCGCGTCGTCGAGTTCACGTTCGAGCGTCCTGAGGAGGCATGTTTCACTTCCCAGGCCGAGCTCGAGCAATCGATCCTGATGGCGCTTCGACAGATCGAGACAGCGTCATGGTTCCAGATTGATGCTATAAGTCAAAGCACCGATTCGCGCGTCGTTCGGTTCCGTGCGCAATTCGGCCGTGGCGAACCGCTCGGGCCGTATGACAAGGTACGCTGTAGGTGCGGTCGGCTGAATGACCGGTCCAACACCTACTGCATCAGATGCGGACTCGGGCTTATACGGTGGTAGTTCGTGTGAGATATATCTTTGCGGCCGCTCTTATCCTGTGAGGTAGGGGCGGCCGGTTTCATTTATACGGAAAGTCCCGGCGCGATATCCGTCGTTTTCCAAGCGGACCGTTTTGACGTTCCGGGAAAATGCGCCGCAGCGAGCCCTATCATTCCCGCGTTATCCATACAGAGAGGAAGCGGCGGTTGATGGTACGTCGGATGCCAGGGAAGATGACGCGCTGCACGCGAGAGCCGCTGCCGCAGCTCTTTGTTCGCTGCAACGCCTCCGGCAAGAAGTATTTCCTTCGGCCGGTACTGACGTGCGGCGCGCATCGTTTTTTCAACAAGAACGTCGACGATGGCTTTTTGTATGGAAGCACAAAGGTCAGCAACCTTTCGCCGTGATCGCAGAATTGTCCTGTCTTTTTCAACGAGGTAGCGGACCGACGTTTTCAATCCGGCAAAACTGAACTCGAGATTCTTTTCTGTGAGCATGGGATGCGGGAGGTCGTATGCGGATGGGTTACCCTGAGCCGCCATACGTTCGATCGCTGGTCCGCCTGGATACCCGAGCCTCAAAAGCTGCGCGGTCTTATCGAAGCACTCCCCTGCCGCGTCGTCCCGCGTACTGCCGAGTCGACGTAATGTCATGTTTCTAGAGATGAGGATGAGTTCGGTGTGTCCGCCTGAAACCACGAGCGAAAGCGCCGGAAGGATCGGTCGACGACCGTTCCAGTTAGCTGCAATGTGACCGTGGATGTGATTGACCGGAATCAGCGGTTTCCCGAGCGCGTAACTCAATGCTTTTGCCGTTTCAACGCCTACTGCGAGCGCGGTATGAAGCCCGGGACCGGCAGTAACAGCGATCTCGGTCATATCTTTGAGCGTGCAGCGCGCCCGTCGTAGCGCTTGGGTTACCGAAGGAATGATCGGTCCGACGTGCTCGCGTGCCGCCACCTCCGGTACGACGCCCCCGGTTCTCGCATGGATCGCGATTTGCGAGGCGACGACGTTCGACGTGATCTGTGCGATGCCGTGGCGTTGCATGATGACGGCGGCGCTCGTTTCATCGCACGAGGTCTCGATGGCGAGGATGTTCATAGTAAGTGCAAGGCGTCGAGCGTACGGTAGGCGGTCTCACTATCCGAGAGGTTTGCTGAACGTATGTGCTGGCGGAATTTTGGCAGCGACATCAGAACCACCTCTGTCATTTCAGAACATTCATTTTGTGGTTCACGCACCCACACGGCATCAGTAATGATGTAATGGTAGCGTATTTTTTTCGACCACGCATCGTCATTACTCTTCCCGATAAACCGGATTTTTCCCCGGTACCCGGTTTCTTCCAGAACTTCCCGCTGGATGGCGACGCGTGGCGACTCATTGGGCCCTACGCCACCCGCGGGGAGCTCGGTCAGGATACGACCAAGACCCGCGCGGAACTGACGGGCAAGGACGACCTTACGGTCCCGCGTCAGTACCAGCGCACACACAAGAGTACCGATATCGTTGAGGTAGAAATCGCCCGTGTAACCGTTCGGCAAACGAAAGCGCATTTTCAGCATCGACCGGTATCGGTTCAGCCGGATCCGTTTTTCCGATAATTTTTGCCAGAGTTTCATTGCATACAGTATAGCAGAGAAAGCGTATGCCACTAGCGTTGCGCAGCGATCTTTTGTATACTACAGTGGAAACCGAACATTAGTAACAAAGCATATGAAAAAATCTCTCATTGCACTCGCGGTTTGCGGGGTGTTTGCCATTGCCGCGCCAGCACTCGCAGCTGACGGCACAATCAGCGGGACCGTAACGCATGCCTCCGACGGAACACCGATTAACGGGATTTCTGTGACAGCGACGAACGTTGATACAGGAACTGTATCGGGTGGTTCGACTGACGTGAACGGCGCATACAGCTTTACAGCTGCTCCTGGAACCTACGACCTTACCCACTACACCTACACGTCATCAGAAACAAATACGTACTTCATAAAGAAGGCAACAACCACCATAACAGTAGCGAGCGGCGAAACGAAATCGGGGCAGAATTTCTCCCTAACGCGCCGCGGAAAGTTCATCGGTCACGTATATGCTTCTGATGGAGTCACGCCTATCTCTGGCGCAACCCTGACGATCAGCAATATCAGCGGTAACAGCTCTGGTTATGCGTACGCCTCGACGCCATCGACGGGGAGCTACACAGGAATTCCGGTCAACGGAGACAATACGCTCTCGGCGGTTGGGAGCTACACCTTTATCGTAACAAAGTTAGGGTACTTTAGCGCATCAGTCACCGGTGTTATTCTAACAGGAGATGAAACGAGCGTAACGCAGGATATACGACTTACCCCGGCAAGCATCGTTTCCGGTACGATTACTGATGCGAACGGCGCAGCGATTTCCGGAGCAACAGTAACCCTCTCTAAGAGCACGACAGGAACATCGTACTCTTCGGTCAGCAATGCTTCAGGCGCCTACGCCGTCTCGGTCTACGATACGTATCCCTTTAATGGCTCTGCGATCGCCGAATACCCGGTGACCGTGGTAAAGGCTGGGTACGTTACAAAGACTGCGACCATTGCGGTTGTAACAGAGTCGTCAACGCTTTCCGGAAACAATTTTGCACTGGTAACCGCAGGAACGATGACTGGCACTGTTACGAACAGTGCTGGCGGAGCGCTCTCCGGAGCAACGATAAGCGCGGACGATGGATTCGGGACTGTTACTACTGCTACCTCGGACGGGAGCGGCGCGTACTCGCTCACAAGCCTTAAGCCATCGACACGGTACATACTGACCGTGACGAAAACGTACTATGTCGGTCAAAAAGCATACGGAATTACAGTGACGGGCGGGGCAACAACCTCGGGACTGAATTTCGCCCTGCCCGACGCAAGAACCTTCAGCGGAGCGGTACTCGCAAAAGCCACGAACGCCCCGCTCGATGGCGCGGTCGTGTACCTCTACAAGAGGAATAAGGCCCGCACAGAGGTCTCGGACTTCTCCTTTACCATTAAGAGCGACGGCAGCTTCAATTTCCGGAGCGTTTCCCCAGGGAAGTACCGCGTGAAGGTCGTAAAGAGCGGGTACATCTCGATCGTGCTGGACTCTGTAAACCTCAGTTCATCCGTGAGTGGTACAATATACAAGATGGATCTCGCGAGTATCATTTCCGGCAGGATCACGACCGGCAAGAACGTCGGCGTGGCGAGCGCGGATATAGGCGTCTTTTCAGAGAAGAACGGAAGAGAGGTCGTGTACAGCACGACCACCTCGGACGAGAACGGATACTACTTTGTATCAGGGCTGAAGAAAGGGACGTACCGACTGAGGGTTATGGGCGCGGATTACGTAACGCAGGTCGTTAAGGTGACCGTAAAGACGGGCGTACAGGCAACAAAGAACATCAAGCTCGCTGTTGCCGGGTCGATATCCGGGTACATCACGGATAAGTCAACCGGTCTTCCTATCGGCTCCGCTCTCGTAAGAGTCGTTGGTACGTCGATCGTCGTGTCATCCGATTCGAATGGGTTTTACGTACTCGACGGCATCGCCCCTGGACAGCGGAAGATCACTGTTGTAAACGCCTACTACGACCTGCCAGGACAAAAGACAGTGAAGGTTTCCGCGGGAAAGACGAAGACGGGCATCAGTTTCGCGCTCAACCAAAAGAAGTAGCACGAAAGACCGTCGCGCAACGACAATAAAGAAAGAAAACGGCCGTTCTCACAACGGTCGTTTTCATGCCTTGTTTGGTCTGTCAAATTACGTAAACAAAGCCTCCGGTGTCTGCTTGAAGCGGAATAAATAGCATTCAAAAAATTCAACGCCCGGCAGGATGTTCGGTCCTTGCCGGGCGCGTGTAGCGACGAGCGAATTTCACTTCAGGATCGGAAGCCGTACCTCTGCGAGCGCACCTTTGCGATGGTGCGCATCGAGCGTGGTTCGAACCTCGACGGCGAGACGGAGCTTCTTGTAGGGAACCTGTACCCTCATTGCGATCCGGTGTTCCCACGACGCGGATCGCGCGATCGGCTGGTACGAGAGCCGGACAGACGACGAGTCGCGTGACCACTCGATCCCGACATTCGCGAACCTGCTCATCCGTGTCTCGCGCGTGTGTCGTTCGGCAAGACGGAAGACGAGCGAAGCGGCGCGATATCGGAACGAGCCGCGGACCTCGGCACCGAAGTATAGTGTGGCGCCTGTGGCACTGTTGTTGGTCGACCCGACGAGCGGACCGACAGCGACCTTGAGCGCCGAGTCGGCGTGCTGCCCCATGACGAGCCCCTCGAACTTGCTTCCATCGAGCGTCGCCCAGGGGAATACGATCACAGGACCTGAACCGAGCGTGAGCTCGGCGGCGCTTCCGGTTGCTGCGGGCATCTCCCCGAAAAAGAAGGAGACAGCGTCGCCTGCATGGGCGGGGTATGCAGGGATGAGCAGAAACAGACACACGAGCGACAACGCGATGATGCGCAGCATGGCAGCCCTCCTTCGTGGTGAAGGCGACGCCCGGCTGCTCATTGTCGCGACCCGCGACATCGACACGCGTGCGTCGAGAAGCACGACGACGAATGCGATGGCCGTTACGATCGGCCACCACGTCACCGGGGCTTCTTCCGCGGCGTGATCGACGCGGTTCGTCGTGTGAGTTCCGTCACCGCCGTGAGGATTGTGTACGTGGACCACTTCCTGTTGCGTGGTTGGTGCGAACCGGTGCTGCAGTCCCTTCCCCAACAACATCGCGTAGATGATGAGCACCGCGAGGAGTAGGTAGAGAAGGAAGCCGCCGGTACATCCCGCGAGGATGCCGGCACCGACGGACGCCACTCCCTCCGCCCACATCTGCAGCGGGTGATAGTGAAGCGTGAAGTCCGCCTTGTGACCAGTGCTGAAAACCGTCAGTTCGTCATCCCCGAGTCCGCTCTTGAAACTCAACCGGTAGAGCGCGTAGTCGTCGGGCGATACCCAGGGCTTAAGATTCCCCCGGGCATCATGCGTCCAGCGGTCGAGTGCTGCGATGTCGTTGACCCTGAACGCCGACCAGTGCCGTTCCTCGAGTTTCAACGCCACCCTATACGCGGAGTACAGCTCTTCCTTGTTCTGCGGATGCAGCTGTAGGAGGCGCCATTCGACGTACTGCGTCTCGACGAAACCGACGATGAGACTCCTCGTGTTCGGGAAGATGAACGCCGATGCAACGGCACCAGCGATCCCGAATGCCAACCACAACTTCCTGTTCGTGCGTTTCATCCGTATCACCTCCCTCCTGCACGGGATTGTGGACCGATGTTGAGGTCTTGAAGTGAAGCCGAGCGAAAAACCCGGCGTTGTCAATGCAGCGTTCCGTTACAGGAACGCTTGATGGTGGCACGAAAAGATGCAGTTGTCAATACATCAACATATCGCTACGAATACATGGCAAGTCGCGTGTTTATGTATTCGCAAACTCATGCACCATGCCACAGCTCGTACAGACGTATGATGTCGTGTTTTTCGACAGAAACTCGAGGTCGAGCACCGTGAACACCCGCTGATGCATTTTTGTCTTGACTGCTTTGAATCGGTCATTGCCGCAGAGAGTGCATTTGAGCTGGCGCTCTTTGATATAGACGTACTGTGGTTCAGGCATAGTGTTATGGCTGTTGTGATGAGTAGTTGCCTATCAGGTTAGAATATAAACCAATGGAACTCCGCGAGCGCGGCGCCTCCGAGAATGGCCACCATCGATACCGCATCGATCGTCTTTTTCAGGCGTGTATAATTTTTGATCGTTGCGTCGCTGGGAAAGACCGGCTTCCATCGCCACCAGGAAACCTGCCGCTTCGCGTATTCCGGATAGTGTTCAACCGCATACTGCCGCATGGCGCGCGAGACGAAGAACGACCATACCGAGAGCGCGAAACCGATACCCAGCACAGTGAATCCAATGGCATGACGGAGTTCGTTGCTCATAGAGCATACGAGCGTTTAAGCCAGTGCATCAGTTCGGCATCGAGCTCCTGGGCAGTATGCACATCAAGAGAATGCATGTACCTATGCGCCGAGACCTTCGCGACCTGCGTAATGCGCCTGCTCTTCAACTGCACGCTCGCACCGACGTGGAACCTGAGTCCGTCCTTGAGCGCATAGACCGCCGCGAAATCGCGTCCTCGGTGCGACAGGTGGATGCAGCACGGAAGCGACACGACAGAGCAGGGGCCTATGCGTGTCCGGAAAAGACGCAGGAGCTTATTAAACAGCGGCTTTGCCACGTCTTGTTTGTTCTCGAAATGCTGGCGGAGCGGAAAAACCGTGCACGAATGCTGCTGGTTCTTCCGTACGAACGTACGATGACACTTTGGACACCTCCAGGCAGTAGTCATATACATTATGGATTATGTATGTTCGTATCGGGTCGCGGGTAGCGCCCGGATTTCCTAAGGTGTTCACGGAGGATCCACTCGATCTGGCCATTGAGGCTTCGGAGGTCGTCCTTCGCCCAATGCTGCAGCGCCTCGAGGACCTTCTTGTCCATGCGCAACAGGAACGATTTGTAGCCGGTTCCTAGCACGGAATTACTGGTAGAGCGATCCGGTGTTCACGACCGGCTGCGCATCGCGGTCAGAGGTGAGAACGACGAGCAGGTTGCTGACCATGGCGGCCTTGCGTTCCTCGTCGAGCTTGACCTTGCCGCCCTGTTCGAGCTTGTCGAGCGCCATCTCGACCATACCGACCGCGCCTTCGACGATGCGCTGGCGGGCGGCGATGATCGCATTCGCCTGCTGACGGCGGAGCATCGCGCTTGCGATCTCCGGCGCGTACGCGAGGTGCGACACGCGAGCTTCAATGACCTCGACGCCTGCCTTCGAGAGCCGTTCCTGTATCTCGCCTTTCAGCTTTTCCGCGACCTCGGCAGTGCTGCCGCGGAGCGAGAGGACGCCTTCCTGGTGCGCGTCGTAGGGGTACGAGGTCGCCATGTTCCGGAGCGCCGATTCGCTCTGCACACGGACGAAGTTCTCGTAGTCATCGACGTTAAAGAGTGCTTCCGCTGAATCGACGATTTTCCAGACGACGACCGCCGCGATTTCTATCGGGTTGCCGTCGCGGTCGTTAACTTTAAGGTGCCCGCTCTCGAAGTTCCGAATACGGAGGCTGATGCGTCGTTTCATATAGAACGGGTTCATCCACCAGAATCCCTCTTCCTTCACAGAGCCAACGTACTCGCCGAAGAGCTGCGCAATCGCCGCCTGGTTCGGGTTGATAATGAGGAAACCGGAGCACATGGCGAACGTGAGTACGCCCAGCAGGATGCTGACGGGCGCAAGCCACACGATATCCTGCGAAACCGCGACAAGCAGAAGCGCTCCCCAGATGCACAAAAACATGAAGATAAGGCCGGCTGCGCCCCAACCGCGCACGGCTTTTGCCTGTTTTTCCTTGCTCATAGTATGTATCTCCTGCCTGCACCGTACCCGACTGCGCAAGGCGCAGGAGTGATGCGGTGTGGGTAATTATCAATATGATATTATTATGATATATCTATCGTTCTTGCCCTGTCAAGTAGGTTACAAAACACCGCCCAATTAGGGCGGTGTTTTTGGATGATTCGATTTCTCTACAGCGTCAATGTATCACCACTGATGTGTATGAGGGTTTTATCGTAGCTCGTATCCTCATCGAACCGATGTGTCGACGAAGAATACCTCCAGACCTTTAACGTAGCAGTATTGCCGGAGATCATGGTGACGAGACCGTACTCGTTCGTGTACAGTTTAAGGAATTTAACTAGGACCACGCCCTTGCTTTCTGTCGGCGCAACGGTCGGGCTGTTTACCACATCAGTTCTCTTGTACATGACTTCCCGGACGTGAGCGCTCGCGCCCGTCGCCTTCGTACCGAATGCAATATAGACCTTTTTTGTTTTCGGCTGGACGATCATGTCGACGTTGTAGCCCTTATAGTGGGCGCCGTAGAACGGGGCGAGTGAGCGCATGGAGCCGACGCCGGTACTGTAGTATTTAAGCTCGGACGGCGTGCGCGCATCCTTATTCATGAACAGGTACATCGAACCGAGGTTGGCGCCGAAGTTCACCTTCTTCGCCCATACCGCCCCGGTATACCCTGAGAATGGCCTTAACGTCACCTTTTTGCCGTTGATAGTCGCTTTATACGCCCCGTTGGTGAGGGAGATCGTCGTGATCGTCGGCTTTGCCGAAGCCGCCGAAGCGCTGTGCGGGAGCATTGAAACTCCCATGAACAAAATGATCGCTGAGGCAACGACCGGGAGGACAATTTTTTTCATATGCATGTTCATTAATGTTTCTTGTTCCAAGTGTAGACCGGGAACGATAAATCGGCAAATGCAAGGTAAAACTGGTAGCCAACCCCGGTCTGGGAGATGGACTGTAGAGGTATTATAAGGCTTTCTTGAGCTATTTTCTATAGCTCGTTTTATGCCTCTCGGTCGGGGTTGTTTGGATGTTTTCAAAGGAGCAATTTGAGACACGCGTGTCGGTTGGTCTACTAAGTGAGAAATGTAAAAATACCCAGTATTTTCGGCACTATTGAGAGATAGAACTTATCTGCATGATACATTATACTTGCATTTTCCTAGGGATTATGAAATAATGTCTTTATCATCACTAATACATCCCAAAAATGGACGACTCAAAGACACTTAAAGGAATAGAAAACAAGCTTTCCGCTCTCCTTGCCCTAACGGCATTCGCTGTCTCTGGCAAAGAAAAGGGGGTAAAGCTGGAAGTTCTTCTCAAGGAAGCGGGGCTGGAAGTTGCTGAAATAGCCAAGGTACTGGGAAAGAAAGAACAGGCAGTACGAAAGATGATAACGCGTTCAAAATAATATGGACAATTCCCACACAAAAGAACTCAACGAGATAGCACAGCTACTGGCCATACTCGTAAAGCGAGGGACCTTGCAGTCCTCAGTCATTCAAGAAATGGGCAGCGTAGGTATGTCCCCTAAGCGAATTGCCGAACTCCTCGGAACAAGTCCGAATACGGTTAACGTCGCACTTCACCACGCACGGAAGGGTAAGAGAACGAAACATGAAAAATAAACAGTTACCAAATCCATTAGACGCGAAGTTGCAGAGGGTTGCCGACCTTTTGGAACAGTTGATTGCGGTGGAGATGTACAGAGGAGGAGCAACGCAGTCAGATATTGCGGCGAGTTTAGATATGTCTGTCGGAAAGGTTAACAAGCTGGTAAAAGGAGTAAAAGCTCCCAAAGAAAACCATGGCAAAAACTAAGAAGCGAGCAAGACTCACAACAGAGGAAAGACTTTACAAAGCGATGCAGGCTCTCTTTATTCTCCACGCAAGACAGCTGGACATGGGGAACAAAGAGATACGTAAAATTCTTGGAGTTGACCAAGCAGAAGTTGATGTGGTGGCCAAGGTGGTAAATAAAGCTCTGAAGAAAGCCAAGAAGCAGAGGAAATAATTATATGAATATTGTAAGTGACACCAGTGCGAATGCTGATGAAAAGATTGAACGGGCAGCTCGGGTATTGCGAGCCTCTAAGCAGAACAAGGAGGTCTTTGTGGCAATCTATAGGGGCAAGAAAGCATGGAAGACCGTCGAGGATATTCGCAGCGCTGTGAGCAATTTCAACACCAATACCTACAAAGCAGCAGCAAAGCTGCATTCAGAGGACATAGTGGAAAAGAAAGTCACAAAAGCCGTTATCTATTATGGGAAAAAGGATTTTTATATACACAACCGTCAACGCATTCTCAGTCTTTCTGCTAACAGTACGCGATTGAAGGCGTACCCCACAAAAAGAAAGAATTCCGACCATACCTCGACCATCAAGAGCTACTCATTCAGAAGTAGACCACAGGCAGAGCTAGTAACCATTGACGACATTGATTCTTTCAGAGCTGTACGGAGCATTGCGTCGGCAGACGCCACTTCTTTGAAGAGCAAGCCTGAACGTAAGATTAACAGAGCCATCTGTGCCATTGCTAACCAAAGTGAAAAAAAAGACTGGGGCGGTGAGAGGAACGATATCTATTCGAACAACATCGTTTTCAAGGGAAAACGAAGGCCTTCTGCCTTTGCCCTGAAAGGCAAAGCAACAATAGGCACGCTCACTCCCAATAAAATGGGAAAGAAGGCTGATCAAGTACAAAGGTTATTTGAGGGCACAGCCGAGATTCACTTTGTTGTGCACCACAGTGACATAGATGAGCGCGTCCTTGACCAGATGCAGGTACAGGCAATCGGAAAGTCTGTAGCCACAGGGAAGAAAATTTATTATTGTCCGATTGACGGCAAGGATCTTGCGAGACTACGTGCGGCTTACCCCACCGCTTTTTTCTAATTTGAAATCCATAGTAGGGTATTTCCTGAAATCGAATAGTGGGCATTTATGCCCTTTTTGGGGTGTTATGAATTTTCTCAATATGCAAAAATTTCGGCTAAGTACCCGGGTTTTATCTTATAGTAAATTTTTCTGGCGGGCCCTCCCTGTCCCTCGATAAAAAATGTTGATGGTAGCCTCAAGGGGAGTTGAACCCCTGTTCTCAGCTTGAAAAGCTGATGTCCTAACCGCTAGACGATGAGGCCATGTTAGTATCGTACCACAACGCGCAGTCACTTCTACTGCGCAGCAGGATTGTAGCTTTTGCGCGCTTTAAATGCAACAGAAAGCCGGCATTTTATTGTTGTGTACAAGCTGTGTATAGTATTTGGATAATAACAAAAGCGCACTGTTAATGTTGTTTTTTATTCGGAACATCGGTATACTGCGAAGTGTAAGAATTAATACAAGGTATGGTCAAAAAAGAGAACGGTCAAAAAACGGAACAGGCTAAGCAGAAAGAAGGGCGGAGCGCCGAAGAATTTTTCAGCGCGGTTCTGACCGAGCGCGAAACGAAGACCGATCCGCCGGTTTCGACACAGCAGGAAGGCCCGCGGACCAACGAAAAGTGGCTCAATGAGAATTTTGAAGGGCAGCTCGCCGTTGACGTGTACCAGACCGACAACACCGTTGTCATCCAGTCGACGCTTGCAGGGGTAAAGGTGGAAGACATCGATATCACCGTCAACAACGACATGGTGACGATCCGGGGATTACGCCGCCACGAGCAGGATATCCCGGCGCAGAGCTACTTTTACCAGGAGTGCTACTGGGGCGGTTTTTCGAGGTCGATCATTCTCCCCTATGACGTTAAGGGTGAAAAAGTTTCCGCAACGCTCAAGAACGGGATTCTGACGGTCGTACTCCCGAAGGCCGACAAGCCACGATCGAAGAACATCAAAGTTCGCGAGGAGTACGAAGAGGACGGATCGTAGTCCCGTTTGGAACAGTACAGGCATGGTGAATCGAAAAGCCAGCAGCGACGCCCGGAGACGAGCCTCCCGAAGCGGGAGGGTCTTTTTTCTCGTTGCTGCGGGCGTCATCGCGCTGCTTGCGGCCGCTGACGCCGGCATACAGAAACTGTACGCCGAAAAGGTGTTGCCGAGAGTTCGTGTCGGGGACATCGCAGTCAGCGGCATGAGGCCAACAGAAGCAGAAGCAGTGATCAATCGCGCGATCGATTCCGTCAAGAACGAAGGGCTCGTCATACGGTACAACGAGTCGACAATCCCGCTCGATTTTACCATAGCTGACTCAAGCGGCTTCGGCCTTCCTAAAGAACTGTTACGGTACGACGCAGAA
The DNA here is from genome assembly GCA_043799405.1 of Candidatus Kerfeldbacteria bacterium. Taxonomy (GTDB): domain Bacteria; phylum Patescibacteriota; class Patescibacteriia; order SBBC01; family SBBC01; genus CAINXF01. The sequence goes on from JAZDNT010000004.1 coordinate 100,522, forward strand.
GCAACGCTTAAAGCTGTATTCGCGTACGGACACCACGATTCTTTTTTCCGTGATACATTCGATAGGCTGAGGATTCTCTTCGTCTCCGTCGTTATAACACCCTCGTACACTGCGGATGCTACCGGTACTGCTGACGCGATCACCGGCGCGCTTGCAAAGTACGAGCGTCCAGTCGTAGAACCGGGATATATATTGAAAGGAAGCACGATAACGGTAACGACCGGAGAATCCGGTAGCGTTTTTAATAGCGACGCGATCGCTAACGAGGTTGTTAAGAGAATTCAGCGATTGTCTCGAACAGAAATTTTCGTGAACCTTGAGCCAAAAGATCCTTCGGTGACCGATGAAGAAGCGCGAGGGCTCGTCAGCGCTGTTCAACGTCTCGTCGATCGGGGATCGATAGAGCTCCGTGCTGGCGAATTTAAGGGCTTACTAAAAGCATCGCAGTACGTCACGTGGCTAACGCCAGTTCGGCAGAGCAAAGGAGCCGTTTCTATTGATGCTTCCGGAAAGAAGGTTAGAGAGTACCTTGTCGGCCTCCTTCCGGAAATTAATGTACCGCCGAAAAATGCGCGGTTCCAGCTCGATAACGGTAGCATAAAAGAGCTTCAGTCAAGCAGCCCCGGAACAGAACTTGACGTCGATGTAGCAGTATCAGCTGTTTCGAAAGCGATCATCGACGGTAAAAGTTCAGTATCGCTCGCCATGAAGACCGTCTCGCCGCAAGCTACCGCCGGCAGCATCGTAAATCTCGGCATTGTTGAGAAGGTCGCGACCGGAACGACGAATTTCGCCGGAAGCCCGACGAACAGGAGGTACAATATCAAGGTCGGATCCGATCTTCTCAACGGTCTTCTCATTAAACCCGGCGAGGAGTTTTCCCTGATCACGGCGGTCGGTCCCGTAGACGCGACGAACGGGTACCGTCAGGAGCTCGTGATAAAGGGGGATCGCACCATTCCGGAATTCGGCGGCGGCCTCTGCCAGATCGGTACGACGTTCTTCCGTCTCGTCTTGAACGCCGGACTCCCGGTGCTTGAACGCCAAAACCACTCGTACCGCGTTCGCTACTACGAGCCTCCGGTCGGAATGGACGCGACGATTTATGAGCCGAAACCAGATCTTCGATTTAAGAACGACTACACCGGCTACCTCCTTGTCCAGACGCACGTCGATGGAGATAACCTGACGTTCGAGTTCTGGGGCAAGAAGGATGGCCGGACCGTAACGACGACGCCGCCGCGCGTGTACAACGTCGTTCCGGCACCGCCGCAGCTTACCATAGAAACAACGGATATTCCTCCGAAAACAACGAAGTGCATTGAAAAGGCGCACGTCGGTTCTGATGCGGTGTTCACCTATACTGTGACGCACGCTGACGGAACGAAGAAGAGCCAGGAGTTTAAGAGTCACTACAAACCGTGGCGAGCCGTATGTTACCTCGGGGTGAAGTCGCTCTCGCCGTCGGGTGGCTCTGGTACCACGAACACCAACTCAAACACGAATTCAAATGCAAATACGAACACGACGGCTAATACGAACGCGGGCGCGAACACTAACGCTTCTCAAAATAGTAACGCGAACATAAACGCTCCGGCGAATACGAACACGGAACCGTTGGTCAATACGAATACCGCGGCTGATACCAATATAAACGCAGTCCCATAACAGAACACCGCCCGGTAAGAGCGGCGTACTGTAAGTCGCGACGTAACTCAGGGGCAAGAAGATTATTCATTGGATGAGCCGAGGTTGCCCCAGGCCAACCAGTGTATAGTCCCCATGCTTGTCGTGCCCCCGAGATACCTCGCGGCTTTTTAAGCGAACTGGACATAGTAGCACGACCGATAAAGCCTGTCAAGACCTGGCACAAAATCACTTTTGTTACATGGGTAGGCACGTGGTATGCTGAAATAGAGCTTTTATGGCGACAGAACGAATCGTATCCGAGGAGCTGAAAACAGAGGATCAGACGATCGACCTCACTTTGCGTCCGAGGACGCTTGCTGAATACGTCGGGCAGGACGTCATAAAAGCGAACCTAAAGATCGCTCTCACCGCCGCGAAGAAGCGAAAAGAGGCGCTTGAGCACGTATTGCTTCACGGGAACCCAGGACTCGGAAAGACAACGCTCGCCTACGTTATTGCGCATGAGCTGGGCGTCGGCGTTCGTATAACGAGCGGTCCAGCAATTGAACGCGCTGGCGATCTTGCCGCGATCCTTACAGGCTTAAGCGACGGCGACATCCTTTTTATTGATGAGATGCACCGATTGAACCGAACGATCGAAGAGGTGCTCTATCCAGCAATGGAAGACTACAAGCTCGACATCGTCGTCGGTAAAGGCCCAGGCGCCCGGACGATCCGGCTCGACCTTCCACGGTTCACGTTGATCGGTGCAACGACACGGATGAGCGTCATTTCCGGACCGCTCCGTGACCGCTTCGGCCTGACCTTCCGGCTCGACTACTACCGCCCAGAAGACATCGAGAAGATCGTGAAGCGTTCAGCGTTGATCCTTAGCGTTACGCTTGCTCCTGATGCTGCGCTCGAGATCGCGAAGCGCGCACGCCGTACGCCCCGCGTCGCGAACAGGCTTCTGAAGCGCGTGCGTGACTACGCCGCAGTAAAGGGAGACGGGAATGTCAGTAAGGCGCTCGCAATCGAAGCGCTTCGCTCTCTCTCGATCGATGAGCTCGGTCTCGATGAGATCGACCGCCGGATCCTCGAGACGATCATTGATAAGTTCCATGGCGGACCGGTCGGATTAGGAACGGTCGCAGCGGCAGTGTCCGAAGAAACGGAAACGATCGAAGAGGTATACGAGCCGTTCCTTCTGCAGCTGGGATTTCTTCAGAGGACCCCGCGCGGACGAACCGCGACGGCGGAGGCGTATCGGCACCTCGGACGCCGCCCTCCTCCAGAGAGCCAACATTTAAAGGTCTAGTATGCAGGTACCTCTTGCACTATTTCTCTACGTATACCTCGGTATCGTCTTTGGCATCGTCGTTTTCAGTATTATCAGCGTAACCCAGGCGCTGCGATTTGGCCTTCGGTCGTTTGCGGCGACCCTGATGAGCATCACCTACCTCGTTGTCATCGTTGTCCTGCTTATCGTTACGTGGTCTGCCGTGAGGGGCGTTGATTGGTCGTCGTCGTTCTCGATCGATCTACCCGGTATCGCGATGAGCACATCTGTATGAAACCTGAGCAACTGCATTTTCCCGGAAAGCACCCTGACGAAGTCGTTATCTTCATTCAACGCCGGCACTGGTCGATGCTCTTCGGAAAAATGGCGCGGTGGGTTATCCTCATGGCGTTGCCGATCGTTGTAGTGCTGCTCCTCAACGCAACGAGCGGAATGTTCTCTATCAGCGAAGATTCGGTCGGAGGAATACTCATGGTACTCGGCGGCTCGCTCTACCTCCTTATCGTTTGGATACTGCTCTTCCAGGACTGGATCGATTACTACCTGGACGCGATCATTCTTACGAACGGGCGCATTGTACATATTGAAATGAGGGGCGTGTTCAGTCGTGAGGTATCACAGCTCGCTCTTGACCGCATCCAGGACGTTACCATCGAAACGAAGGGCATGATGTCGACGCTTTTCGGGTACGGAACCATAACCATTGAGAGCGCCGGCGAACAGGTGAACTTCATTATCAAAAATGTTCCAGAGATAGAAAAGATCCAGTCGACCATTCTTATGTACGCGAAACAGGCGCCGCGCATGGGCGTCGACCGTCAGCAACCGTCGGACCCCGCTCCTTCAACCCAACAAGCAGCACCCCAGAAACCCCCGTTTATTAAAGGTAAGCCTTGATCAGAGAAACGCCCGTGTAGTAGTACTTCAGTATTGCGTCGTACGTGAGGCCTTGTTGTACGATGGTATTCAGTGCGCCAACCGCGGACATGCCGACCATGTGGTTCCCTCCTTCGCCTGCGAGCCATACCGGATTGGTGCAGATGCCGTTCGGGTCAGGTACGGACAACAGGTAGGGGTACTTATCCGGCGGCCCGCCCCACCGTTCCTCGTAGCTTCTTGTCCTTCCATCGGTACATGACGAGTACGCCGCGACAATGACACCGGTGATGTTCTTTTCGTCGATCATCGACGGGTGCGTAATGACGATGCCGCGCGTCTCGTTGGCCGCCTGCGTGATGTTCGGCGTTTGTATCTCGTAGTTGTAGCCGCGGTAGATTTGGTCGGTCGAACTGTTGATGTAGTAGTTCTCCGCGCGGTGCTTTGCCTGATAGAACGTATGGAAGAGGGCGTACGTGCGCGCCGAGGTGATGAGCGCCTTCGCGAACTCGATCGGGGATTTGCTACCGGTCTCCCCGAGCCCTTTGATATACTGCTCAACAGGCAGCTCGTTAATGACCCAGAGCTTTGAGGTAGCTGACGCATAGTTCACCTCGATGACGCCGCGGAACTTATTGTCGTTGACTGTCGTTGCGATGCCGTCGATGGTTGTGTTCCTCTTGTTGTTGTAGCTCCTCACCTCCATGATGGTGTCAGCAGAGAGCGGTATGAACCGGACGGGTGCAGCCACGGTTTTTGATTCTGGTTGGAGCGCGACAGTGTAGAGCCCTGTGGTCGCGCTGTAGGTCGTGGTCGATTCGGTGGCAGCCGCCTGCGACACGATAAGTTCGTTCGTTGCCGCGTTTCGAATTTCATGCGGACCGTTCGCAGTAACGACGACAGGCCTTACTGGCGCATAGATACCAACGCGGACAATAGGTTCTGCATCGAGGGGCGGCTTCGGTTCATTGCTTACCGTGACCATAACGTTGACAGTGCTTCCTGCGATAGTGCCGTAGGGACCGTTCAGCGCGAACGTTTCGAGGTACGTACCAGGGATAGCCGCTGCGATAAAGTCAAGAATCGCCGTTGCCTTCTCATTCCGCATAGTCGGTTTTTCGATCGCACCCGGGACGAGCGATGTTTCTGTCTCAACGCTTGTAGCCGAGAGTATGGTCTCCGAAGTAACATGGGTGATCGTGGTCACGCCCCATCCTTCGTTTCTCCACGATGCACGTCCGTCATTCTTGTAGTAAACCGGTTGATAGATTCGTTCTCCCGGCCTTACCCAGTATGAGAGCGTCGGATTCATAGGTTTTGCGTGGTAGATGACATCAAGGTCTGGTTTTACGCCGACGACGACGATGAACTCGACCTTGCCACCGGGGATCCTCGTATCTTTATCGCGGACGAGCGCAAAGCTCTCCCGCCAGATTCCCGGATTTTTCTTCGGCGCCTTGAGAACGAATTTGAAGCGTCCGATCTCGCCTGGCTTCACCTTTTTTTGCTGCAGTCGTGCCGGCCGCCACGACGCTCGCCACTGCGGCACCTCGAACTTGCTCTTCCGTTTATTAAATGGATTATCAGTGTTGAGCGAAACGGGATGCGGATCCTGGTTCGTCCATGTCGATGTCCCTGTGTTCTTGAAGTCGAACCATACTGTCACCGCCTTATTTGGGGGCAGCACGATGTAGCGCGCTGTCTGGTTCATAAGCAGGGCCTTATCGTCGAAGGTCGGCTTCTTTACTGCCTTCTGTGTTGCGGCAAGCGCATATCCCGAATTGACCGTAAACAGAAAGCAACCCAGCGCGCATAAGAGAACGAAGCGCGTCGCAGCGTTATATCGTGTAGGGTAACCGTTTGAATTCATGGGTAGGGTTATCTAAGGATGCTGGTGAATATAAAAAATTACCCGTGAACTACCGAACGCTATTCAAAACAAACATACCCACGAGTCTGAAGAATTGACGTACGAATTCCAAAAAATAATTTTGGTATTGTTTTATTCAAGCGCTGTACAGTATATCATAATTTTTCATGATCGTCAACGCTCGAATTGACCGGTTGTGCGTAATCATGTTACGCTCCGTGAGATCGCACTGATCACTTTTTGTGTTCGCCCCGAACCATTGCCAGCGATTCTTTGATGATAGGAGTGGGCGGATGGCGCACACAGTAACGAGGAATTTTTCCATCCTCAGATAGGGATGGCACGGGGTTCGCATGTCGCTCACACGCTCAGTCGCGCACAACATGTTCTATCAGATCATAGGAAGGGTCGTAAGCGCCCTGCTTACGCTTGTGATATTCGTGATGGTCGCGCGGTACCTCGGCGTCGAAGGGTACGGGTTCTACACGACGGCAACGGCCTTCCTTCAATTTTTTGGCATCGTCGTCGATCTCGGACTGTACATCTACCTCGCAAAAGCACTGGGCGAACCAGGAACGGATGAAGCATCAATCGTCGGCAACGTGTTTACGCTTCGCCTCGTGAGCGCTGTGATCATTCTCGGGTTCGCGCCGCTTGTGGTCCTCGCATTCCCCTACCCGGCTACGGTAAAGACCGCTGTCGCGGTCATGAGCCTCTTCTCGCTCTTCGTCACGCTTTCGCAGGTCCTCACCGGCGTCTTTCAGAAAACGCTCCATACCGGAAAATTTATCATTGCGGAGGTCATCGGCCGCGTCGTTCAATTGATCGGTACTGTTATCGCAATTCGGCTCGGCGTCGGCCTCATCGGCATCATCTGGGTGATCGTGCTCTCTTCGGCCGTTTCGTTCATCGCGACGTTCGTATGGGCGCGCGGCTACATACGGTTCCGTCTGCGCTTCGATCTAGCGCTCTGGAAACGCATACTCTCGGCAACGTGGCCCATCGCGCTCTCGATCATGTTCAACGTCGTGTACTTCAAGGTTGACACCATCATCCTTTCCCTCTACTATCCGGCGCGGGACGTCGGCATTTACGGTGCCCCCTATAAGATATTCGAGGCGTTCATAAGCATTCCGGCCATTTTTGCCGGTTTGCTCACACCGATCCTCACAACGGCATACCTTACCGACAGAGCTCGGTTTGCTCGGATTATGCAACGCGGGTTCGAAGTACTGCTGCTCATGGCGCTTCCTCTCGTCGTTGGAACGCAATTCGTTGCGCGGGACGTCTTGGGCCTTATTGCTCCTGGGTTCGTAGAGTCTGGTGCGGTATTTCGCGTGCTGGTGTTCGGAACGGCAGCGATATTCATTGGGTATCTCTTTACCAACGCAGTAGTCGTTGTTAACCGTCAGCGTACGATGGTCTGGGCGTATGCATCGGTTGCCGTGTCGTCTGTCATTCTCTATTTGTTAACGATCCCTCGATTTTCATACTTTGGTGCGGCGACCGTCACGGTCATTGTTGAGACCGCGATCGCAGCGATCGCTGCGTGGGTCGTTCTGTGGACGAGCAGCGTTCGGTTGAGCCTCGGGCCATCGGTCCGTATCGTGGTTGCCGCGATCGGAATGGCGTTGGTTATGACGGTTGCTCGTAACCTTCCGTGGTACGTCAACGGGACGATCGGCGTGTTTGTGTATGCAGCAATCGTTCTTGCGATGAACGTCATTGATCGGTCGATGATAAAGGAAATTGTAAGCAGGACGGAAGCATGATCCGTATCGGAGTTGATTCACAGATCGCGGAGGTTTCCCGGGCTGGCAGCGGGCAGTTCACCGCAAGGATTTTTGAGGAATTAATTCGTACCGATCGCGCCGCAACGTACATCCCGCTTAAGCCGAAAAATCGTACACGCGATTTCAGTATGCCTGAGCGGCTGTGGTGGGATCAGGTGGCGCTCCCTCGTCTTGCGAAGCGCGAGAAGCTGAACGTTCTGTTCAAGCCGGCGTTTTCGTGTCCGGTCCGATCGAAAATCCCGACCGTTGTCGTGCTGCATGACCTTGTCGCGCGGCTTTTCCCGCGACAGCTCCATAAACCCTCGGCATGGTTCTATGGGCGCTTCGCACCGTGGACGCTCCGGTTCGCTGCGCGCGTAATTGCCGCGTCCGAGCAAACAGCTAACGATGCGCGTACCCTGATCGGAATTCCACGCGACCATATTCATGTCGTCGTACAAGGCGTTGATGCCGAAGCCATACGTACAGCATCAGACCTCGATAAACGAGTTGTAGTAAAATTTCATCTTACAGATAAGTTCATACTTCACGTCGGAACGATCGAGCCGAGAAAAAACCTCGCGTTTCTTATACGTGTTTTTTCTAGATTCCATTCGATGTACCCTGATTACTCGCTCGTGCTTGCTGGTAGCGAAGGATGGCTGTCGGACGATGTTCACAGGGCAGCCGAGAAAAGCAATGCCACTCAGAGCATTCGTTTCTTGGGGAGCGTAACGAATGATGAGCTGTTCGCACTCTTCCGGCTTGCTCGCGTGCTGGCATTCCCAACTCTGTACGAAGGGTTCGGCAGGCCTCCGCTGGAGGCGATGGCAGCGGGAACGCCTGTTGTTGCAGCGCGCACAAGTTCCATACCAGAGGTGGTCGGTGATGCGGGTATCCTGATTTCGGGGTACGATGAGGAAGAGTGGGCGAACGCGCTCATTCGCGCAGCAGAGGATACGAGCGAACGCGAGTGCCTCCGGAACGCGGGTATAGAGCGAAGCAGTACGTTTACGTGGAGCCGCGCTGCGCGGGAGATCTCCGAAATACTCCATGAGGTAGCACATGGATAACCAGGGAACCAAGGCCAAGAGGCGAACAGCATTACTTTCAACAACCGCACTATTAGCTGCAGTTGCTGCTGGTTTTGTCATCGGCGTAAACCCCCTGCTTGGGAGCATAATGCTGTGCGCCGTGGTCATTGGCATAGCCGTATTCACCCGTCCAGCAGTTGGCATCGCACTCTGTATCCTCTCTCTTATCCTCGGTCAGCTCGTACGGATACCAGCGTTCGGCACGGAAGGCGCGATCCTTCCGAATGACATCATCCTTCCCGGACTGTTCGCAGGGTGGCTGCTGAAAGGGCTGCTCGAACGAAGGGTTGGCTTCCCTTCGTCTCCGCTGTCATGGCCGATAGGAACGATGCTCGGTGTGTTCGTACTGACCTTCATAGCGGGTATTGCGCAGCTGCCGTTCGTGACGACCCACGAGCAGTTCGTCGCGGCGCTCTACATCATCCGATGGCTTGAGTATGCGCTGCTATTTTTTGTAGTGGCTGACACGGTCCGTACACAGAAAATTGGCGCACGGTTGCTCTGGACGCTTTTCGTTTCCGCGGTCGCTCTCGCAGTACTCGGCTTCGTACAGTTAAAGTTATTCCCAGACTTCGGCTTCATGGTACCGAAGGGGTGGGACCCGCACATCGGCAGGTTGCTCTCGACGTGGTTCGATCCGAATTTCTTGGGCGGATTCTTTTCGTTCATAGCGGTTACCTCCGCCGGTATCGCGTTTTTTGTTGCAGGGCGCCAGCGAACCGCACTCTGGACAGTCGCAGCGCTCATGTTTATAGGATTAGTGCTTACATTCTCGAGGAGCGGGTACGCCGCGTTCATTGTCGGCGTCACGGTTCTGACGTTCATCAAGTCCCGTCGCTTCTTTCTTCTTCTCGTTGTCGTCGCGGCGCTGGTCGTCATGGGCGTTCCGCGGGTACAGGAACGGGTGCTCGGCGCCTTCCGGATCGACGAGACCGCGAAGACGCGGATCGTATCGTGGCAGAATGCGCTCAGTGTCGTGCGCGACTTTCCGGTAACGGGCATTGGATACAATACGTACCGGTACGTACAGGTCGACTACGGTTTTCAGAAGAACGCCTCTGAACACTCAGCCGGCGGATCGGATTCGAGCCTCCTCACCATTCTGGTGACGACGGGTCCCGCAGGCCTTGCCGTATACCTCTGGCTTCTGTGGGCGTACGTTTCAATCGCGTGGCAATCATACCATAAAGGTACAACCCCACTCATTCGGGGTCTCGGACTTGGCGCGCTATCTGCGATCGCGAGCGTTACTGCGCACAGCCTTTTCATTAATAGCCTGTTGTTCCCGCACATGATGGAGACGATCGCCGTTGTGTTCGGAGTGCTCGTGGGGTTACGCTACGTAGAGAGCGTTCCATGACAGTACAACTGGTCATTACCGTCGCCGCAGTATTCACTGCGCTATTGGCGTTCTGGCGGCCGCGACTTGCGCTTGCAGCGGTCATCCTTGCGTTGCCGGCGTACCTAATAAAAACCTCAGTTGCAGGAATTCCAGTGACTGTACTTGAAGGCATGCTTATTGGAGCATGTATCGGTTGGTTCGTTCAGCGTTTGATTGCATACGGTTGTCATCAGCAGTCGTTCAAAGAAGATGTCGGCTGGGTGCGCTCGGCTCTTCCGCGGAACGTGTTGATGGCCGTCGCCGTCGGGATCGCAGGGTGGCTCATTGCAACGACTGTATCTATCGATATCAGGGCAAGTCTTGGCGCCCTAAAGGCATGGCTCATTGAACCGATGTTGTTCGGGCTCATGGTACTGATCGAGTCGCGCGACGATAAGACCGTGAATGTCGTACTGCGTTCGCTGATGGCGCTCATGTTCTGGGTTTCGCTCGCCGGGCTTATTCAGGAAGCTTGGTTTCGCGGAACAATGCAGGATGCTCGGTTGAGCTCGGTATTTGCCCCGGTCGCGAACTACTATGCGATGCTCGCGGCGCCGCTGTTCGTTCTGGCGCTTGGATTGATCATTGCGAACCGAGAGCGTACAGTCGCAATCGTGAGCTCGGTCGTTTCGGCGGCAGCGCTTCTGCTGTCTTTCTCGTACGGCGGTTTCTTTGCGGTTTGCGCTGGTGGCATCGTCTTGATCTGGACGCAATTATCACAGACCATCCGCCGCCGCGCTTTCTTTATCCTTGGTGGTATGGTTGTGGTCACGTTCATTGCGCTGTTGCCGTCGCGTCATTTTCAGGAGAAACTGAACTTTACAACGCGTTCATCGAGCCTTGTGCGAACGGAGATATGGCGGACCGCTGTCGAGATCGGCATCAAACACCCGATTGTTGGCATTGGTCCGAATACGTTCGAAAAGGAATATCGGATCGTTGCACCGACGCTCTACCATCCGCCGCTGGAATGGCTCGTCGCGAAACCGCATAACCTCTACCTGAACGCGTGGATCGAGACCGGAGCTTTAGGGCTTATTGGTCTCTTATGGGTTTCTGTTGCTGTGTTCGTGCGGCTGTTCCGCTCCCGCGGTACGCGATCGGCAATCTCGCCAGTCGTCGGCGCTTCATGCGTCGCCATCCTCGTGCACGGCTTTGTCGATACGACTCTTTTCAAGAACGATCTTACTGTCCTCGCTGTGGTGCTTGTTGTGATAGGATTGGCGATGAGCTTTCGGGACGTAAAAAGTAACGCATAAAAACTAACCCCACGACATGCCGTAAGGGCTAGTTCTTTTTGTCTTGCTCGCGAGCCCTACTTGCGTCGCTTCGCGTGCTTTTTTGACTTCTTTACTTTCTTTGTTTTCTTGACCTTCTTCACCTTTCTCTTCTTTGCCATGTACCCTCACCTCCTTCCGGAGCCGGTGCGCTGACGCGCCACCGAGAGTGAAAAAAATTCTACGTTATCCACAGTTACTAGTTCATCAATAATTGTAACACCATATGTATATAAATTATACGGTGTGGATAACAAAAAGAGAAATATTTTTTTGTGGAGGATGTTTGAAAAAATTCGAACCGATTTTGCGTACGGCTAGCCCGGATCGTTATCTGGGCACTGTCCGAGAAATATTTCGACTAACGTTCACGAGTATACGATCGTGCGGAGCATATCGTATACTCGTTGTTAGCTGATGTGTTCCTTTTCTTTTGTCCCGCCAAGGCGGGACGCGGGTAAAAATCTTTCAAATTTCTTTTAGCCTTTATTTCAGTAAATCATCAAGCTCACAAGAGAGTAATGCCGACTTGTTGAGGACTATTTGCTCTTTTGGATTTAATTTATCTGCCGTCATGCGAATGAGTTTAGTTGTAATCGTATCACCCAGCATGACCCGGCTGGTTTTTTTAAAATATCTTTCTGTTTTCTGATAAAAAAGTGTGGCATACCGTCTCAACTTATCTTCTGAAGGTGGATGACTTGTCGCCCCATTGCTAGTAAATTCGATCATATCTTTTATTTTCTCACTTTCCTTGATTGGTATATTACCTTCGTTAAAATCAATCCAGTAATCGCTCATCGAATACATTACACGGACCAATCCGCCATCTTCAGTTTTAAATGTATAAAGGAAAAAGAAATTATCGGGCATTAAATCGTGATGCACTCTGACGTGCGCTAATTCCGTCACGGTGCGGATTTTATAATCATCAAGCAATCGTAGATAGCTTTCCCGCCAGTTTCGAAGCCAGTTCTCGACGTACGTGCGGTTCGTAAAAAGCGGCATAAGGTCCTGCTTGAGATTTTCGTCGCTTACTTTATTCATCTGCAACGTGAGCTTGTCAAAAATCGCACGCGGATTGTTGGTATCAATACCCTTGGCAATAAGATAATCGATATCAGGAACCACTTTTTTATTCATGTACCAAAGAAGGTCGTAGATATCGCGTCCTTTTTCCTCGTACACCGCTTCGCCCACACCGCGGGTGCCACGCAAAAAGATGGCAGCTATCTTGCTTGCCATCAAAGCAGACATGTTGTAGGTCAAAATAACGAAAGAAAGCTGATCGCGGTTCATCGGCCGACGCTCAGTAACCGTTTTTGGAGCGACGAAATGATTAAGATCTATTTTTACATGGACCTGATTGGACGCGTGACCAAAGCCTAATGCTTCGCCAACAAGGAACTTTAAAAGGAGCCCTCTGCCGGTCGTTATTTTGATTGTCAGGAAATTAGGATCAGTGCCATACGTATCTTTAAAGTGATCCTCTAGCTCTTTTTTCAGATCTGCTAAAAACGTTCCTGTTACAGCATGTGATACCTCAAAATCTAAATCCACTGACATGCGGTCAAGTCCGTGAATGATCCGAAGCGCCGAACCGCCATACATCACCCATTTGCTGTATTCCGGATGATGATAAGTGAAGTTGAGAATGTAATACTGCAAAGCCTCTTTCAGCTTGTTTCTACGAGTTTCGGCATCAAGATCGCCATAAGCTGAGAGTTCATCAAGCTCTCTTTTAAGTATTGTTAGAATTTGTTCACTCATGAACGTGTTTTTTAATCATGGTATTAAATTTTTCTCGCTCCTGGGTTTCCATTTCATCAATATCTATTCTTAGTTCCTTGACCAGTATATTAATGTTTTCCTGGTTCATGCCACGAAGCTGCCGAGTCTTGAAATATAGCAGATCATACAGTGCCTTTGAGGGTGAGGCGATAAAAAAGTCAAATCGACCTTTAACCAATGAGAAGCCTGAAAATAAATCTTTCTTGATTGACTGATAGGCAAAATTTCCAGCCTTTGTCTGATACTCTCTTGTAACTTTCAACGTTACCGAGGTTACAGAATGGATAGCTTCCGTTGTGAGATTATAATACTGAAGCGCTGCCCATGAACTGACATATGACGGAGTTCGAATAACGTTGGCGAGATAAAACGAATAGGAAGCTTCACCCTTATTTTCATTGTAGAAATCTGAGGTTATATATAGCGCCCTCTTTAGCTGGAGAATTTCCTTGGATTTCAAGTAGCGGCTAATGTAGGTATCAACCGTAGTGCGCATAAGCCCTAACTGCATTCCAAGCTGGTATACTGTGCTTTTACTGAAATGGGGCAAGCTTTTTAGCTGTTCTAAGAGATTTTTTCGGCTTTTCATAAATATGACAATAGTGTATCAGATGTGAAATGTAATGTCAATTTAATGAATATTGAAGTTTTCCCTACTTGAAGGATGTGGGGAAAGAAATTTGAAAGATTTTTACCCGCCCCGGGCGATAGCCCGGAAAATAAAAGGGGAATTTCAGCTAACGTTTCGGGCTAGCCGAAGTTTGGTCGGGTTACAATTTGCGCGGAGCGCCAACCCGACCAAATTTGGGTGAGCGAGCTAATAATCCTATTTTATTCCTCGTAGTTTTTTGATCGTCCATTCAGTATGCCCCCAAAAATATTTCATGGAACCCAATAGTGTAATAACGACAAATACTGTTCGCCATGTGTTTGATTCAAAAATAGAAAACCACAACTTCCATAAACCATAGGTGATTAAAATACCCACGAGATAAAACACTAACGACAGAATGACGATTTTTACTTTCATATATAGTAGATTATTAGCTCGCTCACCGGCTAGCCCGTGTTAGGTGATGTCGGCTGGCTATTTATCAATCCATTTATATTTAAAAATACTCTTCCA
>JAZDNT010000003.1:0-495476 GCA_043799405.1 Candidatus Kerfeldbacteria bacterium
ATCTTCAACGGCTTCTTATCCCAGCTCACGGTCATATCGATCGCAGTTCGTTCTGTATGTTTACTCGGGTACGCCGCAGTTCCCGTAATGCCGTACGCCTTTACCATTTTGTTGGCAAGCTTGAGCGTCTCGGTCTTATTGTACGCGCCGTTACTGTCCTTTGCATACCAGCAGATCTTTACTGTTTCGCCGTCGCTCTTCACTGCCTTGCCGCTGCTGTTCACGCCAGGATACGCCTTTATCTTTCTAGGATCCTTACCGAGCTTGGCAATAGCCCACGCGTTCGCCATGAGGTACGCTCGTGCCTGCGGTCGGAATGTTACTTTAACCGTAACTGTTGCGCCGGCGCTCCGTAAGGCAGCGATGAAAGACTGCACCTTGTTCCCGAAACTCGGTTTCAGCGCAGCGAGCGCGCCTGCCTCATCCGTGTACGGCATTGGGTACCGGTCAATCCACTGCGCACCCAACCTTTCGCCGCAGGAATCGTACACGCTTAAGTTCCAGCTCATACCGATCGTCTGCGTCGGGTTGTATTCGTCAAGGTGGCTTATTGAACCGGTGAAGGTCGTGGTGCCTCCGGACGTGACCGGGGTAACGGTCGCTGAGTCGTCGTGATTAACTACCGAATAAGAATCGCTGGTGATCGTCTGTCCTGCCGGCGGCTGGCAATCGCCGCTCCCGCCCGAAAAGGTGATCACTCGTACTGAAGTAGTATCCACGTGATCAGACTCGCTCGTAAGACCTGCGTTTAACGTGTAACTGCTGCCGCTCGCGATGATGCTGACTGATTTTGCGGGCAATGTCGACGTGCCAGAGCCGTCGGTCGTGATCACATCGTGCCGATTATAACTTCCGGTCACGGTCGCGCCGAGCAAACACTCGACCAGGCTGTCGATCACCTCGGTGGAGTGAGTGGTGGTGGTCACCGTAGCCGATCCGTCCGCAGCCACGGTCTGCGTGATTGATCCGGTGTCATGGAACGTGTCTGTTATATCCTCGCCGGTCGTCGTCTGGTCCATCAGAAAGGTGTGGGTTATGGTGCCGGTAAAACCGTACGGGCCGAGCGTGGTTGCAGCGGCACTGTTCTGCATAACGGAAAACGGCGCAAGCATCGCCGCACTAACAATACCGACCAGCATTCGCCGGCCGAAATGACGTTGAAGGTTTTTCATAGATTGTTTTTTAGTTAGCACCTATAACAGTGACCTTATTTTGCATTATGGCACAAATATGTTTCGAGCGCTACAGCGACGACGCGGCTTCGGTGGACATGCTTCGCCTTGTATACAATCGAACACCCCCGTCTTCCATGACGAGGGTGCGTGAATCTTGAAACGATCTTGTCCGGTAGTTCCGTCTATCGGCACTTGGCTTCGAGCGTTAGTGCCATCGCTCGAACATCACAGACTGAGCAGTCCCCCTTCCCACTCGCGTGGCTCCGCGCCCTTCACGAACAGTTTCGCGCCGGTCGTCCCGCAAAGAGTCGCGCCGCCGTTCCCTGCCACGATCCACGAGCCCTCGCGCATACCGATGACGGTCGTGTCGTTCTCCTCGAGGAATTCAGCGATGCGCTTATCCCGCGTCTCCCCCATGTGCTTCGAGGCCGGGTCGGGATCGAGGTAGTGGGGGTTGATCTGGTATGGGAACAGGTTGAGCGCGATGCAGCTCGGCGGCCAGACGATCGGCATGTCGTTCGTGGTCTTGATCGTAGGGCAGGCCACGTTCGAACCAGCGCTTGCGCCCAGGTAGGGAACCCCGTTTTCCACTGCCTCCTTGATGACATCGAGGAGCTGGTGATGGTAGAACGTGTTGAGCAGCCGGAAGGTGTTCCCTCCGCCGACGAAAATCGCCTCCGCGTCACGAATCCCTGCGACGAATCCGTCATCGACCTCGTGGATACCGACGACGGAGATCCCCATCTTGCCGAAGCCCTCGCGCGCGATCGCGGTATACCCTGCCCAGTCTGCGAGCGCGAACGGGATGAAGAGGATTGTTCCGTTCGGACCAAGGAAACCCGAGACTGCATCACGGCAGTGCTCAAGGTACCCCTGCCCGAAGCTGAATGAGTTGCTGATGAGCAACAGTCGCTGCTGCGCCATGACATGCCTCCTCGCGGCAGATACAACGATTTAGTTGTCGACGAGCGGCCGGAAACTCCGCTCTTTGGACGGAATTCACTTTTTGCTCTACACCACCTACATGATTATGTCAAAGGGGGTTTTCTTTTTTCCCACTAAAAATCAACCCAGAACCACTCTCTTCGTTCGGGTTCTGGGCAGTGGAAAAATCGAAAAACAATTAGTAAGCTACGCTAAATTATCACCCATCCCTGCGCAGTTCGTACTGTATCACTAAACAGGCAGACGCGCCCTTATCTCCCGTTATCAGACCAGTGAACCCCGTCGGCGATACGCATATCAACGCCCTTGCTGTTCGTGCCCGGCGGTCCTTTTATCACGCCGTAGGTCGAATTGCTATTGCGAAAGCCCCTATCTAGGCCAGCTTCAGGTGTTTCTTTACCATGCTCACGTCGGACTCAATGCGCCGGATCCACTCGATCGTAAATACCCGTTCTTGGTCGAGGCGTTTCAGGATCGTAACAACTTCATCCATCCGTGTATGAAATTCGTCCTTAGTGACGAATTTCTTGTCCAACCTAACCTCAAGATCGTTCAACCGCTGATCAAGGTACGCTTCTGTTACGTATTTCGGCATAAAAACCCCTGGCAACCACCGGAATGTCATAGGTCCATGCTAGTGTTTTGGAACTACGCAGTCAAGCCCCTGCCTTTTTCACGAACAGCGGACCGACTGCTGCCTGCGTGCGCGGCGCCGAATGAGCGGCGGCAGGATATACATTCCCAACCCAGTAAGCGCCATGAGTCCGAGCGCGCCGGTGAAATACGGCGACAGCTGATTATGAACGTAGCGCAACTGCACGAGGTCAAGCTTCGGGAAAAGCTTCAGCGTCATGGTCGTGTACTTCAACGCTGAACCGGTCAGCGCCATGCTCACGATCATCACGACGATGACCATCACCAGTAAACGGTGCACAGACCTAACGAATTGATAGAGTTTAGTCATTGTCATCTTCTCCTTCACCGTCCTGTCCGGAGCTACTGAGCAATGACGGGTTCACCTTTCGCACTGCGTCGCTGTTGCTTACGGTGATCGTGCCGTTGACCGGACCAAGTTTATATCTTATTAGGTCGGCGTGTGCCGCGCTCGAGTGGCTTCCCTGGCCGGCTTTTGTTCTGAACGCTTGGGTTGCATCTGCTGTGCCGCAGTATGGCACGACGATGCTGACGCCGCCGGGATGTGCCCGAAGGTACGATGTAACGTCGTACACCTGCCCGCTGATGACGAGCCAGCAGTCGCTTGCGGAATCGTGTTGAGCAATGACCGCGAGCGTCAGCGTGATTGGGGTGCTGTTCGTTGTATTCGTATTGACGGTTACGTTCGCGTTCGACGTGCTCGCGTTACTATTGCCGTTCACAACGACCACGTTCACGTTCTGGTTTCCGTTCGTAGAAGCGTTCTGCTTCTGTACGTCTGTCGTCGTGATCGGTGAGGGCGACTGGTATCTCATGGACAACACAATGACCAGACCGATCCCGGCAAGCGCGATTATGGCGGCGTAAAGGTATTCGCGTTTCATACGATACTCATACGATACCCTAAAAATCCTTTACGTAACAGTATACATGAAAATTGACCCGGATTGTAGCCGTACTAACAACAACCGTTCACGGCGTCGGCGTTTGCTTCGTCTGGTGCTACGTGTTCACCCATATAGAGAACGGTACCATACGACGTACGCGATCGTGACGACGATCCCGAGCACCTGCTCCCACACCGGCAGCGCGTTGATCGAAGCCCAGAACGTCAGCACCAACGGCGACATGAACGGAATGTAGCTCGTTGCTTTCGCGAGCGGCCCACGGGGGTCAGCGATGAGCGCCGGTACAAAAACGGACACGTGGTGCATCGCCTTGAAGCAACGCACCACGTTCGGGGTAAAACCTTCTATGTATCCCCTACGATCCGTGCAGATCGACGATCATTTCCTGTACCATGAATGATGAAGCTACCGGAGCGAGACGAGCGCGTAGATCGAGGTGCCATCATCGAGAGCGATCCGGAGCTGGTACGTGCCGACGGTCATCCCTTTGGTCGACAGGTTATAGATGTACTGCTGGTCGGTCGAATCGTAGCGGAAGAGGACGCCGTTGTCGCCATCCACCAGCACCTCGGGTTCAAGCACATGCCCGAAAACGACATCGGAAAGCTTGGTGACATACAGACGAGCCGTGACGGTCGGTACGGCCTGACCAAGCGCATCCCATGCCCTGAACTTGACCGGGATAGTCCGGTTGAGCCTGAAGATGCTCGTCCCGTCAGGATTGATCGGCTGGAGAGTGCCCGAGGTAAGGTACTGGACGTCATACGTTATCTGCTCGACGCTATTATTCCCCGCATTGTCAGTGGCCGTAACGGTATACGTCTTGTCGCCAACGGTTGCCGTATCGATCGGCGCCCCGGAGGCGGTAGTTCCGCTTGCGCTCTGCAGGCCAGAGAGGTCGTCGCTCACTGACCAGTCAGCAGCGATACCATAGTTAAGAAAGTACACCGCGTCCTGTCCGGGATGCGCAATGACAATTTCCGGGCCGACGGTATCGCGCTTGACGGTAGCCGTTTGAACTACCTCGGCATTGTCGGCAACATCAATTGAGTAGTAGGAGAACGCATACTCGCCGTCGGCATTCAGCACCACCGGTTCGGTATACGGATTCCAGGTCGTACCGTCCAGGCTGTAGAACGTTCCCGCCACTCCCGTTCCTGCTTCGTTATCAGCGGCAGTGAGGGTCACGGTCACGTCCGAAACATACCAGTCGTTGCTCCCCTGCGTTCCTGTGAATTCCAGGCTGGTAACCGGCGGCGTTTCATCGTACGCAATGGCGAACCACGAAAACGACGAAACGGTTCCGCAGATGCTGTTGTTGACCGTGTCGAGCGAGGAAGTGACGTTCGTCCAGGTCGCGCCGTCCCAGTGCATGATCTTCAGGGCGTTTTCCCGCCCGGCGGACATGCCCGTATCGTCGTAATCGAGACAGATCGTGACGGGCGGCGTATACGTGGCAGTGGTGCTGATGTCGTAGTACGTGCCGAGGAACCTGAATCCGGCCTGACCCGGACCAGGGTTATGATCGCTGACCGTAGCGGTCGTACTGCCGCCTTGCGTCACGCCGGAAAAGGTTATGTCAACGCCGGGCGTAGGATTAACCGGGACATCAGTCCCCGGCTGGGTGTTCGGGGCAATCACGACCTGGGCGGTATCGGTGGTAATTCCTCCATCATCGTCAGAGACAGTCAGGGTAACCGTGTATTCACTGGGGTTGTCGTACTGATGGCTCCCTGTCACTGTGCCTTGGGCTGCGGGCGGATTATTCGTTTCCGTCACGATGCCGTTCTCGACCGGACTGCCATCGCCCCAATCCCAGGTGGCCGTATGGGTATCGGTGTAACCTTGATCGGTGAAGGTGGCCTGGAAATTGGTGACCTGATCTTCAACCCCGTCGATTCGAGCCGGACTACCTGGGGAGGTAGCGATCCCGAACAGCGCGGAGTATTTACCAAAGATTATGGAGATCTGCGGGGTAAAGGTGCCGTCGCCGTTGCCCGTCGCATAATACATGCGGAGCGTGCCGTCGGTGTAAACCAGGTCAAGATTACCATCGTTATTGATATCCGTTTCCGCTAAGGATTTAGCGCTAATCTTCATAATAATCGGCTTACCGAATGTCCCATCCCCGTTACCCGGGAAAAAACTAATCATGCTTTGACCCACCACAATATCAGCACAGCCATCATTGTTGAAATCGCCAGCGCTGACTCCCGACATGCTTTGGATAAATATTCCAAGCGACGTTGGGACTTGGAACGTGCCATCCCCGTTACCGAGATAGACATAGGCCCGACCGCCAGGACCAACTGCCACCAGGTCAATCTGGCCATCACGATTGAAGTCCGCGCTGTCTAATCCGGTCAACAAGATAGGGGCATCCCAAATACTCATCGCGAACGTGCCGTCACCATGTCCGATATAGGTGACGATGAATTGCGGAATACCTTTAGAACTTTGCGACATGACGGCGTCGAGATTACCGTCGTTATTAAAGTCCGCTTCGGCAAAATCCATACGGCTAATAATTAAGCGGTGATCAATCGATACTGGTTTGGCGAAGTTATGTTCCCCACTGAGTTTGTCGTAGTACCACGTGTCACCGGCATCACCCGCTAGCACTTCCAGTACGCCATCGTTATCAAAGTCTCCGATGCCGGCCCCGAATGTTCCGGAGTTTTGGTGACCGATGTAATGGGGCCCTTGAATTGTCCCGTCGGCAATGCCCATGTAGGATAATTCGCCGTTTTGATCCGAGACCGCAATGTAATTCCCAGCCGAACTGACCCCGGTCAATATACTCGAATTCGGGTTGACGTTAGTCACGGTGACTGAAGCACTGACGATATTACTTAGATCGCCGTCGCTGACTTCAATTTTTACCAAACCGTTGTAGTCATCCGGCCAGGCGTAGGTCAGCTGGGGCGAATCCGACCAATCGGTATCCCAGGTGCCGTCATTATTCATGTCCCAGCGATACTGCAAACTTTCGCCGAACGGGTCCGTGGACGCTGACGCATCAAGCGTGACCGCGGTGTTCTCATCCGTGACATACGGCCCACCGGCGTTGGCGACCGGCGGTCGGTTGACATAGGCTATCGGCGAGACCCGCTCAGCGTACGTTGGATAATTCAAGCCGTCTTTTTGCCATATGATCGTACCGGCGTTATCAACTTCCCAGACAGCATTCCCATCGCCAACGGCCACGAGGGTATGGCCGTTCGGTAATCGTACAGCGGAGTCCGGATGATAGACATACATACTCCAGACCACGCTGCCGATACTATCAACTTCAATCAGCTGGTTAGCAGAACCGTCGTCGGTAATCAACGTATTACCATTGTCCAATCGTTGTACGAATTCTGGATATGAAAACCCGGTTTTCTCCCAGACAACTGTCAGACTCGGATCAACCTCGATAACTCGACGATGCACGCTGTCAGCGATCAAGGTATTTCCGTTAGCCAGCCGGCTGGCATCATTCGGCCAGGATAAACCGATCATTTCCCAAACGATGTCACCGCTCAGATTGACTTCGATCACGCGCATGTTAACCATGTCGGTAATCAACGTATTACCATTATCCAGACGCTCGGCATCCTGGGGATAATTCAAACCCTCCGTGTATTGCCAAACCACGTTCCCGTCCAGATCCATCTCGACCACCCGATTGCCGGCTCGTTCGGTTATCAGCGTGTGGGTATTCAGTAATCGCGTTGCCCGCCAAGGCTCGTTGAGCCCGTTGATGACCCAGACGACGCGCCCGGTGCTATCAACTTGAACGACCCGACCGTTGGAGAAATCTGTGATCAGTGTATCCTGCTCGTCCACCTCTTGCGCCGCCGCTCGTGGTATTGCACCCAGCGGCATGACCAAATACGCCAGCATCGACACCAACGCCAAAACCGGCACGAACCTCGATTTGATTGCTTGCTTCATATACATATCCCCTTAATTGATCGAATTAAGGTTTATTTCTGTTTGTGATCTACCTTGAAGAATAAGCCGACTTACTGTGTTGTCAAGCTCTGCTTATGCACAGTATCAGCTCTACGTTAATGTGTTCTCACGAACTCCGAGCACGAACAGTAACTGCTATGGCATCGGCGTTTGCGCTGGCGGCGTGTTTTGTGGCTTTGCTTTCCGTTGGCGAACGATCTCGTAGACGGCAAGAACAACTCCTACACCCATGAGGCCGTACCCGATCAGACGGTCATTACCAAAGATGACTCCTGTGATGACGAGGATGAACGCGATGCTTCCCAAAGGCGTCAGCTGCCGCTGTGCCTGTCCGCGGTGCACGAACAGCAGGGCGAGAATTGCTATAAAGGCAATGATGGAAATGATGAGGTAGGTCGTCATACTCATGTTTCTATTATACTGTGCTTAGTGCGTCGGTCCGACGAACTCACCGATCAAGAACAACATCAACAGCGCCCCGACGATCGTCGAGATGAATACAAGCGGCGAGCGCTCCTTCCGCTTAATAATCGCCAGAAGCCCGACCACAAAGGAGGATATACCGGACAGCATACCGGCGAGCATTGTAAGAGCCAGCATTGGCCGGGCAGCAACGTCCTTCAGGATCGTTTCGCCAGCAGCAACGTCCTTGTACAGGGTATTGCTCAATGACCCGCCAAGCATGATCAGCAGCGGCATGACAATGATCAGTCCAACCGACCATTTTCCTAAGATAGTTTTTGGCATATGCTTATCCTTTCACGTACAGTGTACGCCGTCAGAATTCTCTGTCTATGCTAACGTTAGCCACCGTACACGGCGCGATGATTGTGGTAGTATGGTAGTAACTAGCTAACATATAATCGAACATACGAAAGGAGAAAACCAATGCATAGAAAACTAATCGCCCTCGCGATCGTTATTGGTATTGCGGTCCTGACCATTGGCATTGTGAACGCGAAAGACCTGAGCGCACTCGTCGCCTCGACGCTCACAGTTAAAAAAACAGCGAAGTTCTCGGGATCGATCCTTAATCCATCCGGCGACCTTAAGCTCATTGATAACGTACGCGTAGACGGAAGGCTCTACCGCGGAACAAAAGCAGGACCGGGATTAACTGACAGCAAGCCGCTCATCATTAACGACGATGCGCAGGTGACCGGCAACCTTGCTGTTACCGGCGACGTAACGGTCAATGGCGTATCTGCAACCGTAAAAAAGGTATACGCCGGTACGTTTGATCCGGCCCAGGACGGCGATTCGATCATTTCCGGTTCGGTTAATACAACATGCACCCTTCCAACAGATGACAAGGTAATGCGCTACCACTGGAAAAAAATCGCCATTCCCGAGATCGTGGTTAACGACATGCCGAGCGTTGACGTGTACTACGAGGTGAACCCGGGCCTTCAGATCATATTTCCGGTTGTGACGAACGGCTGGGCAAACTTCAACATACTCGAGGCGGTCGTGCTAACCGACGGGTACGCGTATAGCTTCTACAAATCAACGACGGAACTGTGCAATGGTACGGTGGAATCGTCGCAGTTCACGACTGGCAAGTACAAGGTCGTCGTCGTGTACTGAAGAATCCCTGCGTAACCCGGTCATGTATCTTCCATAACGCAAACACCACTGTCCCCTTTTAGGGACGGCAGTGTTGCGTTTTACTCCTTACTTATAGTTCCCGCTCGAGATCATGTACTGCACAGAGCACGTGTCTGCCTTCAGCCCACTGAAAGTATCAGATCAACGTTCGTTCAGGTACCCACTGCGCTGCTACTGTCCCATGATCTGGATTCGCTGTTCCGGGGTCATGGAGTCCTGCGCAGTTCCGCTCCCGCCGACGCCACCTGATGTGCCTCCGGATGAACCGCCTCCTGATGACTTTACGTCGCTCGTGCTGCTGCTTACCGGATCGCTTGATGATGACGTTGTACCGTCCCAAATACACATGTCCTGACTACCATGCTCTGTTGACGAATCAGTCGGAATCCACGAGGTCGGTGCTTCAGTTGTGCGTGGAGTCGTCTGTTTGCTGCTATCCGCTCCGTTATTCATTTCATCGATAGCATGCAACGCCTGGTTCGACATTTCTTGTGTCCACTGACTAATCATTTGTTTCCCGGTTTCTTCGCTCATGAGTTGTGCGTCATATCCAATTGCTTCCCGCAATCCCCCAGTCCATACTTTTTCCGGAGTTTCAAAAAAGATAAATTTTTCCCCACCTTCAATAAGCGGTCCTTTAACAACGGCCGGCGATTTATCAACACCTTTAATTAGGCTGGTTAAGCCCTCAGCCTTTTTTGCGTATCCATAGGAAGCAAGCTCAATTGCTAATTGCTTTGGTGAACCACCGTTCTCGGCTGCCTTTTGTGCGGCAGTGATTGGGTCCATACCGGCGAGCCGATTCTCAAATGCCTGCGAGACAAACTCACCGCCGACCGGGAGTGCAAACCGAGCGCCAACCGCAACCGCTTGTGCAGAAGTGATCGCCAGACCATTGAAGAAATTGTATACAGTGTCCGCAGCGCTGTGTCCTGTCGGGTCAGTGAAACGGATCGGGTTATTGAGCGTGTAGCTATATCGATTCAAACTCTGCGGATCGTACCAGTTCGGCACAAGCGAATCTGCAGCCATGAACCGCCCTAGTGCTGGATCGTAGTACCGCGCTCCGTAGTAGTACAGTCCCATCTCTGTATCGAGCTCTTTGCCGTTGTACTTGTAGTCTGTTCCTGTGTTCGTGTCGTTCGTTATGCCGCCGAACGGCATGTACTCGGTAATGCCATTGAGACCTCCATTCGCGTTCGTTGTAATGTTCGTCGAACCAAGGTGGTCGCTCTGGAAGTATGCAAGCGTACCGTTCGTCCGAGTAGCGATCTTTTTATTCCCGAGGAAGTAATGCTTCCGGACCGTTGTCCCTTCTTTCTCGTATAAATTACCGACGTAGATCGATGCCGTTGTCGTACTGACCATCGGGCATCCGCCACCTCCGCCAGATCCTGGGTTATCGATCTCATGGAACGGCTCGATGTAGACGAGAAACTCCCGTGCAAGAAGTCCCCCGCTGCTCGCTGGCTGGACCGTGCTCATAGGAGCGCTCTCAATGGGATTCACCATTGGTTCGTTAGGACTTCCGCCGCCAATGCATGCAGGATCCGGGGTCATTACCGTGACCGCCTTCTTCACGCGGTTCCCCTGCCAATTATAGGTGAAGGTGGCGGAATCCGTGCCGAATGGTTCATCATATGTTGCCAGCCGGTTATCAATATCGTAGGTGAACCGCGCATTCGTCGTTGAGATCGCATTGCCGTTCGCGTCGTACGAAGCAGTAAACCCGCCTGACGTAGATCTTACTGCATGCGGTTTGCTTGTGCTGTAGGTATACGTCACTCCCTCTTTGTTCGTTACATTGCCGATCGCGTTGTAGCTATACGCCTTTGTTCCGTAGCTTCCGGTCGCACTCGTCAGACGGTTCAGACCATCGTACCCGAACGTCTGCGTTGCCGTGTGCTTCGTATCAGTGATACCAGTGACATTACCGACGTTGTCATACGTGTACGCGAGGTACTGGACGAGCTGCTGGTTCGCAATGGTCTGGAAGTGATCGATGCGCATGGTCTCCTCATCGTACGCAAAGTTCGTGACCGCGTTGTTGCCGTAGACGATCCTAATCGGCTGGTCGGCGGCGTTGTATGAAGAATTATTCACGAAATCCTGCGTTAACCCGTAGACCCTTTCAACCAGCCCTTGATCATCGTAGAAGTAGTACGCGATATCGTTATCGGGATATGTTATTCTCGTTATTCTATCCCACGAATCAAACGCGCGGGAAATCCGGTAGTTCGTCCCGTCAATGGTCTGCGTGACGCTTCTTTCCCGACCGCGTTGATCGTAAGTGTACGCCGTCACATTGCTGTTTGCCTCCACGACCTTCGTCAATCTGCCTTTTCCGTCCATAACCTGCGGATCGTCATACGTGTACGTCGCCAGCGCTCCAGCTGGCGTGTACTTCTTCAAAATTCGATTCAGGCTGTCGTACTGGAACGATAGCCGTGATCCCCGCGCGTCGGTCTGGGTCAGAATGTTCCCGACAGCGTCGTACGTGTAGTTCCAGGTTCCCATGTCCGGATCGACCGCTCTCGTCTTCCTGCCGAGCGTGTCATAGGTGAACGTCCACTGGTTTTGGGCTACGTCGTTTACGCGGACAAGGTGATCGGCAACGTCATACTGGTAGCTCGTGATATAGGTTTGCCCGCTGTAGCGCTCTTTCACAGATGTAATCCGTCCCTGACCATCAGTCGCAATGTCTTTTGTATGTCCGTTCTCGTCGGTACTCGTTCCCGCCCAGTACAGATACGACATCGTTGCGAATGTGCCGTTCGGATGCGTCGTTCTGGTCAACCGGCTGAGCGGATCATGGGCGAACGTCGTCTGCGGCTTTTCCGTATCAGGAGAAGCGTAATCGTCTGTTTTCGGGACGAAGTACGGCAGCCACGTCCGTTCAACGCGACCGCGGTCGTCATACCGGATGGCGTTTGAGAGAACCTGCATACTGCCGACGTCTGCTTCTTTCTTCGTTTCGATAAGCCTGCCGAAACCGTCGAAGAACGACCACGTCTGGAACGCGTCGTCCTGACCTGAGATCTCGCGCTGGAATTTCATCACTCGGACCGGCGCCTGGTCACGGTATTGGTATGTGACAGTCGGGAACTCAACTGAATCGTAGGGCCGAATGACGACAACAATCCTGCCAAACGTATCATACTGGTATTGCGTCAAGCGATTGTTCGCGTCAGTTGCAGTGAGTATGTTTCCGGTCAGCCCGTCATATGTATACTGCTGAACATGGTTCAGCGCATTCGTGACCGTTACCGGATACGCGTGGTACATTCCGTCGTACGTGGTCGTTGTCGAATGGCCGAGCGAATCATTACTGAACGTTCGATTGCCCCATGCGTCGTACGCATAGAGCGTGAATGGGTTGACGCCTCCGCTCAACAGGTCTTCTTTCCTCGTTACTAATCCCCTGCTCGGCGCTATGGTACACGGGCTCTGGTTATCATAGCAGAGCCACGTTTCGCTCTTTGTTACACCTTGCGCATCCAATAGCCACGCATGCTTCGGCGTGTTCATGATCCACTTCGCCGTATTCACGACGTACTCAGTGCGCTGATCCTCCTCATCACCATCAGTAACGTCAGAGCCAGTGTACCGGCCCCAGTCCATAGCACGGGTAACGTTCCCGTAGCTGTCGTACTCGTACTGCTGCTTCGTGCGTTTACCGGCAGTTACCGTACCGTCATACGCGGAACTAATCGCGGATGCTAGGTATGGGAAACGCGTACCCTTACCGGATACCGTTTCAACCGAATTCCAAGTATTCTCAACTGTTGAATACAGATTTCCAGAAAGATCTGAGGTCGCGCTTTTTTCCACTTGCCATTTGAAGATATCATCTTGTAAAAGCGTTGTTTCCGTAACGCTATCAACAGTCGTGGCGCGACTGTGCTTGAATCCACGGTACTCACGGTCAGCCGCGTCGTACAGTCCCCCGTCATAGCTGAACGTCACGCTGGAGACTTGCGTCCCGCGGTCAACGAGCGTCTGCCCGACAACCATCTGACGTACCATAGGCAGATCAGTGGTAGCATCGATGAACTTCGTTGAAGGCTGGTAGGTGTAGTTCGTCTGTCCGCCAATGCCGTTATCGACCTGCGTCAGTGAATCAGAAAAAGTCGTAGTGGCTCCGGTGTTGAGGTAGACCTCAATCGAACCGTTGTAACCACGGACGACATCCGCCCGCCGGTCGCCGTTCAGATCAACAAAGCGGACGCCGAGATCATAGGTGTGACGGGAGATATTCCGGTTCGGGGACGTCTGCAAGAACTCATCGTGGCTCGTGAAGGTCGCGGGGAACGCGTCTGCCCACTGCGCGTTCGAGGCGGTGAAGGACCTACCGGTGTTGAGGTAGACGTATTTGTAGCCTACGCCCTGGGACACGATTGACTGGATGACATCCGGCAGTCCGTCTCCGTTAAGGTCGGCGATCTCCGTTCCCTGGTTCTCACTGAACGAATGTTCGTCGTAGCCATGTTCGCAGTAATAATCGTAGTAGAAGCGGTACCGAAAATTATACGAGAAGGTGCTCGCAGACCAGTTGCTGTCGTACTGCCAGCCGTTTCCGGTGTTGAGATATGTTGTGAAACCCCCTGACGACGTTGAAGGATAGCATGCCGTGTTATTCGAGCTTTGCGCCGTGACCGAACCACTTATCAGATCCGCCAACCCGTCCCCATTGACGTCGACGAGACGCAACCCCTGGTCAAAACTCCAACGGGCATCCGAGTATCCGTGGCTGCAGTAGGCATCATTGTACGTGCGATCTTCCTCGTTCACCACAAAGAAACCGGCGAACCCGCTCACGTATGCCTGACTCCAGCTCGTATCGTACACCCAGCCCTTCCCCGTGCTTCCACGGTTCAGCCAGACGCCACGGTAAGTGTTCTCATATGATTCACCACACCATCGGTTATTCGTCCTGAATATATCTTCCCGAGCGAGGATGATATCAGTATACCCATCGCCATTGACGTCCGCGAATCTGACGCCTTGGTCAAAGGCCCAATGTTGTCCTGATGCATCGACTAAAAGCACGAAATCAGCAGGAATGCTATTTGCCCAGTCTGTATCGTTCGCCGCCCAGCCCATCTTCGTATTAAGAAACACCTTGCGACGACCAGCGATGGAGACGACGATGTCCGTATAAAGATCGCCGTTAACATCGATGAGACGCATACCGGCGTCGTCGCTGTAACGCGCGCCACCAATGGTGTGGTTCCAGACGAAAACTTCGCCCTTGGATTGCAGGCTCGAAGTCCAAGAGTCGTTGTGCGCGAAGCCGCTGCCGGTATTAAGCTGGACGTCGTAGTACGCGCCGCCCTCATAGTTCTCTGCCATGACGCTGTCTTCGAGCCCGTCGCCGTTGACATCGGCAAAACGGGTTCCCGTATCAAGTGGCTGTACGCCGCCAGCCAGGCTAATAAAACTGGGCGCATTCGGCCAGGAGACGGAAGCGTACGACGCCGCATTTGTCTTATACGTGAACGTTGTTGCCGGGTATGTCGTCGTGTTATCAAACCCATACCGCTGGACCGATTGTAGAAGGGACGCGGCTGTATCAGGACTGTACTGGTACGTTAGTGCGTACTTTCCGCGTTGCTCCCAGACCTGGCCGTTCCACTGGAATACCTGTATTTCTGACAACCGTTTTGTGAGCTCGACCTTGGTCTTCGTGATATTGCTGAATGTGGTGTCGGTACGATCTGTCAGAACGAACTGCACCTTGAACTGCGGATCGGTCGTCGCACTGCTGGTATACACGATGCTCTTGGGGTACACGCGGTTGCCGAACATCTGATACTCGAACGATAGGTAATTCCCGCTCGTGTCAGTAATGCGGTCAGGGTACCAGGCAAACGTACCATTCGGGTTATCCTGACGGGAATCAGCTGTGTATCCGAAGCGCATGACTGTCCCGTCCTTCCCTGTCCGCTCCCAGTATGTTACTGCGCCGTCTGTCAGCCGGCGGTAGCGCTGATAATTGTCGATTTTAACCCGATACTCTGATGACTGTACATCGGTCAGTACTAACTCCTGGCCGGTTTGCTGATCTTCAATCAAATCGCTGTCTGTATAGGTCGGTGGCCCATACTTCACCGACCTGCTGATAGGCGCATACCCCAATGACCACCCTTTTCCTACCCATCCGTTCTCTTCATTACTCGAGTACCGAAGAGTTAATTGCGGCTCAATCCCACGCCGGCCGGGCGGTATGACGATCGGATACTGGTAATTGGCGTCACCACTCCCGGAAGCGAGTTCGACCGTTTGCGACGCAGCGCTGTTTGCCGGGAGAAGGTTATCAAGATTCGTCCCCTCACCCAATCCGTTTCCGTTCGATGCACGTACTACGTGCGGCAAGAACAATGCAAGGGGTTGCACCATCAGGGCAAACAAGGCGATCGTGGTGATCGACTTCCCAATTGCTCTACGAATATTCATATGGCTCCTTTCAGGGAGCGCTTGAGAGGTATGCGGACTCCCTGATTACGGACTACCACGAAAATTGGTTCAGTCAAGGCGCACAGTAACATCAACAAACGAAAGTGGCGTATTTAGGGCAGTACGGCAGTGTAGCAGGATGATTTGTCACAATTCTTGACACTTTTTTCACAACGGTATACTGTCGAGGCATGCGCATCGAAGAATCACTCTCACAGCTCGACCTTACCCCCCGCCAGGCACAGATCTACGCTGCCCTGCTCGAACTTGGCGAAGCAACGCCGCTCACCCTCTCGAAAAAAACCGGTCTGAAGCGCTCTACGACGTACCTCGACCTCGAAACGCTGCGGAGAAAACAGCTGGCGGGTCTCTCCTTCCATGAACGGAAGACCGTGTACGTTCCAGAGCCGCCGACGCAACTGCTCCGAAGGGTACATAACCAAGAGCGTCTTATACTAGAGATGCTGCCTCACCTGCGGGCGATCGAGAACCGCGGCGCAGCAAAACCAGTCATCCGTTACTACACAGATCTAAAAGACATCGAGCGCGTCTGGGTTGAAGAGTGTTACAAAGCAAAAGAGAACTTCTACATCTCCGACTACCTTGCGACGCTCAAGCTCTTCCCTGCGCTTGAACAGCAAACCCTTGAACACCTAAAACGCGGACCGCTCGAAACAGTCCGTGAGATCCATCCTGATACACCGGAAAACCGACGCTTTGCCCGTAATCATACAAAACACGGTCGCCACTTTCACTTGCTGCCGAAAGGAACGCCTGTGGATATTGATATCGCCATCTGGGGTCATTCTGTTGCCCTCTACTCCAATCCACGACGCTACATGCTCGTCATTTCCGACGCCGCGATCGCAAGAGGGTTTCGGATACTGTTCGACGCGGCCTGGGAGATGTCGAGCGATCCGCTCAGGAAGAAAAGAACGCGTTAATCGTTTCTATTAACGTACAAGAAGTCACGCTTTCTGTGTTGTTATTCGCGAACTATTCGCTTACGCTGTGCGTTACGTCCCCGCTCTTCCTAATCCTTCACCCCGCACCATCCGCCTGCGGCGGAGGTACGGGGCAGCGCCTCAATCTTCCTTGCGATTTCCTTCCTGCCCTTGTTCACTTGAAAAAAATACCTCTAATTCTCCGCCTTCAGCAATACCAAATGCTTTTCGAAAGTTATCCCGGAAAAAACGCGCGCCGTATCTGTCTGAATCTTCATTTTCAGACATAAACAATCTATTTCCCTCTATGAATGCGCGATGGCCGGCTGTTCCCGTACCAACGTAAATAGTTGTACTGCCGGTCCTTAAGAGTTCTTCAACATCGCCATCCCGAGGTGGTGTAATCCACTTGATTTTCGAGTCACCGTGGATCAAGCGTTGAATTTTCTCCAGAACGTCGCGAATGGCGGCTTTATCTCGTTGCGCTAATGCTTGCTGAAGTTCTCTGATTGCTCCCATTCCATCCGGGATATGAGCTGCCTCGAATTCTCCTTTACCTTCACTCATAGGTCGGTTAGGGCAGATAGATCCCCTACATCAATTTTTCCGTTTTTCCTGTCTTTCGTTTCATACTTCCCCGCTTTCACCGTTTTCTCGCTTACGACCATGCGCACCGGAATGCCGATGAGGTCGGAATCTACGAACTTTTCACCGGCTGATGCATCGCGGTCATCGTGCAACACTTCCTTTCCGGACTTTTCCAACTTCATGACCAGCTCCCCTGCTTCTTTTGTGATCGCCTTGTTGTGTTTTGGATTCAGCTCAACAACGTGCACGCCGAACGGCGCAATGGAAGTAGGCCACACAATGCCCTTCTCATCTGCGAACAGCTCAACGACCGTTGCCATGACACGGCCCGGTCCGATGCCATAACTTCCCATGACGACCGGGTGCGGCTTCCCTTCACTGTCCTTGTAGGTAAGGCCTAAGGGCTCGGAAAAGCGCGTACTGAGCTTGAATATGTTCCCGACCTCTATCGCGCGCACTTCATCGAAGTCATTTTTTGTCATCCTGAGGTCGCTCAGGATCTCATCGGTATACACTTCTTTATTCACAGCCATACTCTTGTCCTTCGCGAGGTAGATCGTGTCCTCGCCGGTTTCGCATACGGTCTGGAACTCATCGGAGAACTTAGAGAACGCCCCGCCCGATGCGAACGTACGGTAGGTAGTATTACCGATACCGATGCGCTCCCAGATCTTTGCATACGAAACAGCGGCTTTCTCATAGAACGCGTCGAGGTCAGCTGCGGTCGCTGAGAACGAGTACAGGTCTTTCATCAGGAACTCGCGGGTGCGCAGGAGCCCGCTCTTTGCCCGGAGCTCGTTTCTAAACTTCGTCTGGAACTGATAGAGATAGACCGGGAGATCGCGGTACGATGATACGTAGCTTTTCATCATCCGCGTCAGCGGGTCCTCGTGCGTGATCGCTAAACCTACTTCAGTGTCGTTCTTGAGCTTCGTTTTGAACCAGACGTCGACGCTCGCATCGTTCCACCGGTCCGTCGTTTTCCAAACGTTCGGGTCTTGTAGGGAAGACATTGAAAGCTCTATCCCGCCAAGCGTATTCATCTCTTCGCGGATGATAGAAACGATGCGGTTCAAAACCCGGAGCCCTAACGGCAGGAACGAGTATACGCCCGCCATTTCCTTGTGCACGAACCCGGCGCGCATCAGAAGCTGTGCGCTCTTTACGATCTCGTCCTTTGGCGTTTCCTTCTTCGTCTTTGTGAACAGCTGCGACTGCTTCATACGGGTATTCTGCGTGAAATTTCTCGTTACGTCAAACTAGCGATAAGCATTAAAAATAAAACAAACATCAAAAAAGAATCGCTCCGCGCAGCGGTCGTGTCAGGGGGTATGAGGTCGTCAGGGGGTAAAGGAGAGAAACTCGGAGTCCCCCTAGGCCCCCTGATACAAAAATCTTCAAGGAGAGAACGCAGTATTGGAAAACCGCTGACTGCAACATCAACGGTCTCCCTCCTCAGAAGATAACGACGATCAAGCGGTCCGCGTCACCTCGACGGTGACTGGGTACGCTGAAGGCAAATGGAGGTTAATGTGCTCATGCTTCTCGACGTTATCCATGAGCTCCCCTGGCAGTAGCTGGCGTGCGCGTGATTCTCCAGCAGACCAGAATGTCCGGATAACTTCCTCCGCCGCCTTTGCTGAAATGTCTACTATGACGCTATGATTCTCAGCAGTCGTGAGCGTAAGCGTCGCTGATCCGTGTTTCTCATACATGGGATGCGCAACATCACCGATGAGAGCCCAAACAGCAACGAGCAACTCGGCCCAGTTATCGGCGGTCTCCTTCCGTGCTTCTCCAATCTCGAGCGAACGGTGTGTGTGTTCAGACTCTAGCGCTTCCTGCATCGCCTTCACCTCCTTCCCTGTTTTGGTACCAAAGTCATGGGATAGTAAGCCACGTTGTATCCTGCCGTACGAGGAGCTCTTCTGCCCGTTCAGGGTCTGCCATAAGCTCCTTGACTGCTTTTTCCATCCGAGCGATCTGTGATCCTTTGATGAGCGCAGTGTCGCCCGGCGTAAATCGATCGTGCACTAACTTCGCGGCTGATACGGGATCATCGAACGAGAATATGTGATCTTCGTCCATGCCAGCCTTTCGTGCCTCACTTGCTGCGTGCTTCATTGCTTCGCCGACGCCGACGAACACGTCAATGCAGTTTTCAACGACTTTACGGCCGATCTCGCGGTGCGCCGGTTCGGTCGACGCTCCGAGGTCCGCCATTTCACCAAGCAGCGCATAGCGCTTCCCTTCGGCTGGGAACGATCTGAGCGTCTCGAGCGCGGCAGTGCACGCGTCAGGCGACGAATTGTATGAGTCGTCGATGAGCGTCGTGTTCTTCACGCCAGACAACACGCGCATACGGCCCGGAGGCGGCGTATAGCGCGAGAGCGCGGCAACGATGTCAGGAAAGTCCATGTGGAACGCAATGCCAACAGCAATACCGGCGAGCGCGGCATACGCAGAATGTATTCCAACGACGCCGGGTATGAAGACTGAAACAGTCTCGCGGTTGAACAATACCTTGATCATCAATCCGTGCTCGCCGGAGTCGCCCTTCACAACGGCCGCATCGATACAGCGGACGGCAACGCCGCCTGAAAAGCCGAAACTGATGACCGATGCAGGCGATACATCAGCGAGCGACCGGACGCGAGGATCATCCCCGTTGAGCACGATCCACCCGTCATGAGCTACCCTCGTTGCGATGAGTGATTTTTCGGCAAGAACGTTCTCGACCGATCCGAAGTGGTGGAGGTGGGTCGGACCGACGCTTGTGATCACGCCGACGGAAAGCGGAACGATACCGAGGATCGCTTCAATGTCGCCAGGCTTATCCGCACCCATCTCAAGAACGAGTACCGGGGGGTAGGGCTTATGAGAAACAAGGTACTGTGCCCCGTGCCAGAGAGAAACGGCAACGCGTCTCCATCCCGGAACACCCTTTGCCGTCGGAGCGCCAAGCACGGTAAACGGAACGCCGAATTCATTATTGAAGCTTCCTGCGCTCGACTGAATGTCGTAGATGTGCGAGAGCACTACCGCAATAGCCTCCTTCGCGCTCGTCTTTCCGTAGGAACCGGTGATACCGACGACGTGCGGGTGGTAGCGCCTGACGACGCGTCGCGCGAAGAAGGTGAGCAGTGCCTGCGCTATGCGTTTCATGTGCCTAAGTGTACGCCGTCAGCACCCTTTTGTCATTACGGTATTGCGTCTTCCGTTACGGTCGGCGGAACTTCTAGGTAGTGGAGGATGAAGTTCGCAATCTCGCCGAACAATGGCGCAGCGGACGACTCAGCGAACTGCACGTCGCGCGGCCTGTCGATCCGTACGACCATGACGAACCTCGGATTCTCGACAGGTCCGAAGCCGGCGAACGTCCCGATCGTGACATCATCCTGGTATCCTGGGCTGTCAGTACGGGGAACCTGTGCAGTACCGGTCTTACCCGCAATGTAGTACCCGGGAACTCCCGCGCGCGTGCCGTGACCATTCTTGACGACGTTCACGAGCATCGCCCCGATCGTCGTTGCGGTCTGCGGGCTTATTGCTTGCCGAACGGTCGTCGGCTGCGTCGTCGTTGTTGTCCCGTCGGGATGCCGCAGTTCCTTTACGATGTACGGTTTCATGAGTATACCGCGGTTAGCGATCGCAGCAAAAGCCGAAGCGAGCTGGAGCGGCGTTACCGTAATGCCCTGGCCGTACGACGCCGTCGCTGCGTAGATCTCCTTGCCTGCTTTCAATGTCGATGTGTCCCCGGCTGACTCGCCCTGAAGCTCTATCCTGGTCTTAACCCCGAAACCGAACTTATCGAGGTACGACGCGAACGTCTTCGGCCCGATCTGCCGCATCGCGAAGATCGCGCCGGTGTTCAACGACTGCTCAAGGACCTGCGTCATAGTATTCACACCGTGCGCCTTTCCGTCCGAGTTCTTTATCGTGTAGCTCCCGATCTTCACGAACCCCTCGTCCGTGTAGGTCGTATTCGGCGAGACCTTCCCCTGATCGACAGAGGCCGACATCGTAACACCCTTCATGACCGATCCCGGTTCGTACTGATTGAAGATCGCAGGATTCGCGTACACCTTAACGTCCTCCTCATCGGCGTACTCGTTCGGATCGAAGTCAGGGCTCCCGCACATCGCGAGGATTGCTCCGGTCGACGGCTCGAGGACCACGACGCTCCCTCCGTCGGCGCCGTGCTTCTGCACTGCCTCATCGAGCTTGACGCACGCCTCGTGCTCAATCGAGCGATCGATGGTCAGGACGATGTCATCGCCGTTCTCAGCAGGAACGAGCGACCGCGCACCGATCGCGATCCACCGGCCGGCCGCATCCTTCTCCGCCGAAAGCGCCCCCTGCTTTCCGGTGAGCTTCGTATCGAACGATCCCTCGATTCCGTACTGCCCTTTGCGAAGGTCGCCGTCGAAACCGAGGAATCCGACGATATGGCTGCCGTAGCGTCCTTCAGGGTACATGCGGACCGACTCATCGACGAACTCGATCCCGGAAAACTGCAACGCCCGTATCGCGTCGACGTCGGTCTTCCGTACCGCATGCTTCAGCGGTTCGTACAGATCGTCCTGCTTCGCAATGCGTTCGTAGATGACGCCTGGGTCCATGTCGAGGATCGGTGAAAGTTCCCGCGCAATTTCTTCAGGATCATTCTTAATCTTCGAAGGGTTCGCGAAGACGAGCGACAGCGGCTCATTGGTCGCGAGCGGGAACAGCTGAGAGCTCCCCTTCTCGGTCATGTAGATCTTGCCGCGTTCGGGGAACAGCTTCTGGTACAGGCTGTGCTGCCCCTCTGCGAGCGCCTTATAGAATCCGTACTGAAGCACCTGTAATGAAAAAAGGCGCAGTATGATAACTACGACGAATATGCCTGCCAATCCGGCTAAGATGCGCGTTCTGTCTCCAGAACCGCGTGCCCGTGGCGAGCGTGGGGAGCGAACCGGCATAGCCGAGCCAATCTCCTCTTATGCGTCGCTACCGTGCTGCGACCGCACCGGATGTAGTGAGGTACTGGACGTTCTCGACCTGAACGAGATCGAGGCCTTGGCGCGCCGTTTCGAGACGCGAGAGCGACTGGAGCCGGTCGACCGCTGCCTGCAATGTCGACCGCTGCGACGAGAGGGTTTCGAGCCGATCGGAGAGCTCTTTCACCTCGAGCCCGCGGGTCGACGTCGTCGACGTCATGACGAGGTAGCCGAATCCGCCTGCGACGATGACCGCGACAAGAACGATCCGAAACCCAAGCTCCGAAATCTTCAGCCGTTTCCAAAAATCGAGGTGTTCTTTCTTCGTCTCAGTTCTTGTGTAGACCATGTTTTTGATTTTTTATATACGTGCTACGAATTAAGTTATGTGAGGAAACTTCTGTAAGGGAAGGGGGCATCGGGGGGAAACCGCAGGTTTCCCAACCGAGTTTATTTTCGCACCGTCACCCGGAGTTTCGCACTCCGCGATCGCGGATTGGTTGTGACTTCCGCGAAGCTCGGGGTGACGGGATGCTTCGTAAGGATGGTGAGGAGCCCCTTCGCTGCCTGCTCTCTAAAGAACCGTTTTACGATCCTGTCTTCGAGCGAATGGAACGTGATGACAGCGAGACGGCCGCCAAATGCTAGCGCTGCCACTGCCTGCGGGAGGAAACGCGTGAGCGTACCGAGCTCATCGTTCACGGCGATCCGGAGCGCCTGGAACGCCCTTGTTGCAGGATGTATCCGGCCTCTCCTTCCGCCCGTTGCTCCCGGGATCACGTTCAGGAGGTCGCCGACGGTCGCGAATGTTTTTTTACGCCTACTGGTAACGACCGCTTTCGCGATCATGCGTGACCGGCGTTCCTCTCCATACTCACGGAGGATGCGTTCGATCTCCTGTTCTGGCGATGAATTCAGGAGCTCGGCTGCAGTAGCAGTACCGCGCGAGGTGTCATAGCGCATGTCGAGGGGGCTCTCTTCGCGCTGGAATGAAAATCCGCGTGAGGCATCAGAGAGCGTCTGCGACGATACGCCGAGGTCAGCGAGGATGCAGTTTGGTTTCTGGAAACGAGCGTCGGAAATACTGTCGAGGAGTCTGTCGAAACTACCGTGTATGAAGGTGATTCGTTCTGCGAATTGGGTTAGGTTCTGTTTTGAGGTTTCAAGGGCAGACGCATCGAGATCGATCGCGAGGAGTTTCCCGTCAGGAGCCGTCCGTTCTAGGAGCGCTGTTGCATGACCGCCTGCTCCGACTGTTGCATCGACACAGGCGTCTCCCGGCTTTGGATTAAGGAGCTTTGTTACCTCTTTCAGGAGGACGGGGGTATGGGCAAGCCCGCCGACGTTAGACTGAGGACTTTGGCGGGCAAGCATGGTTCCCGCAAATCTTACATTTTAAACGCCGAGCTCGCCGAGCGCTTCAGCAATATCTCCGGCTTTCCGTTCGGTACCTGCCTGATACTTCTGCCATACAGCCGAATCCCAGACCTCAAGCCGGTTCAGGAGCCCTGCAATGACGACCTTCTTTTTCAATTGAGCGTACTTTCGTAGGTAGTCCGGAAGGATCACCCGTCCCTGCTTATCAACCTCGAGCTCCATTGCTCCTGCTAGCATCAGGCGCGCGAATGCTCGGGTGTTCGCCTTTGCCATCGAAAGCTTGCTCAATCGCTCGGCCAAACCCGCCCACTCGGCCTGCGTATATACGAAAAGACAGTTGTCGAGGCCTCGCGTGACCACCACGGTCTCTCCAATGTCATCACGAAACTTCACGGGTACCGCGAGGCGTCCCTTGTCATCAATCGCGTGGTGATATTCGCCGATGAACATTGGTCTTTGAAATGCTAGTCTGTTAATGATGTGGAGCTCCCTCGCCAGTAGCTCGGGATGCCTCAGCTGGTTATACACCAGCCTCGGCACTTATCCCCACTTTTGTCCACTTTCTCCCCCTCTTCACCATTTTACACCACAAAACACCAAGGGTCAACCCGTCAAGACCTGTGGATAAACCTTCCCCTTAGTAAGGGGAAGGGAGGAAGTCGAGCGTAGCGAGACGACGGCAAGGGGTTCTCCCCTCCTTAACTAAGGAGGGGAGGTGAGCTCGAGCGAGGGATATTCAAAATCCCGCAGCGAGAGCCGCGGGGGAGGTCAACCCTCCCCTTTCAAAGGGGAGGGTAGGAAGACCGACGAAGCCGGGCGACGGAGAGGGGCCGCCCGTCCCCTCCTCCTACTACGCGCGTCGCTTGGGTTTCGTAATGTGAGCAGGTCTTCCGTAGAACGGCACGATGATAGTACCGACCTTCGCGATTGGAAGTT
This sequence comes from Candidatus Kerfeldbacteria bacterium, assembly GCA_043799405.1. Lineage (GTDB taxonomy): Bacteria > Patescibacteriota > Patescibacteriia > SBBC01 > SBBC01 > CAINXF01. The sequence continues at coordinate 24,531 of JAZDNT010000003.1, forward strand.
TCTTTATTCCCTGTTCTGCAAGACTACGCATCAAACATTCACCGCGCACACCTACAGCAGGAATCCTAAGAGCGTAGCTCATCGCATTCGCAACAGCACATGCGCTCCGGAGCGCAGAGAACGGACCAGGTCCGATCGCTACGATAATGCCTCGCAGATCACGAGGAGACACGCAATGTTTTCGAAGTACTTCATCAATGACATTAAGAAGCTGTCCCCTGACAGGACCGTCAAACGCTTTCTGCACTGTATGGAGCCTTCGATCTTTGAGGCCGACCCTGATCGTGCCTGTTCGTGTTGTATCGATAAGAAGCGTCATACAAGTCCGAGCGACGTACACTGCTGACGGAATCCGGGATACATTCTTGTAAATGGCATTTGATCGATCGTCACCCATCGCAGCGCTGTGTGTTCCCAATCAAGCTTCACCTTTATCTTTTCTGTTTTAAAAAGATACGGTGTTACGACCCACGTAATATCGAGATCGCGGTCGTGAAGTGCTACCGGAACGCCTTTTTTCACGAACCTGACGTCGCGTTTTACAAAACCGGTCTCCTCCTTAAGTTCGAGGAGTGCTTGTATCAGAGGATCAGCGCCGTGCGGAAGGTGTCCCCCGACAACGCCCCAAAACCTACGGTACGAGCCAACTGCGTTCGAGCGTTTCATGATGAGATAACGATCGCGCCGACGCACAAACGCGACTACGGCAAGCTTTCTCCTGTTCTTCAGATATTCCGCGCACCAACGCCGTACTTCCCGTTCCATAAAAATGTAATCGGATGGCCGCATGAATCCGTGGCGGCCGTTGTGAACGACTGCGAGCGTATGCAGACCTTCGAGGTTTCGTACAAGAGCACGCGATTCGGAGATCGGAACAAAGCGATCTGCAGTGCCGTGTACTACGAGCACTGGCTGGTGCACATGCGTCGCCTCTTTGAGCGTATCGATCGTACGCCGATCCATCCAGTACCGGAACCCGAGGCGCAACGGCTTAGAGAGGTGAGGTCGTCTCACAACCAGATACCCGAGCCTTCGCCACTTCCTGATGACCGCTGGTGTGTACACGTGGCGTTCGTGCGTCTTAATGTCGCCGACTGGCGCCAACAGCACGAGCGTATGGATGTCCGCCCCGCGCGCACGGGCAAGCAACAGCGTCGTGCCGCCCATCGAGTGTCCAATGCCTGCGATGGCGTGCGGATTGATGCGCGGCTGACGCTGGAGGAACCGAACTGCAGCGAAAACGTCCTCGATGCACCGCGTGTAGGTAAAGTTCCTGAACCCGCCGGCGCTCTCGCCGTGACCGTTAAAATCGATCGACAGTACCGCGTAACCCTGTTTCGTGAGCGACTGCGTTAACTTCGGAAAGAAAATCCCATGTCGATTCCCCGTGTAGCCGTGCACGAGGAGAATCGCCGGTACACGCTTTCCATGCTTGCTGTCTGGATAGGAAAGGTCGCCGACAATAGTGCGGTTATGATGGCGAAAATGTACTACGCGTACTGTAGCCATGCGTGCAGTATAGCAGAAATGATGCACCCCGCGCCGTGTAAGAAAACCGACGCGGGGTTGTTGCTCCAAACGGTACTCACCTCCTGCCAGAGGGCGGATCCGTGTGGATGTGGTGGAGGATCCGATGCCCCCACGGAATCACTAGGAGGCTGAAGCTAGTGAAGAACCCGAGCGAAGCGAGCGGTCCGTAGAAGATGAGGAACCACTTCGTCGCGTCCTTCTTGAACTCGGTGACGTGTCCGAGCTGCGACATCAGCATCGTCGAGTTCACTGCCGCGTCAAGCGCGCGGCATCCTTCGCAGGCGACAAACCCGACAATGCCCACGGTGAATACCACGACGTACAGGAGCGTCCCGAACGCCGCGCACCATAGTGCGCGCCGATAGAACTGCGTTCTCGGTAGAAGCGGCTCGGCGACCTTCTCGATTCCTTCGATCAATCGGAGAAGCATGCGACCCTCCTTCGAAACGAGCTGGCGGGATTGTCGGATACTGCGGGAACTGAATGGATGAACCTAACACTCCCGGGCATTCCCGTCAATACCAAAGCTCCGGGGGCTTGCTTTTTTATACAGGCTGTGCTATTGTGTCATGTCTGACTCGCAGTGAGTTGGACATCACACTAAGGGAGGGGTAAGCCATGGAGACCATGCAGTTGCCGCCCGTTGCGGTCACGATCGGAATGCCCACGTCGGGGCACTTGGAAACGGGACAGGAGGTGACATTGACCTTCCACGCCATCCCCGACCGGGTGCTGAATAACCTCGGATTCGCCCTGGAGGCGCTCGGTGGACACCTGACTGCCGAGGGCGGCAACGTCGTCTGCCGTCTGAAGCTGGTGAAGAATGTGACTACCTTCACCCCCGCCCACATCCGCAACGGTGAGATGCAGGGCGAGCGACAGCCCTTCGCCAGCGATGATCGTTGATTCAATGAGGCTGCTGCGCCCCGTGTCGGAGAGTTCTTCGGAACAATCTGACATGGGGCTTCTTCTTTTCCAAACAAATAATTACCTATTATTAGAGCCTTTTTGAAATTTTTAAGTGGGCGGGGGCTCCCGACGGTATTTCCATCAGGAGTTTCGTCTGATTATTTCAATAATACGCTTACCACGTCCGAACGACTTTTCCATTGACGACCCTCAGGTTCGACATCGGGTACTTCGAGTCCCGAACAAACATGTCGTCCGTAGGATCATAGACCCAGACGCGGATCGATGACTTCAGCTTATCGACGATCGTTACGAGGCTGTACGTGTTGTCCGATGAAAGACGGATGAATTGCGGAACGACGGATCCGCCTTTCGTCTTGACCGCCGTGAGCTTCACTTCATTGCCGAGGCCCATGGTCATGAACTTGTAGAGCCGTACGGACAAACCCTTCTTTGTTCCAACCGCGACATAGACAGAATTCGTCATGGTCTCGACTCTGATGTCGAAGTTCATACCCCACTTCGTGGAAGAGCCGAACGGCTTCACGGTCTGCATGCGCTTGCCTACACCGTTATAGACGTAGACCGCATCCTTCGACCATGCGTCCTGCGTCCCAAAGATGTAGAGCGAACCAATGTCTCCGAACGTGACCTGCCGCGCCCATATCTTTCCAGTGTATGTTTTCGAGAACGGGCGGATCTTCATTGGAATACCGCTTGCCGGCGTGATCGTGAAAACGCCTTTTGAATCTTTGAGAACGGCTACGGTAGGCGCAAGCGTTTCATCAGCATGAGCATGGGAAATCCCGATACTGACGCAAAGAACCGCAGAAGCTGCGATGCCGAGAAGAACGTGTTTGAACATATTCCTCCTTACGATAACGACGAATGATACCTCAACACTACGTTCGAAGTACAGCTTTTGTCAACTGATAAAAAGAGTCCCCGCGCCGGATTCTAAAACGAGTTCAGGAGAACCGACGCGGGGCTGACGCTGCATGGCACTGGGCACGATGTCCTCGTGGTTCAATGCTGGCAGTAGTGACAGCTAGAGTGCGTCACGATACGACGCTACGCTGCTGTACGAACGATGCATTCTGGCATGACGCCGGAGTGGCTGCACGAAGCTCCGTCGAGACCATCGTGCTTCACGAGCAACCAGCGTTCCTCGCGGCCTTCCGGAAACGACTGCCGACCCGGATCCGGGTGCGCTTCGACCGCGTAGTACTGCCTGCACACCTCGCACCATCCCCGTACACCTGCACCGGTACACACAGTTCACCACCTCCCTTGACGTAAAATGAGCGGTACGCTAGCCACACGTCCGCTTCTTATAGTTACTCCACAACCTCTAGAGGGCTGCGTCCCTTCTGTATTATCACCACCCCTAACCATAGTCAAGTCCGCGAACAAACTCAAATTCATCACGCTGCGCTCCCGATTTTTTCCCATCAATGCCTCAGCCACCACAAGAAGCGCGCCCATCGTTCGGCGGGCGTGCTTAACAATATTGGGTACTGCCCCGAATCGTTATTTTAATTTAATGGTGTCACCAGAAATCTTTAGCTTCTTCAATGAGTATGTCTTATCCTGCGTGAACTTGTTGGTTGCTGGATTGAGCTTCCAAACCTTCATTGTCTGGGCGGAACTATTTACGGCTGTTACCAGACCGTACTGATTAGCATAGAGTTTCAGAAATTTTACCATTACATTACCGGATGTTTTTCCGACCTTAACGGAATGAACGAACTTCAGCCCTGTCGAACTAACTTCGTACACCACAGCCGTTGTTCCGGCTTTCCTAGTGCCGACCGCCAAGTAAACAACATCGTTTAGCGGCTCGACAACGATATCAATATTAAACCCCGAAGTGCTGAATCCGCCAAACGGTTTTACTGTTTTTATCAACGTCCCTTTCGGACCATATACCTTAATGGCACTCTTTGCATACGTATCGGTCGGTGCAAACAAGTAAAGCGACCCAAGACCTTCTCCGAAATTAATGCGCTTTGCCCAGATTTTGCCTTTATATGATTTTTCGAACGGTTGTACTTTAACGGACTTTCCGGCGAGCGTAACAAGCGAGTATTTATTCTTTGATTGCTTTAAGTTAGTGATTACCGGAAGAGCAGTTTGCACACCAAGCACGCGGCCTTTAGAAATAACTTTTACAGTCCGTACTGCTGTTATCGCGTTTCCACTCGAATCAGTAACGGAATAAGTAACAGAGTAGTCACCAATCACAGCGGTGTTCACAGTCGATGCCGTAGAAATCTTCGAGGTAATGTCGCCGTTAACGGAGTCAGAAGCAGTAGCGCCTGCATCAGTGTAAACGGCGTTCTTATCGACCGTCACAGGGTTGCTGCCAAGTATCGTAATGATCGGCTTTGTCGAATCGACAACTTGAACGGTCCGCGTTACCGCAGTTGCAGCGTTTCCAGCTTCATCACTCACATTGTACGTTACAGCATACGTCCCGACTTTTGCCGTGTTTACTGCATTGGTGACACTGATTCTTGAAGCAATTACTGCGTCGAGATTATCTGTCGCTGATACACCGGAATCGGAATATAAAGACCCTGCTTCTACAGTCATTGAACCGGAACCGATAAGTGTAAGGATCGGTTTCGTTGCGTCCACCTTGAACGATGCGGTTTTCGTAACCTCGGCATTTCCTGCTACATCACTCGAGATATATGAAAGCGTATGAGTACCCTCCAAGGCCGCAAAGGGTCCGGCATAGGGGATCAAAACTCCGCTGTCCCAGGTGTAGAACGGTTTATCGACACCGCTACCACCAACATCGTCGGAAACCGAAAGAGTTATTGTGGGGATTGCCGTGTAATACGAATTACTCCCATTAGGTGCTGAGGGGAAAACCGATAAAACCGTTGTAGGGGCAGTTAAGTCTGGCTTTTCAATATTCACTTTAACGTCATCAACTAACACAATGGTTTGTTCGGCTGTATCATTTATAATTCCGACAACAACCCTCATCGTTTTTCCCTGCGCTGCCGTAACATCACATGATAAATTCGTCCATGTTCCCGGCGCGCCATCGATAACAGGATCTTTTATGATGAGACAGAATTCTTCAGTAATATCATTCTTGTTAAATGCCCACATAACATATGCATCGTACCTAGAAAGATATTCGGAGGAATAGAGGGCATACCACCCACTAAACGTTGCACTTGTAATTCCATTTGGAACAACAATATCTTGCTGGATAAAATCCATTGTATTAATCCTACCCATTAATGCACCGCGACTACCGCCATGCCAAATGATAGGTGAAAAAACACCTATGTTACTTCCAGGAGGTTGTTGTACCCACCCTGTTCCAACGGGATCATTTTCAAATCCACCATTAACGACTAAATCCTGTGAATAATATGCTTTCGCTTGACCGTTGTGAATGGCGAGCGATCCAGTCAACACAAAAATCGCGATAGACGCGAACATTAGTACTTTTTTCATAAGTCTCCTTAACTACATTTATTGACGCCACAACCATACCCCCCCCCCGACGTTTCTGTCAAACCTGTTTATCAACTAATTATTCACAATCCATTATTCATCCTGCACCACAGTTACTACATCCATTGTGTCACCACTCTTCCCCATCAACCCCTTCTCAACCCCGTTAGAGAGACGCTCAATCACTCGTCAACAATTTTCACTTCATTACTCGTATATTAAAAGAGGCTCTCTAACGGGGTCAATCCCTGTAATATCCCACCCAACGGTCTTCCGGTAACCGATGCGGTCAGGCACATGGTGCCCGGCGAGCCCGAGCATGCTGCCCGGCACGATCACATACTCGCCGTAACGATCATTTATCTCATCCAAGGCCTTCTGCAATCCATAGTCTTTTGGCCCTGCCCCGCACCGCTCCGAGCTTAGCGAGGAGCTGGTGCGGGGTTTCCCGAACAGCGACAGCTGCCGCGACACTGGTGCCAAGTCAAACGTGTACACCGCAAAGAAGCTCGGAATGCCGGTCATATGCTCCCGCCTAAAAATGTCGAGTGCCGTCCGGAACAGCACGCGCGTGTCCGCGGTTCTGTCAGGCAAGCGCACTGACTCTCCAAAAAAATCCGTCCGAGGGCTGCGGGTCTCGCGGGACCCGAGACCGAGGACACCTTCGGAAACGGGAGGCGTGGGAAGGGAGAAACCGCCAGCATTAGCGGGGTTTCTCTCTCCCAGTATTCCGAGCGTCGTCCCGAACCCGCACCACAGCGCGCCCGCTTCCATATCCAAACTCCGCAACCGCCTGCCGGTCTTTTCGCAGAGCTTTAAAAGTACGGCTTCATGGAACCGTTGGTCGTTCGTCCGCCTCCGCAGCACGTGGCTGTGCCCCACGGACTTCGGCGGACGAGGCGTCTGCACGCGCGACAACTCGATCGCATTGAGATTTGCCCAGAGCTCGTACCCGCGCATGCCGAACGACTGAATAAGGTTTGCGACGGGGTAGCGCTTGAGCTCCAATAGATCCCGGATACCGAGGTCCATGAGTTTCGCTGCGGTCCGGTCCGCAATGCCCCAGGCCTCGGTAAGCTCGCGGCCCGTAAGGTACGCGTCGAGCATATCCGCAGTCAAAACCACTAATCCGCCCTTCTCACACGTGTCAGCGCCGAACTTCGCGAGCCATCTCGTCGCGGCAATCCCCATAGAACAGGTCAGCCACTCCCCGACCTCGCCCAAGATCCGCTGCTTGATCCGCCGCCCCAGTTCTGATGCGGCATCAAAATCAGCGACGAACCCGGTCAGGTTCACGAACGCCTCATCAATCGAGTACGGCTCGATGTCCTCGGAGTATTCGGCGAGTATCGAAAAGATCTTCTCCGTCGTTGACCGATACTTCGGCGGGTCCACCTCCACCAAGATGACGTTCGGATCGATGGCGCGCGCATCTTGCACGCGGCAACCGACCTTGATGCCCTCTTTCTTCGCTTCCTTTGACGAAGCAATAATGCAGCCGTTCCGCGTCATCGTCGCGCACACACCAAGCGGTTTTCCACGATAGAACGGATTCGCCTGCTGTTCTACCGAAGCGAAGTAACTGTTCATATCTAGGTGGAGAATTATTCTCTGCATATTACGAATTCATGCTTGCCCCACACTTGAACGCAGCGAATAGTGCGGGGTCTAAATGTAAGATGATACGTTGCATAGTGTTTTTGTTGTTCTGGGCGCCGCTCCTCCCTCACGCTGTCACTCCGAGGCGGAGCCGAGGAGTCCTGTTCCGGCGCTGTCAGCTTCGGAGCGGGACCTCTCGCTGACGCTCGAGGTGACGTTGAGGGGAGGAGCGGCGGCGCAGCAATCCACGTCTTGACCGGAACGAACATTCAGGGCTACCCTGCAACCGACTGCACAGGAGGGTGCGGATCATCCGTGCTCCTTCACAAACCGACTGCCAGACCACGGAGGCAACAAGATGCTAAGCCAAGTTCAGTCAGCCGCGATTGTGCTCTTTCTGGAAGTACTCGTTCTCCTGATGGGGCCAATCAGCAGGTTGTTCCGCAAGCCAGGGGGCAACTCTTTCAAGGTGGAGGGCGCAGGGTCGCCGGCTACAGGACCAGAGATGCTGTTCTTCGGCGGGATAATAGTTCTTATCGCTGGGGGCGCACTGTGGAATAACTACCCCCAACAACGAAGTCTACTCACGAATCTGGCGATTGTGCTCGCAATTCCGGTAGCGCTTGCCGCCTTCTGGGGTGTTGTGACTGGAGGTGACTACATCATTCGAGAACGCTCACCCAAGTCCCCGACCTCCAGTTGAGGTTTTGGAGGGTTGGGAACGACCCTCTGTTACCTCGATCATCGTTGTTCTGTAAACCTTTGGACAGGGAGGACGAGATCCGCAAACCGGCTGGGCAACCGGTGCGATGGATTCTCGTCTCCCTATCCTGTTCCACTCCCGAAAGCGAGGTGAGACACGTTGCGAACGGTCAACGGACTCGTCTGCGTTGCCATATTCAGGGACGCCAGGGTAAGAATGAATACGCTGTTCGGGCCTCCGACTACGAACCCAGACCTCTACGAATCGCTTGCCACGAACGGCATCAACGCATTCCCTGATCGTCAGTCGGCTGCCGCGGCTCAACAGCGGCTCCGGCAACGCGCTGACATCGCCAAGGTAGACCTGGCAAGGCTGCGCCTGCGCATCGCCGACAACGACGACGAGATTCCGATGCTGCACCGTTGCCGATCCCTGATCGTGATCTACGGCATCAGGGAGGGCAGCGACGTGGAGTTCCTCGGACGCGCGGTAACCGGCCGTCCAACCGCGCACCCCCTCTCCGGCGCATTCCTCTGGACGAACGGGTTGAAACCGTTCCCTAACTTCGCTGATGCCGAATACGCCGCCCGTGAAGCGCACCGACAAGCAATGTCCAAGGCGACAATCGCCGCTTTCTCCCTACGGACATGCTGAACGCACACGGACAGAGAGCGGAAGTGTGATAGGCGCCCGGGCAGTGCCGTCACGTCGTTCCGTCTCCCTGTCCGCTTCCACCCAGAAAGCTAGGTGAGAGGAAATGCTGATCACTGAAGTCCTCTTCTGCATGGCGCTGATTGCGCTGGCTATCCACATATGGAGGAGACGCGAGGCGGTCCTGTCGATCGGTAACATGCTGGGGGTGATCACGGCTGTGGCGTTGTGGTTATTCCTCAGAATCTATGGGCTGCCGGTCTTCAGAAACTGGGTGATGACGCTATCACCGCCATCGACAGCTCGGCACGCCCTGATATACATGATGACTTTCGTGACGTACGCCGCCGTGCTCGCGATCTACCAGATCGTTCGGCAACGCGACTCCACCAGCTCGTAGTACCCCGCCCTTTCCCCGCCATGCACCAACTGGTACATGGCTCGCGCCCCGACAGATCCTTGCCGGGGCGTTGTGCTATCACCACCTCCCCTGTCCTCCGGACATCCCCTCCTCAATTGAGGAGGGGTGGCGCGAAGCGCCAGGGTGGTCATGAAATACCGCACTCACCTCCTCCAGCGTCCAATTACAACCGTATCTCCTTCTCCAACCACGGAATATGCTCGTGCTTCCTGCGCCAGAATACATCCTCCCAGATGTAATGAACTGCCAGCATGGCGTATTTCCCATAACACCACTTGATGTCCCTGCTGATCTTTTGTACCGGCACCAAACGTTTTCCATAAAACAGGCGCGAGTAGATCTTCTGCTGCCACGGCGTAATATGATCGAACGTACCGTCGTGATGCAGCGCCTCAAACAGCAGAATACGAGCGGTTTCCGGACCAACGCCGTACAGTGCCATCAGCGTCTGTTTCGCTGCTTCTTCCGTTGCACTTCGCAACGCAATCTCGTCAACGGTTTTTTCCACAAAATCCCGCGACAGCCGTTTCAGAAACTTTGCGCGGTAGCCGATCTTCAGTGCTCGCAAATCATCCTCCGATACATGACGCAATCTCTCCGGCAACCATATCGCATGCAACGTCTTACCGCCGAATGCAACGGTCATCCCGAACTTTTTCAGCAACGCATCGAGCATCTGGCTGCTCCTGCGTACGGTCGCGTTCTGCAACACAAGACCGACAACCAAAAGTTCATATAAATTGAACTGGGCGGCGTTCCGCATGCCAGTCCATTTCCTGAACACCGGAAAGAACCGTCGATCTCGCCTCGCCAACGCATTAAACTCATGAAGGTCCTTGTCCAGCTCGAAACGGTACGCAATTTCATTCCGCACCGGCTCCAGTTCTTTCGCGGCAAGGGGTTTCCGGGAAAACACGGAAACCTGCATACTCGGCTTTCGCTGCGTTCCCATGTTCACGAAGATCAGGCCGTAGAGCCGTTCCCCCATGCGCAGCGTCTGCCAGTACTTCCCCGGAATCCAATCTTCGAGTTTCAACATATTGAGAAAATGCGACGGCTTATGGAACGTACCGTCAAAATGAAACGGCGGCTTCGGGTACAAGGTGAATGATGTTCGATGTGCTAGTTTTATAATCGTCAAAAGTCAAATGTTACGTGTTTTCTCATACCCCACTCACCTCTTCCAACGTCCACACCAACGATTCCGGATCGTACACGAGCACAAAACTATTTCCCTCGTCCGACACGGCAAAGCACCACACGAACCGCTTACCCACGCGTTTCCGGTACACCAGGTTCACGCGCTGCACCTCGTACTTCCTCCCGGCACGCACGAACGCGATCGGCCGAACCTGGCTGCCGTTGAAATCCGCGAACACCCGAACGTTTTCGTGCACTTTCTCAGTTTCCATAATGTTCTCAACGTATTCCGTTGCGCCGCAGCGGCGAGGATCAGGGTGGCGGGCTTTGCCCGACGGGACCCTAGCCGAGACGCAAGGCGCGACACCATAGTAGGGAAGGAGTGGTATCGGACGAGGAAACCGCAGGTTGCCTCGCCGAATTTTGACCCGAATAAAACCCGAAGTTATCCACACCGTACCACTCGCCTGCGGCTCGTGTACGGTGCAGGCGCGTTATTTCCTTTAAAAAGGGCTTATCTTAGGATACTTGACTTCGGTTTTTCTTCGGTATACCCTTACAGTATCGCGATAACGGACTGGGGTCAAGAGCCAAAAGAGCGCGGACGAGGAAACTCCCAAACTCAAGCTCTTCCTCCCCTTCCACCATTCATTAGAGGAGGCACTATGGCGCCAGTACTACCACGTCAGAAGCAAAAAATCCTTCAGTATCTGAAGGACTACATCGGTTTGCATGATTATGCGCCGACGCTTACCGAGATCGCAAAGGAGTTCAATCTTTCGTCGCTCGCGACAGTACATGAACACCTCGGCTTTCTCGAGGATCGCGGGTTTATCCGGCGTATTGCCGGCGAGGACCGCGGTATTAAAATCATAGAACGAAAAGCTGATGAACCCGAGGGAGACTGGAAACCAAGCGTTTTACTTCCGCTTGTCGGTGTCATAACCGCTGGCAAGCCCATTGAAGCAGTTGAGCGGCCTGATGAAACAATCGCTGTTCCCGAGGAGATCGTACGGAGGAAGAACGCCTACGTTCTTAAGGTTCGCGGTGATTCCATGATCGAAAGCTTGATCGCTGATGGCGACTACGTCGTTGTCGAGAAGACGGACTATGCGCGTGACGGGGACATGGTTGTTGCCATGCTCGATGACGGAACTGCGACGCTTAAGAAGATCTTCCGAAAGAAAAACTTTGTCCGCCTGCAGCCGGCGAACAGAGCATATAGGCCGATCGATGTGCCGAACGTTATTGTACAGGGTAAGGTGCTCGGCGTACTGCGTTCTTATCAGCCGGTGTAACGTTATGGATCACAGCAGACATCTTTTTTATTTGAACACAACGTTCGGTTTTTCTTCGGCTATATGAACATACTACGAAACATCATCGCGATCCAAACCGAGCGCCGAACTGATCTTGGCCCGGCTCTCCCCTACCTGTCACGTATCGGGGTGCTTGAAGTACGAAGCACATCTATCATTGTCGATGCTGGTCCTGATATTGGAATGAAACGGCTTCGCAAAAAGCTGATCATGCTTCGAAGCGCTCTTCACGTTATACTCGGCAATCCAGTACGGATCGGTGCGGGATCGGGTACAGTTGTCAGTCTTGTTGCAGCTAAAAGATCAATGCCCGGAGGTATTACCATTGTACCGCCAGGCAATGAACCATCGTTCCTCGACCGAACGGCCATTGACCTCCTCCCCGGTATCGGGCGGAGGACAGCGACATATCTAAGAAATCGTGGTGTACGGACGATCGGACAATTTAATAAACTTTCACAGTATGCTGCGGTCAAACTTTTCGGAATATCCGGTATCGTTTTACACGACTACAGCCGTGGTAATGATCCGCGCGAAATCATCGCTATAGGTAACAGTGAGCCTGATGTATCTGGACGACAATCGCTCTTTTCGGTCTTTTCAAAAAAGCATCATCCTGCCTTAGGTGTTGCAGCAGGCATGGATATTGCTTGAGGTTTCTGTGGAATCGCATTGTTCGTCTGCTGTACTTTGAATATAGCAAAGACGAGAACGATACCGGCAACGATCTGCTGCCATACGAGCAACTCATGCAGGAAGATCCAGTTAAAGAGCACGGCAGAGAAAGGATAGGCAAGCTCAACAATCGTTGATACGCTCGCACGCGTTGTTTTAAGGCCTTTGTAGTATATGAGGATCGGGATGGTGCCTGACATGAAGACGATCGCAATGATCCGTAATAGCGATTCACCATTGACGCTCGAGACAGTTCCGAGCGTTCCCTTCATCGCCATGATCGCAGTAACGGTCAACACCGCAACAATGAAACGCAACGCACTCATCGTAACGAAGGAGATTTTTTTTATCGCATAGCGGCCAAATACGGTCGATGCTCCCCAAAGGAATGCCGCGGAAAGCGCAAAAATGATCCCGCGCGTTCCGTTGTCATAGAACGACCACGCGATCCGCAAATCCGGAAAGGAGATAACGTATGCTGATGCGATCGCGACGACTGCCCATGCCCAGAACCGGGGATTAAGCCGCTCACGGAGCACTACGTACGCGAAGATGATCGCAGAGAGCGGCTGAACCTTCTGCAGGAGTATGGCAACCGACGGATTGACGTACCGAAAAGAGCTCGTGAACAGAATCGTTGCGAGCGCAGATCCGCCGATCCCGACCGCGCACACGGCGAACCAGTCAGACGAATTCAGCTTTTTGAGCTCCCGTAGTCGCGGAATGAGGAGCGGAATGAGGATCCCAAGACCGAAAAGGTGCTCGAGGAGCACGATGGTGGTGCTATCGAGTACGCCGGTGAGCGGTTTGCGGAACAGCGCGTCCGTGCTCCAGAGGATCGCTGCCAGCAGTATGAAGTACGGACCGTAATTTCGCATGCTGTACCTTTAAACTCCCGTTGCTACGGTGTTACGACGTCCTCGTGTTCCCGGAGGTGCATCTTGTCGACGATGACGATCTTCGGGCTCTCAAGGATCGTGTACAAGAAACGATCGGTGAGGTCGTTCCGGTACTTGAACTCTGCGGGTGTCATCACGGTGTAGGAGATCTCGTGATCGAAATCGTGCTGGAAACGCCGGAGCAACCGTCGCAGCCGCATACGATTGATGCTTCCGACGATAAGGACATCCGTCATCGTGTAATCGAGCCCGGAAAAATATCCGGTCAGCGCGAGGTATCGTATCCTGCCGATCCTCTGAAGTTCTCGGAGCGTCTGCTTCTGCTGCAGTATCTGAGCTTTAAAGAGCAACGATTTGATCTCAGGGTAGAGCCCATGCTCAGTGTTCACCTTAAAAAACCGTTTTTTGCCGACCATCTCCTCCGAGATCAGTTCGCACGATAAAAGGTTCTCGACCTCACGACGGATCGAATTGAGGTGTTCGCCGGTTCTTCGCACGATCTCCCGAACGAAGTACGACTGGTCGGGATTGAGGAAGAAAAGCTTTAAGAGCTTTACCCTCGTTCTCGAACTCAAAAGTTGTTCAAGCATTGAGTTCATTGGACGGTCATTACTACCTCGAGTATACTAGAAAAGCAGGATCAATGGAAGCCATGCCGACCCTACGAACAGAATCCGATACTCTCCTCCTTTCCGACCCGACACGCAGCCGGAGCACCGTTCACATCGGAATAGCGCACCCGACGCCTCTCGAAGAGGCGGCGTTCGGTAAACTGCACCTCATCGTCGAAATAGAGAGTACAGAACGTATCAACCATGACATCATAAGCGCCCTGCAGGAAGAGCTTCGAACCGTCTACTACCGATCAACGGAATTCACACTTGAAAACGCTTTCGAAGTAGCACTCCATCGCGGCAACGAGCGACTCCACCGTTTCATCACCGAAGGGATCACGCAGTGGACGGACCATTTCAACGCCATCGTTGCGGTCGTAAAGAACGACCTGCTGACGTTCAGCTCTATCGGAAGGATTCATTCGTTCCTCTTCAGGGGTAACCGCATCACCGACATCATTGGAAAGGGAGGGCTGGTCGAAGAGCGGCGGAACCCCCTGAAACTGTTTTCGACTATCTTAAGCGGTCACCTTCAACCGAACGACCGGATACTGTTATGCACCTCATCGCTTCTCGATTACTTCTCGCAGGAAAAGCTGAAGCGCCTGATCATTGATGACCTTCCGTCCGCAACAGTCTCAAACATTGAGAAAAGCTTGCTTACGAACAGCGCGACCGCTTCGTTCGGTGCGATCTTCTTCGCGTTCCTGCCCCAGGAAAACGTTACGAGCGATCAGCCGATCGTAATGCAGGATTCGCTCCGTCAGGCATCAGTACCCGAACGATCCATGGAAGAGCTCATTAGTAAGGAACGTACGACCGAGCAGCTCCTATCGCCTTCGGTAATGCCGAATATTAAGGCGTTCATTTCTGAGAGCGCTACGGCAGTCGGATCGTTCGTTCGAACAATGATCCTCCGACAGCCGCCACGTCGTCGAGTGCCGCGAGGCGCTGCGGAGCTGCCGACTACGATGAGGCCGGTAACAACGAAGAATAAGTTCTCGCGATCGATCAAGCAGGCCGTGGTTCGATTGCTCATCGCTCTCCTCTCGTTACCCCGTGCGATCGCGAACGTTTTTCGCTATCAGAAGAAGGTCGTAAGCAACGTTAGGGCTATTCCTACAAAAACGACGGAGCGAACAAACCGAATTGTCCGATGGGTGCAAACCATGACGGCTGGTCAGCGTATTATCGCGATTCTGGCGATCGTTGCGCTCTTCGTTCTGAGCCAAGGTATCGTATCTCTGACGACAAATCGTGCGCACGTCGTCCGCGGCGACGAGGCAGCGAACGTTGCTGCGACCATTGAGGATAATATAAGCAAGGCTTCTGCCGCGCTTACGTATGGTGACTACGATGGCGCGAAAAAGCTGCTTGACGAATCAGGTACGCTCCTTTCGACCCTAGCGAACAAATCCAAGAAAGAAAAAGAGGCGGTTTCATCGCTCCAGCAAAAAATCGATGCCGTTAGAGTGCAGACCCGCCGGATAGCTACCCCGAGCATCACAGCGGTCGCTAATCTTGCGAGTACCCTGCAGAACGCTCTTCCTACATCCCTCGCGATCGTTGGATCGAACGCGATCGTCACGACGAACAAACCAAACCTCCTCATTACCGCCAGTATCTCAAAAGGAACAGTGACAACAAACGCTGACGACACGAACCGGCTTGCGTTCGCTGTTCCGCTCGATACGCAAACGGCCGTCCTTGGAACGTCAGAAAGTACGCTCCAAACGTTCTCGCTCACAACGAAACGCATCACGAACGCGGACGTAACCTTCGAGAACGCCGACCGTTCGATCGTCGCTGCTGCTGTCTTCCAATCTCGCCTCTACCTCCTTGATACAAAGAACCAATCGATCCTACGTGCGCTCCGGACCTCGGCAGGCTTCAGCCCGGCAACGCAGTGGCTCAAACAGCGCTACCCCGACCTTACAGACGCGACCAGCATTGCCGTGGATGGGAGCATCTACGTTGCGCTCGCGAACGGTGACATACAACGGTTCACCGCCGGAATAAAAGATGACAGCGCGCTAGAATTGGTCGAACCAGCACTGCACACTCTAACGAAGATCTGGACGACGAGCGGATCAACGACGCTCTACATCCTTGAACCGTCCGAAAAACGACTGCTTCTATATACGAAATCGTCGAAAAAATTGAAGGTTCAGTACGTCGATGATCGACTCGGTGATGCGATCTCATTCGCAATCGATGAAAAGAGCAAGGTCGCATACGTCGTCCTGAAAAACTCAATAATAAAATTCACTGTCGCGCCTTAGCGCACCTGATATAAAAACGAGACCGCCATACCAGGCGGTCTCGTTCGAATACTTACGTAATTACTTCAAGGTGACCGTTGCTCCTGCATCCTCGAGCTTCTTTTTCAGCTCTTCCGACTCTTCTTTCGTCGCGTTCTCCTTTACGACCTTCGGCGCTGCATCAACGAGGTCTTTCGCCTCTTTCAGTCCTTTGCTCGTGACCTCACGCACAACCTTGATGACAGCGATCTTGTTCGCGCCGGACGATGTGAGTTCGACATTGAACGAAGTCTTCTCTTCTGCAGCAGCGGCTTCGCCTGCCGGTGCAACCGCAACAGCTACTGCCGGTGCAGCCGCTGAAACACCGAACTTGCTCTCGAGGACTTTTACCAGCTCCGCGAGATCGAGCACGGACAGTTTCTCTATCTGATCGACGAGCGCCTTGAACTTCTCTGGCACTTCGACGGTCTTCTGTTCGTTATCTGGCATAGTATCTCCTTATCTTATGATGTAGAGTGTATTAATAAATTACGCTACGGGCGTGCCAGCGTGTTTTGACCGATACCCATCGAGCACCCTGACGAGACCGGTGATATTTCCGCTGATGACGCGAACGAAACCGCTGAGCGGAGCAGCTACCGAGCAGGCGATGCGCGCGAAAAGGTCGTTCCGGCTCGGAAGCAACGCGAGTGCTTTTACCTGATCTGCGCTCAGTAACGAACGCTCCATGATACCGCCCAGAAACGTCAACGACTCATGCGTCTTTGCGAACACAGCCAAGAGCTTTGCAGGGGTAACTTCATCATTGTAACCGAACGTAATTGCCATACTCTGCGTGAACGGTGAAACATCGATGTTAGTAAGCGACGCCTGCTCGATTGCGCGCTTGATGAGCGTCTTCTTTGCTACGACATGGTCAATGCCCTCGTTCCGGAGGATCGTCCTTAGCTGGTTCGCATCCTTTACCTTAAGGCCTGCCGTGGTCGAAAAGACAGCAACCTTCATACGACCGAACTTTTCGGATAGAGCGCTTACTTCGCTCTGCTTCTTTTCACGTGATTTTGCCATAGTGATCGCTGTACTAATTGGATATGAAACACCGGAGCACAATGAACCCCGGGAGAATGGCCGTTTGCCTGCGTCGGCGCCGTTTTTGGCATTACCTCCGCCTTAGTCCCGCGGAGCGGGACGACGGTGGAGACCGACGGTCTTGGGGTTCAAACGGAACAAGAAATAGTGTAGCCTACCGCCAATAACTCGTCAACTCAGCACCACTTTTTACCTACAAGTACATACCAAATATAAACTATCATTATGACAATCTAAAAAGCGCTGTCGGGAATACCCCACAATGGCAAAAAGTGGTGCTGGGTCAAGACAGGCCGATCGTAGTTCCGACAAACGGCTTTCCGGCTATCACCTTGCGGAGATTGGCAAGATTAGACGAGACGACGAAGACGGTGAGCTGGTGTCGCGCAGCATACCTGCTCGCAGCAGGATCGAACGGAGCGTGCATACTCGGCTTCAGCGGTCGATCGAACACGCGTCGGTACTCCTTCCACGTCATACGGTCGATCAACCGCGCGTGGCGCGACGTATCTGGGTCGGCGGTGTACACCCCTTCGACGTCGGTCACGTTGATGATCGAGTTCGCTCCGAGCGCACGGGCAAGGACAACGGCGCAGTAGTCAGTCGTCCCGCCCGGCTTCCTCCCTGCCGCGACGATGATATTCCCCGTGAATCGGGTGTGTTCGCTGTACGAGGTCATAACAGGCCGACGGACGCCGAGAGCGATGCGGATCAGTTCGGAGTTTACTACGGTTTGTCGGATTCCGATCCAGTGCAGATCCTCATCGCGTCGGGCACCGAGCTTTTTCGCAATACGGACCATGGTGCGCGACTGCGCGCCACCACCACAGGTGATCGCAAAACGCCTTTTTTGCGAGAGGCGCTTTATCATCGTGGCGAATCTCGAAACGAACCTAACGTCAACATCACGGGGAACTACGACCGAGCCCCCGAGCGAAATGACTAACGCTGAATTGTTCATCGCAGGTACTGCTGCTTATTCGCAAGGTGCTCCTCATACGTCATCGCGTAGTGCACAGAACCCGACGCATCGGTAAGGAAGTACAGGTAGGAGTTCGGCTGCGGATTGTTCGTCGCCGAAATACTTACGAGTCCCGGATTGCTGATAGGTCCCGGCGGTAGGCCTCTGTTCACGTACGTATTGTACGGCGAACCTACGGAGATATCTGATTCTGTCGGCTGGAGCGCCTTTTTTCCCGTTACGAAGTTGACTGTCGCATCGGACTGAAGCGGCATGCCTACGGCGAGCCTCCGCCAGAAGATATCAGCGACCATCTTACGGTCTGTTTCGCTCCGGACCTCGAGCTCGACGATAGAGGCGAGGGTAACGACGTCATAGAGCGTTTTTCCCTTCGAAACGATCTCATTACGCGTAGAGCTCATGACCTTCGTTCCGAAGTTCGTCAGCATTTTTTTTATGATATCGGCGGTGCTCGCGTTCGGAAACACACGGTACGTATCCGGGAACAGGTACCCCTCGAGCGTCGCCGTTGCCGGCCTTCCAGCTAAGAAATCAAAGCGATCATCGGGGAGTATTGTCCGTGAATCGATCGTACTGGCGGCAGTAACGAACTCCTCTTTCATACCGATCCCCTTTCCCTGCAGGTACTCGCCGATCTGCGAACTCGTCCATCCCTCCGGGATCTGAATTGTGACGTCCGTTGCCGATGGCTTTACCAACGCTCGCGCGATCGCCGTTGCGCTCATCGACGGTGACAGCTCGAACGTCCCGGCACGCAGGTCCTTCCCCAGTCCGGCGAGAACGACGGTCGCCTCGAAAATGTACTCATTGCGGATGAGCTTCGCCTCAGCAAGCTGTTGTGCGATGCTTCTGACACCGCTCCCCTGAGGGACGGTGAACGTCTGTGTATCCTTGTTCCCCGAATTCACTGGCCGAAGTTCAGTAAAGAACCACCACACTGCAACGCCGATGAGGATGACCGGAACGACGAAGAGGATCGCGCTTATGACCGGTGAGGTTCGTCGGTGTCGCATATCAGAGGAGGTGATGGAGCTGCTGGCGCTCGAGCTCGGTAACGATCTTTTTGACGTCCTGCGCGCGGTCCTTCGGACAGATCAACAGGGCATCCTCCGTGTCGATCACGACCATATCGGTCAATCCGGCCGTGGCGATGAGTTTACCGGTGTAGCTATAGACGATGTTGCCGCGGGAATCGATGTGCACGTGCTTGCCGTGCGTAACGTTCGCGTGCTGGTGCGGCGCACGCATTTCGAACACCTCGCGCCAGCTCCCTATGTCCGCCCAGGTGAGGTCGAGCGGCATGACGAGCATCGACCGGTCGTGTTCGTTGATGCCGTAGTCGATCGCGATCCTATCCATCTTCGGGAATAGCCGCTTGAGCGTCGCAGACTCACTGCGCGTCCCGATCGTCTTTGCGATCCTCATGAGGAGCGCGTAGCTCTTCGGAAGCCAACGGCGGTACTTCTCGAGCATAGCGTCGACCCTGAACGCGAACGAACCGATGTTCCAGAGGTACTCCCAGCGTGAGACGAACTTCCGCGCCGTTGCGAGGTCCGGCTTTTCGACGAACCGCTTTACGGAGAACACCTCGTACGGCCCGAAACGGTCTACCTGACTTTCCATCATGATGTACCCGAGGCCGGTGTGGGGGTAGCGCGGCTTGACCCCGAACAGCAGCGTCCGGTCCGGATGCTTCGCGACGATCCGGCCCGCCGCCCGGATCGCACGGTTGTACGCGACCTCTTCCTTGAAGTAGTGGTCCGAGCTCACCGTAACCATAATGTCCTTCGGATTGCGCTTCCAGAGATACGTCGCGATCAATCCGATCGCCGCAGAGGTGTCGCACCGCAACGGTTCAATGATATAGTGACCCTTGCCGAGCGTCGGCAGCTGTTTTCGGATCGCTGGAGCCTGCGCTTCATTCGTTGCGACAAAAATATCAGCATTGTTCCAGCTGCGGCGGAGCCGCCGGTACGTTTTTTGCAGCAACGAATCGCGGTCGCCGAACGGCTGCACCTGTTTCGGAATGTTCTTGCGCGAGACAGGCCAGAGCCGTGTACCGCTCCCTCCCGCTAAAATAACAACCTTCATGTCGTATAGTCTACCATGGTACACTATTTCGATTAAGCGGTGATTAGTGGCACGAACTGGAATCCGGGGAACCGCTGTTCACGGTAGTTACCCTTCCCCTGCTTCTCGACGAGAACCATGTCCTGCGCGTACTCACCGACGGGAATGACGAGCCTGCCGCCGACCTTCAGCTGATCGAGAAGCGCAGAAGGGATCTCGTTTGCTGCAGCGGAGACAAGGATGCGGTCAAACGGCGCAAACTCAGAGAGTCCCCTGCTTCCGTCTCCGGCGAACAGCTCAACCGTCGTATACCCTGCGCGTCTCAAATTCTCCTCGCCGAAATTTTTCAGCTGCGGAATGAGTTCCATCGCGTACACCTTTCCCGCCTTCCCAACGATCTCAGCGAGCAGTCCCGTTGTCCACGCAGAACCAGAACCGACGTCGAGGATCTTGTCCCCCTCCTGCGGCTGCAGGAGCTCGAGCATGAACGCAACGGTCAATGGCTGGGAAATGGTCTGCCCGTATCCGATCGGCAGCGGCTCATCAACGAGCGCGTCCTCGGAATACTCTGGTTTCACAAAACCAGCCCTATCGACGATCTCGAACGCCCGTATGATCGACGGGGATTTCAGAATGCCCTGTTTTCGAAGCTTTTCAATGAGTTCCTTCACATGAACAGTATACTCCATTATACGCAGAGAAACGAAATAATCGCTAGGATAATGCGTACTAAGTTGCACACTATAAGCATTAAGAAATTTTTCAGGCTGTGGATAAATCACAGCAAACCCGCTAGGGATTCAGCTGTCTCCAAAGACAACGCATCAATTTATTGGTATCTATTGCGAAAAGTATCTGTGCACGGTACACTATTCCAGTCAGGGGAATAACCCTTGACAAAAATAAAACAAACTTGTAAGGTTTGCTGGCTATTATCGTTCGTTGATCCCCAACAAACCGGAACTTTCATGGGGCAGTTCCAAAGCTCATTAACTACACGCTCGTTTTAGACGGGTCGAAAGCACCCGAAATCGCACGTTCGCACGATACCTCTGGAGGGGGAGAGAAAGCCAACAAAACTATATAAGAAATTTCACGACCTACTGTGCGTGATATTTCTAAAAATCTTATGCAGTTTTGCTGGCTTTTTTACTTACGTTACGACTACTAACACCATATTATAAGCATCTAAATAGGAGCACTTATGAAAACCGTACGAACGACCGCACGAAGGGTCCGCAGCAATCGCCGCCCAACCGGGCTAGTGGCTATAACCAGGTTCGTGGCTGTCTCGATATGCCTGCTCGCGCTGATTTCAGCCGGTTTCATCTGGACTGCGCTCCGGCCGTCAGCAGCCAGCGCCTCGATCCCAACGACCGGTACTATCTCCGGAGTGGTTTGGCACGACCTGAACGGCAATAAGCTGCGCGATGCCGGCGAACCGGGAATGCCCAATGTCATGATCTTAACCACCCGCGGCAATAAGACCATCACCGCGGCTGACGGCAGTTATACTTTGACCAACGTTCTGACCGGCCGTGTCTTCGTCATTGAAGCCACTCCCGCGGGTTACGTGAACACCAACGCTAACAACGTCATCATTACCAATGCGGTCGCTGGTCAAACCACCGCCAACATCAATTTCGGAAATTACCAGACCCTGAACACGCATTTCACCGGCGGCGTTTACAACGATGCGAACGGGAACGGTCATCGTGACACCCCCGGCGACAAATGGGTTAAGACGGGATTGACCGTGACGTTATGGCAGTTCGACATCTGGTATTTTAACCACCCTGAATTATACGGAGCGAATGACGGTTACCTAGAATACGCAACCACGACAACTAATTCCGGTGGGCAATACGATTTCAGCACCATCGATCCTGGAAAATATAAGTTGACCGTCACGCCGGATGCCGGATACGCCATGACCGAACCGGCTAGCGGACAGTACATCGACGTTCTGCCACGTTCCGGTGGTTCAGTGGGTCCTCTTGATTTCGGAGTTCATTCGAGTACGGTCATGCAACTATTAGATAGATAATCATTTTAAAAGGAGACGCTATGAAAACATTAACAAGAATCGCACGGCGAAAGTCATTCAGACTGGCCGTGTGGAAAACCTTAAGTGCCGTCGTTGGGGTAGTGACGGTATTCAATGTCAGTCTTATCGGTGTAGTATTTGTGCCAAGAAGCGCTGTCGAGGCAGGAGTTGGAGGAGGCTCAGGGGCGATTTGGACCAACACTGGACCATGTGGCGACCCACAAAATGTGAATGAATATGCGGTCGGTGATGATGTATATATTCATGGCTCAGGTTTTGATCCAGGAACATACAATTGGGATATAACTGGCCAACCTCACTCTGGTGATCCTAGTTCAATTGTTGCCTCTGGAACAATAACACCGGACACGAGTGGTGGTTTTTGCTTTATTGGTTACACGATTCTTAGTGGTGATTTTGGTGTCTATAAATACGGAGTCGGCAATAAAAACGACAACTACCATGTAAATGGTCTAACGACTGGATCGCTGCTTTTTACCAAGATGGTTGATAGCGGATCGGTTAACGCGGATTCTTTTAGCTTTACAATCTCTCCTGATCCACAAAGTGTGGGAACAATTAATACGTCCAGTGGGACGTTTACCTTTGAGGGTTTGACCGCTGGTCCTTACACGGTTACAGAACAACCAATGGCGGGCTACCATCAGGTTTCCTCAACCTGTACAAACATTGCAGTAGTTGCCGGTCAACAGGCTACTTGTGTAATCCACAACGCCATCGACCCGACACAGCCATCCCTCACGGTGAATAAAACTGTTAATGGAGTAAAAACCAATTCTGCTGCACCGGGCGCAACACTGAACTACGCGATTACCGTGACGAACGGCGGTGACCTTCCAGCAACGAACGTCACTATCACGGATACGGTCCCGGCGCACCTCACTGTGGTAACGCCAATCCCCGACGGAGGCGTTCTCTCGAGCAATACCGTAACGTGGACCGGCATTACTGTCCCGGGACACAATTCAATAACGCGTACCTTCCAGGCGACGATAGATACGTTCATGCCTCTCGGCACGACGGACCTTACGAACACCGCGGAGCTCGGTTGCCAGCTTACAACCCTAACTCTGAGCACATTGGCGTTCAGGGTCTGTCCTTGGGGTGGTCTTACCTCGAGTGCAACAACGACCGTTGAAGTTGTACCCACATACGACCTCCACGGCCAGAAATTCAACGACCTGAACGGCAACGGCACCTGGGACCAAGGTGAGCCGGCCCTTAATGGTTGGAACATCTTCATCGATAAAAACGCTAACGGCGCTCTCGATACTGGCGAGCCATCAATGATAACGCAGAATCATAGCGGTCAAGATGGTTGGTACTGGTTCGAGGGTCTACCTGCCGGTACCTACTCGCTCTGCGAAGTGCCGCAGGCGGGATGGGGCCAAACGTACCCCGCCAATGCTAACCACAACTGCCATACGGTCACGCTTCCGTTCGGCCAAGGCGAAAACACCTGCTTCGGCATCGGAGACCTCAGGGGAGCTGTGTCTGTAGTAAATGCAGTAGTCGCCCCGACTTGCAACTTCGGTAACAAAGGAATCCCGACCATAGCATTAAGCAAGTCCGCGACAGCAACGGTCGCAGCAGGCAGCAACATCACGTACACGTTGACCTGGTCAATCGGTGGAAACGCACCGGCAACGAACCTTATACTCACCGATCCCCTGCCGACAAACACCACGTTTGTCTCGGCGGACAACGGCGGCACGAATGTCGCGGGTACTGTGACGTGGAACCTCGGGACGAAGAATCCCGGCGATTCCGGAACGCTCACGCTTGTCGTGAAGAGCAATTCCCCGCTCGACAACGGCACGGTCATCACGAACACGGCAACGCTCACCGCTAGTGGTCTGACCCCGATCAGCAAGACTGCAACGACAACGGCGACCGGAGCCCCGACACTCTCGCTCACGAAGACCGTTGATGCTTCAACTGTGAAGCCGAACCAGACGGTCAACTACACGATCACCTGGAGCGTTGCCGGCAACTCGAAGGCGACTAACGTCATCCTGACCGACTCGCTTCCTGCAACTCTAAATTTCGTGTCAGCGGATAACGGCGGAACGTTCGACGTGACGACCCGGACGATCACCTGGAACCTCGGCACGAAGGATCCGGGAAACACCGGAAGCGTCCACGTCGTTGCAACGACGTTCGCGACAATGGCGAACGGGATCACGATCACCAACAATTCGGCGATCAAGGCAACGGAGACCGACCCGAAGTTCGCGTCAGCATCATCGACCGCGGTTGTTCCGCAGGTGCTCGGTGCTACCATAACGCCAGGACTGTCGATCACGAAGGTCGCAAACGTGAAGACCGCGAAGCCGAACACCTCGGTCACCTACACGATCACGGTGAAGAACACCGGTGACGTCGGAGCAACAAACGTCGTCGTGACCGATACGATCCCGAGCGGGCTCTCGTTCATCGGGGCATTAGGAAAGACGCAAACCTGGGAACTTGGTACGCTCGCTGCCAGCGAAACACGGACGATTACTGTCGACGTACGGGTAAACAGCACGATACTGGGCGGAAGCTACACGAACGTCGCGTCAGCGGTCGCTGACGACGTCGCCATGGTACAGGCATCCGCGACCATTAAAGTACCGACTGTTCTCGGTCTCGCAACGACCGGCACAAGCTGGTTCGACTACCTGATCGCCATGATCGGCGCAGCGCTCGTCGCATTCGGTCTGTTCGGCCTTAAGAAACCGAAACGCGTAAGAGTACAAAATTAATATCAACTGCCCTGGAGGGGGTGGCCAACCTAGGTCACCCCCTTCCAGTAGGGATTAGAAGGCTCTGTGAAAACCCTTGACAAACTACAACAAT
This sequence comes from Candidatus Kerfeldbacteria bacterium, assembly GCA_043799405.1. GTDB lineage: Bacteria > Patescibacteriota > Patescibacteriia > SBBC01 > SBBC01 > CAINXF01. The sequence goes on from JAZDNT010000003.1 coordinate 49,782, forward strand.
TCAGCTAAGGTCAAACGTTTTCCACTCACCGTGATCCAACCCAATAAATAGGACATCCAGCATGATAGAAATATTTCGCAGTATAAAGCCAACAACTGGGCATCAACTCGGCGTGGCGCGCAGTTGCTTACTTTATATACATAATTATAGAGGAGTTTAACGAAACGCTTATGACAATCAATTTCATACAGAAGAAATCGTTCAAGGAAAAATTCGGAAAGGCGCTGAGCATCGTCGTCGGCGTGACGACCGTGCTTAACGTCAGCATGGTCTGGGCGCTAGTCCCGACAGCACAGGCAGTCCCGCCTCCGCTCCCGAACTTTGCGGCTGTTTCCTGGTCTCCGTACCAGCTCAATGGCCACAATGTTACGGACTACGAGGACAACGTCTGCGGCATCAATGACAGCTCGCACGGACCTGCGAACGTAGCGCCGGACAGCGTCGACCTTGCATCGAACGCGATACCAGACCCCTGCCCGCCTGGGCAGAACCCCGGTACTGCGCCGACGCTCTTTACTGGCGCTGACGCTGATTACTTCTACTTCCGCGTCCGGCTTGCCGATACGCCGCTCTCCCCCGGGGGCGGAGCAAAATACGACAGCTATCACTGGGACGTCCTGATTGATACGAACAACGACCACTACAGCAACTACGTATTCGACCTGTTCGGAACGAGCTCGGTTTTCGGGAGCGGTTCGACTCGAAAGGGCGCACTCGGCCTCTATAAGAACGATCCGAATGCGCAGACCTACGATCCTAACGTTCCGGCAAATGTCGTCTGGCAGGCAGAAGCAAGCGCAACGACCGACCTCTACACGAACCTCTCCGTGACCCCAGAGAACGCACTCCAGTACTTCCTCGACCTCGCACTTCCGAAGTCAGTCGCGCCTTTTACGTCGTACGCGAATCTCTTTGCAAGTACGTCAGCATCGAACACTGATCCGCTGCAGAAGGACTGGATGTCGAACGAGGCGTTTTTCCTTGAACTCACGCAGCATAAGTCGGTCGTGAACCTCACTCGCCCAGGTGCATTGACGGTAAGCAACCCGGTAAAGCCGGGTGACACGCTCCGCTACACGCTCACTGTTGCGAACACCGGAACAATCGCGGCTCCTGCATACATCGTGACCGATGACCTTTCTGACCTCGTCGATTATACCGGCGCGCCGTTCAACATCTCGAACACCGGGTCATACAACGGGACCACGCACTTCATTTCCTGGCCCGCGGTCACGATCAATCCTGCAACGACCATCACACGGACATTTGACGTCACCGTAAAACCGTACACAGAGTGGCCTGGAAGCGGCGATTTTGACATTACAAACGTCTACGGCGACCGGATCGACCTTAAGCTCTGCAACCTCACGATCACAAAATCAGTCAACAAGACATCGGTACAACCTGGCGACCAGATCACCTATACCGTCAACTACTCAAACACAGGAACAGCGAACTGCACCGGTACCGGCGTCCGCATCGATGATGCGATCCCCGCCGGTTCGACGTACGTAAACGGCAGCAATACGCAGAACGTCACCGGCGATACTGATGGTCAGGGCATCGACTTCGGCTACGGCGACACAAAATTCAGCGGATTTGCTAATCCAACTGGTTACAATGGAACGTACGTTTCGTGGAACGCGCACACCGTCTCGCCCGGCGAATCCGGAACAGTGACCTTCAAGGTTACGGCGAACGCTCTTGCGGAGTGCGGCCAGGCAGACATCACGAACAAGGCGAAGATCTACAGCGACCAGTTCACCGCAGGTATCGAAAGCAATATGGTGACGACACACAGCACAGCAGATTGCTTCACCACGCTCACGGTCATCAAGCACGTTGTGAACGACAACGGCGGAACAAAGAACGCTTCTGACTTCCAGCTGCACATCAGCGGAACCGTCGGCAATCATGACGTCACTGGCGCAGAAGCGCCTGGCGTTACCGTGAACGTCAATCCCGGAACGTACAACGTTACCGAGGATCCTGTGTACGGTTATGCAGCGTCCTATAGCGCAAACTGCTCCGGAACGCTCAACCCAGGAGACGACAAGGTCTGCACAGTCACGAACAATGACATCCAGCCCAAGCTCACCGTTACGAAGGTCGTTGTGAACGACAACGGCGGGACAAAGCAGGTTTCTGACTTCCCGCTGTTCGTCGGCACAGCGTCGGTAACGAGCGGGGTCGAGAACGGCTTCAATGCCGGTCCCTATGTTGTCAGCGAAACACAGCAGTTCGGTTACGATTCGGCTATTACCGGCGACTGCGATACGAACGGCAACGTCCGGCTATCGGTTGGTGACGACAAGCACTGCACCATCACGAACGACGACATTGCCCCGTTGCTCACTGTGACGAAGACCGTCGTGAACGACAACGGCGGCAACAATTCTGCTCCTGACTTCACCATGAACGTCACAGGCACGAACGTCTCGAATCCGTCGTTTGCAGGTAGTGAAGCAGGAACGACCGTGACCCTCGACCAGGGCTCCTACGGCGTCGACGAGTCGCCTTTCTCGGGCTACACGAAGACGCTCGGAACCGACTGTGTCGGAACGATCAGCGTCGGCGAGCACAAGTACTGCACGATCACGAACGACGACCAGTCTGCTTCGATCACGTTGATCAAGTCCGTCACGAACAACAACGGCGGAACAGCAGGCGTCAATGACTTCGGCCTGACGATCGGCGGCATAGCAGTCAACTCCGGTGATACTCGCAATGTCAACGCCAACACAGCCATAGCACTCAACGAAGCTGGGCTCTTCGGCTACAACTTCGTGTCGCTCACGGGTGACGCAAAGTGCCCGACAGTGCTCGGCGGTACAGCAACGCTCAACGAAGGCGAACACATCACCTGCACGATCACGAACGATGATGTGGCGCCGCTCCTCACCGTTACAAAGTACGTCAATAACTCGAACGGCGGAACAGCGGTTCCTTCTGACTTCACGATGAACGTAACCGGCTCAAGTCCGGCGCCAGCTTCGTTCCCAGGAAGCTCTACGGGTACGCTGGTCGTACTCAATACAGGATCGTACAACGTTACTGAATCGGGCCCGAGCGGGTATAGCCCGGCGTTCTCCGCCGACTGTACGGGTTCACTAAGCGTTGGCGAGCATAAGTACTGTGTCGTTACGAACACAGCGATCGCTCCGCAGCTCGTCGTTATAAAGCACGTCATCAACGACAACGGCGGGACAAAAGAGGCTGATGACTTCACGATGAACGTCACAGGAACACATCCGTCGCCCGCATCCTTCCCCGGCAGTGAAGCTGGAACCTCAGTTACCATTGATCTCGGTTCATTCAGCGTGGACGAGAACTACGATGCCGGCTATGCAAAGTCCTTCAGCGGAGACTGCAGCGGCACCATCGCTCTCGGCGAGGTGAAGTTCTGCACCATCACGAACGACGACATCGCCCCAGAGCTCACGGTCATCAAGCACGTCGTGAACGACAACGGCGGCAACAACACGGCCCCTGACTTCACCATGAACGTCACAGGCACGAACGTCTCGGACCCGTCGTTTGCCGGAAGCGAAGCAGGAACGACCGTGACCCTGAACCAGGGTTCGTACGGCGTCGATGAGTCACCTTTCTCGGGCTACACGAAGACGCTCGGAACCGACTGTGTCGGAACGATCAACGTCGGCGAGCACAAGTACTGCACGATCACGAACGACGACCAGTCTGCTTCGATCACGTTGATCAAGTCCGTCACGAACAACAACGGCGGAACAGCAGGCGTCAATGACTTCGGCCTGACAATCGGCGGAACACCGGTGAACTCTGGTGATACGCTGAACGTCAACGCCAATGCGGCCATAGCCCTCAATGAAGCAGGGCTCTTCGGCTACAACTTCGTCTCGCTCACTGGCAACGCAAAGTGCCCGACAGTACTCGGCGGTACAGCAACACTCAACGAAGGCGAGCACGTCACCTGCACGATCACGAATGATGATATAGCCCCACAGCTAACTGTCATCAAGTACGTCTCCAACAACCACGGCGGCAATAATGTCCCGGCCGATTTCACCATGAACGTGACCGGTACCAACGTGTCCGATCCCTCGTTCCCGGGTGATGATGCCGGCACTACCGTCACGCTCGACGCTGGTAGTTATGCGGTCGATGAAACTGGACCGTCTGGATACACAGCAAATAAATCTCCGGATTGTACTGGTTCAATCGCCGTCGGTCAGCACAAAACCTGTACCATCATCAACTGGGACATCGCGCCGATGATCACCCTTAACAAAGTGGTGAACAACAACCATGGCGGCACCGCGGATGTTAATGACTTCGGTCTGACTGTCGGTGGCACGTCGGTTGATTCTGGCCAGACGATTCATGTCAACTCAAATACCCCGATCGCACTGGATGAAGCCGGCTTATTCGGTTACCAGTTTGTATCGATCAGTGGTGATGCTGGATGCCCGTCAGTACTGGGCGGTACGGTCACTCTAAACGAAGGCGAGTACATCACCTGCACGATCACGAACGAGGATGTCCAACCGACACTGACAGTTACGAAGGTTGTGAACAACAACCACGGCGGCAACGCAGTGGTCGGAGACTTCCCGCTGTTCGTCGGCACAACCTCAGTAACGAGCGGCACGCAGAACGGCTTCAACGCTGGCGCGTACCTCGTTTCTGAATCGCAGCAAACCGGCTATACCCTCGTTTCTATCACTGGAGACTGCGATACAAACGGCAACGTTTCGCTTGCGGTCGGTGAGAACAAGGCTTGTACGATCACGAATGAGGACATCGCCCCGAGGATCACGCTTATCAAGGATGTGATCAAGGACAACGGCGGAACAGCCGGAGTAAACGACTTCGGTCTCACGATTGGCGGAACACCGATGAACTCTGGTGATACGCTAGACGTTAACGCGAATACACCGATCGCACTCAATGAAGCCGGCCTCACGGGCTACAGCTTCGTCAACATCACTGGCGACGAAGAGTGTCCGTCAGTCCTTGGCGGAACAGTAACGCTCGATGAAAGTGCTGCTATTACCTGCACGATCCACAACGATGATATTGCACCGCAACTCAACGTTGTGAAGCACGTCGTACTGAACGGGTATGAACAGCATTCTGCCGCTGACTTCACCATGAATGTCACAGGCGCGAACGTCTCGAACCCGTCGTTTGCTGGCAGTGAATCTGGTACTACAGTTACGCTCAATCAGGGTTCATACAGCGTCGATGAAGCCGGTACCCCCGTGGGTTATACGAAGTCCTTGAGCGCTGACTGCTCAGGTACGATCTACGTCGGCAACACAAAGACCTGCACGATCGAAAATACCCGCGACACGGGTACAATCATCGTCCACAAGCAGATCGACACGAACGGCGATGGCACCGTTGATGTGACTGATGACGCCGTTGCTACTAGCACCTACGGCTTCATGTGGTCGCTCGACGGCGGCGCAACGAACCGCAACATGGGTTCGAACGCGACCGTAACGACCCTCGATACACACACGGTCAGCGAAAACACCGTCCCGAACTACCACTACGTCGGATACTTCATCGGTGAAGGCACGTGCAACGATCCATCGGTCCAGCAGCTGCCGGTAAGCTTCACCGTTGCTAAGAATGGTGAAACCCACGTCACGCTCTGCAATGCGCGCGACACCGGTACGCTCATCGTCAAGAAGCACGTCATTAACAACGATGGCGGACAGAAGGTCGCGATCGACTTCACTATGGACATTGCCGGCGTTACCGTTCTTGGTACTTCGTCATTCCCTGGTGAAGAGGCCGGAACGACACGTACGGTCACGACCGGAGTATACAACGTCACGGAGACTCAGCTGCCCGGATACACCGCGAGCTTCTCTGCTGACTGTGCGGGAACCCTCGCATTCGGCGAAACTAAGACCTGCACGATCACGAATGACGACATTGTCTCAACGATCGGTCTTGTAAAGACTGCAACACCAGCAGTCGTGAGCGCTGGCGGAAATATAACGTACACGCTTGCATGGTCAGTCACCGGCGTAAACCCGGTCCACGACGCGATCATCACCGATCCGATCCCTGCGAACACCACGTTCGTAACGGCAGGATGCGGAACGACAACAGGAACCTGCACGATCAATTCTGCAACGTCGACCGTTAGCTGGAGCCTCGGCACCCGTAACGCGGGCGAATCCGGAACGGTTACACTCGTCGTGAAGACTGCATCCCCGATTACGAATGGCACAGTGATTACCAACACAGGAACCTTCGACACGACGGAAACCCCGCCGGTCACCTCGACCGCGGTTACGCCGGTCACCTCGGCTCCTGACCTCACGATCGTAAAGACGGTTAGCGTCGCTCCCCCGTCGTTCACCAATCCAGGTAAAGCAGTGACCTACACAGTCGTCGTGACCAATAAGGCAACCGCGACCGACACGGCGAAGAACGTCGTCCTCACCGATACGCTCCCCGCAGGGTTCACCTTTGCTTCAGACGGAACGACAACGAAGAGCTTCCCGATCGGTAACCTCGCTCCGGGGCAATCAGCGACCGTCACGTACCTCGTGAACATCAGCGGTACGCAAACGGCAGGCACGTACAACAACTTCGCAAAAGCGAAGGGTGATAACACATCGGAAGTAACCGCTGTTGCGCCTGTCGAGGTACGTATACCGACCGTACTCGCAGCGACGTCTCCTGACCTCACGATCACTAAGGTCGCGAACAAGAAAACGGTCAAACCGAAGGACATCGTCACCTACGCCATTACGATCAAGAACATCGGTGATGGCGATGCGACCAATGTCGTTGTAACGGATACGCTCCCGAGTGGCCTCTCATACGTCAATATCACTGGTAAAGTCGCGACCTGGTACCTCGGCACGCTCAAACCTGGCCATACGCGCGAGATCAACGTCGACGTACGCGTGAACTCGACAGCCAAGGAAGGGAACTACACGAACGTCGCGACCGTTACGGCAGACGACGTGCCGCAGAAAGAAGCACAAGCGACCGTTACGGTCCCGAAGGTCCTCGGTCTTGCAACGACCGGTATCGGCTTCAGGGATTACCTGATCATGCTTCTAGGCGTAGTACTCGTGGCTGTCGGAGCCCTTGGCCTCCGCTCACGCGAACGACAGGGCGTCACCGCGTAAACCCATTGCAAAAATCAGGGGGATTCGGTAGCATCGTAAGTGTACTACCGGATCCCCCGCAGGGGATACGAAAAACCAATCAACTTGATTAATCAGGGAGGAAACGACATATGACCAAAAACCACCTACGCCTCATAACCGCAGTCCTCAGCATCATCGGGATCGTCGGGATCGCAGCGAACGCATATGGCGAAGAGCCGCTTGTGCCGGGTGACAAAATTCTGCTTTTAAAGCCGACACTTGTTGTATCTAACGAGGCCGATCTTTCTGTCGCTAAACCTGGAGACCTCGTTACCTATACGGTCACGATCATGAACGTCGGCAGTGGCGCAGCGACGTCAGTAATGCTCCATGCGGTACTCCCAGAAGGCTTTACGCTTTCAACGGACGGAGCAGCGACGTACGACTATACGTTCCTTGCGCTCCTTGAACCCGGAACGAAGGTCGCGGCGTCGTACACCGCAAAGATCGGCGATGGCGTGGTTCCTGGTACCTATACGAGCAATGCGACCGTAACCGCGGCATCTGTCGATCCGCTCACCTCGGCAGCATCGGTCATGGTAAAACAGCCGGAAGTCCTTGGTATCCAGGAGGAAATCGCGCCGCCCGTCGATTTCACTGTTCCGGCAGTCTCCATTCCGCGACCGCAGGTTCTCGGAGTATCAGATGAGCTCGCAGCGACCGGACTCGGCCAGCTTGACGTACTGATCGCGTTCCTCGGGTCATGCTTTGTCGCTGTTGGCGTGTTCGGACTTCTACGGACCGTGCGAGCGTAACGCTCGCAAACCAACGAAGCTTCAGAGGGACTGCCTAACGATGACGATGCTCGTACCATGAGAACACAGGTGGGTCCCCTGTCTCGCTGGTGGTGGCGGATATCGAAAAAAACGAGAATCGCCCTATCGGTAACCTCGATCATCCTCGGTATCGTCATCCTTGCGATACCATTCTCCCCGTGGATCCTCTTCCATACCTTCAAACCCTCGCCGGTATACCCCTACCCGACGAAGCTATCGGGTACGTCGTACCTTCCCGCCATACCTGACAAACAGAAAGAGCCATCTTCGCAGCAGCTTCCAAAAGGCAACAGGCTCGTCATTCCAAAGATCGGCGTCGACGTCGAGATCGTCGAGGGAAAGGACGAACGCGCGCTCTACCGGGGTATCTGGCACTATCCAACAAGTTCAATACCTGAGAGAGGCGGTAACACCGTACTGACCGGTCACCGATTCCAATACCTTGCCGGTCCTCGAACCCTCTACCTCCTTGACCAGATGCATGTCGGCGACGTCATCATCGTATACTGGAAAGGTACGGAGTACGACTATACGGTTCGACAGAGAAAAATCGTAAATCCTACCGCGGTAGAAGTACTCGACAATACGCCGAATGCCCAGCTCACCATCTTCACCTGTACGCCGCTCTTCTCTACGAAACAACGTCTTGTCCTCATAGCAGATCCAATTAATACCTAAGGAACACTTTATGCGACTACGTACCCTCGGAGGGATCACTATCGCTCTTGTCGTCGGTTGTGTGGTGTTTATTCATCCCGTTCGTGCTATTGGGCCGATCGTTAAGATAACCATATCTCCAGCAACAGTTGAGCTCTCCGCAGGATCGAGTAAGGCGTTTACATCGCAGGGGCAGGACGCCTCTGGCGCAACGACGGATTTTACGGTGAACACCGTTTTCACGACGACCGATCCCCTCGGAACGGTTTTAGCGGCCACGTATTCCCCCGGAAAGGCCGGTTCCTGGGTTGTCACGGCAACCTATAATGATCTCAGCGCTGACGCGCAGGTAACGGTAACGCCAGGACCGGTCAAAGAGATAGCGATCAATCCAAACTCAGAACCGGAGTATGTGATGAAGGGGAAGACCAGAACCTTTACGGGTGAAGCGTTTGACGCATTCAACAACGCTGTTGATGTCGCGCCAATCGAGTGGACGATCGATGGAGATATTGGATCGCTCACTGCCATCAACAAAACTGCAACGCGGTTTACGGCAAAAGAAACCGGTAGCGGCAGCCTCACCGCTTTTAGCGGCGACGCACGCAGCACCATAGACATCGTCGTAACAAAACCCGTCGTTACGAATACTAACGCAAATACGAACGCTGCAACGACAAACAAAAACGCCAGCGCGAATGCCTCGAACGCGAACAGCAACACGAACAGCGAGACCATCGTACCTGTCAATGAAAATACGAATGCGTCGCCTTCTTCGACGACTTCCTCGTCCTGCAAGGCGTGGTCGCGGTCAGTGTGGCTATGGATATTCATCGGCTACCTCGTCCTTCTCATGCTCAGTCTCTACCCGATCAGGAAAATGCGGCTGATCTGGTGGTGGGTTGCGCCTCTCATTCTGACAATTGCCGCTCTCTGGATCTACTTCCAGTTCCGATGCTACCCGGTATACCCCGCTCTCCCCTACCTCATCCTTCTCGGCGGCATTATCGCGACATCGTGGTACAACTGGCAACGAACTGCTCCGCCTGTCCAGAGGTTACCGATGTAACGAACAACAGTAGAAAACTCCAAACGCTCCCGAAAGGGGGCGTTTGCGATACCTACAACCATATTGCTATACTACATTCGTGGAATACCCAAAAATAATACTCATTCCGATCATCGCAGGAATTATCGCGCAGGCCTCAAAGGTTGTCGTTGAAGCATTTAAAACGGGCCACATCGATCTCCGGCTCCTCAACCGCTACGGCGGCATGCCGTCGTCCCACACCGCGCTCGTCGTATCGCTCACAACGGTCGCGGGACTTATCGATGGTATCAATTCGACCGCGTTCGTCATTGCGTTCATTTTTTCGCTCGTCACGATCCGCGATGCTATCGGTTTTAGGATGTACCTCGGTCAGCACGCATCACTCATAAACAAGCTCATCAGCGAGCTTCCAGACGCCGAAAAGATCAAATTTCCGCAACATATCATCGAACGCATCGGCCACACGCAGCTCGAAGCGCTCATGGGCGCCCTCATCGGGCTTGCCGCAACGTTCATCCTCTGGGTCATCGTTCCCTAAAACCCAGAATATAGAGCGTACACGGACGTTCACATCGTACCGTCGAGTATATTCGACCTGCAGACCAATGCAAACCAACGCGCACTTGGACGGATCGTGCGCTGTTGAGTTTGAAAGTCGACCTCGACCAATCCGAACCGCTTCGTAAAACCCTCTCGCCACTCGAAATTATCGAGGAACGACCAATAAAAATACCCGCGTACGTCAACGCCGCATGAAATCGCTCTATAGAGCTCTTTGAGCTCATTCATGATGAACTCTCTGCGCCACTGGTCGTGTGCGTCTGCAAGCCCGTTCTCGGTGATGTAGAGCGGCATACGGTACCTCCCAAGAGACGTTAATACCTTGTACATAGCCTCCGGACAAATGCCCCATCCATAATCAGTCAACGGTTCGCCACGGGGTTCGGTGACAACCGGATGTTTCAGCGACTGCACTCGTATTCCCTGCCGGAAGTAGTGGTTCACGCCGATGAAATCGAGCTCGTTGAGGGTACGCTCGATGAACCAACGGTTGTACCACCGGTCGCAGAACCGTACCATCCAACGGTCGAGCACGGACGAAGGGCGCGCGGGTACATAGTCGATCGCGCTGTTGGCGATGCCAACCGACGACTTCGGGTTGGCGCGCTTGATCGCCGTGTATGCGAGCCGATGGGCTTCCGCCATGGTCCGGTAGACACGCAGCGCCCGCCGCCACTGCTTCACCTCGGGCGGCCAATAACCCACGAGGTACGAGAGCAGCGCGTAGACGTTCGGTTCATTCAGCGTCATCCAGAACTTCACGTCAGGAAGAGCCCTAACGACCCGTTGCGCGTACCGAGTGAACAGTTCCGGCGCCTGTGGCGACTCCCACCCGCCGAGTTTCATGAACCACCGAGGGTTCGTAAAGTGCCACAGCGTCACGAACGGTTCAATACTGCGCTCCTTAAGAGCACGCACGACGTTACGGTAGTGAGCAAGCGCTGCATCGTTCCATTCGCCAGGCATCGGCTCTACCCTGCTCCACTCGATCGATAAACGATGCGCGTTATGGCCGAGCTCCTTCGCACTATCAAAATCCTCGGTGTACCGGTTCCAGTGATCACATGCTCTTCCCGAACGTTCTCCGCCCGATACCTTGCCGAGCTTTTCCCACTCGCTCCAATCGTTGCTCTGCCCGCCTTCAACCTGATGGCTCGAGGTCGCTGCACCCCAGAAAAAACCATCGGGGAACTTGAGCGTACCTGCCATACAAAGATCGTCCTCTACCTGTCTTCAAGGTGCGTGATCGGATCCTCGCCGGCTAACACCCTGATGGTGTTCTTGAACTTCAGCTGCTGGATAAAGAGGTCATGTTCAGGAGGTAACGCGTCGATGGTGAGCGGGGACTTGAAGTAGAAACTGAGCCACTCTTGTACGCCGGAATAGCCTGCGCGCGCAGCGAGATCGAGGAACAGTACGAGGTCGTGGACAACGGGCGCTGCTAAGATCGAATCGCGGCAGAGAAAGTTCACCTTGACCTGCATCGGATACCCGAGCCAGCCGACAAGATCGATGTTGTCCCAGCTCTCTTTTTCATCGCCGCGCGGCGGGTAGTAGTTGATCCGTATCTTGTGGTAGAGGTCTCCGTAGAGCTCAGGGTATAGCTCCGGCTGAAGGATCGTATCGAGCACTGAGCCCTTCGTAACCTCTTTCGAACGGAACGATCCTGGATCGTCGAGCACTTCGCCGTCACGGTTACCGAGGATATTGCTCGAGAACCAGCCACGAATACCAAGCATACGCGCTTTAAAACCAGGGGCGAGAATGGTTTTTACAAGCGTCTGCCCTGTCTTAAAATCCTTGCCGATCATTGGCGTGTTCGTCTTTGCCGAAAGTTCGCGGAGTGCCGGAATTTCGCAGTTCAAGTGCGGCGCTCCGTTTGCGTAGGGTATGCCCGAACGTAACGCGGCGTACGCGTAGAGCATGCTCGGGCTAATGGCGTGGTCGTCGGCATCGAGCGCATGCTCGAATGCATCAAGCGACTTATGGACATCGACAGGCTCATGGTACACCTCGGTGCTTCCGCACCAGATCATAACAAGACGATCGCATTGATTCGTTTTGCGGAACCGTTCGATATCATCAATGAGCGCATTCACCAATTCGCGCCGCGTGCCCTTTTTTACGTTCGGACCATCGAGCTTTTTAACGTACTCTCGGTCGAACGCAGCGGATAGTGGCATGATCGGTTCAAGGTCGTTCCGCAAAGGATCGAGGTGCTCACGTTTCAATACTCCCGCCTTTTCCGCTGCTTCAAAAGCATTGTCAGGAAAGATATCCCATCCGCCAAAAACGATATCAGCTAGATCCGCGAGCGGTACGACCTCTCGGATACGGGGATTCCGGTTATCTGCTCGCTTTCCAAGACGGATGTGAGCAAGCTCAGCGACCGATCCGATCGGACGCCCGAGATTCCTTCTAACCGCGCACACCCCGGCAATGTAGGTAGTCGCTACAGCGCCAAGTCCAGGCAGGAGCACACCGAGACGGCCTTGCGCTGGCCGAATGGAATGTTTACCCATAGGGGGTCGATTCGTTTTTTCCCATGATCTCTAGCCAGTCGCCCCGAGCCGCATCCCATCGGAACGCCCGTACCGTATGCACTTTTTCGGTTGCCGAGTATTGGTACTTGACACTGACGTTGCTTCCGATACGTTTCGAACCGAGCGCGGTTTTTCCGATGACGCGAGGTTTACTGACGCGTTCAAGTTTCATCCGTCCCTGGGGTGTTTCGAATTCGATTACCTCAAGGTCGCCCGATGCTTCATCGCCCCGGGTCACCTCATGCCGCTCAACCTTAAACGTATCCTGAATCCGACCGATTGTGTCCTTCCACTGTTCATCGTGCATGTTACGTATGCGTTAAAAGTACGTGCTCAGTTTATCGGGGTCGACCATACGATTTTTCGCTGTTGTTTCGCTGATACGACCGGCAAGGTACAACTGACGCAGTGCTACATCCATCGTCCGCATCCCTTCCTTTGTCCCCATTTGCATTGCCGATGGGATCTGAGCGATCTGGTTCTCACGAATCATGTTTGCTATCGCTGGCGTGTTGATGAGCACCTCGCGAACCGCGATCCGGCCTCCGCCTACCTGAGGAACGAGTTGTTGCGCAACGATCGCACGAAGGACGCTCGAGAGCTGAACGCGGGCTTCATCCTGCTGGTAGGGAGGGAACATATCGATGATCCTGTCGACCGTCTGCGCAGCGCTCGGTGTATGGAGCGTGGAAAGAACGAGGTGTCCGGTCTCGGCAGAGGTAAGGGTCGCCTGGAACGTCTCGAGGTCGCGCATCTCGCCGACGAAGATGACGTTCGGATCCTGCCGTAACACGCGCTTGAGCGCTGATGAGAACGAGTGCGTGTCAATATCGACCTCTCGCTGTTCGATGATGCTCTGCTTCGGCGTAAAAATGAATTCGATCGGATCCTCGATGGTAATGATGTGCGCTCGCCGTTCCGAGTTGATGATATCGATCATCGCCGCAAGCGTCGTAGACTTCCCCATGCCGGACGCTCCTGTGACGAGCACTAATCCCGAATTGATGTGCGTCAGTTCGTACAACGTCTCATCGAAGTCAAGCTCTTTTGCGTCGGGAATGACGTGCGGAACGATACGAACAGCGACCGCGACGCTCCTGAGTTCGAAGTGGAGATTGATCCTGAACCGACTGACGCCGGAAAGATCGAACGAGAAATCGTACTCCTGTTCGTTCTCGAACCGCTTGATCTGGTCGGCGGTCAGGATGCTGTAGATGAGCGAACGCGTATCATCGGATCTGAGGCGTGGTTGGCCCTTGATATGCTCAAGCTCCCCGTCGATGCGAAGCGTCGGAGGTTCGCCGACGATCAGGTGCAGGTCTGATGCGCGGCTGTCGACCGCTTTCTTCATCAGCTCTTGTATCGTCATATCAACACTCTAGCATAGTTCCTTGTATGCTTTCCAGCGGGTCTCGGTGTCTTTATGGAATACTGGCACCACCGCCGGATAGGACAGCGCCAGCACTGGGGCGTAATGGGGCGACACACGTCTTTACCGAACTTTACGAAAACGTCATTGACCGTCGACCACTGCGCACGTGGAACGATCCTCAGAAGCGCCGTTTCCGATTGTTGCGGCGTTCGTGTTGTGATCCATCCTAACCGGTTACTGATACGATGGACGTGAACGTCAACAGCTATTGCAGGAACGCCGAATGCGAGTGATCGAACGATGTTCGCCGTCTTTCTGCCAACGCCCGGTAACGCCATGAGCGACTGCGTATCCCTCGGTACGTGGCCGTGATGGCGTGAAATGAGCAACTGAGATGTATGAAGTATATTCTGAGCTTTTACACGAAAGAACCCGATCTGATGTATAACGCGCTGTATATCAGTTGTACGGGCACGTGCAAGAGCCCGAGGCGTCTTGTATCGAGAAAAGAGCGCATGAGCAACACAGTGCGTCGTCTCATCCCTTGTCCGTGCAGAGAGGATGGTCGAGATAAGGATCTCGAACGGTACTGAGCGATCAGAGGCTGATATACTCTTTCCGTGATACCGTCGCGCAAGGACCTTCAGGACGGGACCGATGGTTGTTATACGGGACGTACTCATTCAATTCGGTCGCTTCTGATCAGACGGTTCATGACGCTTGACCATGGAATCTTAAAGATCGCATACACGAGTATGGTCAGCAGCATCAACGTCCCGAATTGATAGAGCAGCGCCGTTGAAACGGCGCTCAAACGCGTTGCACCCTGAACAAGCCGAGCGCTGAAAGCAATCGCCAATCCGGCGCCGATCTTACCGGCAAGCGATGGCACGATAAGCTTCCAAGCAGAATAGCGGAGCATGCCAAGCGGTATGAACAGCACGTCATCCGGAAATGGAAGCAGTGAAAACGTGAAGAGGAGCGCGGGAACAACAGCAGGACGGTGCTCGACGATGCGTTTTAGGGCGGCATATTCAACCGGTCGACGGCGTTCCACGGAACCGGAGCTAAAACGACCGATACAGTAGCCGGACAGTTCGCCGATCACCGCACCGATGCCGGTTAGCACCCCGAGGAACACCGGGTTCAGACCGGCAGATGCTAAAAAGAACGTCACGATCGTATAGGGCAAAACGATAACAACCGTAAGGTTCCCGACGAGGGCAGCGATGAATGCGCCAAAATATCCGTAGTGGACCGCCCATACGGTCCATGCCTCATAGAGCCGTTGGTTCCAGAAAGCAAATGTCTCGCTGGTAGCGACGAGTGCCGCACTAACGGCAAGCGCTGCGAGTATGCTCACCACCGCCCACTCGGGTTTTCCGAAACGCACATGCCGCTGCTGGGCCATACCGATCATACGAACGGCGGCTGACGCCCTCGTTCCCGCCATCGTCCGAGCGTTTCGACGACCGTCCAGAAACACACCGACACGCCGATGGTCCAGAGTACGTTCACGACGAACGGAACAACCTCGAACACCGGCCCGCCGGGACTGTACGGGGAGAACGGTGTACGGAGAAACACCGGGAAACCAAATACAACGGTATCCACCGCGCATTTCGGCGTACAACTCTCTCTCCACATCGAGAAAAGCGTTGCCGCGACGAATAGTGCTGCGGCCGTAATGAGATACCTCCTGAATCTAGCGAACATTTCCCGCTCCTTTCGGCCCAGGCGTATAGTACTTCGCATTTCGAAGGGCGTCCGGAAGGTACTGCTGATCCGCATCCTCGGGCGCATAGTCGTGTGAGTACTTGTACCCCTTGTGGTAACCGAGCTCTTTCATAAGATCGGTCGAGGCATTACGAAGGTTAAGGGGGACCGGCTCATTGAGCGTCCGCTTCACGTCCTCAACCGCTTTTCCGTATGCTACGTATGTATCATTCGATTTCGTAGCACACGAAAGGTATACAGCGACGTGCGAAAGGTTTATCTTGCACTCAGGCATGCCGATCATATCGCACGCCTGCATGCACACTACGGCAAGCGGTAACGCGTTCGGATCCGCAACGCCGATATCCTCGGATGCAAAAATGATCATGCGCCGTGCAATGAAGAGCGGGTCCTCTCCGGCCTCGAGCATGCGTCCGAGGTAGTACAGCGCTGCATCCGGATTGCTCCCGCGCATTGATTTGATGAACGCAGAAATGACGTTGTAGTGCTCCTCGCCTGACTTATCATAGAGGAGCGCCCGGTGCTGGAGGGCTTCAGCGACTGTTTCAAGCGTCAGCGTCCGAACCTTCTTCGCATCCGGTTTCGTCGCCTTTGCGCTGATCTCCAGCGCATTGAGCGCTGTCCGCGCATCTCCGTTCGCGACCGTCGTGAGCAAACGCATCGCCTTCGGTTCTACAGAGACGTTCATTGTCCCGAGTCCCCGCTCAGTATCCTTTATAGCCATCTCGACAATCGTTTGAAGGTGCGCTGGATCAAGCCGTTTCAGCACGATGACGCGGGTTCGCGACAGTAAGGGGCTTATGACCTCGAAGCTTGGATTTTCCGTTGTCGCACCGATGAGCGTGACGATCCCCTGCTCGACGTAGGGAAGGAGCGCATCCTGCTGCGCTTTGTTCCATCGATGGATTTCATCGATGAAAAGAATGGTTCGGCTTCCATGCATTTTTCTGCGCTCAGTAGCCGCTTTGACGATCCTCCGTAGATCCTCTTTACCGCTATCAACTGCGGATAAATGTATGAATTCGGATTTCGTTAGTCCTGCGACGATCGAAGCGATTGTTGTTTTCCCCGATCCCGGTGGTCCCCAGAACAGTATTGAGAACAGCTCGTCATTCTCGACAGCACGTCGTAATATGGTCCCCTTCCCAACGGCTTCTTGTTGTCCAAAAAACTCATCGAACGTACGCGGGCGCATTCTGTCCGCTAACGGAGCATTGACGCGGAGATCTTTCTCAAGTTTCGTATCGAATAGGTCTGCCATGCGTTGTTTTCATTATGCTCTGAAGGTACTGCGTAAGTGTACCAAAACCGAAGAAAAGCCGAAAGATACTCCAGCATCTTTCGCCCCGAGCAACTGCGAGGGGCCTCACACACCAGTGCTTGACCTACTTTCCCCCGAACCGCCGCTCGCGCCGAGAATATTCAGCGAGCGCCTCATCAAAATCTTTCGGAGTAAAGTCTGGCCAGAGCTTTGGCGAAAACACGAACTCGCTGTATTCAGCCTGCCATGCCATGAATCCCGAAAGCCGCATTTCCCCGCTCGTACGGATAATGAGCTCGGGATCGGGTATATCCGGCTGATACAGGTGTTTCGAGATGAGCGAGGTATCGATACGGTCAGGATCCGGTTTCGACCGTACGATCGCACGGATAGCATCGACGAGTTCGGTCCGTCCTCCGTAGTTTAAGAGCACGTTGAGAACGCCCCCCGTATTCTGTCGTGTGAGATTCATTGCGTCCGCAACGAGATTCTGCAACCTCGTAGACAGCTCATGGATCCTGCCGGTAACGACGAGCCTTACGTTCTTCCGATGGAAATCCGCGACCTCCTCGCGAAGCACCCACTCAAGAAGGCGCATGAGGTACTGGACCTCGCGCTTCGCTCGCTTCCAGTTCTCGGTCGAAAAAGCCCAGACGCTTAGGTACTTCACGCCACGGTCGAGCGCCGCGTCGCCGATCCTCTTCAAGGTCTGGTAACCGATGCGATGACCTTCGAGCGCGGGTTTTCCGTGCTTCCGTGCCCAGCGACGGTTACCATCCATGATGATGGCGACGTGCTTCGGCACGGTATGAACTGATGACATATGGATAGTATACACCTTTCGTTTGGTCGGGGTACCGGGACTCGAACCCGGGACCTCAGTTCCCCCGCACCACAATTGACTGCTAAATGTCTTACTCACGCTTCCTGTCGGGGTACCGGGACTCGAACCCGGGACCTCAGTTCCCCCGCACCACAATTTTGTCGGGGATGCGAGATTTGAACTCGCGACCTCTCGGTCCCGAACCGAGCGCGCTACCACTGCGCCAATCCCCGACAAAATTGTGGTGCGGGGCGGGCCGAACCGTGCGCGCGGACTTTATCCCGCCGTATGGCGGGGAACTGCGCTATACCCCGAAGCAATACGTGGATTGTGAATTTACGGCGCCCTGCCAACGGAGTTTATCCCGAGCTACCGCGAGGGACCATGCCCCGATGGTATCTAGTCTGGCAGGGGTGCCAGGGCTCGAACCTGGAATAACGGTTTTGCCTGCCCGCCGTACGGAGGTATTTTTTAATGTGTACTGTATCAATGTCATTAATTGGCAGGGGCGGAAGGTGTCGCACCCTCATTACCGGTTTTGGAGACCGGTGTTCTACTGCTGAACTACGCCCCCATCAACTAACGACAGATTGTTTTCTCCGTACTCCGGCAGGCGGGGAGACCGTTGTGATACCGTTTCACTACACCCCCATCAAAACTGGTGCTGGATTGAAAACTATTCCTGCCCGGCGAAGCCGGGTCCGGCTCTGCCGGAAACGACGCTCCCGCGATTGTAGCTCTCATTTCAATTTCGCTTCTTTATGGAGCGTATGTTTCTTGCACCACTTGCAATACTTCTTCAGTTCGATCTTCACCTTGACCTTTTTCTTGTTACGTCTCGAAAAGTAATTGACGTGCTTGCACACACCGCATGAGAGACCGATAAGATTGTCTTGGGACATAAGGAATGGTTAATTAGGAATTGTGTTCGTTCAGTTAATTAAGGTGGCGGGCTTTGGCAAGATACTTAATATATGCATTGAGTCCGATCAATAGGCCTTCGTACTCGTGATCAAATGAATTGAATTCTTCTTCAGGCAGATACCCCAGACCCTCGGCAACTTTTAGATGACTTCTTGTTTCAAACACCTCGCCACGAGATTGGTAGAGAACTCGAATTTTATCGTTAAATGAATGCCTTCCCTGGCTTTCAGCGATATTCGCGATAATGGCATTAGCCGACCGTCTTAGCTGATCTATCAGACCATATCGTTCAGATGTTGGAAAGCGCTCAGTTATCCGATAGACGTTGAGAACGAGCGTATATCCGTTCTTCCAGATATCGAGTTGATAGAATGATTGTGGCATAACTTTTCTTTCTTGCCACCAATCTTTAGTTTCTTAATTAACTTAATTAACTATTATCTTCCTGCTGAAGCCGGTGGTCGGATTTGAACCGACGACCTACTGTTTATCCCGATGTTCTCAAAATCTTGCCGGTGGAGCCGGAGAGCGGATTCGAACCGCTGACCTGCTGTTTACAAAACAGCTGCTCTACCGCTGAGCTACTCCGGCAAGATTTTGTAAGAACATCGAGGATCCCGCGTACTATACCTTATTTATCGGAGCGGGACAAAACAGTTGCTCTACCACTGAGCTACACCGGCGTGGCGGACGCGTCCGAACATCGGACAATCCTCTGCTTGTATACCATTTTTCCGGTGCATCTTCAACAGTCGCAGAATGATGAGAAGGGTTATTACTGGTGGGCAGGGTAGGATTTCTCACCCCGCACCACTTTCTTTCGTGCACTGGTGGGTGGAGTAGGATTCGAACCTACGAAGGCCGGAGGCCACCTGATTTACAGTCAGGTCCGTTTGACCGCTTCGGTATCCACCCTGGCCTTAGAAATTCTCCATCATGGTTGTGAAAGAAAGTGGTGCGGGGCGGGCCTACGAAGGCCGGAGGTCACCTGATTTATGCCGCCGTTGGCGGCATCCCGCCTTCCTTAGATTGCTTGAGGAATTGTGGCGGGACAGTCAGGCCCGTTTGACCGCTTCGGTACCTGCCCATGGAGCCGATGCGCGGATTTGAACCGCGGACCTACTTGCCCAGCATCCAATGTGATACTGGGCTACTTACCCCCGTATTACGCCCGCGTCAAGTGCGGTCGTACGCGGGGCAAGCATGGAGTTGCGTCATTCACCCCGCCGCTTCTGGAGCCGATGCGCGGATTTGAACCGCGGACCTACTCCTTACCATGGAGTTGCTCTACCAACTGAGCTACATCGGCAGAAGCGGCGGGGCCAACTGAGCTACATCGGCGAATAGTGTGTCTATTGTATACGTGCTACGCCCGTCGATGAACGTTGGTCAACATCGTATCGATCCGAGAGGTGAATTCGGCGAGTTTTTGGTTTTCCGGATTTACCGATCGGAGCTTTTCGAGCGTTTCGAGCGCCCACTCTCGTTTTCCGGCGACGATGCTCGCCTCGACGAGCGCGTCGAGGAACTTCGGGTTGTTCGGTTCGAGTTCCACCGTCCGCCTGCTGCTCTCAAACGCCCCGATACTATCACCGAGGGCAAGCTGAACCCTCGAGAGATCGAGGTAGTGCTGCGCAACGTGGCCGTTGATCACGATCGACTTCTCGAAATCACGGCGTGCTTCATCATATTTCCCTTCTCCTGAAGCGACGAGTCCGAGCTCCGCGTATAGTTCATCATCCTCTACCTTGAGACGCTGAATGACGAACTGCAGCGTTTCGCGGGCATGTTCATAATCCTTCTGTTCGATGTATATTAATGCGAGCTGTCGGTATGCAGAAACGCTCCGTGGGTCGATGCTGATCGCAGCGATCGTCCGCTGTTCCGCTGCTGAAAGGTCGCCTGCCGTCATTGAGCTTCTCGCGTCATCGAGGAGCTGTTCTATCTTCTGTACTTTCTCTGCTTTCGCTTCCGGCGTCAGGACTTCTTCCTGCAACGTTCGTGCACGGTATCGCTTTTCAAGTTCAAGGAGTTTCTGGTACTGTGACCGTAAGAACCTTCCTGCCGACGATGCAACAGGCCGAAGCGCCTTGCCGGTCGTTCTCGTAACATTGGATAACTTCCTCCGGAAACGTTGTTCAATGAGTTTTGATTTCAGCTCATCGTGCTGCTCTGCAGGAATGCTCTTCGTATCAATGACCGCAAGTTTCGGGAACTTACGAACGACAATGACGATAATCATTACAAGCGCACTGACCGCGAGGATGGCAACGATGATATCAATCAACATACACGCTAGAGCGATAGTCTTACGAACTCTCTCACCTGGATGTTCTCGCCTAACTTTTGAATTGCTGCAGTGATAAGGTCACCGATGGTCATCGATTCATCCTTTACGTACGGTTGGCGTACAAGACAGGTCTCCTTAAAGAACGTCTCCAGTTTCCCTTCAATGATTTTTTCAACGACCGCTGCGGGTTTCTTACTGCCGGCTACCTGCGCCCGAACTATCTCGCGTTCCTTCTCAAGCACCTCTTCTGGGACATCCTCGG
Source organism: Candidatus Kerfeldbacteria bacterium (assembly GCA_043799405.1). Classification (GTDB taxonomy): domain Bacteria; phylum Patescibacteriota; class Patescibacteriia; order SBBC01; family SBBC01; genus CAINXF01. The sequence continues at coordinate 71,199 of JAZDNT010000003.1, forward strand.
GCTTCACATAACGGGGATTCAAAGCTGCGATATGGAGAGCGATATCATGAACCAGCTGCTTAAAATCATCTCCTCGAGCGACAAAGTCGGTCTCACAAGTGACGACAACGAGTGCGGCGACCTTACTATTGGCATGTACGTAGTGCCCGATGAGACCTTCGCGCATCTGACGGGTCAGTTTGCTCGCGGCAACTTTCTTGCCGGATTTTCTGATCACCTCTACAGCCTTATCAAAGTCACCATCGGCCTCCTCGAGCGCCTTCTTCGCCGCAGAAACGCCGATACCAGTCCTTTCACGAAGACGGGCGACATCGCTAATAGTAACGTTCATACCGTACCCTCCTTCTGTGCCGGTGGTAACGAACTTGTTGCGATAACTTCCTCTTTTTTTTCTACAACGGGAAGCGGGATAGTGTCGTCTGTTGGCGGTGTCGGCACGTCAGATGCGCCGGCTGCGCTACTCGGGCGGGCGTGCGTACCTTCTTCAACCGCCTCTGCGATCGCTTCAGTAAGGAGACTGATCGACTTAGTCGCATCATCATTCGCGGGTATTGGATAGGCGATACCTTCAGGATTGACGTTGGTGTCGACGAGGGCAACGATCGGAACCTTTACTTTCAGCGCTTCCTTGACCGCCGTCTTTTCCTGCTTCGCATCGACGACGAAGATCGCTTCGGGTATCTTTGACATTCGTTCGATCCCGCCAACCAGCTTCTCAAGCCTTTTGATCTCATCGTTGAAGGTAAGCTGTTCTTTCTTCGTGTACTTTTCAAGGTGCCCGCTCGCGCGTTCCTCCTTAAGGTAGGTAAGACGCTTCGTCATCTTCGAAATGGTCGGGAAATTCGTGAACGTCCCGCCGAGCCAGCGTTCGATGACGTACGGCATTCCGACGTTCGTTGCCAGCGACTGTATGATCGGACGCGCCTGTCGCTTTGTCCCGACAAAGAGGACCGTACCCCCCTTCGCAACGATATCACGAAGGAATTCTTGGGAACGCTTGAGTTGTTCGCTCGTCTTCTCGAGATCGACGATGTAGACGCCCGCTCGTGACGTATAAATGAACGGACGCATCTTCGGATGCCAACGAGAGACATGGTGGCCGAAGTGCACGCCCGATTTCAGTAGTTCGATGAGTGGTATTTCGCGCATGATTGTTTCCTTGTTGCCGCTACCCTCTTCTTCCGCTCTCCCCATCCCGGCGATCAGCCGGGCAGGACGGGGAAACGTCCAAGGGTATGGGTGATTAGTAGTACTGTGCTGAAAAAGCTAAAAAACATGCGAAATGTCAGCGTGAAGAGCATAGCATGCGCTGCGAAACAGCACAAGACCTTGCTCTAGATCGAATACTCTGCTACACTCATTTCGCATTAATTTTCGACTCTTCGCCGTACCTACATGAAAGAATCCACTCATCCGAAGTACCACGATAAAGCCAAGATCGTCTGTGCCTCATGCGGCGCAGTTCTCGTTACTGGCTCAACCGTTCCAGAAATGCGGATCGAGGTTTGTTCGAACTGCCACCCGTTCTATACCGGAAAACAGCACCTGATCGATACCGCTGGACGCGTTGATCGCTTCCGGCGCATCGTCGGCCGCGGCGATTCTGCGCGTGCTGCACGCACAAAAAAGAAGAGCAGCACAAAAGAATCTAAGACCGAAGCGTAACAGTAACGAGAGAGTCTGCGATATTAATTCGTAGGCTTTTTCCCTTTCTATGAAAGAGGCGATGAAGCGCGTTACAGCGCGCTACCACGAACTCGAAAAGCAACTCCAGGATCCGAAGACCATCAAGGACCGTGGTCGTTTTTCCTCGCTCTCAAAGGAGTTCTCCGAACTCGCCAGTGCGATCCGGTCGTACGACGAGCTTTGTTCGCTCGAACAAGCGCTCAACGAGACACAGAACGTCCGGCAAACGAGCACGGACAAAGATATGCAGCGGCTTGCAGATACGGAGATTCGTTCGCTCAAAGATCGAATCGCCAGTCTCCACGAGGCAATAACAGTTGTCATCGAACCACCAGATCCCCACGACCGTAGGGACATTGTCGTAGAAATCAGGGCTGGCGTCGGGGGTGATGAGGCGGCGCTCTTCGCCGCTGAATTGCTGCGCATGTACCTCCGATACGCTGAACGACATGGATGGAAATCGCAATTCGTAAACGAATCGCGAACCACGCTCGGCGGATACAAAGAGGTCATTGTCGAGCTTCGAGGCGGGCCGATCTATCGCGACCTTAAGTTCGAGGGCGGGGTCCACCGCGTCCAGCGTGTACCGGAAACCGAAAAATCCGGACGCGTCCATACCTCGACAGCGACCGTCGTAGTCCTCCCTGAAGCCGAAGAGCAGGAGGTTTCGATCGATCCGAAGGACCTTGAATTCACAGCGACGACCTCAAGCGGCCACGGCGGTCAATCGGTCAATACCACGTACTCCGCAATCCGGCTGCTCCATAAACCATCCGGCATCGTCGTCAGCTGCCAGGACGAGAGGAGCCAGATGCAGAACCGGGAAAAAGCGCTCAGGATACTCCGCACACGTCTCGCTGCCTACGAAGAGGAAAAACGGCGTAAAGAGGCGTCAACGAAAAGGAAATCAATGATCGGATCAGGAGACCGTTCGGAAAAGATACGAACCTACAACATACCGCAGGACAGGGTTACCGATCACCGGATCAAAGAAAGTTTTCACGGCATGACACGGATCCTCAATGGAGAGCTTGAACCGATTATCGAAAAACTCCGCGCAGCGGAAAAAGCATTGCGCGCAAATACATGAGGCACCGCGCCTGCGACATTGACCGCCGTGAGGTGACTCTCCTCACGGCTCATGTGCTACATAAACCGTACGAGCACGTACTCGCACATCCTGATCAACCTATCTCAGTCAAGCAGCGCCGAACGATCGAACGGCTCATACAAGGACGAGCCAGCGGTATTCCCCTGGCGTACCTTACGGGAACGAAATGGTTCTATGCTAACGCTTTCTCGGTCGGACCGGGAATCCTCATTCCACGACCTGAAACAGAGCTGCTCGTCGATACGGTGCTCAAAATGCTGCCCTCGACGTTCTCCGGTACCATTGTTGACGTCGGAACCGGGTCAGGATGCATTGCGCTATCGCTTGCTGCACTATTTCCCCGGGCACGCTTCTTCGCAACTGAACGATCACGCCGAGCGCTTCGCTATGCAAAACAAAACGCGAAATCCCTCGGCTGTCAACGGCGAGTATCGTTTCTCAACGGTGATTTACTGACACCGCTGCAAAGAAAAAAAATCGTGCCGGATATTATTGTAGCGAACCTCCCCTATGCAACACCACAGGAATACAATGCGGTACGGCATGAGCCACAATCAGCGATCGTTGGTGGCTTTGATGGCATGTCTCTCATTCGCCGTTTCTTCTTACAACTCAAGCGTTATCGCTTTAGGATACCGTGCATTCTCGAGATCGATCCAAGGCGACGCTCAGCAGTCGCTGCACTAGCAATACGGGCGCTGCCAAAGTCAGTCATCACGACGAAAAAAGATCTTGCGGGTCGTTACCGCGCGATCGTCATCGAGCCACAACCGGTGGTCTCTGGAACTAACTGAACATCAAGCCCCATCCGGTAATTGCTCCAATGAGGAGCACGATACCGATGAGTGTCGATGCAACAATGACAATCCAGCCCACCGGATTCTTCATTGTTATCGGGAGCTTTCTCTCCTTAGCCATTCGTTCTGCAGACTCCTGATGTAAGAGTGTTACTTTACGGTTACCTGCTGATCAGGAGGCACGACCTCGACCCACGTCTGACCGGCATTGAGCTCTACGGGCGTCCCGTCATCCTTGAGGAGCTGCAGGGGGTCCTGCGGTGAATCCTTCTTCCATGTGCCCTTCAGAACTGTGCCGTCGAGGAAGAACTGGGCTGTGCCCTGACCGACCGTGTCCATCTCGAGACGGCCGTGGTTACCAGTGACCGGCTGTTCGAGGCGACGGTTAACGGTTATTACGACGACGTTCTTCGGACGCAGCTGTTCGCCATCGCGCATGACGTGCGGTTTTTCTGCGACCGACCGAACGTAATCGTTCTGGACCGGATCGTACTCGTAGTCCACCTTATAGCTGAACGTCGAGAAGTTGATCGTGATGTGCTGGCTCGACTGCCGTTCGGAAGAAAGCGCATCCTGCTTGTACTTCCATGGTTCAAAGTCGCCGGTCGTCGGTATCTTCTTATCGATGAGCGCGAGTGACATCAGGTAGTCGGACGTGTAGAGCGTATGCTCTGATGCGACATCGCGCGTCTTATCCCTCCAAAAATACTGGCTATTGAAGAACTGATTGAAATCACGGATGCCTGTCTGGCTGATGCGAGCAAGCGCCTTCGGACTCCCTCCGATATGTACGTAGAGAGCGTTGTATGCCCGTGCCCAGTCGACGTAGTACGGACGCGCTGAACGTACCGGTCCGATCTCTTTCACCGGGCTCGTAATTGTGAAGATCGCGAGGAAACGGGTTATCCCGCCCTCAGCGAGCGCTTCGTAGACTATGTTCGCCTTTGTAAGTCCGGACTGCGGCCGCGCAGCAGTGTAATTTTCTACCATGATCGCCACGGGGAACTTGTTCTGGTTCTGCGGAGAGTCAAGGACGCCATCGATCCTCCTCGCAACGAGCTGCTTTACGGTATCGGTGCTAACGACGGCGGAGTTCGTCGTAGTTTCATCATTATCGGAACGACCGAACATGAAGTACCCGCCCACAGCAACTCCGACAAGCACAACACACAGTACAGTTATCAGAATAATGAGTTTGCGGTTTTTGCCTTGCTTTCTGTCTTCCTGCGGCTCTTTGTCTGGCGGGGGTTTCGTAGGCGATTTCTGAGAAGCGTTCTTCAACTTAGGGGCTTCTTTCTTCCCTTTTTTACCTGTCGCTGCTGAACGAGAGTTCGATTCTTTCTTTCCTTCCGTATCCTGATTCGCTGAAGACTCCTGTTCGTCGCCCTTCTCTTCTTCCGGCTGCTCCTTTTCGTCGTGCTCATTCTCTTCCTCGTTGCTGTCATCGAGCGCCTTTAACACCTCTTCACGCTCATTGATCGGCTGTTTTTTCGGCATGGTTTTGTATATTAATTACTCGGTCATCCCTTTTTCTCTTCTTTCTTGTCTTCTGTCTTCTTTTCTCCCTGATCTGAAGGCTGTCCTTCTTCCGCCACCTGCTCTTCCGTTTGCTCCTCCTTCTTGATGCCTTCCACAGCCTCAACCGCCGCTTTCTCATCCGTTGTCTTTTCCAGTTCTGCAAGCTCCTCCTCGCTCCGTGGAGGGGTAACGAGTACAACGACCTCATCCGCTCCATCGAGTACGGTGATACCCTTCGGAAGGACGAGATCTCTTACGTGGATACTGTCATCGAACGTTTTGAGCTTCGATACATCAACGGGTATCTCTGAAACGAGGTCAACCGGGAGAACTTCAACTTTAACGCGGCTGATGTTCTTAACGAGTATGCCGCCAAGTTCCTTAACTGCAGGCGCGTCGCCGGTGAACGCAAGCTCGATTTCCGTGTGCAGTTTTTCGGTCATTCGGACCTGATGAAAATCGACGTGCAGTATCTTCCCGGAGATCGGGTGGCGCTGAACATCCTGTACGATTACCTTGACCGGTTTCTCATCTTGGACAATAAGATCGATGAGCGTGCTCTCGCCCGCTGTACGGTATACTTTTTGGAACTCAGCAACAGCTACCGTCAATGAACGGGAAGAAAGCCCGTGTCCATACAGAACAACGGGAAGGCTCCCTGAAGAACGCAAGGATTTCGTCTTTTTCCCCAGCACGGTTCGCGCCTGGGCAGTGAGCGTTAGTTCTGACATAGCGTACTAGTGTGGAAGAGGCGGAACGAGGTGCTGGAGCAACGATCCATCTGTTAAGAGTGAGTGAAAGACGATAGCATCATCCGCGCTCACAGCAGAAGCCTGTAAGAAGGGAGCCACCTCATCATGTGTAAGGTCGGTGATGACACCTACGGATTGCGATCCGAACCCACCGGGAATAATAAGAGCTATGATCGACCCTCCGCAGTGCCGACATTCAATGTGAACGACATGGGCGTCATCTTTCTGTGCGATGACGCGTGCTGCCCGTATTGAGTAATTCGTATTGCAAAATGGACATGCGGTCAGCACCCGCAAATCCCCTTCCCCGGACATAAACGCGTCTATAGATTGCATTTCTTCTAGTTATTTCCTAGGTATCGATGCTCATAGTATACCACAACAACGATGTTCGTCAAGACTCAATGATCAATACGACGTTATCAATACTATCAATACGATGAAGACCGTGTTAAAACGCTCAAGGCAACACCGACGGCAAGTATGCTCGATATCAACGCACTTCCTCCATAGCTAAGAAACGGGAGCGGGATACCAGTCAGAGGCAGTAATCCTAGGTTTCCGCCGATATTGAGTACTATTTCCAGCGAAAACAGAGTTGCAATACCGGCAAGGAGATAGTTACCGAAGATATCGCGACCTCTCGAAATCCCCCGAATGAACCGAGATAAGAAAATACCAAACAATCCAAGAAGGACCGCGGTTCCAACGAAGCCGAGCTCCTCGGCAATGACCGAAAAAATGAAATCGGTATCTTGCGTCGGAAGAAAATTCAACTGCGACTGAGTACCGAGCCCGAGGCCCCTTCCGAAAAGCTTCCCGGATCCGATCGCAACGATCGCCTGACGAACGTTGTATCCGCTCCGTAACGGATCGCGGGTCGGATTGAGAAACGTCAGTACGCGTTCGCGCTGGTAGTCAGCGAGACCGAACCACCCGATACATGCTACGACCGCGATCCCTACTAGTATCGTTACGAACCGTCTCAACGGTATTTTTAGGAACAACAACATGCCTAACCACACCCCGATGAGCAGCGCGGCAGAGCCAAGGTCGGGCTGGAGCACAACGAGAAGCGTAGGCGCGGCAACAAGCGCTCCCGAGGTGCGGATGACGCGCCAGCTCGCCCCTTCGTCAACGTGTTCGGCAAAGTACCGTGCGAGCACGATGACGAGCAGTACCTTTACGATCTCAACCGGCTGGAACGTCGAGCCAAACAAGGCAAACCACCCTGTCGTACCGCGGATGGTCGTACCGAGTATCAGTACGGCGGAGAGGAACCCAAGGGAAACGCCGTACAGTACCCACGCGTATGATCTGATTTTTCTGAAATCGGTCGAAACGACAAACAGCAGCAGCACCAGACCGATGCCGAACGAGATGAGCTGTCGATAGAACTTGTCAATGCGCGGCAGCTCAACGTTTAGGGTGATGCTATAGAGCGTCGCAATACCTATCGCAACGAGAAGGATGGTTGCGCCGAGCAACAACCAATCAAACCGGCGGAACAGCCTGATGGAAGTAAACGACGCCATGCGTTAGAGGTAGGAATCCTTATCGGTAAGATCAAGGATGGGGAATATCGTTGCTTCCGATGAGGTGGGGAGTGTCGAAAGCCACGAGACCTCGATGGTTCGCTCTTCGAGTGGTTTAAACCGCTCGACAATGACGTCACTGACGGCAACGACCGCTCCCTCTGCTTTTAAAATCACTCCGAAGCGCACGGACCGGAACGAGTACACCGACTTGTTCTGTACGGTTGCGGTGAGCCTTGTCGCAGTAACATCCGACGCAAGTCCTGTAATCGGTCGGATGGATACGTTACTAACGGGAAAGGAAACATCGCTGGTGTACCGCTGTAAATCGTCCGGCCGCTGCCACTGTACATCAATGATCGTTACGCTCGGCGTTGCACCGGTTTCAGGCACCTTAAGAGCAACGTTGGCCTGCGTTAAGAAGCTCTCCGAACCCGGCCAGAGCGTCGTTATGTCATCTCGCGTTGTTTCACCGTAGGTAAAGTGGTACCTGACCTGCACCGCAGCCCAGTGCTCGTTGGAGTTCGTTACCGGTGCGACAAAATCGTACCGCCCATTACCGCGGTTCAGTACGACCGCGGTACCGGTCACGAGGTTCACCGGAGCAATAATCTTCTTTAGCGCAGGTGAGACCAGCGGTTGCGCCATTGCGCCGATGCCTTGAACCGTTTTCGTCATTCCGAACGAGTACGTAGCAAAAACGACGAAGAAGTACACGAGGAGTAGCGCATCACACACGAGGATCGCAATCGCCCACCAGGTACGAAGCTGATCACGGTGCACAGCGAGCCAGTAGCCGAGTCGTAAGGAAATGTCGTCTTTTTGTTCAGCCATTACTCCGAGTGTAGCATAGGGCGTCCAGTGAAAAAAGGGCGCAGTAGACAGGGCGTTCCGAGCGTGGTAGAGTTGCACTGGGTAACCTCTATGAATACACAGGACATCCTCTTCATCGTCTTAGCGGTCTCTGCTGCCGTTCTGACGGGATTTATCGCGTGGTTCCTCTACTACCTGATAGCGATCGTACGCGACCTCCGGCGCACCGCAACGATCGTCCATGAGAAGGTGACCGAGGTCGGCGAGATCCTCGACTCAATACGCGTGAAGATCGGTGATACGGTCTCGACGCTCTCGCTCCTGACGCAGGTCGTGACAGGTATCGCTGAGCGTTGGCGCCAGCGACGCTCCAAACGCACGTCAAAAGATTCCGAACAAGAGTAGCGCCGTCGATGGGCTCCGCACGAATGTGCGCGCGTCGTATCTACGCGTCGGATTCATCGTATGCGATTCATCAACCTTCATACCCACTCCCACTACAGCCTTCTCGACGGTCTCCCGAGGATCGACGCCCTCGTATCATACGCGAAAGAGATCGGCCTTGAGGGGCTGGCGCTCACTGACCACGGCAACCTCTACGGCGCTGTAGAGTTCTTCCAGCACGCGAAAGCTGCCGGCCTGAAGCCAATCATCGGCATTGAGGCGTACTTTACGCGTGGGAGCCGCTTTGACAAGACCGGACGGATCGATGACCGCATCAATCATCTCATTCTCCTCGTTAAGGACGATGAGGGGTACCGGAACCTTTTAAAGATCATTACAGCGTCAAACCTTGAAGGATTCTACGGAAAGCCGAGGATCGACATGGAGCTCCTTGAGCGCCACCACCGCGGACTCATCTGCCTGTCAGGGTGCATCAACGGACCGATCCCGACACTCCTCGTTAATGGTAACGATACAGAAGCGAAAAGGATGGCAAAGGCGTTCCGTGACCTCTTCGGGACAGATGATTTTGCGCTTGAGCTGCAGCACCATCCGTCCATTGCGATGCAGGCGACGGTCAATGCGAAGCTCGCCGACCTCGGTAAAGAGCTCGATGTTCCGCTCGTTGCTACGAACGATAGCCACTACCTGAAGCCAGAGGACGCCGAAGCGCAGGACGTCCTCCTCTGCATTCATTTAAAAAAACTACTGTCGGATACTGATCGCCTTACCATGAGGAATGAGGACCTGTCGCTCGTGCCTGCGCATATCATGGCAGAACGCTTTAAAAAGTACCCCGGAGCGATAGAGCAGACGGCCGTAATCGCAGACAACATCGACTTCTCGTTCGAATTCGGAAAAACAGTTCTGCCGCACTTCGATGTCCCGAACGGCAAGAGCGGGATCGACTATATACGGGAGCTCTGCGAGAAGACCCTGACAGAAAAGTACGGTACTTCACCGTCAAAAGCTGCCATTGAACGCTTTGAGTATGAACTCGGCGTGATCGGCAAGACCGGATTCGCCCCGTACTTCTTGATCGTCGCTGATTTCGTCAACTGGGCAAAACAAAACGGCATTGTCGTCGGTCCCGGGCGCGGTTCGGCCGCAGGATCGATCGTCTCCTACCTCCTCAACATTACGAACGTCGATCCGATCAAGTACGGGCTGCTCTTCGAGCGTTTCCTCAATCCTGATCGAATCGCAATGCCTGACATTGACCTTGACTTCGCCGACAGCAGACGCGACGAGGTCATCCGTTACGTCCAGAGCAGGTACGGCGTTAACCACGTCGCGGGAATCATCACGTTCGGAACGATGGCGGCGCGCGCAGCAATCAGGGATGTCGGCCGCGTCCTCGGATTCCCCTACTCCTACTGTGACCGGGTCGCAAAACTGATCCCCATGTTCACAACGCTTTCTGACGCGATCCGAACCGTCCCGGAGCTCAAGGAAATTTACGAGAACGATCCTGATGCGCAACGGCTGCTCACTACTGCGAAGAAACTCGAGGGCGTCGCCCGTCACGCATCACAGCACGCCTGCGGATTCGTCATTACGAAGGAACCGCTTGAGAACTCCGTTCCGGTACAGCGGGCATCCGCCGAAACCGATACGCTCATCTCCCAGTACTCGCTTCATCCCATCGAGGACCTCGGCATCCTCAAGATCGATTTCCTCGGTTTAGCGAACCTCACGATCCTCGAAACGACCCGATCGATCGTTCACGCCGTTCGGGGTATTGAGCTCGATTTTGACAAGCTACCGCTCAACGATCGCGCAACCTTCTCCCTGCTACAGCGCGGGGAAACAACCGGCGTATTCCAGCTTGAATCTTCAGGAATGCGACGATACCTGCGCGAGCTTAAACCGACCGCCCTCGAAGACATTGACGCCATGGTTGCACTGTACCGCCCTGGCCCTATGGAGCTCATTCCGCAGTTCATCGCGGGAAAGCACGGCAAGTTTAAGCCGACTTACCTCGACCATCGCTTAAAGCCGATCCTCGAAAAGACTTATGGTGTTGCCGTGTACCAAGAACAGGTCATGCAAATGGCAAGGGATCTCGCTGGATTTACCATGGCCGAGGCTGACGTCCTCAGGAAAGCGGTCGGAAAGAAAATCGCAAAACTGCTCAAGGAACAGCGTAAAAAATTCGTCGACGGATGCATACGAAATGGTATAACGAGAACAACGGCAGAAAAGATCTTCGAATTCATCGAGCCGTTCGCAAGGTACGGATTTAACCGCGCACACTCGATCTGCTACGCCCTCATTGCCTACCAGACGGCATACTGCAAGGCGAACTACCCTGCAGAGTTCATGGCATCGCTCCTGACCGCCGACCAGACGAACACCGACCGTATCGCGCTCGAGGTCAATGAGTGCAAGAAAATGAAGCTCGAGGTGCTCCCACCGGACATCAATGAGAGCTTCTCGTCGTTCTCGGTCGTTCCTGGAACTTTCGGGGCGCCTCCGTCCCGAATCCGTTTCGGCCTCTCGGCAATTAAGAACGTCGGCGACAACCTCGTCGCAGCCGTCATTTCAGAGCGCAAGCGCGCAGGGAGCTTCTTAAGCCTCGAAGACTTCTTACGGCGGGTCCAATCGAAAGACCTCAACCGGAAATCGCTTGAGAGCCTTGCGAAGGCCGGAGCTCTCGACAGGTTCGGAGAACGTAAGCAGATGCTGGAAAACATCGCGGAGCTCCTTGAGATCAGCCGCGGCGCCGAGCAGGAATCCGCGCGGAAACAGATGAACCTCTTCGGCTCGCTTCCCGTCCGTCATGCGCCGTCAATCCGCTTAAAGGATTCCCAGTCCGCGACCAACGACGAAAAGCTCGCCTGGGAAAAACAGCTCCTCGGTTTCTTCATATCCGCGCATCCGCTCGATCCGTTCAAGGCGACGCTCGAGACGAACGGCGTACTACCATGCAGTAAACTATCTGAGCTCCGGAACAACCAGCGCATCACCATTGCCGGCGTCATCACCGCGATCCAACGGGTCACTACCCGGACCGGGGAGAGTATGCTGTTCGCAACGCTCGAGGATACGAACGGAAGCGTTGAAGTACTCGTATTCCCGAGCACGCTGAAGGCGGATCCGGAACCGTGGCAAGAGGACAAGATCGTGCTCGTACGGGGAAAGCTCAGCGATAAGGACGGCACCGTGAAGGTGATCGCTGACGAAGCCAGTGAAATGACGCGCGATATGGCTTCGCTCCCTCGCGAAATCGTCATAACGCTGCCTAACACGGCGAATGACTCGCTCTGGCGTAGCCTCAAGGATGTCTTCCGGCGATACCCCGGCACGACAAAGGTCGTACTCGTCGTTGACGGAGAAAAACGGCGCATTGATACGCCGTATATGGTACACTGGCGAACGGAGCTTGCTGATGCAATTAAGAACCTTCTCGGCACAAACGCCGTTCCGCGGTAAGCAGCGTATGCCCAACATCAGAACAGCAAAACCCCACGTATCGCGCCTGTATCGCATTGGAACGTTTGCTTTCCTCGCTGTTGCGCTCGCTGCAGCGGGCGCTATCGTGTTCGTTGCTTTCACCTCGACGACGATAACGATCACGCGCGGAACGCACGAGCTCTCGAGCGCATCGATCATCACAGCTTCTGAACATCCAAAAACGGACAGTGAGGAGCTCCCTGGCGCACTCCTTGCTGCAACCATTGACGGATCACGTACGCAGGACGTACCCCAGACCGGTACGATGGTCGACGATTATGCGCACGGTACCGTTACGATAAAGAACTCCTGGACAAAACCGCAGCCTCTCGCGGCGAAAACGAGGCTCAGAGCGTCGTCGAACGGGATCATTTACCGGACAACATCCCGGGTCGACGTGCCAACCGGGGGATCTGTCGCGGTCGACGTGATAGCAGACACTGCCGGAGAAAAGGGAAACATCGGCGCTGACCGCTTTGAGATCGTCGCGCTCTGGCCAGGATTAAAAGATACGATATACGGAACCAGTACAGAACCGATGACCGGAGGGGTGCGTGCGTCGAGCCAGCTTTCCCAGGCAACGATCGACGAGGCAAAACGCGCGCTCGAGGAAGAACTGCTCAACAGATCATCAGAAACGCAGCTCGCTGGTCCGGGAACGCATACGTTCCTTCCGAAACCATTTCTCCTGACATCAAATATCACAACGGCAGCGAAAGCGGGCGATACGGTGCCCTCAGTCACGGTCAAAGGATCGATCCGGGTCATATTCATCGGCATCGACAGCGTTGCCCTACAGAAAAAAACCGCCGCGCTCGTTGCATCAATGCTTTCCGACGATGAGCGAAGCCGCGATGCTGAACCGGAGCTCTCGTACAGGCTTCTCGATGTCAGCGAAAAAAATGGAACTGCCCAGATCGAGGTTACGTGTACCGTCACCGCAGAGCTCAGCACAGCAAGCGAACGATTCTCCCCGTCGCGATTCACGCGCAAGACGTCCGATGAGATCAGGAACGTCCTGCTCGGCACGAACGGCGTCACGGACGTCGACGTCCTGATCTCCCCCTTCTGGTCAATGCGTTCAGCGTCGGCACCTTCACGCATCAAGATCGTTTTCGCGAAGTAAAACTCATGGTCAAACGCGCGTAACTGCGCTACACTACTATCACAATCATCTACTACGACGATATGCAGCAGGATCCGAAAGCACGGGAACGCCTCGACCACATACGCCACACGCTCTCCCACCTCCTCGCAACGGCGGTGCTTGAGAAGTACCCCGACGCCCACATTGCCATCGGTCCGACGATCGAGCACGGTTTCTACTACGATATCGACGCACCCAACCCGATTAAGCCCGACGACCTCCCGAAGCTTGAGAACCGGATGCGCGAGCTCATTGCGGCGAAGCTCCGCGTCGAGAAGGTCAGGATCGGGAAGTTCGAAGACGCTGGACCGGCAATGGCGAACAACCGCTACAAGGAAGAGCTCTACAGAGAACTGAAACAGCAGAAGCAACCGGCGACCTTCTACAAGATCGGGTCGTTCGTCGATCTCTGCCGCGGCGGCCACGTTGAGAACACCGGCGATATCAATCCGACCGGCTTCAAGCTCACGAAGGTCGCAGGCGCATACTGGCGGGGCGACTCGACAAAGGCCATGCTCCAACGCGTCTACGGCGTCGCCTTCGACACCAAGGAAGAGCTTGACCGCTACCTTGCGCTCATCGCGGAAGCCGAGAAACGCGACCACCGCACGATCGGGCATGACCTCGAGCTCTTCGCGTTCGATGCGGTAGCGCCCGGAGCACCCTTCTGGCTGCCGAACGGCATGACGCTCATCCGAGAGCTCGAACGGTACTGGAGGGAGATCCACGACGCAGCCGGCTACCTTGAGACCTCGACGCCGATCCTCAGCAACGCATCGCTCTACAAGACCTCGGGGCACTGGGAACACTTCCGCGAGAACATGTTCACGCTCGTTGTCGATGATCAGGATTTCGCGCTGAAGCCGATGAACTGCCCGTCATCGACGATTATCTACACCCACGATCTTCGGAGCTACCGCGACCTGCCGCTGCGCTACTCGGAGATCGGTCGGCTGCACCGTAACGAGGTCCGCGGGACATTAGGCGGGCTGCTGCGCGTCCGGCAGATCACCATGGACGACGCGCACATTTTCTGCAGGCCCGACCAGATCGAACAGGAGATACGCGGCGTGCTCAGGCTCGTCGTGCAGTTCTACTCCCTCTTCGACCTTACACCGACCTTCAAGCTCTCGACCATGCCTGACCAGCACCTCGGCGAGGAAAAGACCTGGAAGCAGGCGGAGCAGACGCTCGAGCACGTCTTAAAGTCCGAGAAGCTTTCCTACGAGCTGAACCCGAAGGAGGGCGCGTTCTACGGACCGAAGATCGACATCGAGGTCAATGACGCGCTGCAGCGAACCTGGCAGGTCGCAACGATACAGCTCGACTACCAGATGCCGGAACGCTTCAAACTGTCATACATGGATAAGGACGGCCACCAGCAGCGACCGGTCATGATCCACCGCGCGATATTCGGGTCTTACGAACGCTTCATCGGTATACTTCTCGAACATCTCGCAGGACGCTTACCGACCTGGCTCGCGCCCGTGCAGGTACAGCTCATCCCGGTCGGGAGTGACCACGTAAAACCGTGCGATTTGCTCTCTGAAAAACTACGGAGCAAAGGGATCCGTGTTTCAGTAGATAGCGCGAACGAGACCGTAGGATACAAGATCCGGAAAGCGGAAAAAATGCGAATCCCCTACATGCTCGTGATCGGCGACAGAGAGGCAAAATCGACAAAGCTGCAGGTCAGGATACGGGGAAAGAAAGACGTCGTCGCTGTTGTGTCCTCGCGGTTTGGATCACGCATCAAGCGGGAAATCACGCAGAGGGCATTAACGCCGAAACCCTAGCCCGAGAGCAGTCCTCGATATACAAGAAAGCCCGCCTTACGGCGGGTCTCTCTTTTTTGTATTGGGATTATACGGTCGGCTGTGTTGGCTGTACCGGTTTCTCGCCCCCTGATTTCATAAAAACCTTCAGGAGCATGTAGAGCGCTGACAACGCAACGAGCCCGTACACGATCTGAGAACCAAGGCTCACCTCGCCGAACTCAAGACCGAACACTGCGGCGACGAGATCAAATTTGAAAATGACGAGTCCCCAGTTAAGCCCGCCAATAACTACTAGAATCATCGCAAGCCAATCAATCGCATTCATTTTTTGCATAGTATCACCCCCTTATGTTGTTAAGTGTACCATTAAAAAAACGAATACTCAACAGTAAATAATTGGCTAATATTAGCGATAATAATGCCAATAAACTAAAAAGTAATCTTCGGACTAACTCGTCCCCATGTACTTCTCGATCCGCTCGGCGAGCTCGCGGGGTTTTAAGAGCGCTTTGACGATGTACTCTTCTGCTCCGAGGTCGTGAGCCCGCTGACGGTGCTCGTCCGCATCGAGATTCGAAAGGATGATCACGTGGATCGCCCTCGTCTTCGGGTTCGCTTTGACGCGCCGGAGCACATCAAAACCGATCGGTTCATGAAAATCTGACAGGGCGCTTCCGGTCGTCGGGATCATGAGATCGAGGAGGATCAGCCGCGGGATGACACGGTTGATAACGGTCATTGCCTCATGTTCCTCGGATGCGGTGAGGACGTTCGCTTCCGTAAGCTTCCGGAGAACCGATGCGTAGAGCGATACGAGCAGCGGCTCGTCTTCGATCAACAGGATCGTCTGTGCGCCTCTCTTTAGTGACTTTGAGGCTTTCTTTCGGGAGGTTTTTTTAACAGAGCTCATGGTTTCCTGGTTTTCGTCACTGTTTGTGTATCGTTCCTGACCGGAAGCCAGAACGAGAAGGTGCTCCCCTTTCTTTCGCCTGCGCTCTCGACCCATATGTGACCGCCGTGCCCCTCGACGATCGACTTCGCGATAAAGAGTCCGAGTCCCGATCCGTCCGGATGGAGCTGCGCAATGCCCTGTGCGCGGACGAACTTGCTGAACAGTTCGCGGATGTCGCCCTTCTTTATGCCGATGCCGGTGTCCTTTACGCTCACGGTAACGCCTCCATCGTCTTCCTCGGCGGTTACAGTGACCGAACCTTTTGCCGTATACTTGATCGCATTGTCGATAAGGTTCAGGAGCACGTCCTGCATCTTGTCGTCATCAATGAACAGTTCTGGTAGCGCTTTCTTCGGTTGTATGAACGCGAGCTTCAGCTTTTTATCCTCGGCAGCTTTGCGGAGCTCGCGCACTTCGCGTTCGATGAGGTCCTCTATGTGCACCGAGCGCTTCATGATCGCGAACTTCCCCGCTTCGATCTTGCTCACGTTCAGGAATAGGTTGATGAGACGTATCATCCGCTGCGATTCGTCGAGCAGAGAACGCAGGATATCGAGGTGTTTCGGCTCGATCTTCCCGAAGTCTCCCTCGACGAGCATCGAGAGGTACCCCATGATGCCGGTCATCGGCGTCCGGAGCTGATGCGAGGCGATGGAAACGAACTCTGATTTCGCCTGATCGAGGACCTGGAGGTGCTTGTTCGCCTCCTCGAGCTTCTGGTTCGTCTGCTGGATCTGGCTGAAGAGCTTGAGGTTGCGGCTGACAATGCCGAGCTGGTCCGCCATCGACTTGATCGTCTCGATCTCGTGCTCGCTGATCTCCTCCTGCTTGCGGCGCGCGGCGACCTCGATCGCGCCGATCGCCCTCCCCTCGGACATGATAGGCACGACGATGAACGTCTTTACCCTCATGAGTTTTTGCATACCGTCGGCGAGCATTTTCGGAACCGGGGGCGATATGACCTCGGCGAAACTTTCTGAAAAACGTATCTGACCATTACGGACGACCTCGTGTGCAAGATTTTTATTCACCGTATCGTCGATCCGTGTGACGAACGAGGAAAACGGTTTCGGCAGCATCTTCATCACCTTTGCCGTGAGCGGCGTGTTTGTGATAGCACGCGCACGGAGCGTTATGCCATCGTCGTCGAGGAAAACGAGGATCGCACCGACGAACCCGAGCTCCATCGCGACCGAGTCAGCGATGTGCTGGCTCACCTTGTTGAAATCGAGCGTCTGCGTCATGTCCGTCGTGATCTTCTGCAGCGTTACGAGCGAGACGTTGCGTTCCCGCAGCTCTTCGGTCGCCTCCTGCACTTTGATCTTAAGGTTTTCCCCGAACTTCCTAACCTGCTCGAAGAGCTTTGCTTTCTGGATAGCGGATCCGAGCTGCGGAGAGAGCACCTCGATGAGCTGCAGGTCCTCGTCAGAAAACGAATCCCCGGAGAGTTTCGGACCTAAAGCAATGATGGCGTTCAGCTTATCCTGCGCGAATACCGGAGCAACAAGCGCTGCGCCGAGCCGTTCGATTTCCGTTTTTGAATCTTCGAGGGGTTTTCGCTTTTCTTCAGGAGTATCCTCGATCTTCCGTTCAAGAGATTCGATAAGAGAGGCGTGTTTCTTTTTCCGTAAGTATTGAACGAGCGGACTGTCACTAGTGAGTGTAAATGGCTTAGCGTCGCTTCCGCCTTTTGAAAAATCTGCAATAAACTTATCTTCACCAGTAAACGCCTCCAAAAGGAGAATTGAACTCGACTTGAGCTTCAGTTCCTGCGAAAGCGTCATCTGAAGGCGCTCAGTAAGGACATTTAGGTCAAGCTCGGTATTCACGATCTCAGAGAGTTTTCTGAGCGTTTCCTGATAGTTGATCTTCGCTTTGAAAAAGACCCTGTCTGTAGCAAGGGAGAGAACGCGCTTTAACGGATCAAGTCCGAAAACAATGAGAGCTGCAACGATCACTGAAATAATGGCGCGACCACCACTAGTATCACCAAACAGTTGCCCCGAAAAGAACGTTATAAAAACGAAGGAAAGCGTTACAAGAGCGAGAAGGATACCATAAACTAGGGAACGAGTGATGATAAGACGAATGTCAAGGAGGCGATGACGTACTATGGCATAAGTAGTGCTTCCTATTAATATAAGAACGGAAGGAGGACCCCAAATCCCACCTTCTGAATAATTTAGGATGACAAAGATAATATTAGTAACGACGGTGAATAATGCTGTCAGAAGAACGCCCCAAAAAACGTACCTTATCTGAAGTTTTCTCAATCCATCCGACTTTCGGTATGTCTTTTTAAGATTATTTAGCCCCATTGATAAATACACGACCAGAAAAAACAATAGGAAATAATATAAGGGTCCTGGTGTTACGTCGGCTCCGTAGTTCTGAACAGTTAACTTCGCGACGTTATAGGTAGTCGGGGCAAAAACTAAAAAAAGAAGTGGCAAAATATACATTATTGATTCTTTCCATGAGAATTCTGTTTTTTCTTTATCTGGAAAAACAGTGGAAAAATATAGGAACAACGACGGAACTAAAAATGGACCTACAATGGCCATCTTGCTCCAAAAAAGTACAACACTATAACTATGTATATGATCGGCAACGAGAAGACAGATAATCCAAAATGCAAGGGAGAAAATAAGCAGTGCAAATGAAATATTGACAGCTTTTTTCCTTTTGTTCCATAAAATGAGCAACCCTAATATTACTGTTACAATTAGACTTGGAACATACGTAAAATAGGTATTAACCATAAGCGTAGTTAGAAGTAGATGCTATCAGCATTATTGAGAATATTATTTTTACCAATGGATTCTAGAACTCTTCGTGCTCTTTCTTCAACCTGTCTGTAGCGTCCTGGCAGTATAGTAATTAATTTCTCCCTAATAAAAGGGACGCCTCTATTACTATTTTTTCGTATATCTGATGGGTTTATCGTTATTTTCCCTAGTCTAGCTAAATGCCATATTGCAATTAATAGAGAGCAGGGCACAAACTTCCTGGTATTGATATACCGCTTATACTCTTTTTGTAGTCTCCTAGACATCATATCAATAACCATATCACTGTATTGAACTAAGCTACTTTCAAAAACAACAAAATCGGGCTCTACTCCATTTTGGTTTAAAGTCTGTAAAAAGTTTTCTACTGATAGAGTCTTCTCAACTGGATTATAATCATCGATTAATACACAGGCCGTGTAGTCAATTTTTTTCAAATTTAAAGTGTCGATGACTCCTTTTGCAACTCTCATGCTCTCAAGTTTTTCAGAATCGATCTTTTCGTCGAGATATATATGTGTGTATTCAATATTCATGGTCATACGCCATTTGAATTCATGTTGTATTCATTATACAATATATTCATGATGTCGCGCGAAGTAATACAAGACAGAAACAAACTTCTAGATTTTTTCCAAAAAGCTACTTTTTGGGACGAATTCGGGAATTCTTATCAAAATTTTCCTTGGGGTGAGTATTTGTATTGCCCAAAATGCAAATCTTTCGATGACTATGGTCCAAAAAACTCGTACGGATTTACCTGGTTCCAAGAAAAAAATACTATGGATTGCCCAATTTGTAGCAGTAGGATGGAAAAATTTTGGTCTTACAATAGAATTTGGCATTATTTCGAGATTCAAACGAATTTTTTTTCTAAACAATTCTTATTGGTCGCAGCTAAAAAAAACGACAAATATATAGGATTGATCTTCGGAACGTATATTGAAAAAAGGGACATTCCGGATCTCACCGCTTGGTTCAATAACAATAAGGTAACAAGGGCATTTTATATTGACCTAATTTTTATCTCTGCTTCCTTCCGACGAAGTAAAGGCATTAAAAACATTATTTCCGCGACGTTAATTTTTGTAAAAATGATTTTTTCTCCACTCAAGTTTTCAATTTATGACCGACTTATCCAACTGCTCGGTAATCCAGTAATCTTTTATATATTTACGGAATTAATAGAACAGTGTAAACAAAAAGGTGTTTTCGTTCTTATTTCGAGGACTCACAAAGTAGCAAAAAATGTTAAATTCATATTTCGAATAACAGGTTTTAGACATACAGATATTAGTAGCAAAGATGATAACGCAAGAGAGTATTTCTATACTAACTTGTCAAAAAATGCCTAGAAAAAAATATCCCGGAACGGTATATTACAACCCAAGACGCTACAAACAAAAGGTCACTTGCAATGGTCAGAAATAATCCACGTGGGCGATCTTTAATAAACCCTCTAATAAAAATTACAGTTACCAGTGGGCCAAAAATTATTGAGGAAATAAAATAAGCAAAAACGCTACTTATCCGCTTTGTTTTTGAAAGTAGTTTTGGCATTCTCTTTTCTTTCTCAGAATACCACGTCCAAAGAACTTCGTTTAAAAAGAATAATTGGCCTGACTTATTTTTTTCACTTCTATTGGCCAAACAAAACAGGTAAATAGTTGGGATTAGAAATAATAGAAAAGAAGCGAACATTGCCGTTAAGAAATACCGAAAAAAATAGCTTGAAATAAATAACACAGATTCAGTCAACAATAGCGTAATTAATGAAAAAAGGGTTGTACTTAATATCATTTTAAAACGTTCACGTGTCATGAAGTTTTTATCGCACGACTAATGATATTCTGCCCCGCATAACTCTTCATATTAAATTTCGGAAAAAACCCGTAGTTTTTCAACAATCCAACATGATCGAGATGAGAATTAATATGGGGATTTTGTTTTACAAATAAATCTATAACAATATTGTAGTATAGGAATTTTAAAAGTGATAATAATTGTTTTGTTTCTTTAACGAATGTACCGAGTATTCCAAATTTATTCAGATCGTATCTTAGGGCAGAAATATATATTCTCCTTTTTTTGAAATTATCCACCGGATCGGATATAACAAGAATGCCGCCACTTTTTAGAACACGGTGCAATTCTCTTAATATATCTCCTCGTTTTTCTATTACGACTGAGTATAATACATTGTTTAATACAATTTTATCAAAACTTTCATTAGAAAACGGTAACTTCTTCGTAAGGTCGCCTATGATTCCTTTCTGATCACCAACTTTCGTATTGTATATTTGAATTGCTGCGACATTGTTATCAATCCCTATACATTTTGCTCCTCTTTTTTTCATTTCTATAGAAAGGTTTCCGGTTCCGCATCCTGCGTCCAAAATTGTTTCATTTGGAATAATATTCAAACAAGAACAGACATCAACAAGTAACTGTCTATATGGTTGAATACCATTCAGTACATCGTAAACTTGAAAGTAATTCCTCCAAAAATTATTATCTAGCTTTCGATCCATTAGATTTTTATTTCTTGAACATTATGTACATCATTACGTCCAACAAACAAGGGGTTCGAATATTACCCCTGTTCGAAAACTGTATCAAATGACGGTTTAACCATTTTCTACCTCCTTCTCCTCACCACATACGTAATCGCCCCCAACCAAATCACTGTAGCAAGATTCGCCCATAATGTGTTGATATATAATGTTGGAAACGCTATAGGAATAATCAAATCAATCACTACAGCTGGTGCTCCGCCGAATACAATTGACCAAAAGAGTATGGAAACGTTGGCTCTGATCACACCATCTAATTTATTTCTCCTGTAGTACAGTACAACCAAACCTGCGAGATAGGGAAGACAAAGAAAGATGTTATACGTATTATACACCGGACCTGGAATGATGATCCCTGATATTGTTGAAGAACCGGTAAATCCTTCAACTATCGCTTTTGAACTAAGAGAGATGGCTGAAAAAATCCCCGTAGGTATATACAGTAAAATGACATGAAAAGCATCCACACGGAACAGTGGCGAAGGAAATACGAGGATAAGGTGTAAGAGTGCAGTCATTAACAGAATCCCAAAGACAAAAACTAATTTCATAAAAAGTATTGTCAGCGTTGTTTCTCCAACATACGACGTAGCAGCGGTTAACACCACCCACATCCCCGTCGAAAAAGTCAACAGCACCATGACCTTACGAGTGGTGTTTCCACTCCTTGTAATCCAAAAGTATACAGCTAGAATTAACTCCCCTACACCGATAAGATACGTCGCTGTTAGAAGGAAAGTTTTCATTTCTTTGCCACCAAAATATAACTCGTCATTCCAAGCCACGCCGAAGTCATCACTGAACCAACGTACCCAAAAATATTCACAGTCACAAGCGGAAGAACGACATCAAAAAAGATGGAAAAGAGAAGTGAAACTAGTATCCCGAAAAGTATTAACCTAAGATTCTTCCTGATTATTCCATCAGATTTTTTAAATGTGCGAAAAAGATTTACTAATGACCATATCCAGTAGAAAACTAGCACCACGTTCATGAACCAAAAAAGTTGTCCTGGCTGTGTCATGTATCCAGGGGTAAATCGCGTTATTCCACGACCTACAATGAATGCATCACTAAAAATAAGTCCTGTACTAAATATTACCGCTGGCCAAACTGCCCACGGTACTTGTTCTCGAAAATTCCTTTGCGGGAATGGAAAGGATGTGCTAAACGGTAAAAACATTGCTGTCGCAATCATTCCACCGAGCCAACTCATCTCCTCTGCATTATTAAATACATGAGATATAAATCCCATACCATTAGAGCCCACGTAAATTGCACTGCCAAAACAAAACAATCCAAACCAAAACGTCGACTGCTGGTTCTTATAACGGGTAAGGAAGAATACGCCGAGGATTAATTCGACGAGTGAAAGCGTGAGAAGGATGTAGCCGATTACCATAATAAATGCATTTCTTTCAATCTTTATTATAGCAAAAAAATCGGAAAAAAGCAAACCGATGCTCTTACCACCCCGATTGCTATTTTTTCAGAAACGCGTACAGCTGGTTCGTTTCTGTTAGCAACGGATCGACAATGTCACGGATCTTCTGCGACTTCTCTGTTACGTTGAGTCCGCGGTATATCGCTGTTCCCGAGCTGAAATCAGTAAATATGAACCATGAGTTATCAGGGGTCCACATCGAAGCTGCAATGCCCGACGTATCGGTTACCGTGTCGCTCGTAAGCGCAGACTCTTCACCGGAGTTAAGATCGATGACTGTCGGTATCCCGGCGTTCCCGGCATCGTTCGCTTTCAGGTACACGACCTTCGTCCCATCAGGGCTCGGCACGCCGAACGGTCCATCTGACCATGTCTTGACTGGGTATACCTTATCCGAAAAATCCTTAAGAAGCGTCGCGTGCAGCCCCTCTTCGGTCGACCAGAGGAGCCGGGTCGACGCACCCGCCGTCGGGGAGAAGTACGTATCGAGCGCGAACGGTACGGTTACGGCTTTTAACGTCGTCGTACCGCGGTCCCATGAATAGAACGAGACGCCTGTCTGGTTCATCGATGCGACGAGCACGCGCTTTCCGTCGTTCGTAATAGTAACGGGAACAACGCTCGGAAGCGCTGAACCGGAAACGTTTGCTGTAGTGAACAGCTTTGCCGTCGTCCCCTTCGCGATATCAAGCGAGTAGACTGCGGTCGGCAGCGTGTCGGAAGGCATGTCATTCTGTACCCTGCCGACGCCGAAGATGGCGAGCGTCCCGTCCGGAGACCACACGACGTAGTTCACCGCGTCACCTTCCGGCGCGGTAAAGCGAAGCTGCGGCGTGCCCTCGGGGAACACGATGTAGTACAGTTTCGTGTAATCCTCGCTCACGACAAGTTCGGCTTTGCCTGTCGGCGAAAGGGAGCGGCCTTCGAGCGTTGAAAAGCTCGGGTCAGCGTTCTTCGCGATCGTCGGTACCTTCGCTCCGGTCGAAACAGTGACAATGCTCGAGCCCGTTTCGTCGCCAGTAAGCATTGAACAATTGCAGAGCTCGCTGAGCGTGATAGGATTCTTAAGTTTTACTGAAGTCGATGTCGTCGTCTTATTACGCGACTTCGTATACAGTCCGCCGCCAATGGCAATGAGAATGATTGCTACGACGATGAAGACCGATGTAAGTTCGTTCTTTTTCATAATTGTATAAAACAGCGCTATACCAATAGTGTAGCGGAATTTCTAGATGCTCGCAAACGGGAAGATTTTTACCTATCCGGCTTACCAGGTAATGCTCGACTTAAGAAGCTGCCACGCAGCATCAAGACTGTAATCAAGTTCGCCCTTATTGTACTCCAGCCTTACCGGCGACGACGCGTACCGGGAAACGTACTGCCTCTTCGTAATCACGCCGACCCATTTCACGTCGCCCGGAGCGGTCGTGGTCTTTTTGTACGTGATCAGCTCTCCGGAATGGCCGTTGAGCGTGGATGGCCTAATCTTCGACGTATCCGTCACTCCCTTAAGCTCCTGCGCGAGGGTGTACGCCTGGCTGGATTCCTTCAGCGGAATCGATACCGTGATCCATGACGCATTGGCTGTCGCGGTCGAATTCAGCTGGTAGTTCTTGTAGTTCCCCTCTGTTGACGGCACGTCGGCCCAGGTAAGGCCTGCAGGCGACTTGAACGTAACGCCGTTCGTACCGAGCGTCTGTTCGGACGCGGTAGTGGTATTCGTCGTTGTAGTGCTATTACTGTTCGTTGACCGCGTGCGCACCACGAAATACCCCCCGATGATGAGAATGATGACGACGATGATGATCGAGTAGAGTACGTGCTTCTTCATATGCGCGAAAACTGCACTATGTCCGAAGTGTAGCGGAAACCTCCGACTTCCGCAAACAGAAAAATCTTTCTTGCTTATGGCGCGAGGACAGAAAACCCGGCTAAGTACTACTGCATTGCCTCGTCGGGAAAATCAACGGGTACCTAACCGTGTAACACCGATAAATAACTCATCAGATTTCACGGAAATCTCCCAATACTGCTTTGATGCTGGATCAATACCGTACGCTGCAGTAACAACGTCGGACTGATCATTTCTATACGTTCTAACGGTCAAAACAGCCGTATCGGTTCCTAGCGTATAGAGATTGTACCGCGAAGAACCGTCAAAACCAATTGACGTCAAACCCCTTGTTACCTCTCCCGTGTCTAAGTTAATCGTATATACTCCGAATTTATCATCCATAAGAACCACGTAATCTTCCGTAGCAACAATGCCTGCCTGCCCGCTCAGCAATGGTATATGCGCCAGTAATGACAGGGTGTTCGAGGTGATTTCGTATTCCAGCACATAAGACCCCGTATCCACATCGCCTTCGGTTTGGAGCACGACTCGATCATTTGAGCGCCATGCGGCAGCAATAAATCCACGGATGAGCGTGTGCGTTGATGCATCATATACCGTACTGACATCTCCCTTTACGGTACTCCATTCGACATCCTTGAACGTGGCGGGATCGTTCGGCGCGCTCAATGCCAGCTTGTTGACAGAAGTCATGCCGTTCACCCCGGCATCTACAAGACGCGTGCCGTCCGGCGACCACGTAGTTGCTCCGCACGGTACCGAGACAACCAGTGTACCGCGAGCAACGTCGAAGATCCTATCATCGCACATTTCCCATCCAACAATAACTACGCTAGCGAATTGTCCGTTGGGCGACAGAGAGACGCCCGATATCCGCTTGTTCCTCGGTTCATCATTGCCGGTCCAGACATGCGATGCATCAACAAGTTTTATCGGCGAAGACGCGCCCTTCCGTAACACATATGCGCTGTCGGTCGATCCTTCGTTCCTCACGAATACCATCGCTCCGTTCTTTTCTGTATATGCCGCGCTGATAATCGATTCTGTCGAATCCAGCTTCTGTACGGTTGATACGGCTCCCGAGGAAATTGTACGTGCAATGACCGATCCGGTACTAATACTATATACAGCGCCACTTTGCACTGGAGGCGAAACCTTTGCAAATGGTTCTGTGGTGTACGTTGGAATTTCCGATATGGTATCAGTGTTAGTGTTTCTGTTACTATCTGGTGTTTGTGAAACCCCATTATTGAACACGTGCGGAGTGCTGACGTAAACCGCAATTGCGGTGAACAAAAGCACCCCTATAGTGATAATGATTGACTCCCTTGTCGAAATAAATGATCGTTTCATAGCCTAACTATAAATTATTCTGGTAGTTTATGAAAGTTGGGGAGAGGACTAGACATCCGTCCTCTCCCCTTCGATCTACGGCATCGACATCCACTGGTACGAATTGTACCAGCCGCCCACGTAGAGGTTGTACTGCCCAGAAATGCCTGACTGCGGGATGCTCGGGCCATTGATCCTTCCGCCACCTCCCCAAGAGGCTGGGCTGTGGACGGAAAAATGAATGTGGGGACCACTCGACTGACCGGTGTTACCACACCTGCCGAGAATCGCTCCCTGAGCAATCGACATATTGGCGCCCACTCCGAAACTCGAGAGGTGAGCCACACGATACAAGCGACCGTAGCCGGCATCGACCACTACCGTGTTTCCGTAGTCTCCCCACCAGCCCGCGTAGAGCACGCGTCCCCCAGCCGGAGCGACCACATACGCGCCATAATCCTGCCAGCCAGGGAGATTCCAGTCGACTGCGTAGGTTTCATTTCCTGTGTGTGCGCCGCAGCCGTAGAAGCAGGAGATCTGCCAGCGGCCGACAAACGGGAACTTCCACCCGTAACAGGTGATCGCGGCCGGCTGAACCCCCGGCTTCTTCACCCCGAGCTGCGAGGGTTCGATCTGCTGCGTTTCGGACGGATTCTCCGTATTCCCCCGATACAGCGCCTTGATCGCTCCCCAGCTCGACCGGTTGACCGGCCGTTCCTGCGCGGACGCGTATGGTGCCAGCACGGCACCGATGCACAGCATCACTACGACAACACGTTTCCACATGACCTTACCCCTCTTCGTTGAAGTCAACTGCGTTCACTGCGCGACATGGTGCTGCACTGCTGTACAGATACGGGTCACCTCCTTTACCCCGCACCCATTATGGTGCGCGGGTTTCTTGACAACGAACGAATGAACGGACATGAACACACGGTGGCACAAGAATTGCGCCACCGTGGCTCGGGATTGGAAAACGGGCTTTTTACATCTGATTCTTTATTGTCGGTTGCTTCCGGCTGATTTGTAAACAGCTGCCGGCTGCTTTCACGAAAGCCATCACACAATACCCGCTTATAACCAATAGGAATGGTATACTCGCTGCAGCAGTTGAAAAAACCGCACTTAACGCATATGGGCTGTACTCGACGCCCGTTGGACCAACGACATTCTTCCAGGGCGGTAAAAAAAGAATTTCTACCAAGGCAGGAAGTCCCGCAATAATGAGCGAGCAAAGCAATACCTGCGTAAGGCGTCGATTAAACGACGCCTTAGTTGCCGTATGAAGGTAGCCTAATAAAACTCCGAAGAGTATCGGCATAATTACCAGACTGATCCAGAAGAACACCATAAGCAGGTATCCCATCCATATGTTCTGATTCCGACACCATCCCAAATCTGCCGCCTCTGTAGAACAACTTTCTATAGGAAACGCTCCGAATGAGCGCGGCAGGAAGAAAGCAAAAAGAACTATGATGATTGCGATCACTAAAGCTGTTTTGGTGGTCGAAAATGTATGTGGAATGGTCATATGCATAGTCAGTAGAAACGAATAGGCTGGGAAGGTTGTATCAATTCTGACACAACCTTCCCAGCGATGTCCAAGGGTACTGCCGCGGTCAGAAGCAGAGCTCGAACTGCTGCGACAGTCCCCAGGCGGAACTCCAGAGGCGATGTCCCCACCAAAAGGAGCCGTCCGCAAACAACATCAGCTCTTCGGTGTTGGCAGTCGGGTAGCGAACCCACAGCATCCAGCCGTTCAGCCAGTCGCGCTCATAATCCTTCCATAGACGCCCGACTGGCGCGCGGCACATGTTCGTGTTGATCCGGAAGAACATGACCACGTGATAGCCGCTGCCGGGATTGTTGGGATCGCGCCAGAATTCGTTGACAGCGTACGGCTTGACCTGCCAGCCTGTCACTCGCGTCGGCATCGGACCGGGCTTGATCAATGCAGGTCCGCTCCCGATCGGAACGGTCTGTACGGGCTCTGCAAGAGCAGAACCCCTGTACAGTGCCTTGATCTGCCCCCAGCTGGCGCGCTTGACAACCGGCGGCGCTTGGTCGTCAGCCGCGGCTGCCAAGCTGGGCGTGATCAGGACAAAGGCCGCGCACAGCACAGCCAACGGAAGCAACCTTCTCTTGAAGTTCACGATGTGCCTCCTGTCCAAGATGGTTCACTGCTTGCAGCGCATGAAGATCCTGCTACAAGAAAGAAGTTGACAGTATCACCTCCTTTTCAACGAGCGTGAAATGCAACAACGCACGATGACGCCATGTGCGCCACCGTGTATTGCTGCGTAGAAATGTACTACTTAGAGCGTATACCTCACGTATGGACTGTCAACGCCCTTTATGCACCAAAATCGCCGCCGTCGCGACGCCCCGTTAGAGGCATGCGTCGAATTGTCCCTATTAGAAGGCAATAAAGGGGTATTCGCCTCTAACGGGGCGACGGCGCATGGTTAAAAACAACGATGTCTATAATGAATACTGGCGACTCGCCCGTTCGCTCCATATCCGAACTACGGCGAGCACGGCATCACGGTCATCATCAGGATTGATACTATTTCGTCGTTCTCTACCACACACTGTACAACGATGAACAACGCTCTCTATTCTGTTGCGCCGTTCTATGCGTATCGGCTCCATCATCCCGTTGCACGGCTCTTTCCGATCGCCAGGATCCACGTCGACGTGCTTGCTCCAGAGGCACCGCGGGCAGTGGTTCGTGTACCCCGTACCGGAAACGACCGTACAGCAATGATCACAGGTAAAATCCTCGATGGTGCGCTGAAAGCGTTTCGACTTGTTCATGTATGCAGTGTACGGCATTCCGGTGCGCGACATCAATCCCCTATGCTACACTGGATGCATGCAGCGGCGTCTCATTGTCATCCTCGGTCCGACCGCATCTGGGAAGTCACGGCTCGGTGTATTGCTTGCAAAAAAATTCCGTGGCGTTATTTTATCCGCGGATTCACGGCAGGTCTACTGCGGCATGGATATTGGTACGGCAAAGATAACACGTAGAGAAATGCACAAAATCCCGCATTTCCTCCTCGATATCGCATCTCCGCGCCGTACGTTCACCGTTGCGCAGTACCAGCGCGCAGCTATAAACCTGCTCAAGCGGATCCCGGAGAGCGCCCCCGTGTTCATTGTCGGCGGCTCTCCTTTCTACATCGATGTGATCCTCAATCCCCTGCCCTTTCCTGATGTAAAACCAAATCCAACGCTTCGGAAACGATTAGCAAAAAAGCCGGTCTCGCAACTGTTCCGAATGCTTCAGCAAAAAGACCCACGGCGCGCGCGTACGATCGACCGGAAAAATCCGCGACGCCTCATTCGCGCACTTGAGATCGTACATGCGCTCGGTCGGGTTCCGCTAAGATCACATCACACACCATATCACGTCCTTAAGATCGGCATAAATATGCCACGAAAAACGCTCTACAAGAGAATTGATGAACGCGTTGACGAACGCGTTCCCGGCATACTTAAGGAAACAGCGGAGCTGCACAGACGAGGAATCTCATGGAAGCGTCTTGACCAGTTCGGCCTCGAGTACCGCTGGGCAAGCAGAATTCTTAACCGAAAAATTCCAAAAAGAGAAGGGATCGAACGACTCAAAGGCGATATCCATGCGTTCTCACGAAGGCAGATGACGTGGTGGCGGAACGATAATAACATTCACTGGATACAAAACAAGCGCGCCGCTGAACGCCTTGTGTCGCGGTTTCTGAAATAGTGTTGCTAATCCGGCTTCTAACATTGATGTGATCTCTGTAAGAAGCCGGACTGTATCGAGCGTGCGCTGCCTCATGCAGCGCCTTCCTTGTCGCCTTCCGGCGGTTTTGGCGTACCGGACCCCCAGCGCTCGGCGCGCCGGTTCTCCTCCTGGATACGGACGTAAATCTCTTCACGATGAACCTTGACCTCGGGAGGCGCGTCGATGCCGAGCTTCACCTGGCCCGAGCGGACCTCCAACACCGTGATCTTCACGGAGTCGCCGATCCTGATGATCTCTCCCAACTTCCTTGTCAAGACCAACATGGCTCTCCTCCTTATCCTTCACCCCACTGGGGTGAGCGTTACTGCGCTTAGGCAAAACACGCGCCTCGTGAAATTAGGGGGAAGAATCGTCAGTACGCTATCACAACGATAAAAACCTGTCAACCGGAAAGGCTAACAGTAACGTTCCTGTCACATACTAATCCTTGAGAGCTATTTCGAGAAGTTTCCGGACGGCCTGTGCATCCGCAGTACCCTTTGTCTCTGCCATGACCTTCCCGACAAGAAACTGTAGTACCGTGGTTTTTCCCGACCGGTATTTTTTTACAAGTTCCGGATTGTTATCGATGACCCGCTTGACGACCGGCTCGATCGACTCCGCATCCCCTACCTTCTTCGTACGCTCTATGCCCAATTCCTTCATGAGGGTATGCGGGCCTTTCTTCGTCTCACGCATTGTTTCGTACAGTTCTGCAGCGGTCGAGAGCGTTATCGTTTTTTCATGCGCCATCCAGAGAAGACGGGCGAGGTCAGCAGGCGGAACGGGTAATCCCCAGGTCGTCCTGTGTTCCGCAGAGATCCGGTTCGTGAGGAACTTTGCGATGAACTGCGTCGCTAGGCTCCTATTCTTGCTCCAGTACTCTTCAGCGGCTTTATCACCCAATTCATCCGCAGCATACTCGCGGAACTCGGTAACGATCTCCTCGAAGTACTTCCACATCGGCCTGTCGTCTGCTTTTGCAAACGGCGTATCCCTGACGAGTGAATCGGCGAGCACCGGCGTCAGGCCGTACATATCGACAAACCGCTGCCGGCGGGCAGAGGGGAGTTCGGGCATTGAACGAACGAGGTTCTTGAGGAACTCCGGCGTGAAGTGAAGCGGAGGGATATCTGGTTCCGGGAAGTAGCGGTAATCCGAAGAGGTCTCTTTACGGCGCTGCGCTATCGTCACCTGAGCCGTAGCATCCCAGCCCCGCGTTTCGTGGCCCTTCGGGGGCTTACCCTGCTCCCACAGCTTTCTCTGACGCTCAATCTCAAAGGCGAGCGCGCGCTCGACGTTCCTGAAGGAATTGATGTTCTTAACCTCTGTTTTCGGTTGGAGCGCTGAATCGCCTTTTTTTCGAAGCGACACGTTCGCATCGCACCGAAGCTCCCCCTTTTCCATGTCGGCATTCGATACGGAAAGGTACCGCATTGTGAGCCGGAGCTCCTGCATGAACGCTTTCGCTTCTTGCGGGGTCCGAATGTCAGGCTCCGTCACTATTTCCATGAGTGGGGTGCCTGCGCGGTTAAAATCGACGAACGAGTGTCCGCCGACGTGCGTCAGTTTTCCGACGTCCTCTTCAAGGTGCAGCCGTGTAATGCCGATGATCCGTTCTAATCCATCATATACAACGCTCAGATTGCCGTGTACGCCGATCGGTTCGTCGTACTGCGAGATCTGATACCCCTTTGGAAGATCGGGGTAAAAGTAGTGCTTGCGGTCGAACTTCGAATGTTCGGGTATGGTGCAGCCGAGCGCGGTCGCAGCTATAACAGCCCACTCGATCGCCTGCTTGTTCGGAACAGGGAGCGTTCCGGGGTGGCCCGTGCAGACAGGGCACACGAGCGTGTTCGGTTCCGCCCCATCGCTCGCATTGTCGCAGGAGCAGAACATCTTCGACTTCGTCTTTAGCTGAACGTGGATTTCAAGCCCGATAACTGCTTCGAGGTCCATAGTACGACTAGTGTAGCAACGTTTTCCGGATACGAAAAGCGGCGCTGATTCTCCTTCCTCCAGGGGAGAACCAGCGCCAAACAAACGAAGAGCAGCTTGTCTTGATGGTCGGTTGTCGGGACATCATGCAGCCTGCGCCGGCAATTCGCCGAAGTACGTATCGGGATCGATGGTCCCGATCAGGCCCCGTGCGAGGAGCAGATCGTACCCAGGCGTCTTCGGGAAGCACAGGTCGCACAACGGGCGATAATCGTCATTCCTTCCGATCCTGACGGTCGGTTCGCCTGCCTCAAACAGATGCACAGGGACGCCGTTCCTGATCCTCTGCGACCAGAATGCGTCACCCTTGCAGATGTCGCATACTGCCGAATGATCAACCGGTTTGATGTTCGGCAGGTTGTTGATCCTCGACATCGTTGCCCAGGCCCTCCCCTGCCAGGTCGACGAGAGACCGCATGCGATCACATGGACCTGTCGCTCCATCTCGAGCCGGATGAGTACGTCCACGATCGACTGCGGCGCCAGATGGACCTCATCGATGACGACGACACCCGCCCCCATCGACTGCTCCCACACCTCCCTCGGGTCTTCAAACATGATGCAGGGACGCTCGATACGACCATCGTCGAGGTAGGAGCAGATGACGCCCGGCTCACGCGTATCTCGCACGTGCTTGAACGCCACGGGATGGCGTCCTTGAAGCTCCGCACGGATGATCTGCGCGATTGCCTGGGTCGACTTCCCTCCCCTCACCGCACCTCGGTTCAGATGCATGCACTCACCTCCTCAATTGTCCACAACCGAAATGTCGAAGAGCAGCGTATCTGCCCTCCGTTAGATACGGCAAAATCTTACGCTTCTGGCGGGGTACCGTCAACTCGACTATTTAGTCCAATTTACCGCTTATAGAAATCAGCTGGAAAGTCCATTTTTATTGCCCGCAAATGCTCGACGAGCATCGGGTGGACCTTCTTCACCTGCTCGTACATATCGTACACGAGAGCTCGATACGAGAAGTGACCGCCGGACTTCGAGCGAAGCTCGACGAAATGGTGCAGTTCCCGTAGGTTCATCTTGAACAGCGTCCGCTTTTTGTAACCGAGCGGGATCAGGTACGTCGAGTCGTCAGGAAGATCTTTGCCGATTGTCTCGACTGCGTGCGCAGCCTTTTTCATCGCTTCGTCGAATGTCGGCAGTAATCCTGCATCCTCGAGGTCGCGAGGTATCTCGTAACCATGGTCGATGCCGAGCGGCTGGTTTATCTGCGTCAATATACGATGCCGCTGCAAGTCGCGGAACGCGCCGTAGTCAAAGAGAATGTCGAAAATGAATCCGCCGGGAACTTCAAAGTGCCGTGTTACCCAGTCGCGTTCCCCGCGCCTCGATTGCACTGCGCTGATGATCTCCCTCTTCTTCGCATTATCACATTTCGAGACTGCGTGTACAATCTCGCGGAACGGCGCGCGCGATCCACTATAGAGGATCGTTGCTATAAGCTCGTCCTCGGGGCTTATGCGCTCAACAATGTAGTCAGCGCGCGGCTGGGCAGCGCCCTTCGGCTCCATGACGCCCAACTCCTTCGCGTACCGCGCTCCGATCGCAGCAACGCCATCGAAGTACGGCTTCGGCTCAGTGTGTTTCACGAGCGTCGGCGCGCCCTCGATCTGCAATTTCAGCGATTCCTGCAACGCTGATGCCTCGTCAGGCGCCTTTTCAGCAAGCGATTCAAGGAGCGGCTGTATCTTCGCGCGGTGCGGATTGTACGCCGGGTTCACGGCAGCGGCTTCAACGTCGTTCCCGATGTCACGGACCTCCTGGAAAGGGTGTCCTTTCATTTTTGAGATAGCGTGCCGGAGCGCCCGGGCGCTCATGATCATGCCGAAGTTCGTGAGCGTGCCGGCAGGCAGCAGGTAACGCGCGACGTCAAGCGACCGCGCCTTGAGCTTCGCCGCATACATCTTGTCAGTAAGGTCAGTAGGCTTCGGGTAGCGAGCGCGGTAGTACTCGATCATGCCGGCGAGAACTTTCTCGTAGGTCGTAAAAAGCATGTCTGCGGTCGAAATATATAGGTCGGCATGCTTTGAGGCCATAACCGCCACAGGACGGTAGTAGCTCGACGAATCGAACTGGACGTACCGCGTTGACTTTTCCTGGTACGAGGCGATCCGGTTGTCCTCGAGCACCTTCGACGCAAGAATTGACACGTTCTCGACGGCAATAGCGACCACGGCTATGTCCGCGACCGAAGAGTCGCCGTACCCCAAAACCCACTTCTCATGGAACTCGGCGGACTTCTCCTCGGTCAGCTCATCGATCGTCTCCTTGATCGATCTTGAAGACCGCGAGTACTTCGCCATGGCCACTGCGAGTACCTCCGGTGGCAGGCCGACGATGGAGAATATCTCACGTTTTCGCGTTGGTGTACTCATATCGATAAAAATTTCTGCAGTGATTGTTGAACATCAGCTCGTACTTCATCAAATGACTTACTCGCATCAATCCGAACATACGGAAATTTCACTGTTCGTACGAGTTGAGTAAAGCCTTCCCGAACACGACGATGAAATGCCAAAGTTTTAACATCAATCCGGTTAAATAAACCGGTTCCGAACCTTCGTGTAATACCGACCTTCGGATCAATATCAAGCCAAATTAAAAGATCAGGATCAGGAAAACCAGCTGCCAGAATCAACTGCATGAATGCGTTTATGTCTGTGCGTTTCATCGATGCCCACCACTGATACGCAAACGTATCCATCCAGTAGCGATCGGAGAAAACATGCTTCCCGAGTTTCGTCGACGGCGCAACGACTGTGTTGATATGTTCGGCACGGTCGGCGAAAAATAGAAACAGTTCCGCTTCTGGTGTTGGATCCAGCTCATGACGATCCAACAGGATATCTCGAATCGCCGCGCCGACCGGTGTACCGCCGGGTTCACGCGTAAAAATGGCTTCGGGATAACTTTTTTTCAGAAACGTAAACAGAGAGGTTTTCCCGCTCCCTTCGCCTCCCGATACCGCAATGAATTTCCCTTTCCTCATTTTTTTTGCACTAGTCGTATTTGCCGCATCACTACATCAATCTTTTTATACAGCTCCCTTGTGCTTCCGACGTTGTCAATCCGGTAATCTGCCTGCCGTCCGATCTTGGGAATCTCTCGCTCGTGCGGCAACGATTCGATCCGACGGAACTCTGAAAGGCTCACGCGATCATCAATTCGTTCATTCCGTCCGTACGCCCGTTTCCAGCGGTATTCCATCGGGGCGGTGACGTACAGTAAACGGAAGTTTTTCAGTCGTTTTAACAGCCGGAGCTCGCCGAACTCCCGAACCCCATCAACAATGACCACCTTCGCTCGCTTCTGTTGCCGAACCTGCTTCAAAACCGCCCGAGCTATCACGTCGAGACCAAAGGTGTTACGCAATGCTTCGGCCAATCGGCCTTGAACTCGATGATCCCGCCAATTCAGATCAAGCAGCTCAAGAATGACATTCAGTACGTTTTCTGAAAAAACAATGAAGGGGTATCCATAATTCCGAGCGATATACCGGCCAACCACGGCTTTGCCGCTGCTCTTCTCGCCCACAATGCCGAGGATGAGCGGGGGCTGCATTACTCGAAGTTCTTATGGATCTTTGACGCCTGCGGTTCTGTGCTGCCGTAGTACTTGTGGGTCGTTTTGCCGTACGGCTTCTCCGCCGACGAGGTGAGCACATGGTAGGACATCTGGGCGATCGGCATGCGGTAGTACAGCTTTATCGGGAGCGGCGAGATGTTCGAGAGCTCGAGCGTCGGATTGAGCGAATTTCCCGGATCGATGTACCCCGCGGTCGCATGGATGATGAGGCCGATACGCCCGAGGCTGCTCTTGCCTTCGAGCCGGCCGACGATGTTATCGGGGAAACTGGTCCTTTCGACGGTCACTCCGAGGGCGAACTGGTTCGGGTGGATGATGAAGGGTTCGTCATCGCCGATCTCAACGCGGTGCATCAGCTCAGCAACGGGCTTCTTTACATCAATCTCAGTGAACCTGCCCGTATCGAAGACGAGGAATATCTTTCCGAGGTGCAGATCGACCGAAGCAGGCTGAATCGCATTCGGGAACAGTGGATCGATGGAAATGCGCTTTTCGTCAAGTGCTTTTTTGATGTCAACATCAGAAAGAATCATGATCGTGATGCTAATGATTATTTCGCTGAACGCGGATCGACGCTCACCGAAGGCCCCATGGTCGAGGTGAGCGAAACGCTTTGAAGATACGTCCCCTTTGCTTCTGCAGGCTTCGCCTTATTGACGGCTTCGATCATCGCCGTAACGTTCTCGACAAGCTTCTGGTCCTCGAACGAGACCTTGCCCACAACGACATGGACGTTGCTTCCGGTATCGTTGCGGAAGGCGATCTTGCCCGTATTAAGGTCGGTAACCACGGCTGCCGGATTCGGATTAACCGTCTCGTTCTTCGGATTCGGCATCAAACCCCGCTGGCCGAGGATCTTCGCGATCGGCGACAGCTGCTTCATCATATCCGGGGCCGCTACGGCGATATCAAAATCCGTTACCCCCTTCTCCTTAATCTGTTTCACGAATTCCTCCCCGCCGACTAGAGCTGCGCCGGCTTTCTTCGCTTCGTCGGCGGCCTTGCCGTTCGCGAACACGGCGATCCGGAGTTTCTTGCCAGTGCCATGCGGGAGTTTTACCGTTCCACGAACGCCCTGGTCGGCCTTTGAAGCGTCGATGCCGAGATGAAAGTGCAGCTCGACCGACGCGTCGAACTTTACGGTTGATGTCTTCTTTACGAGTGCGACCGCGTCCGCGACGCGGTAACGTATCGCAGTATCGACCGAACCGGTCGCTGCGCGATATCGTTTACTGTGTGCCATAATTCTCCTTTTCCGGCGGAGCCGGATCCGGCTTTGCCGGACGTGGTGCGAACCTCCGCTTGCGCCCCTACGGAGCTACAGCGGACAAGCTCACCTGAAGCTTGTCTGCCGAAGCTCAAAAGAGCAAAGGCAGAGTCCCACAAAATTAATAATTGCTGTTTATACGCTGGCCGTCGGATTGGCCGGTGCTTTCGGCGTTTCTTCTGCGGTTTCCCTTCGGATCGTGATGAAGTGGTACAGGAACAACGGCGCGGTGACCAAGATGATCGGGATCAAAGTCGAGAGATCGGTCTGCGCACTGTTGCTTCCACCACCCATAGTGGTCTTCCGGTAGGCATCGTAGTCGACGAGCCACTGTTCGGCCAGCGCCTTGTCCTCGACCGTGAATGCGCACTTGTCGGTGCAGTTGATGACGCTCTTCACACCGTTCTGTTCATACGCAACGTCGACCATCGCGGGCGATGAAGTGCTCGAACCTTTCTGCAGGCCCATCACATTCTTCAGACCGAGGTTAATGAGGAGCGCGCCGGAGACGACGACGCCGACCAGGCCCGTGAACGCGACCAGGTAGAAGTAGCACGAACGCAGCGGACCCGATTTCACCATACCCTCGGCGCGGGCTTTCCGCTGCTCACGCTGCACCATGCGGATGAAGAACCACCAGAACAGCGGGATCGCGACGATCAGGAACGAGAACGCATTGACGATGGTGCGCTTCTGGTAGGTCGTAAAGGCGCCGGTCGTCGTGTTGTTGTCCCTCCACGAGGCATAGTCATTCTTCCATGCGGAAAGGGTACCCTTATCGACGGCATTGAACTGACACGAATCGGTGCACGCATACGCCGCGCCCGGTCCCTCGGCGGTCTTCTCGACCGAGAGGGTGAGTACCGGCGGGATGCCCGATACGGCCGATGACTCGGCTTTCGTGAATACCCACGCGCGTAACCCTTCCTGTAGGAGGAACGCCGACGCGGCCACGATGATGAGGAGCATGACGAGCGATACCGCGTATGAGAACGCGGAACGTACCGCGCCTCCCTTGCCAGCTGCCTTCGACTCGGCAACGATCGCCATGATGAAGAACAGGATAATCCCGATGATGGCGACCGGGCTCAAAAACCCCATAAACATGCCGATGGTCCCCATAGTGTTATCCCTCTATGGTAATGCCCATGTTCCAGGCAGTACCCTAAAAAAATGCTTACAGTACCTTCACAGACTACCAAAGCCACGAGAAATTGGCAATGTGAACGGATTTTTACTCACGTAATAATCGACTTCCTAATACACTTAATTAATCATAATCCCCGCCAACCAGATGATGGCGTGCATACCATCAACCAAGATTCAAAGACTGTCATCCGTCCATATTCAGACGCTTCGTCACAATCACCATCTATGGGCATGGTGGTGGTGGGGATTTGAATGTAACCATCTGCTACCTGTAGTCTGCTCTTAGGATTGGTGGTATTGATACCAACATTACCGTCGTTGCCAATGGTCATCCAAAAGGCTCCGCCATCATATGACCGGAAATTTATCTTCCCCGCAGGATTCCCGCTCGTTGTATTCCAAAAATTGAAATCTGTACCTCCATTACCATTCGTATCAGCAGAAATGTGTGGATTCCAATTCCCAAATGCTAAAGCACCAGTATTTTGCGGAATAATCAGCTTTTCGATCCGCGCCCAGCCAGCTACGTCCAAAAAATATTGCGGGTCGGTAGTGTTGATTCCAATACCTGATCCGTTTTGGTAAAGACCGGAGTTCTGGATCGATGTGCTGCCGTTAAATCTGGAAATATACCCATAGGTTGTGCCTCCGGTTCCACTGCCGCTGACTGAAGCTGGAAGAGTTGCGCACGAGAGAGAACTACCGACTCCACTCACATATTGACCAGCCGGGCAAGCTGCGGGAAACGTCGTCAGCCGCGGCCACGGCACGTTACCGCCAGTGAGAGTTCCGGCCCAGTTAACATCGCTTCCAAACGACGCCGCACCGGTGGCATTCATAGTCCCAGCCACGTCGAGCTTGGCTCCAGGGCTTGTCGTCCCAATGCCGACATTACCGTTATCAAAAATCGAAGAGTTAGTAATTGTGGTGCCAGCAGTGAACTTTGCCAGGTAATTGTTTGTGCCGCTCCCCCCGATAAAAGTCGGTACTCCAGTCAATCGCGGCCACGGCACCGAACCTGCCAGCAACGACCCGCTCCATCCTACATCACCGTTGACATCGAGTTTATATGCCGGGCTCGTCGTCCCGATACCGACGTTGCCTGCCAAATAGTTTATTCCACTACCAGTTTGGTAAATACCATAAGTCCCCGCACTTGCTGTTTTTATATATAGCCCGTAGTTATGAATTCCGACAGTAGCAGTGTTATCAAAATATCCTGCATAAGTATAACCGTATCCGCTTGGTACGCCTGCCGCAGTAGCCTCTCCTTTTACACCAATCGCCGTGCCAGCTCCATTTATTTCTGCCTGGTTCCCAATACCATATACACCAATACCT
Source organism: Candidatus Kerfeldbacteria bacterium (assembly GCA_043799405.1). GTDB lineage: Bacteria > Patescibacteriota > Patescibacteriia > SBBC01 > SBBC01 > CAINXF01. The sequence continues at coordinate 110,308 of JAZDNT010000003.1, forward strand.
GGACCCCTGCCCGTATCATATACGATACCATTTGCTGTTCCTTTTACAGCAACATTTCCACCATAGCCGATATTGTGTGCGGCAGTTGCATCAATAGCAATAGTACTGACAGTATCATTGGCGCTCTGCTGAGTAACAACGAGACCCTTCAGTGTTGGTGATGCGCCAGTTGCTGCGCCGTTACTTCTGTTAATATATAATCCAATTGGTCTTGTTGAACTTAGATCATTAACTTCCAACATAGCACCAGGATTCGTCGTCCCAATGCCGACGTTGCCACTGGGATCAATCCGCATGCGCTCGATCAAATTATTCGTCCGGAAGATCCAGGCGGAATCTTCAGAAACATCAACGAATTCCAATCCTCTGGTCGTTGACATAATGATGTTTCGCTTTCCGGAGGGCCCTCCATTGATCAGATCGATCAAGGGCGAATTTCCTTGGCCGGTATTGCGAGGAGTGAGAACGATAGTGTTGGCACCGGTGCCGACTTCGGTCCCTCGGTTATCGTCCGCCTGTATGGACAGTTTGTTATTCGGCGCTGTTGTGCCAATCCCGACGTTGCCATTGTCGAAAATTGAAGAGTTGCCAATGGTCGTGCCAGCAGTGAATCTTGCCAGGTAATTGCCTGTTCCGCTTCCGCCGATAAAAGTCGGTACTCCGGTCAGCCGTGCCCACGGTACTGCCCCAGCTAATAATGATCCGCTCCATCGAACATCGCCCACGACATCAAGCTTCGCCGCCGGCGTCACTGTGCCAATGCCGACGTTGTCAGTGATCGTGTCCAACTGAACGACTGACCCGAGTTTCAGCCAACCATAGGGATTACCACTGGCACCGGTATCTTCTGCAAGCATTTTCATTGGCATTGCAACAACTCGGGTAACGCCAATAAGAAAAAACACTGCATACACAACAATTACCACCATCCTTAATTGTCGGTGTGGATAAGTCCTGGGCTTTAAAGAAAAGCCTGAATCATTCGAATTTTCCATAGGATTGGGATCCTTTCAACCCAACCCTACCCCCCTACTCTTCCACGGTCAACCCCATGTTCCGGGCAGTACCCTCAATGATACGCATGGCGCCTTCAATGTCCTTTGCATTGAGATCGGGCATTTTCTTCTCGGCGATCGCCTTTATCTGCGCTCTTGTAACCTTGCCGACCTTGTTCCGTAGCGGATCGCCGCTCCCCTTTTCGATACCGACCGCCTTTTTCAGAAGCTCCGCTGCTGGCGGCGTTTTCAGTATAAATGTATAGGTCCGGTCTTCGAACACGGTCAGTTCGACCGGCGTTACTTCTCCCATACGATCCTTTGTCTTATCGTTGAACTGCTTTACGAACTGCGCGATGTTAAGGCCATGCGGCCCGAGCGCGGTTCCGACCGGCGGAGCCGGAGTCGCCTGTCCGCCAGTTATCTGTAGCTTGATGACTGTCTTGATCTTCTTTGCCATAGTGTGATTGGGAACAATTGACTATTGACTTGTGACAATTGACTGCGGGTGAAATTGTCAAATGTCAAACGTCACATGTCAAAAGTTAACTATTAAATTTTCTTAACCTGCAAAAAGTCCAGTTCAACCGGCGTCTCGCGGCCGAACATGGATACGAGCACCTTGATCTTGCCGCGGGCTTCGTCGAGTTCGCTGACCTTGCCCTCGAAGTCCTTGAACGGACCGTCGATGATGCGGACCGGGGAACCGACCTGTACGTCGATCTTGTACTTCGGCTCCTCGACGCCCATCCGCTTCTGCAACGCTTTGACCTCTTCATCGGAGATCGGCGTCGGCGTCGTACCAGAACCGACGAATCCAGTGACGTTCGGGGTATTTCGAACGACGTACCACGAGTCGTCCGTCACGATCATCTCGACCAGTACGTACCCGGGGAAGATCTTCTCGGTTACCACCTTGCGCTTGCCGTTCTTGATCCGGATCTTGTTCTCGGTCGGGATCAGCACCATGAAGATCTTGTCCTCCATGTCCATCGACTCGATGCGCTGCCGGAGGTTACGCGAAACGTTCTCCTCATACCCGGAGTAGGTATGGAGCACGTACCAGCGTCGTCCCTGTTGCTGTGTCTGCTTTGGCATAGTGTATTACCTGACGAGTATCTTCTCGATCCCGTAGTTCATAGCGAGATCGACGAGTCCGAGGAATACGGCAACGAAGAGGCTGATCGCCACGACCAAAACCGTATGGTTGACGGTCTGCTTTCGCGAAGGCCAGACGACCTTCCGAAGCTCATCCTTAGCTTCTCGTATGTAGGAAGAAATGCGGTTTGCCATGCTCTTTCGACTCTTAAAAGACCCCCGGAGGGGCGTTACTAAAGGAACTGTACCGTATCGATTGTATCTGTGTCAAGTGCCGGAAATCCGCTACTTGACGCGACGGGGGCTGTATGAGAAGGTAGCCCCGTTCTGGAGGTTCCTGCTTCACCAATCGGTCCACCCGCAAGGAGGAGGTTGCCCGATGTACAGAAGTCTGAAGTTATTGCTCGTCTGCATACTGTTCGCTGCGACCATCTGTACGGTCAACCGTGCATTCGCACAGCTGCCGTACGTCACGTCGAACGACGCGAAGCCTGCGCCTCGTCCTGACTCGAGTGTGACGACTGTCTCTATCGTCGGCATGCCGCGGACTGATACGATCTACGTGTTCATCAAGGACAAGCTGACGAACAAGATCGCCGTCCACGAGCATTACGAGATCAAGGACAATATCGAGCTCCCGTGCCGACGGATGTTTGACATCGGCTCCTGGAGCGATCTCGTCACCGAGAGAGTGGGCGCCACGTCGTACTCCTATGGCACCGGCATCTGGACCTCGTTCAGGAGCATCCCCGCTGGCAACATCCGGCTCGTGCTCCACGTCCGTAATGGAACGACCAAGGAAGTAACGCCGCTTCAGAAGCAGCCGAAGGCGCCGAAACAGAATGCTTCGCCTGCACAACCCGCACCGTCCGACACGACGACGCACACGTCGTTCAACCAGGCACAGGTCGACCACCCGCATGCAGCACGCGGGTGGTTCACTCTGCATAATTATCGTCGCTAGGAAGCGAACGTATCCCGATGTGCGCGACCTTTGGTCGCGCACATGTAAATATCAGTCGCGAGGAAACGACGACGATCAGGGTGTCCGAAGGACGGGCCCCTAGTGGAGCCGCGACGAGCGACACCATGCAAGGGAAGAAGAGGTATCGGAAGAAGGAACCGTTCAGGTTCCTTCTCCGAACTTCTACACCCTTCGTTCTTCGAACCTGAACGTGAACATTGCGAGGGTCACGAGAACGACCGACCACCCGATCATCCAGTACAAATCATGCGCGATCACCGAGATGCCCGAACCGTTCGCCATGACCTCGCGTAACCCGTGCGTCAGGTACTGCAAGGGCAGATACTGCACGATGTGCTGAAGCCAGTTCGGCATGCCGTCGGTCGGGAAAAAGGTACCGCCGAGGAACAGCATCGGAAACACGATGAGGTTCGCGATAGCTGGGACCGATTCAACGGTGTTCGCAAATCCAGAGATAGTGAACCCAAGCCCCAGAAACATGATGCTACCGAGGATCGCGATCAATGCGATGAGCCAGATCGAGCCGTATACGTGCGTATGCAACAGCCAGACACCGACCGCGATCAGGATCGCGGTCTGCGCAAGCGCTACAAGGAGCCGCGTGATGACCTGCGCAGTCACGAACTGCTGCGGCTTCATCGGTGTCGCGAGAAGGCGCTTCAGAATCCCCTTCTCCTTGTAGTCCGCGAATACGAACGCGACGGAAAAGACCGCCATCTGCATCAGCGCCATACCGACGATGCCGGGGAGCAGGAAGTCGATGTACTTCGTGCTCCTGACACTCACTTCCTCGGTCTTGAGTTCGAACAATTGCGGCGCGCGCGCCATAGCAATTGTCGTCTTGTCGAGGATCTGGCTCATGATCGACTCTGCGGTCTTCGCCTGCTGCAGCTGACCGACGTTCTCGAGAACGGTCACCGTCTGTGTCGCCGGGGTTACCGATGATGCTCCGGGGGCCGGAATGAGGTTGTCAGGGATCACGAATACAGCGGCAACGCTATTTTTCTTCATCGCGTCGCGAAGCTGCTGCTCCGTTCCGAACGTCATGCTCATGTTCGGTGCCTGTTTCAGCTGGTCGATGAACGCCGTCGTCTCTGGAGTTGGGTTCGGGCTCACGATGCCGAGCTTCGTCGTCGGGACCTTGTCAAAACCGACAAAGCCGAAGATGACCATGATCATGAGCGGCATGAACAGCGTGAAGAAGAGCGACTGCCGGTTCCGAACGAACATCTTCATTGCTGATAGTGTGAGGGTCTTTATGGTGCTCATAGTGCAGTATCCTTATTGATCACTCGCGAAGGCTGTGCCCGGTCATTTTCAGGAACACATCCTCAAGCGTTGCCTGACGAAGCTGCAGGTTGAAGATCTTCGTCTCACACGCGATCTCGTGTCCGAATAATGCCGGCAACGTTCGCTCTGGGTCCGTTGAAACCAAACGGATCTTGTGATCTTCGCTTGAGGCCTCAACGACCGCGGGGAGGTTCTTGTAGTGCTCGACTGGGCAGCGCTTGTCAACGTGAAACTCGATCGTTGACGCGGTGCCAGACTGTTTCAAGAGGTTCATCGGCATATCCAGGGCAACGATCTTCGCGTTGTCCATGATAGCTACCCGGTCGCAGAGCACCTCCGCCTCTTCCATGTAGTGCGTCGTCAGTACGATCGTCTTGCCGGTCTTCTTCACCTCATTGACGAGGTCCCAGAGGTGCCGGCGCGCCTGAGGGTCCAAGCCCGTCGTCGGCTCATCAAGGAACAACACCTTCGGATCGTTCACAAGCGCTACAGCGATCGAAAGCCGCTGCTTCTGTCCGCCGGAAAGTTCCTTTACCCTGCTCTTCGCCTTCTCCTTCAGCTCGACGTCGGCGAGCAATTTCAGCGCATCGACTTTCCTCCCGTAGAGCGACGCGAACGTATTGACGAGTTCTACGAGGTTCAGGCCATCGAAGAACGACGAAGCCTGAAGCTGCACGCCGATGAGCGACTTTACCAGCCTCGTTTCTTTGCTCACGTTATGCCCGTCGAGCGTTATATCCCCGGACGTGATTGACTTTAAACCCTCTATCATTTCGAGGGTCGTTGTCTTACCGGCGCCGTTCGGACCTAAGATACCGAAGGTTTCACCGCTCTGCACCTCGAACGAGATGCCATCGACCGCAATGAAATCACCGTACTTCTTCGTGAGCGAGCGGACTGTGATGATGTTTAACATACTGAACAGACGATGCGTAGACAGTTAACTCTTTTCCGAACGTATGTCCGATGCAACCTTCCTCTGAAGAGCGATGACCTGCTTGAGTTCACGATCACCGACCGATCGTAGTTGCGCGGTTATACGGGTGAGATGGTCATTGCGGAACCGGACGAATTTCGCTTTCCCTTTCGCTGAAAGGGTAACAATGACCTTCCTCCGGTCGATACGATCTTTCGAACGCACGAGGTACCCCGCCCGCACGATCGAATCGATGATCTGAGTTGCAGCGCTCGACGTCGTCTCCATGGCCGCTGCGATGCTCTTAACGGTCACCGGCTGGTTGTGGATCACGTAGTAAAGCACGCGGGCTTGCGCGGGATGAAGGTTAAAGTGCTTGTAGCAGGTCTGTTTACCCGCCATGATGAGGTTGCTTATGGCTTTCGTTGATTCGATGAACCCCTCAATGAGCGAACGTCTTCGTATTGGCATAGTGAAACCTTACTATTTACGGATAATTAGTTAGATCGTAAGTATATTAGTACCTAATATATTTGTCAAGCCGCTCCCCCTGTACCCTTTTATGAGAGAGCAGGTAGTACAAGTATTCCGCCGTTTGTCCTGTCATACGCATGGGTAATGTGGCCAATATAGTTCTATACGGTTGCAAAAGACAGGATATTTCAAACGTTTTCGCAGCTACTGTCAGTAGCGTGAAATACAGGCTCAACGCCGGTGTAATAATAGTCACCTAGGCAAACTGTAGCATCAATTACGAAAGACGATATGAAAAAATACCTTGTTCCCCTCTCCGTGTTCATTGCGATACTCCTTGTCGGGGCGGCGTGTTCAAAAAGCACGAAAACGACGACAACGACGAATACGTCCGGCACAAACACGAACAGCGGGCTCAACCAGAACCTCAATGCTAACACCCTCAATAGTAATTCGAATACTAACGGTTCTGCGGCATCGAACCTCAACACGAACAGCACGAATACGTCGGCCACTACGGCGTCAAGCTCCGTTGCTGTTTCATTGGTGAACTTTTCCTTCGTGCCGAGTACGATCACCGTACAGCGCGGAGGCACCGTCACCTTCACCAACAACGACTCGACCGGCCACACCGTCCAGGTCGACGGCGGAACTGACCATGCCGTCGCTGCAGGAGCAACGTACACGCTCGATACCTCGAACCTCTCGGTCGGCGACCACACGCTCCGCTGCACTATCCATCCGTCTATGACCGGCACGATCACCATCGTGCAAGGATAGAAAGTCCGCGCCTTTAGCGCGTTACACACCACCCGCTTCCGCCCAGGAGCGGCTGGTGTTTTTATACACTTCCCGATCAGACGAGCGGCATGACCGCGTCCGGCGATTCGTATCGTGTTGAGTTCACCCTCGGCGTCACCGGGAACATCGTAAGCTGCTCAGAGGGGAACGGACGCAGAAGCTTCAGAGCGTCCAACAGCGCCAGTCCTTTCTGAAGCCACTGCCCTGCGTCTTCGGGGCGGAACATGACCGGCATACGGTCGTGTACCCTGGCGACGAGGTCATCTGACGGAACCGTGATGATCGAGAACGTCGGTACGTCCTTCCAGAGCTCCCAGATCCCCGCGTACGCGAACGGGCTTCCGTCCTTCATGGTGATGCGGAACGGGACCTTCTTTCCTCCGCTCCTGTCCCACTCGAAAAAACCGTCGGAGAGGACGAGACACCGGCGCTGTTCAACGGCTCGTTTGAACGTCAGTTTAATCGCCACGGTCTCGCTGCGCGCATTAATGAACGCATGCGGATTCGGTTTCTTCTGCTCCCATGCCGGAACCAATCCCCAGATGCCGAGTTGGAGCTGCTTCGGAGCAACGTTCAGCACGATAGGCAACCTCTGCGACGGCGCAGCGTTGAACCGAGGGTTCAGTGGAAAATTAGGCGGTTCAAGTTTAAACCGCGATATCAGAGCTTTCCCGTCAAAGACAAGGGTGTAACGGCCGCACATATATGACCATCGTAGCGTAACAGCTCATGAAAATACAGAGACGCCTCGGATAGTACTTCCTACCCGAGGCGTTCAACGATCACCTCCTCCTGAAAGAACGCTATTCATTCGATCGGCTCGTACTCGCGCGCGAACGCGACGCGGCTCATGTCCCTGAACATCTGCAGCGACTCCTGGAGCGTCGGCCCGGTGTCGACCGTGTCGGCCGGCCCCTCTTCCTGCTGGAACAGCTGTCGCGAGATCAGATCGCTCAGCCGTCCCGTCACCCACAGCGCAGCACGGACGAACAGATGAACTGCAACCGTAAGAGCGATCCAGAACCACGGATGGCTAACAACCTCCTTCGCATCCATCACCATCCCCCGCATTCCATGTTCGTGCGTGCGGCTTGTTCTCCCCGTCTGCACTGCCAAATGACAATCAGGCAGTACGCGATGAAACCGAGTGCGATGACGCCGGCGACGCACGCGGGTATCCAAGCCATCGGTGAGTGGTGTTTCCAGATCCAGACGGCAGTAGCGATGGCGAGCAGGACCGCGCTCGTCCATGCAATTGTCTTCGCTTCTGAAATAGCGCCATCGTAGTCTCCATACCGCACGCTCCTGCCGGCTTCCATGAGGCCTCCGAGGACGACCCACAACGCGAGAAAGACGATGACGTACAAGACGATGAACATGTCGCCTCCTACACCCTGCGGATATCCCGAGAACGCGTCACCGGCTCCCCTGCCTTCGTGACCGGACCGAGCGCCACGAAGAACTGCAGGAACTGGGCGATATCCACGCCGTGGAGACGAGACGCGCGCTTCCACTCCCTCAGGATGCGCCTGCGGTTGAGTGTGTAGACCGTCTGTCTCCGAACGTAGCGGAGACCCGTCTGCGACCGCCAGAGCTTCCGGGCAAGACGCTCCGCGTCATCGGTTATAACGCGCGGTTTGCCCACGCGCCAGCCGGCAAACCTCCCGGAACGCACCCGGAACGTCTGCTCCTTGCCGGAATGCGTGAGCTCCTGATAGTGCCGCTGAGCAGCCTGGCACAGCTGCTCGAACTCCCGATCGCGCAGCCTCGTGAGTTCCATCATCGTCTCGAGCATCCGCTGCTCGGTCTGCTGGATCCTCTGCTCACGCAGCTTGAGCCGCGCGATTCGGGCATTCAGCGCCGTGCGCGCCCTGTCCACCGCTTGTGCCTCCCTGGTCCTGCGGGCTTTACTCCGAGCCATGAGTCACCTCCGGTCTGGAACACAACAGCTCGCATCCCTCAAACATGAATGTGAAAGGACGCGACGTTCAAGAAAACCACGTGGTACTAGATCGTCGCTACCCTACACCCGGTTTTCCTCACTGTCAATTGTTGACGGTTCCCCAGCTTCTTGCTAGGGTCGTGACGATCCGCTCGCTGAGAATCCGAACATCCACACACTGCAAAGACGAAGGAGGTGAGACCATGGCTGCACGGGATGTACCGCTCGCGAGGTACCTCGCGGCGATCGCTGAACACTTCGGGTGCGACGTGAGGCCGACGAGAACATCGAACCTCGACTTCGTCCCCGACAGTCTTCCGACAATCGAGTATCCCCAGCTCGGAAGCAGGTTCGTCGTCATGAAAGTTGCTGACGGCAGAAGCCCAGTCGCAACGATCATGGCTTTCCCATTCCTCTCGGGGAGCGTCACAGAGCTCTACGCCGAGCTCGAGAAGGGGCTACCGAGACTCTGGCACCGCGTCCAGAACGGAACGTGGCGTTCGGAGATCAGGGCACCGAAACCGGCAAGGGAACAGAGAATCGTCCGCCTTTCGCCGAAACGGGCGAGCATCTACCTCGCAACGAAGCGCCTCGTCTCCAACGGCTACGGTCTCCCTAACCTCCCTGCAAAGATCGCAGAGCAGTTCGGAAAGCAGGCAGGATGGCACGTCACGGCGCTCCGGCAGCAGAAGTTGCTCACGATCCGCGACGGCAGATGGTACGTGAACACCGATGTCACGGCGCTGGACCAATCTGGTAAGCCCCTGGAAGCGCCAGTGGAGCCCGAAAAGCCAGTTCTCGCGGATGACGAGGAGTAGGGTTTGGGACGTAACCCGATGCCAATGAACGGAGGAACGCTCGTGCAAAGAACGTAAGGAGGGACCCCGACACGATTCTGTGCCGGGGTTCTTCGAATATGTGAACAGTGTTCCTGAATTCCTTACCTGATGCTTTACACGACAGTACGAAGGTTGACATACCCCCTAGAACGTGCTATTTTCCCCTATCACTTCAAACACAACAAACGCCAACACACACCACGGAGGGCCGTACCTTGGACAAACTGACGAGCGTGATACCGGCGACGTCGCTGTCGCTTGGGCTCGGAAGCGACTACGGGCTCACCAACGGCGGCGGATCGATGCCGACCGTCTGCATGAACTTCCCGCCGCTGTGGGCGGAGGTTATCGCGAGCGGACTGCTCCGTCCGTATGCGAGGCTCGAGGACTGCTTCGTCGGCATGCGCCAGAACGGCAAGTACTTCGAGGTCGGCGCGTACTGCGTCGTCGAGGTCCCTGTACCGACCGAGCTCCGGCTCGAGGGTCTCGAGATCCCGGATCGCGGGACGTTCATCATCGGGACGGACGCAGACATTCCGATCGACGGCGTGATCATGTTCATTGAAGGCAGACAGCGCATGCCGCGACCCGAGTTCTTCCTCACCGTCGGTATCGAGGATCCCCGCCCCCGCTTCACCCCAATGCTCACCGACCGCTGGAAGGTGACGCTCGACCGCATGCTCGGCGACGAGCTTCACGAGCGCGTCAGCCGACGCCTCGGTCTCCCGCCTTCCATGCTCATCACGCGGCGGTAGTCAGCGCCGTCCACCAAAAAACCCGCCCCGGGTCTTCGAAAGATCCGGGGTGGAAACTGTTGCTCGTTATCCAAGCGCTCGAATGATTGTTACGATATCCTGAAAACGAGAGACTGTCTTGTGACTCCCTGAAACCACTTCGGTGCTGTAGTGTATCATTTTCATCCCAGCGGCACGGGCAGCGTCGATATCCGCCTGCATATCGCCGACGTACACGCACTCGTCAGGATTGACCTTGAGCCTTCGGGCTGCCACAAGCAAGGGCTCTGGGTCTGGTTTATGAACAGTCGTATCTTCAAACCCGACCAAAACCTCGAAAAACGAGCGAATATCCAGAAACGTCAGTACTCCCTCCATCGCTGCGTGCGTCCTCGCTGAAACCGCTGCTAAACGATATTTTGTAGACAGTGACCGCACGGTCTCGGTAGCGTCTTTTGGTACTTCAAAAAGTTCCTGGCGTTGGGGCAAGGATTGCAAATATTCAAACACGCGTTCAACCTGCTCGTCCGAGATTGTAGGTAAATAATATCGGATGAATCTTTTTGCCGGCATATGATGTACTTCGGCAAGATCCTTTTCAGCCGGCGGAGCATACCCAAAATGCGAAAACGCCCGCTGGTAGTGTTCTGTATTCGCCTTAAGCGAATCCAACAGCACTCCGTCGATATCGAAGAGAACCGCGCGGATCATGCATCCAGTATGACATACCACCACGAAAAAACACACTTTGGTCGTGTGCGAACGTGTTGAGGGCCCGCCGAGACAGTTGTCCCAGCAGGCCCCGTGATGTGCTTCCTCCTTCTTCAGACGCTCTGCTTCGCGAAGCAGAGCGCGTCAAACTTCTCCTCGATGTGGTCGCGCCAGTAGCCGGCGATCATCGGGCCACCCGTCGCGTCGGCGAGCAGCTCGTTCGTCGTACAGACGAGACCGAACGGATAGACCTTCTCGGCAAGCCACGCACGGAGCGACCCGAAGTCGCCGCCTTCCCACTCCGCCTCCCAGTCCGGGCAGGCGGCACGGTACGTCGCCATCAGCTGCGCGGCGATCAGCATACCGCGGGCGTAGGAGTTGAAGCCGCCGAACCACCCGCCGTACCAGTGCGGATCCTTCATGACGCCTTCGGCGTCGGTCGGCGGTTCGATGCCGAGGTACTCGCGCATCTTCGCCCCCCACGCCTCCGGAAGGTCCTTCACCGAGAGCCGCCCCGACAGGAGCTCTTGCTCGAGCTCCGTCCGCATGATGATGTGGAGCGGGTACATGATCTCGCAGGCGTCGACGCGGATCGGCGTCGGCACGATCGCGTTGGCAGCCCTGTAGAGCTCCATGGGATTGCAGCCCGAGAACTCCGGCACGGTCTTCACGAGGTACTTGATGAAGGGCAAGCTGCGCCCCAGGAAAACCTCGACGAGCCGACTCTGCGCCTCGTGGTTGCTGTGCGAGCCGCAGAACAGCTTGTTCCGGTCGGGCATGGTGAAGCTCAGCAGCGCCGGATCGCGGCCCTGCTCGAACATCCCATGACCGGCTTCGTGCAGGAGTCCGTAGATCGCCTTTGCCGGGTTCTTCGGGTCGTACCACGTGCTGATGACGACCGCGCCCGGCGCAAGCGTCTCCATGAACGGGTGATCGACGCTAGCGAGCAACCCGCTGCTGAAGTCGAAACCGACCGCAGCTGCGAGACCCTCCACGAGCTGCCGCTGCCGCGTGAGGGAAACCTCACGATGGAGCGAATCGGTCAGCATCGGCCGGCCTTCCCTCCAGTACCGCTCGAGGAACGGGATGAGCCATCCTTTGAGCTCGCCGTACGTCTCGCGCAGCTCGTTGACCGTCAGACCGACGTCGAAGCTCGGCAGGATGGCGTCGTAGAGGGAATCGCTGTCGTCCAGTTCCCCGCCGAGACACACTGCTCGTTCCCGTACGCAGTCCAGGATCGCGGCGAAGTGCGGCGCGAGCAGCTGCCAGTCGTTCTTCTCCCTCGCTTCCTTCCGAGCCGCCTGCGCTCGCGAGATGATCGCCGCTTCGTCCCCCACGAGCTTCGCGGGCAACGCGCGCGCCCTCTTCCAGGAGAGCTGGAGCCGACGGACGAGCCGCTCCTCGTGGATGGAGAGTCCGTCGAAACCGACCCGGTCCATCTCCTCGAGCGCCTCACCGATGCCGTCGGACGTGAACGCCCTGTGCGACTCCTCGGCGAGGACGCCGGAGATCTGGTCCCACGTCGCCTGCGCCCCGCGTGGCATCACCGTGTTCTCGAAGACCTCGCTTCCGATCCTCACGTAGCCGAGCACCGCCAGCAACTTGAGTTGTGCCGTCAACCTGTCAAAGGACTCTCTCGCACTCATCGTGCGACCCTCCCCTTGGTGATTGGTTGCTACCAATGGAGACCGAAATCTCCGTTCCCAAGACGTCCGCACCCTAACACCTGACCTCGGGGAGGTCAAGGTCAAAAAAAAGTTAGGCGGGTTATATGCTTATCCGATCAGTCCATTGATATCCAACGACTTCATGTAACTCGGCAGCACGAACGCCATCGCGATGAGCGGAAGCACGATGAGCGCGATCGTGATGATCATCGTCCACTTATAGATCACCCATACGCGCCGCATAGTCGCAGCCATTTCATCGACCTTCTTTTCGAGTTCAGCAAGGCGTTTGTCGAGGTCAGGGTCCATGCCGATATACTATCACAAAAATCAATAAAGTCGACTAGTAAGGTCATACCACAATGGATTCAACGATTCGATTAGTTTGATTTTCTTACTGCGACGCCAATCCTTTATTCGTTTTTCTGCTGTAATAGCCTCATACGCCGTAGAATATTCTTCAACGTACACCAAACGGCACGCATTGTATCGATAGGTGAAGCTGTCACGGAACTGGCCGCTGCGGTGTTCCGCAATGCGGCGTGCGATATCGTTGGTGATGCCGGTATAGAAAACCGTCCGGCGTTCGTTGCAGAGGATGTAGACAAAGAAACGGCGCATGGTGTCCTTTACGCCGCCGACTGTCTACAAATAGTATTAATCACCGATGACCGAGAGTCAAGCCACGGGACTTCTCGGCTTCGCCTCGAAGTGACAGTTATCTACAAGTCGTCACCTCGAGCAACCGCGAGAGGTCCCGACGATGTGCGTTTATGGACAATAACAGCAATCTCTAGAAGTCCCGTTAATCAGCTCTTCGTGGTCTGATATTTCTTCAAGAGTTTGTTCAATTCCACTACAAGCGGCCTGTGCCAGTCGTCCACGAGTTGATTACTTACCGCTTGCGAATAAATATATCAACACCAATATCGCCACAACAACATATATATAAAATAATTGGACAATTAGACCCTCATGCTTTGAGCGTGGTCCTTTAATTCCCTTCATTTCTTAAATATCCAAATTCTGCCCACTCTTCGCGTGTGTCGTGATGAAACGCTTGCACGGCGTGACCTCGGCACCCATAAGGATGCCGAAAATCTCGTCAGCCTTGTCTGCGTCCTCGATCGTGACCTGCTTCATGATGCGGGACGCCGGCGCCAAGTATCTACTTCGTAAATTTCAGGCTCTTGATGATCGAATCAACCTGGGCCGAGTACGTGGCATATGCGGACTGGGGAGCCATGAACGTTACGCTGTAGTAATTTAATTTGCGGACGTAGGAAAAGACGCCAAAGGTATAGGTGCTACCCTCCATGGTGCAGGTCACGACCGCCCGACCGCCGATATAACCACCGATGGTTTTTTTAAAAGCCCGGTCAAGAACACAGGTAGCAGTGGGAAACTGTGTCTGTAAACTGGTCAGGAGTAGCTGGCCATAATCCTTGGGGTGCTTCAGTAAGGTATGACTAGCGGTGTCGGCCTGTTTTTGGGTCTTGTACTTTGTCACGGCAAACAGCCATTCAACGCTTGTGTTGTCGGCTGGCTGGGCCGCAAAAAGTATACCTGCTGGAGGAGTTAACTTTACCCACCCCGTTGGCAAGGTCAGCGTAAACCCGTTCTTTTTACTGGTGTACGATTTACCCTGAATGCTGACGGTCCCGGCCTGAGAGTGGAGCTGGCTGATAATCGGCTGTAGCGTCTTTACCAGCTGATCGGTAGGACTAGAAGACGCTGAAGCGATCTGTCCGGGCAACAGAAGTGCCGCGGCGATTATCGCACTGAGCACTGCGTATTTTGGCATATTGTTCTGGTTAAATAATGAGCTTGTGGACAAACTGACAATCTAATCGTACCACTACAAGCAATTAAATAATATCCTCCTTTTCGAGTTCTTTTAAACGTTTATCGAGATCGGGGTTCATTTTATTTAAATATTTGGAAAACTATTACACCAAGTGCAATTGAACTCAGAAAAAATGAAATGCCTTGAATTATAAAAAACAAAGTTGATGATTTTCTTGGAACCTTATCTTCACCCTGATGTTTGTCAACTATTTTCTTAAGTGAACCTAAATCTTGTATAGATTCATCGTTATAAAACTCATCCATTGTATCAATTTTTGCGTTTGCCCAAGTATTAATAAAATTATACTCAATGAATAATTGAATAATTCCACATAATATTGAAATACCAAATCCTATCCAATCATAAATCAATGAATGTTTAAGTGAAACGCTTGGATTTTTTTGAAGCAAAAAAGCTGATGCAGTAAGAAACACAGTAGAAACTACAATCACTTGGGTTATTACTTCCCTAAATGTCGAATTCGCCGCTTCAGTGAAGCGATATATTTCCTTTCTAAGTAAATCGATGTTATTGTTTCGAAAGTCTCCAGTCATTTTTTATTCTTATCCTCTTCCTGATTAGGCTCTTTTGTTGGATATGTTGGAACAGCAACTCCCTTTTCAATTTTAACACTCGGATCATTTTGCTTTTGATCCGGTTCATTTTCCTTATCTTGATCGTACATATTAAATATCCAAATTCTGTACTGACTTCGCGTGCGTCGTGATGAAGCGCTTGCGAGGTGCGACTTCTGCGCCCATGAGGATATCGAATATCTCGTCGGCCTTTTCCGCGTCCTCAATCGTGACCTGCTTCATGATGCGGCTCTTCGGATCCATAGTGGTTTCAGCAAGCTGCTCCGCGTTCATCTCGCCCAAGCCCTTGTAGCGCTGTACTGAAACGCCAGTTCCTATCGAGACCGTTTCGCCTTCGGGCGTCTCCCCTTCCTGCTCGAGTCCGATGACCGCTCCTTCGAGCGTCAGCGTTACGTCCTTTTTCACCGGTTTTCCCTTTATCGGTTTCTTTGCCTTTTCCTCTGCGCCTTTTGACGCCAGCTGCTTCATGAACTTGTCGCGCTCGTCGTCGGAAAACGCGTAGTGGTGCTCTTTACCTTTCCCAACACGGTAGAGAGGCGGCTGGGCAATGTAGATGTGTCCTTTCGAAATGAGGTCAGGGAAGTACCGGTAGAACAGCGTCAGAAGGAGCGTCCTGATGTGCGCGCCGTCGACGTCTGCATCGGTCATGATAATGATGCGGTTGTAGCGGAGCCCCGAAATGTCGAACTGCTCGCCGATGTTCGTGCCGAGCGCTATGATCAAAGACTTCACCTCGTTGTTCGCGAGCATTTTATCGAGCCGCGCGCGCTCAACGTTCAGGATCTTGCCCCTAAGCGGCAGAACTGCCTGAAATTCGCGGTCTCTCCCCTGTTTTGCGCTTCCTCCGGCAGAATCCCCCTCAACGATGAAGATCTCGCTCTTGCTCGCGTCCCGTGAACTGCAGTCCGCGAGCTTTCCCGGGAGCGTCATGCCCTCCAAAGCGCCCTTCCGCAAGACGGTTTCGCGTGCAGCGCGGGCTGCGACGCGTGCGCGCTGCGCAAGTATAACCTTGCCGACCATTGCTTCGGCATCGCGCGGGTGCTCTTCAAGGAACTCCGACAGGGTTTCCGTAACGACGCTGTCGACGGCGGACTTCACCTCGGCATTGCCGAGCTTCGACTTTGTCTGCCCTTCGAACTGCGGTACTGGAACCTTGACGGAAATGATGGCGGTCAGCCCTTCGCGAATGTCATCTCCTGTCAGGTTCTCGTCCTTTTCTTTAAGGTACCCCTGCTTCCGGGCATAGTTATTGATGCTTCTAGTCAGCGCCGTCCGGAAGCCTATGAGGTGCATGCCGCCCTCGGTTGTAAAGATGTTGTTCGCGAAAGAGAAGACGGTCTCTTTGTAGTCCTCTGTGTACTGCAACGCAGCCTCGACACGGACCTTATCGACCTCCTTGTCGACGTAGAAGACGCCGACGTGCTTGACGTCCTTGTTGTGGTTCAGGTGCTTAACGTAGCTTTCGATCCCGCCCTCGAAGTAGAAGGTGTACTGCTTGTAGGGCCGTAGGCGGGAATCGATGACGTGGATCGTTACACCCTTCGTGAGGTACGCCTGCTGCCGAAGGTGATCGAGAACGGTCTGTAAGTTAAAATCAAGAACGGTGAAAACCTGGGGATCAGGCTCGAACATGATCGTCGTTCCGGTCCCGCGGGCTGCGCCAACTGCCGATACCTTTCCGGTCGGTTTACCGCGCTTATACTCCTGCACCCAGAGCTTTCCGTCGCGCCTCACTTCGGCGCGCATCCAGCTCGACAGCGCGTTCACGACGGAAACGCCAACGCCATGCAAACCACCTGAAACCTTGTAACCTCCCTCACCGAACTTTCCGCCGGCGTGCAGCATGGTAAGGACAGTTTCGAGCGCGGATTTCTTCGTCTGTGGGTGCTTGTCAACAGGAATGCCCCTGCCGTTGTCGGAAACGGACACCCTGCTCCCCGGTTCGAGGCGCACCTCGATCCGATCGCACCGGCCTGCCATTGCCTCGTCGATCGAGTTATCGACGACCTCCCAGACAAGGTGGTGGAGACCTTCCGAGGCAGTGTTCCCGATGTACATGCCGGGACGCTTCCGCACCGGCTCGAGACCTTCGAGCACAGTGATCTGCTTCGCGGTGTACTCCTGTTTTTTCTGTTCTTTTTTCTTCGGCATAATCCGTTACCGGGATGATTTCTTAATGCGGGCCGAGCGCTTTAAACGCGTGATGAGCTTTTTCATATTTTCGCGGTCGGTCTTCAGCGTATCAGTCTCATCCGCTTGCTCCGTTAGAGTGGCTCTACCCGCGTTTCGTGATGGTTGTACTGTTGATAATTCCATTGAAAATTGGCTTTACCGGAGCTCTGCACCAAGTGACTTAAGTTTGCCTGTAATTACTTTCATTTTAGCCAAAATTTCGTCTTCAGTCAATGTCCGTTCCTTCGACCTAAACGTCAGGTGAAACGCAAGACTTCGCCTATTTTCCTTCTCAAATACATCGAAAAGTTCGGCTGATTCCAGAAGGGGTTTTCCCGATTGTCGGATCATTTCGTCGACAACGTGGTACGTTACGGTAAGCGGGATCCAGAGCGATATGTCACGGTACACAGCAGGGTACTTCGGGAGCGGATTGGCCATTAGCGGCGCAAAGTTGTCGCGCATGGACGCAATATCGATCTCGATCCACTCGACGACGCGACCAGGGTAGGTCGTCATATCAATAACCGGTTCAGTGTTCTTCGTGACCATCGAGAGAATGCCGAGTGCCCGAAACAGCTCATCGAGCACGCCGATGATCTTCCTGCCATTGCAGTATCCCGGTTTCGGCTTAAACGCCATTCCGATCGCAAGCTTCCACGGCTGCTGCTGCTCGATTGGCTTTCCTTCCGTTGGGACAAAGACGCGCCCGATCTGGAACACCCGTGCGTCGGATCCTGCTTTGACCGCTGCGCGCACGATCGAATGAAGTTGAGGCAAGAGACTTTTCCGCAAAAATTCCTGCGATGCATCGAGGGGATTCTGGATCTCGTAGTGCGGTCCCCCGATCTGTCTCGCCCACGGTTTCCCGTAGTAGGCGTGCGAGATCGTTTCGGTAAAACCGAACCCTACGAGCACGTCGATGATGTCATCCTTGAGCTTTATAAGCTCAGGGAGCGGTTTCGGGATGAACTCCATTTGCGGAAGGATCTCGGGGAGACGCTCATATCCGATGGACCGCCCGACCTCGTCGATAAGGTCAGCTGGAAGCTGCACGTCGAGCCGCCAGTACGGTACGGCGACCTTCCAGGATGCTTTCGTTCCTGAAACTATGAAACCGAGCCGCTCAAGCGCGCGCCGTGCGCTTGCTTCCGACACCTGAGTCCCAAGTACTTCAGAAAACGTTTCAGGCTTCACTGCTATGACCGTTTTCCGGGGTTTACGAGTACCCGCGGACACGATACCGCGTTCGACTGTGCCGCCGCAGAGTTCAGCGATGAGCGCTGCTGCTGCGCTGCTTGCCTGCTCCTGCAAGCGTAACGGCAATCCCTTCTCGAACCGGAGCGACGCTTCTGAGGAAAGCCCAAGCTTCCGCGAGGTCCGTCGTATGGAAACGGGATCGAAGATCGCCGATTCAAGGATGATATCAGTCGTCCTTTCGGAGATTTCGCTGTGTTTACACCCCATGACCCCAGCAAGCGCGATAGGCCCTTTTTCGTCGGCAATGACGAGCACCGAAGGATCGAGGTTACGTTCAATGCTGTCGAGGGTCGTAACACGCTCGCCTTTCACGGCAGTACGGACGGTAATGCCGTTACCCGAGAGCGCTTTCGCATCGAAAGCGTGAAGGGGTTGGCCATACTCGAGC
Organism: Candidatus Kerfeldbacteria bacterium; assembly: GCA_043799405.1. Lineage (GTDB taxonomy): Bacteria > Patescibacteriota > Patescibacteriia > SBBC01 > SBBC01 > CAINXF01. The sequence goes on from JAZDNT010000003.1 coordinate 129,025, forward strand.
ATTACGTAGTTTGTCGCATCAACAACCGCGTTGATCGGGCGGATACCGGCAAGCAGCAGGATATACTGAAGCCACGCAGGCGACGGAACGACGCGGATCCCCCTTATGACGCGCGCAGTGTACCGAGGGCAGAGTTTCGGCAATGCAATACGCACACGGACCGAGCGTGACGCAGGCACAGTGGATTCAGAAGGCAGCATAGCCTTCGAACGGAACGGCAAACCCATGAGCGCAGCCGCTTCCCAGGCAATGCCCCGTACTGACATGAGGTCGCTCCTGTTCGCGGGAACGGAAACGTCGAGCACGACGTCATCAAGGCCGATCACTCGCGCGAACGGCGTGCCAGGCGTAAGGGAAAGATCCAGTTCCATTGTCTTATCGTGCGCTTTACCGAGATCCAGCTCATCCTCTGAGCAGATCATGCCGTGTGATACAACGCCGCGTATCGGACGCTCTTCCATGACCATGCCGTTCGGGAGATGGGCGCCCACCTTAGCAAACGCTACTTTCTGTCCGATGGCGATGTTCGGTGCCCCGCATACAACCTCAAGCGGCTTCCCGTCTTTCTCGGTAGCAACGAAAGCCAGTCGTAACTTATCGGCTGCCGGGTGCGGCCGGATGTGTACGATCTCACCGACGACGATCTTATCGTATACCTTTCCGTAGTCGATCACCTCTTCAACTTCAATGCCGCCCATGGTAAGACGTTCAGCTACCTTTCGCGGCGAGGACGCCTTCGGAACGAACTTTTTTAGCCACGATAACGGTACTTTCATGCGGATCGCACCTCCTGTTCTGATCCTTCTGACGGACCGTTCGTGAACGACGAAAGAGCGGTAATGATTTCCCGAGCAGGTATGAGGTATGCATCCGTATCAGCACTAGTCTCATTGACGCTCTCAACAAGCTGCTCGCGTAGCCCTACCAGTTTCTCGCGGGTTTCTTCTGTAAGTACGGAACTTTCCTGTAGCAATACATCAAGGGCGCCCGTGATCATGGTTGCGCGCGTGATCCGTTCGTGCCTCGGATTCACGGGTCCCTCCTCTGACGGACGCTCTATCCGAACTGCGGCATCGCGCAGAATAACGCGCAGCCTCTCTAGTATCTCTTCTCCGATCGGTGGTCTCTCTGGCATTTTGATGTATGAGTTAAAACTGCGTAAGAAAATCAAGGTTACCGCTGTACGAAAGACGGATATCAGAAATGCCGGAATCCAGCATCATGAGCCTGTCAACGCCCATACCGAACGCGAATCCGCGCCACGCCTTAGGATCGAGCTTCATGCTTTTTAAGACGTTCGGGTGCACCATGCCAGCACCGAGCATCTCAAGCCAGGTCGTCTTCCCGTTCACGGTCCACTGCATGTCGATCTCGATACCCGGTTCGACGAAGGGGAAATAGCTCGGCCGTACCCTGATCTTCGTGTCCTTACCAAAGAGCGTTTTAAGGAAGATCGTCAGCGTACCGACAAGGTGCGCCATCGTGAGGTGCCGATCTAGAGCGATACCGTCGCACTGCGTGAACATCGACTCATGCTTCGCATCCGTCGCCTCGTGGCGGTACACATGACCGATCTCAACGCACTTCAACGGCGGTTTTCTATGAAAGAACACGGATCGCAGCTGCACCGTCGAGGTATGCGTCCTCAGAACGAGATCGGGGTACCCTTTGATAAAAAACGTATCCTGAATGTCCCGCGAGGGATGGTCCTTCGGAATATTGAGCGCCTCGAAGTTGAACCAGTCCTTCTCGAGCTCGGGACCCTCATGTACGTCGTAGCCGAAGCTGCGCCACACCTCGAGCATGCGTCGTGTATACCGCGTGAGCGGATGCTGGTGGCCTCGGAGCGGACGTTCTCCTGGCAGTGTCGGATCGAACATCTGTTTTTTTGCTCCAAAAGAACGTCTTCGCTCTTCGAGCGCCTGTTCGATCGTACGCTTCGCGTCCTGTGCGGCCTTCCCGATACGCGGCCGATCGTCGACCGGAACCTCAGGAAGTCTCTTCATGAGGAGCGTGAACGAACCGTTCCTGCCGAGGACCGATGATTCGATCCGTTTAAGGTCAGCGGCATCCGTCGCCGCAACAATAGCAGCGAGCGATTCATCGCGCAGTGTGACGAGGTCACGTTCCATGGTTCTCCTTTGGTTCGGAGTGTCTTCCTATTGACGAACGCGCGACGAAAAACGCTTCGACGAGCGAGAGGAACACGAGCAACGGGATAGACGTCCACCACGTGAACAAGCGCCTCGATTGCAGGAAAAGGGTTCCGGAAAGCATCAGCGCGATGAGGATCGCTTGGCGGAATGAAATCGCGACCAGCTTGAATGCGACCTCGTACCGCTGGAAGAGCCTCCGAACGACAAAGCCGACGATCGATGCGATCCCGAATATCATCAGGAAGAAGCTGACGAAGAAGAGAGCAACGCCGACAAATCCGATCGTCTCAGGATCAATGAACATCAATACGATGATCCATGAGGCGGATGAGATGGCTGTTCCTATTCCCATGATGGTGAGGTAACGCGTGAGCGACATGCTGAAGAAAAGCTGATTCTTTACTGGTCGCGCATCGGTATCGTTAGGGAAACGCGACCCGCTAATTAGAATACTTCTAGAGTATCATTTTTTTAGGCTTTTTACAAGTTTTTTTCGCGTTTTTAGCACTATTGAAATGACGCTGATACGGTTTTCCACAGCAATAAAATATGCGTTTTTCTAACAGTATGGTATAGTACTACAGTTCGTAGTAGATTTTTTAATTATTCAAAACAACTGCCTTATGGAAAATGGGAAACAGACACCGGGATCAGGGAAATCGTTCCTCCAGGATCCTCAAAAACTGACGCTCGCGTTCGGTCTATCAGCCGGAATCGCCGTTATGGCGATCGTTGCGCTCGTCATCGTTGCCGTTAACGGTACCGGCGGAACGAAAACGTCGAAGAACACTAACACAGCAGCTGTAACGAATACGAACACTGATACGAGCGCGGCTGACGCTGCACTGTACGATCCGATCAGGATCGCAAGTACGATCAGCGGTCTCGACCAAAATAAATTCGCCGACTGCTACGATGCGAAAAAGTATACGTCGAAAATCGACGGCATTATCCAAAGCGCAACAACGGCCGGTGTACAGGGCACACCAACGAGCTACATCAACGGCACAGAGGTTTCCGGTGCAGTCCCCTATGCGCAGCTGAAGAGCGCGATCGACGCTGCAATTTCGGGGACGAAGGGATCCGTGAACGTCCCAGCGGTGACGAAGGACGATCATGTTGAAGGAGCGAGTAAGCCGAAAGTATACCTGATTGAGTATTCGGACTTCCAGTGTCCGTACTGCAAGGCGTTCAATGCAACGGTTCAGCAGGCTTTATCCGACTATAATAATCTCGCAGTCGTCTTCCGACACTTCCCGCTCGAGTCGATCCATCTGTATGCCCGCGGCCTTGCTGAAGGATCGGAGTGCGCGGCTGAACAGGATAAATTCTGGGAATACCACGATACGGTCTTCTCAAGCTAATAGACGCTTAGTAAAAATCAAAGAGCGGCCACGAGGCCGCTCTTCGTTTCATCCTCTTATTTCATACATCACCGTCTGACCGAATATAGATCACCGACGTCGACAGGATGATCAGGGAAGCTGCCGCTGACGCATTCGAGCACCTTCTCCTTAATGACGTTTGGTTGCAACTTGAGCGTCGGTACCGTATCCAGCGGTACCCACATCGGTTCGTACGTCCCGCGCTCTTTCCTGCGTTCAGGTTCGTTCTCCTCAGCCTGCGCAGGCAATGTGACGGGAACCTTGGGCGTCTCGACGAGAAAGTAGTGCTGAATCTTTCCTTGTGGCGTCGACCCGAACATGACCTCTCTCCCGACCGTGACGTGAAGACCGGTTTCCTCGTACAGTTCACGGTATATCGTATCTACCGGTTGTTCTCCTTCATGCATTCCGCCTCCGGGAAAGACATAGTACTCGCCGTAGCGGGGATGAACGCGCCTAATTACTAAAAGGTGGCTGTCGGCAATGGCAATGCAGCCAGCGCGATCTCGATACCGTTGTTCGGGAAGCGCATCCATAGAGTTACCGATGACGCTGGCGTTTCGGAAGCAATTTCCAGTTGGTCGCATCCGCTATCTCAAGCAACGGAAACCGATGTTTCGTCTTTTTTCCGTACCAGACGAGCGCACCCATGTCCTTTGGAAAGCATTTTCCGCTGTATCCACGATACCCGTCCTGCAGCACCTTCATCATGCTCGTCGTAATTCGAGGATCGCGGCCGATCCCCTCTTTCACAGCATCGTAATCCGCATTGAGCCGTTTACACAATTCGTATACCATATTCGCAAAGACGACCTTTGTCGCGAGAAAACAGTTCGCGCCGAGTTTAATGATTTCTGCTTCCGTAGTAGTCGTAAAGGCGTCATACGGTGTTCGCGGCAGGAGCTTCATGACGAACCTCGCCGCACGCCGATGCCGCGAACTATTCCTAGCGAGTCCAATGATCTGCCGGTCGGGTTTCAGGAAATCCTGCACTGCCGTCTTGTCGCGAAGGAATTCCGGATTGAACAGCCACGTATGCTTCGGGAATTTCCGCTGCAGTGCCGCGGTCGTGCCAGGCAGTACGGTCGACTTGAGGACGATGATCTTACGGCCGGTTATCTTTCTCGTTGCATCATTGACCATACGCACGTCGTATCCGGTTTTCGGGTGATACGGCGTCGGTACGGTCAGAAAGACGATATCCGCACGGTTCACCTTTTCCATTCCGTCAGGAAACTGGCGTGGGCTGTAGATCGCCGCTCGCGTGAACCATGCGTGTACGGCTCTTCCGACCATCCCGTATCCGACAATGCCGATCTTAGGTTTCTTCATCGTGATTTCTCCTATGAACTACTATATCATCATTCGCGATACTCGCAGATATCACGGTAGTCGCAGTACCGGCACGCCATCCCGGGCGTCGGCTCGAACCTTCCGGCTGAAATCGCTTCGACGGCCGATGTTATCCAGCCCTTCGTAGTTTCCAGGTCCTTTTCGGAGTAAGCAACGTCAGCCTCAACACCGTCGTCAAGGAAGTAGTAGGTGAGTTTCTCGACCTCTGCATTATAGATGTTCGGGTCCTTGACGGCGAGGGCGTACATGAACAGCTGGTACTTATCCTCGCGCTCCATCTCACGCGAACGTCCTGACTTGTAGTCGACGATCCTGACGCGGTTCCGTTTCGTAGCGGGATCGGCGGCAACAAGATCGATGCGGTCTATTTTGCCGGCGATCGTATAGCGGCCGAGTTTTAGGTTAAATCCCTGTTCAAGGCCGATTACCGTAGGTAGTTTAGCTGCATGCTTCTCGTAGAACTGCTTGAGCGCGGCGACCCCTCGTTTTCGGAACTGTTCCCGCTGGGCTTCGTTCTCGTACCAGTCGGATATGAACGATTCTTCGTACAGTTTCAGAAGCTCATCGAGAGTCACGAGCTGCTTGTCCGTACCCGATCGTTCCTTCTCCCCGAAGAGCCCGCCCTGACGAGCCGTCGCCCGATCGTTCGCGAGCTGGAAGAACCGCTGCAGCGTCGTGTGCATCGACTCGCCGTACGACAGGAGGCTGTTCCCGCCGACCGGAACCCTGAGCACGTACGCGTAGCGGAACTGCCAGGGGCACTTTTCGTATGAGCGGAGCGCGGAAAAGCTGTACTTCATTCCGGTAAAACGGATATCGCTCGCGCCGAGAGGCTTTCTTTCGGGCCGTTCGAGCATTGCAAGTCGCGCGTGCTTCCGTTTCGGCTCTTCCTGTACAAAGCCGAGCTCGTAGAGGAACCGTGACGGTCTCTTAGCGCGGGAACCGCCGTAATCCTCAGCTGCAGTGAAGTACAGCCCCAGTTTCGCCCTCGTCATGGCGACATAGAGAAGTCTCCGCTCTTCCTGAAGGTGCACGTCGCCCTCCGGGATGATCTCACGAATGAGCGGTTCCGGAATGTCGATCGGTTCCTTGCGCTCTGTCGTCGGGAACCGCCGATCGACGAGCTGGACAATGAAGACGTAGCTGAACTCAAGTCCCTTTGCGCCGTGTACGGTCATGATGCGGACCGCATCAACATCCGGTTCCGACGTTCCGGCAAGGCTTCCTGCATCGCCTGAATCAAGCCGCAGCTGGTGGTACTCGAGGAATTCATGAACGGTCGCATTGAGGTGGCGCTGCTCGAACGCAGTGATATCATCGAGGAACCGCCGGATCATCGCGATCCGCTCGAGTACGTGCACTGTCTCGCGCTTGCCGAGCTCAGAAAGAACGCCGGCTTTCTTAAGGAACTCGAGGAGCACCTCGGTTACCTTGTGATTTTTCGCATACGTCGTACCGGTACTGATCATACGGAGGAGCTCATCGATCCCCTTTCGTGTTGCAGGAGCGAGATTCGGCACAGCGCGGTGCTGCACGAGCGTCTGATACAGCAATATGCCCTTTCTGCGCGAGTACGCATTGAGCTCGACGATATCGTCAGGCTTAATGCTAAACGACGGAAGGTTCATTACGCGGTAGAGCGCAGGACTCTCGTGGTAGTTATCGAGGAGCTTTAGGTACGAAACGAGGTCGAGCACGTCCGGCGTCCGATAGAGGCCCTTTGAAGCCATGAACTGGTACGGAACACCGGCGAGATCGAGCGCATGCATGAACTGTTCTGCCTGATCGTTCGCGCGTACCAGGATCGCGAACTCCCGCCACTCCACTGATTGCTTTCTCGTATGCTCGACAATGCGCTCTACGACCATGCGCGCCTCTTCCTCCTGCGTTGCGCCGTTCAAGAACGCTATCGTCCCATCCTGACGATCAGAAGACCGCAGTCGTTTCGAAACCGGCTTGAGGACCGACGCCTTTTTCCGTCTCCGTACGCCCTTTTTCGGAACGTTCAACGCTACTTCGAGACGGTTCGGATTGTTGCGCTGGATGAACTGGTACGCAAGATCGAGGATGTTCTGCCGCGAACGGTAGTTCTTCGTCATGACGATCTGGGCGCACGTCGGATAGTCGTCCCGAAACTCGATGATGTTGGATACCGATGCGCCGCGGAACTTATAGATCGACTGATCGTCGTCGCCGACAACCGTAACGTTGTTCCGTGGATGCCCAAGGAGCTTAATGAGCTCGTACTGAGCCCAGTTGGTGTCCTGGAACTCATCGACGAGTATGTAGCGGAACTGCTCGCGGTACTTCTCGAGGATCGCCGGGCGCTTCTTGAAGAGTGCGATGGTCGTCGTGATGAGCGTGCCGAAATCGAGGTTCCCCTCGTCGAGCAACAGCTGTCGGTAGGTCGCGTACGCACGAGCGACCTCATCGATGCGCTGTGCCTCGGTTATTTCCTCGGTGCCCTCGCTGTCGTGCTTCTTCGTAAACTTTTCCTCATCGCGGTCGAGCCGCAGCGAGCGGGCGTACGAACTGTAGTCTTCCGGTGAGATGTCCTCATCCTCGAGCCGGGAAAAATGCTTGATGAGCGCAGCAATGAACCTCGTTGGATTGCCGAGCGGGCGGTAGTAGTCGAGATCGAAACGGTCGAAGTTGCGCCGGATCAGGAGCCACTGTTCGGTCTGGCTCAAGAGCTTGAAATCAGAGGACACGCCGATATCGAGTGCGTGCTCACGCAATATCCTCTCGCAGAACGCGTGGAAGGTCGATATCCAGAGGTTCACGTACCCGTACGGCAAGAGTCGATCGACCCGTTCTTCCATCTCTGTTGCTGCCTTGTCCGTGAACGTCAGCGCGAGAACGCCATCGGTCGGCACCTTCTTCTCCAAGATCAACCAGGCGATACGCTGCGTTATGACCGTCGTCTTGCCGGTCCCCGCTCCTGCGACAATAAGGAGAGGGCCGTCTCCATGTTGAATTGCCTTCTTCTGTTCGAGATTGACCGAAACAGGAACTGATCCCTGCATAACCGTATTGTACCATGAGAAAGCCTTTCGTATGTTTTTCAGCGCACTATGTTCCGTTCTGTTATAGGGGTATACTGACTGTGTGGAAAACTACGTATCCTTAACTGGGGGACATATGAAAAAAGTAGTCGGAACGATTCTGTCGGTCGTTGTTGGGCTTTGTGCATACACAACGGTCGAGGCGAGCATTGTCATGTCGACCGATATCAGCGCACCCGGAGGTCTGACGCCATCCACGTTCTCGGAGCTCAAGGGGACAACGTTTACCGACCTCAACATGAGCATGATGGATTTCACGAGTAACCTTGTATTCAAACGCGGGAATGCGCTCATCTACACGAGCAGCGAAGGAATCGTGAAGCAGACGATCGGCGCATCAACCGTATCAGTCCTTAAAAAGGCATCGAGCGTCTACCTCGTCAACACCCGCGGTCCTCAGCTCGTTATTTCTAACAATGCAACGACGAAGAACACCGGATCGTACATCTACAACGTGGACGCAAAGAAATCAAAGTTATTCACGCTAAAGGTCACCGATGTTATTCAAGCTCGGTTCTCGCCGAACGGTAAGTGGGTTGCTCTGCTTGGAAAGAACGCAAAGGGAAAGTCGCGTCTCTTCGTATCGACGACCAGCATCGAGAAGCTCCGCGAATACCAGCTCCCGAAAGGCACGACGAAGTGCGTCTCAATGGCAATCTCGCCTGACAGCGCAACACTAGCGCTCGTCTGCGAGAAAAAGTACGAGAACGGTTCTGCATCGAACGGGATCACGCTCAGGAAGTTCAGCGCGAACGTCCTCGAAAAAGAGCAGCAGTACATGGATACAAGCTTTACGATCTACGACATCGTCTGGAAGGATAAGAGCACGATCGTCGGGCTCGGATTCGGTCCTGCCGCGACTGGATCAGGCAGCGGGCGTATTCCGTTCTCCAGTCTCTCAGTAAAAGCGCTCGAGAATTCACCGTTTGCTATCGGGCTTCATAAGTACACCGTAAAGAACGGAAAGGTATCTAAGAGCACCGCCTATCCCTTCATCACGTCGGATATAGTCGATCCCTCCAATTACATCGTGCCTATGCAGCTCTTCTTGAGCTCAAAGAACGTTGTTGACTACTCGGCACTCAACTTTACTGCGACTGACGGTGAGGCAGGCGAGGTCAGCTCATACCTCAGCAGGTACAACCTCTCAACTCAGCAGCAGTCCGTGCTTCTCAAGAATGAAAAGGTCAACTTCTTTTCTGAGTATCAGCTTGTATCATCATAGGTCGAAAGAGCGCTTCTAAAAAACGTGTACTCGATTAGTAACGTACAACGCTCTATCATTGGATTCGTGCGCACATGAAAAAATGGCTGACCATTACCGCCGCCCTCGTTACGATCACGCTCATCGGTGCTGCGTGTCAGAAGAACACCAAGAACGAGAACAGTGTTCCTGCTGATGAAAACGCAGGTGTCGTTGAAGAGAACGTTAATCTTGACGAAGGCGACGGGACGGCAGTAAGGGAAAATGTGAATGCCTTTCCCAGTGACAACAGCAATGGCAATAAGAACGTGAACGCCCGGAACAGTAACGAGAACGTGAACGTTCCGGTGAACTACGGGGCGATCACCGTTGAGCAGCCGAAGAAAGACGACAACCTAACGTCTCCGTTCACTGTCAAGGGTACTGCGCAGGGCTCGACCGTATTCGTGCGCGTTAAGAACGCCGCTGGCGACACAATGTTCACCGAACCGGTCCAGGTCCGTACGAACGCCTTTTCCATATCCCTCACCTTCGATGTGTCGCACTCAACGACCGGAACCATCGAGGTGTTCGACAAGGATGCATCGGGTAACGCGCAAAATCTCACGGTAATACCGGTGAGCTTTGTTGTCGGAACCGCCGACGTAAACCTCAATACGAACACAAACATCAATGAGAACACGAACGGAAATTCAAATGAGAACGAGAACCTGAACGAAAATACGAACGTCGGTTTCTAACAACGCTAAACGTTGAACGTGGCGCGTCAACGTGCCACGTTTTGTTTTCGTGATCCCTCCTTTCCCCAGGCAACTATCAGCGCGTGGAATTCTTGGTAGAGCTTTACGTTCCTTCGTAACCGCTTCTCAAAAAATACGCGGTACTCATCGTAATCGCCGAACGTGATCCCCTTCTCCGCAAGAAAACGTTTTGTATATGCGTCAACAACGAAGATCGGCTTGTTGCCGGCATAGAGCAGCATCGAATCTGCCGTTTCCTTTCCAATGCCGTGTACCGCAAGAAGCTGTTCTCGCAAAGCCATTGCGGGCTGTTTGAACATCTTCCTGAAGCTGCCGCCGTACTCTGCTGCCACAAACGTCAGGAACGCCTGCAGTTTCAACGCCTTCTGATTGTAGTATCCCGACGGGCGAATCAGCTGTGCGAGCCGTTTCCGTGGCATGGTTAGCAACATCTTGTACGAAAAGGCCTTCGCGCTGCGAAGATTGTCCAATGCCTTCTTCACGTTCTGCCAGCTCGTGTTCTGCGTCAGGATCGCACCTACGCAAATCTCGAGCGCCGCCGCTTCGTAGCCCTTCGGCCCGTCGACCGGCCACCAGTGCTGCGGGCCGTAACGGCGCCTGAGTGCCATGTACTCACGCCGAGGGTCCATATACGAACCGTCTATACAATCTTCTCGAAATCGACCTTCCCTTCATCATCGATCCGCGCCAGCACCTTCGTTACCGAAATATCTCCAAGCTGGTTTATGATCACGTCTTTCGCGATCTCGAGGTCACCGACGTGACGGTTCCGTTCCTCATCTGCGTTCGCGAAAGATTTCGCACCGCCGTATGCTCCGCAGTCGAGGTGGTTCACGATGATGATCTGCGTAATGCCGTGAAGCTTCTTTGATGTTGCCAGTTGGTGGAGTACGAATTCTGCGTCATTACCACCTGTCGGATCAGCAAGGTTCTTCCCAGCTCCGGCGACACTGACGTCATCGTAGTCGTTCGCGAGCCCAAGGGATTCGAGGAACGATCGCGTCGGGGCAACGAACCGGAAATCCATGCAGTGAATGACGAGGGTTGAACAGGTATGTTTCATAGGCCGCAAGCATAACAAATTATGTATATGATGTGAAGCTACCCCGGTTGTCAAAGGACTTCCGGGGCACGGCTTCAGAACGGTTGTGGTGATCAGTGGACAACTTGGGTCTCGCGGTTGCGCTCGGCCTTGAACTGCCGGACGAGGTCCTCCATCGTATCCGAGCTGAAGTTGAAGGTGAACGCCGTGGCGTCTGGGTGGTCGAGGACGAGCGGGTGGTCACTGCCAAGCACATCGGCAGGATGGTCGAGGTAGAACAGGAGGACCACCTCGCGGTCCGGGAACACCTCCTTGAGGAAGCGCTTCGCGTAGACGGCCGACTGACAGACCTGCGACGCCATGAGGTTGTGCTTGTCCGCCATACCGCAGACATAGTCGAAGTACAGCACGATGCGCTTGATGCGCCGGTTGAGCTTCGCCTCCTTGGCCTCGATCGCACCCTTGATCTGGGCGACGACGTACGGCACGAAGTTCATGGCCTCGTTGACCGGGCAGCAGGAGTCAAGCAGCAGACCGCCGCCGTTCGCCATGATGAGCTGGGAGCGCTCCGAGAGCTTACCCCAGCAGTGGGTGAGGCGGTCGTGGGCCTGGTGCATGTCGCCGCAGGCAACGACGATCGCGGGATCGCATTCCTCCTCGGTCTCGTGCCAGACGTCGACCGCGCGGAACACGCCGATGTCGACGGCTCTCCGGATAAACAGAACGCTCTCTTCGCGGACTTCGGGGCTCATTGACATCCTATGTCTCTCCCCTACCTGGGTTTGAGGCGGACGGTGACGGCGTTGTCACCGCGGTGTACGTAAAACCGTTATGAAGAAACGAACGGAAAAAATAAAGTATCAGATAGTTTAATACATGTCAATACCAATTTTCGATTTTTTGGCTGATGTAAAGCATTTTTTACAGATACAAAAAGATTCAGCATTCAATATGCATCTGAAACTAAGATCTATAACGGACTATTCTCCGTCTTTCCTGATCCCCTCTTGCATTATTCCGACGTGCCCGCGGTGCCTGTATTTCCGGACGACCTCAAGCCGGATCCACTGCGATCTTATAAGCTAATCTTCGTTTTGTTTATCTTCTTGTCTTCGACGAACTTGTTCTTTACGAGATCAAGCTTCCACACCTTGATAGTCGTCTTATCCCCCTGCTTCATGGTCACTAATCCATACTGGATTTTATAGAGTTTCTTGAAACTGACCAGGATAGTACCGGCCTTGGCAGTCGCCACTACACTGTTGCGTGCAGTGAGCTTTGCGGCAGTCACTTCATAGGTTTTTACGACGGTACCCGTTTTCAGCATCCCGACGGCTAGATACACCTTCTTATTACTTTCGACAACGGCGGTGGCGTTCAGTCCGCTGGTGGAAAATCCTCCGTACGGTTTATATGCTTTCAGGAGTTTGCCGTCAGCTTTGAATACTCTGATTTGACCCTTCTTGTATGCCGCGGAGTTTAAGAAAACATAGATCTTGCCATCGGGTCCGAAATCAATGCTCCTGGCCCAAACGGCTCCCTTGTAGTCGGTCCCAAAGGGACTGATCTTGATAGTTTTTCCGTTCAACTTGTAGGAGTAGACGCCCTTCGTGAGTTTGATTGTTTTGATGGTCGGAGCTGACTTATCAATGTTAGTGATCGTCACGGTGGAGGTAGTGCTGTTACCAGCCGCGTCGGTAGCCACGAAGTCGAAGGAACCGTTGGCCGTGAACGTATGGCTTGCTGCGTTCAGCGTGCCTTCGTTTGTAGTAGCGGTGACGGTAATATCTGATCTGGTCGCGGCGGTCGTATAGGGAGCGATGGTGATTACCGGAGGGGTCTTATCAATGTTAGTGATCGTCACGGTGGAGGTAGTGCTGTTACCAGCCGCGTCGGTAGCCACGAAGTCGAACGAGCCATTGACCGTGAACGTATGGCTTGCTGCGTTCAGCGTGCCTTCGTTTGTAGTAGCGGTGACGGTAATGTCCTGATTGGTTGGTGTCGTGGTGTAGGAGGCAATGGTGACGACTGGCGCGGTCTTATCGATGTTGCTGACGGTGGCAGTGGCTGTTCCCGCATTACCCGCCAGGTCGGTGAAGGTAAAGCCAAAACTTCCGTTGGCGGTGAAGGTATAGGAGGCGCTACCGCCATTGTTGGATACGATGATGCTTTCGCTCGGGGCTAGGGTGGCGGTCACGTTCTGATTGGTCGGCGCCGTGGTCGAATAATTCAATGTGGCGGTTGGGGCAGTGACATCGACATTGCTGAGGCTATTGAAGGCGTTGATCCGGCCGCCGGTTACGACTTTTCCAGCCAGACCCGCCTTGGTGTCAACGTTGTTCAGTATGGTATTTTTGATACCTAAATAGGTGAAGGTGGCTTTATATGATTTCAACAGCGCTGCCAAACCGGCCACCTGCGGGGAGGCCATGGACGTACCTTGTAAATAGGTATAGCCCTCACGGGTGTCGAGGACCTTCACGTCATTAAGAAAGAACGGGTAACTACCGCCCGAACTGTTCGTGTGCCAAAGGAAACGAACGCGCATGCCAGCTGACGCATAGGCACTGATATCAACCGAAATGGTACCGGCCTGCTCGGTTATGATCGAACCGTAATTGCACAGGCGGCCGATCTCCGTCCAGGTCGATCCATTGTCAAGATCCACACCAAGGTAATCATACTCACAGTTCGCGGTGGGCGACGTTTCGGTCCAGAAGTCATAGGTAAATTTCAAAATGATTGCCGGCCGACCAGACGTATCGATGACGCTCGAGGTAATGTAGGTGTCGATATTGTTGCCTGGGAAACCGTACGTTGACTCGGCCCACTTGTCACCGGCGACATCAGTAATTATCCAACCATCCGGAGGCGAGTCGCCGCTCTGGGTAAAGCTCGTGCCGGTAAAATCGTAACCGTAAATCGTCGGATTTGAGGCTCCATCGAACGACTCAACCAATGCCTGCCCAGGGTAGGTGCTGTAAATATTGACACCCGGCGCGGCCACATCGACCGAAGTCGTGCCGTAATTAGAAAAACTCGCGAGTGCGTCAGTTTGACCCGATGCCGCTACGCAGAGGATGTTGTCGAGGCCGTAGTCGCAGGGATAATGGTGCGTGCCGCCGTCGTTGTTATAGCCGTCGTTGCCGGATGCCACGACGACGAGCACACCGGCTGTACGTGCGATGTTGATGGCATCATAGAGCGTCTGGCTGTACGCCGTGCCGCCGAGGCTCATATTAATAACCTGCGCTCCATTCTGAACGGCATAGGTAACCCCCGCGGCGATGTTTTCATTCGTTCCAGAGCCGTTGGCGTTAAGCACGCGGACCGGCATGATTTTTGGGTTCCAGGCAACTCCGGTCACTCCCTGAGAGTTGTTCCCGATGGCGCCGATCGTGCCAGCCACATGCGTACCGTGACCGTTCAGATCGTATGGCGACGTGTCGCTATCAACAAAATCATAACCGGTGACGATACTGGCGGCGAGGTCCGGGTGGACCAGGTTCACGCCAGAATCGATGACAGCTACCGTGACTCCGCTGGCGGTAGACTGAAGGTCCCATGCCTCCGGCGCATCGATATCGGCATCGCTCGTGCCGGCAGTGCCATTGACGATCTGCCCCGTGTTGTTGAGCCCCCACAGATTTGCAAAAGAAGCATCGTTCGGTGTTGTCGCAGTCGCGGTGTACAGGTAGTTCGGTTCGACATATTCTACAAACGGGTCGTTTTTCAGCGCCCTAATTAACTCGTCCGTCGTTTTTGTCCCCGATCGAAGAAGAACGACATTTTGTGGTTTTAGTCTGGCCTTTTCGTGGACAAATTTGACGTTATACCAAAAGGTCAGTGCATACGTATCGTATGGCTGGTCAACGTTTATCTTTCCCCTTTTGAATTTAACCAGGACCTCTCCCTCGACGTAGCTTGGCCGCCTTGATGGCCGGGTCGTCTGCATCGCGATGCTCTGCTTCGTTTCGAGCGGTTGCGGGGACCCTTTCGCTCTTTGTTTGTTCGGGAGGTCTGCGCCGATTGCGAGAGAAGGAAAAACTACAAACAATATCACTGTAAGCAGTAACGATCTACGTTTTTTAATCATGTTACGTGTTGTTCTTCTGATGTTTAGCTTCCTGTGCGCCTAGTACACTATATCACTACGTACTACTCTTTACGAATCCCTTCCTGCATTATTCCGACGTGCCCGCGGTGCCTGTACTTCCGGACGACACGGAGACGGTTCAGGTCGCGCTCGAGTTTCGCGGACATCTTCGTGAACTCAACGTCGCTTATCGCCTTCGTCTTCTTCAGTTCCTCCGCGCGTTGACGCGCTTCCTCCGCGCGCTGTTCATCGATCTCAGCGACATGCTCGGTCGTATCAGCGAGTACGACGAGTTTCGTTCCATCCATCTCAAGGAATCCACCGCCGATTGCGTATGGCCGCACCTCGTTCCCTTTTCTGATGACCAATTCGCCGGGCCGTACAATGGTGACGAGCGGCACGTGGCTCGCAAGGATCGTGATCTCGCCGTCAAAGGTCGGCAGCGTCACTCCCTCGACCTCATCCTTGTAGACGACGCGCTCCGGTGTCGCGATCTCGAAGTGGAACGTTCTCATTCCTTTTTCGTTCTGACAGAGTCGATCGAACCCAACATGTAGAAGCTCTGTTCCGGAACGTCATCATATTCCCCTGCGAGGATCGCCTTGAACGCTTTTATGGTCGCAGCAAGCGGTACGTACTGGCCTGCTCGTCCCGTGAACGTTTCGGCGACGAAGAACGGCTGCGACAGGAAGTTCCTGATCTTACGGGCGCGGGAGACGATGAGCTTATCTTCGTCAGGAAGCTCTTCAATGCCGAGAATGGCAATGATGTCCTGTAGGTCCTTGTAGCGCTGGAGCACCTTCTGCACGCTGCGGGCGGTCTGGTAGTGTTCCTCGCCGACGATGAGCGGATCGAGGATGGTCGACGTCGAATCGAGCGGATCAACCGCAGGGTAAATACCGAGCTCGGTGAGCGGGCGCGAGAGGACGACGGTCGAGTCGAGGTGTCCGAACGTCGTCGCAGGCGCCGGGTCGGTAAGGTCGTCTGCCGGTACGTAGATCGCCTGTACCGAGGTTATCGAACCCTTCTTCGTCGAGGTGATGCGCTCCTGCAGCTCGCCCATTTCCTCGGCGAGCGTCGGCTGGTAGCCGACTGCCGACGGGATGCGTCCCAGCAGGGCCGAGACCTCGGAGCCTGCCTGCGTGAATCGGAAGATGTTGTCGATGAAGAGCAACACGTCCTTTCGCTGGTCGCGGAAGTACTCTGCGAGCGCGAGGCCGGTGAGCCCTACGCGTGCGCGGGCGCCCGGCGGCTCGTTCATCTGGCCGAAGACCAGCGACGTCTTAGAAAGAACGCCTGATTCGCGCATTTCATGGTAGAGGTCGTTGCCCTCGCGCGTTCGTTCGCCGACGCCGGCGAACACTGAGAATCCGCCGTGTTCGGATGCGATGTTCCGTATCAACTCCGTTATGACGACGGTCTTTCCGACGCCCGCACCGCCGAACAGGCCGACCTTGCCGCCCTTCATGATCGGGCAGATGAGATCGATGACCTTGATGCCCGTTTCGAACACCTCTGCTCTTACAGACTGATCGGTGAACGACGGAGCCGGACGGTGGATCGGGTAACGTTCTTTGGTCTTGACCGGTCCTTTTCCGTCGATCGAATCGCCGATGACGTTCAGCATCCTACCGAGCGTTTCAGGACCGACCGGGACAGTGATCGGACCGCCGGTGGTTATCACGTCCATGCCGCGCGATAAACCGTCGGTCGTGGACATCGCAACGGACCGAACGGAATTGCTGCCGATGTGCTGCTGAACCTCAAGAACGAGCGTGCCGCCCTCTCGTTCGACGGTAAGAGCGGTGTGGATCGGCGGCAGATCGCCCACGAAGCGAACGTCAACAACGGGGCCGATGACCTGCGTGATGCTTCCTGTATGTTCTGCGGAATGGTGTTTCATAGTGCCTTCACAAAATTATTCAGTAATAGAGTATATATCGTTGCTATGCTTCGAGCGCGGCGCGACTCGCCGATATCTCCGAGAGATCCTGCGTTATACCAGCTTGGCGCGCCTGGTTGAACGTGAGCGTGAGATCGTCAATGAGATCGCTTGCGGCATCAGAGGCATTCCGCATCGCGACCATGCGCGCAGCGTGTTCCGAAGCCGTCGATTCGAGCACTGCCTGATACAGTTGCATTTCGATGAGACGCGGCAGGATCGTTTCGAGAACCCTGTCCACACTCGGTTCAAAAAGGCACTCGCGGTCGGGGCTACTCTTCTGCTCCTCACGTGCGCCCTGAACATGCCCGAGAGCGGTATCCTGTTCGAGCGGCAAGAGCTGACGAACCCGAGGTTTCTGGTTTATTGTTGAGACAAAATCGGTATAAGCAAGAATGATGCGGCCAAACGTACCGGAAACAAAATCATCGGTGATCAGTTTTGCGAGCGGCCGAACCTCATCAGCGGACGTTACGATGTCGGACCGGTCGAAATCCGCAACGTTCGGCATGCCGAGCCTCACGATAAGGCTTCTCCCGCGTTTTCCGAGCGTAATAGTATCAACCTCGTTCCGGTCGATACCTGACCTATCAAGAAAGTTCTGCAGAGCGTTCAAGAGCAAAGAATTGAATCCGCCGACAAGCCCACGATTCGTGGATATGACGACGATCCCGACGCGGCCCTTCGAAACAGCACGCAGGAGCGGGTGCGCCTCCGGTGTCGTACGGGCCCCAAGCCGCACGAGCATATCCCATGCCCGCAGAGCGTACGCTCGCGTCGAAAGCACCGCCTGTACGGCACGACGCATCTTCGCGGATGATACGAGCTCCATCGCCTTCGTCACCTTCTTCGTGCTGCTGACGGAGCGTATCCGACGTCGTATCTCGCGTGTTGAATTCGGCATAGTACGATTCCCTTACGAGAGCAGTCTCCGCGCGTCAACAGCGATAGCCATGACCGCAAGGAGCGCAGTGACCATCATGACTATCCAGCGGAATCCGAACAGTTCAATCGATTGAAATCCGGGGATAATGACGTTGATGAACGCCACCGTAATGACGAGCGTGCGGAGTCCGCCGAGATTGCGCGTGTACCGCTCGATAACGTACGATGTCCGCCTGAACGGAATGAAGAAGAGTGCGAAAAAGATGAGCGATACGCAGTAGACGAACGGAACGACGATCCCGGAGAACGTCCCCTGTGCGATCGCGGGAAGCGTAAGCGCGAGTACCAGTACATCAAGCGTCAGCTGGCGCCCGATATCGCTCGTGGAATCCGTTATGCTACTTCGCCCCATGGTTGAATTGCGTTATGAACTCATCGAGTTCTTTCTTGAGCGCTGCCTCGGTCTTCTCGTCGAGCTCCTTCGATGCGGCGATCGTTTTCAGGGTTTTTGCTCCTGATGTATCCATGAAGTGCCGGAGCTGCGATTCGAACTCGCTCACCCGTTCTACGGGAACCGCATCCAGGTAACCGTTGGTGACGGCATAGAGTATCGTGACCTGATGTTCAACCGGGATCGGTTTGTACTGGCCTTGCTTTAAGACCTCGCTCGTCCTCTGTCCCCGCTCGAGCTGCTTTCGGGTCGTTTCGTCGAGGTCAGAACCGAACTGCGCGAATGCCGCGAGTTCCCGGTACTGGGCAAGGTCGAGCCTGAGCTTCCCGGCGACCTTCTTCATGGCTTTGGTCTGGGCTTTCGATCCGACGCGGGACACCGAGAGGCCGACGTTGAGCGCTGGCCGCTGTCCCTGGTAGAACAGGTCGCTCTCGAGGTAGATCTGGCCGTCAGTGATGGAGATGACGTTCGTCGGAATGTATGCGGAAACGTCTCCAGCTTGCGTTTCGATGATCGGAAGCGCCGTGAGGCTCCCGCCGCCTACCGATGTGTCCATCTTCGCTGCCCGTTCCAGTAGCCGAGAGTGGAGGTAAAAAATGTCTCCGGGGTATGCCTCGCGTCCGGGCGGCCTTCGGAGGAGAAGCGAGACCTGACGGTATGCCCACGCATGCTTCGAAAGGTCGTCGTACACGATGAGCGCGTCCTTTCCTTTATCCATGAAGTACTCGCCCATGGCGCATCCGGCGTACGGCGCAATGAACGAGAGCGCCGCCGGATCCGATGCGCCCGCCATGACGATAATGGTATTCTTTAACGCCCCCTCTTCCTCGAGCTTCGCGACCATGCGGGCGACCTTCGATTCCTTCTGCCCGATCGCGACGTAGATGCACGTTAGGTCCTTGTCCTTCTGGTTGATGATCGTATCGATCGCTAACGCCGTCTTTCCGGTCTGACGGTCTCCGATGATGAGCTCGCGCTGCCCGCGGCCTATGGGAATGAGCGCGTCGATCGCTTTGATGCCGGTCTGCACCGGCGTGTCGACGGACTTGCGCTGTATGACGCCCGGAGCGATCTTCTCGATCGGGTACCGGGTCGTCGTTTTGATCGACCCTTTACCGTCGAGCGGCTCGCCGAGCGGATTCACGACGCGACCGACGAGCGGCTCGCCGACAGGAACGTCAAAGATGCGGCCAGTCGCCTTAACCGTGTCACCCTCATGGATCGTCGTAACGTCGCCGAGCACCATTGCGCCGACGCTGTCCTCCTCGAGGTTCAGGACGACGCCGAATACGCCGCTCGGGAACTCGACCATTTCGGACGCCTTTACCTTGCTTAAACCCGTCATGCGGGCGATTCCGTCGCCGACTTCGGTGACGTGCCCGATGTGTTCAACGGCCGGATCGCTCCTGAATCCCTCGATTTCCTTGCGGAGCGCTTCGACAATAAGATCTTTGTGCTTCGTGGTCATACGTTACATTTCGCTAATGAGAAGTTGTTTCTTAAGACTTAGTAGTCGCGACCGGACCGACCCGTCGATCAGTTCATCGCCGTGTTCGATCACCGCGCCTCCTATGAGGGATGGATCGTGCATGGTTGTGACGATATCCGTATCACCAATGACCGAACGGATCATCGCTTCATCAACGGTGGTTGCTGTTGATATTTTAAAACGACTGACCCCCATGCGAGCATCAATAAGGCCTCCTACGATTCTAACGATCGCAGGAAGGAGCTTTCGCTGCCGCCTGCGTTCAAGGGTTACGATAAAACGCTTCGTGAACGCTTCAAGCTCCCCTTCGGGAACCTCGAGCGCTCCCGCAACGTATGCTTCAGCGAACTGGCGCGGACTAAGACGCATGCGATTCGTGCTGGGCTGAAGGCCCATAGATAAAGTTGCGCAACTTCTTCTTGGTGTATCGAATGAGACTCCACACGCCGTCGGTCAACCAGACGACGTTGTCCGCCATCCAGACGATCCAGGCCTCCTTCGACCGCGGCCTGCCGCGAACGTAGAGCCACATGTGCGTCTCGATGGCCCTGATGACCGCTTCGGGCTCGCCGATGCCGCGCGCATTGGCGGCGGAAATTTTATAGTGGTGGATGTTGGCTCCGGCGCGGTTCTGGTGCTCGTCACGGTTCTCAAAAAACCAGTCATGGAGCAGTCCGGCGCGGGCGCATATGCGCGCATTGGCGTTTAAAAGGCGCGCGACAACGTACGAGAACCTCGCGGCCGCGAGCGAGTGCTCGAGCCGGTTGACAGCGAAGTGGTGCGCCTTGCGGCGAGCAAGGCGCTGGATGTCGCGGTTCTGAAGGAGGTCGAAGGTGTATTCGTCGAAACGCCTCATCGCGGGCCTTTCACGCGCCGTAGCGTGTCATGAATGAGTTCTTGTTCAGTATCAGGATTCAGCTTGATCCGGATGACCTTTTCAGCACCGGCAACGACAAGGTTCGCGATATCCTCTTTCGCGTCCGCGACGATGGTATCCTTCATCCGCGTGACGTCCTTGCGCGCCGCTTCGATCATCGCGGCTGTTTCCGCCTTCGTCTGCTGCTTGCTCTGCTCAGTGAACGTTGCAGCGTCTTTGGTTGCTGACTCGACGATCGTATGCGCCTCTGCACGGGCGTTCCCTAGCACTGTCTCACGCTCCTGCTCGAGAGCGCCGAGTCGTTCCTCGATCTTTTTAGCATCGACGAGGCTCTTCTCGACCGTGGCACGACGACGCTCAAGCATCGAGAGTATGGGTTTGTACGCAAAGCGTTTCAACACCCAGAAGAGGATGGCGAAGTTAATCACCTGCGCGATCAGAAGCTTCCAGTCAATACCGAGTTTTGAGAATAATTCGTTCATAACATTTGACGTTTAACGTTTGACATTTGACCGGTCGTTCCCGTTAAAAGTCAAATGTCAATGGTCAAATGTTCTCTATACGAATTTAATAATGAGCGCGACGACGAGCGCGTAGATCGCGATTGCCTCGGCGAAACCGGCGGCAATGAGCATCGGGACCTGCACTTTTCCGGCTGCTTCCGGATTGCGGCCGATCGCTTCCATCGCCTTCGATGCTAAGAGGCCGATACTGAGAGCCGGACCGATGCCACCGAGACCGATGGCGAGCGCTGCGGCGAATGCCTGTGCTACTTCTGTGGACATAGGAGTGTTCCTTGTCTAGTTAATAGTAACGTATAAGTAAAGTTAGTGCCCATGCTCCATCTCGGTCGTTGCGACCTTGAGGAACACGAGGGTCAGTATTGCGAAGATGAACGCCTGGATGAGGCCGACGAAGAGCTCGATGAACATGAATGGGAGCGGCAAAACGAATGGCATGAGGTACGAGATGACGATGAGGAGGACCTCGCCGGCGAAGATGTTGCCGAACAACCGGAACGACAGCGAGATGATGCGCGAGATCTCCGAGACGAGCTCGATGAAACCGACGAACGTGAAAATCGGGTTCTTGCTGATGTTGAAGAACTTTTTGAGGTACTTGAACAGCGATATCGTGACGATCCCGAAGAACTCGACGGCGAAGAACGAGATGAGCGACAGCGCGACCGTGACGTTGAGATCCGCGTTCGTCGATCGTAGCAGGGGTACAGCGACCTTCTCGCCGTGTTCGAGCGTTGTTACCATGATCGACCCGACGCCCGGTAGTATTCCGAACCAGTTCGAGATGAGGATAAAGATGAAGAACGTGAACACGAGCGGGAAGAAACGGAGCGACTGCTGCCGGTCGCCGGTGATCGTATCCATGAGATTGAGCGCCGCTTCCATGATGTACTCTGCGACGTTCTGCAGCCCCTTCGGAATGGTACGAACCTTCTTCGAGATCTTCGCTGCCAGAACTGCAAGAACAATAATGCTCACGAGTGACATGATATACGTGTTCGTCACCGGGAAACTCCCGATGTGACCGACCGGCTCAGCGGCGAGCGAAACCGCGATACCCGACGATTCGTGCGTAGCGGGAGTCGTTACTTCTGCGGTGCTATCGGTAACCGTATTCATTTCTTAGGTGTAGTGTTCTTTGATGCGTCAGTGACGCGGGAGATTATCTTCTTGAGGCGCACAACGAGGAGAAAGACGGAGAGGACGATTGAGACGAGGACGCTTCCGAGGAACAGCCAGGGCGTCGTGCCGAAGTGCCGGTCGAGGAACCGTCCGAGAATGCCGAGCACGACGAGCGGCATGACCACGACGATCCCAAAGTCCCAGGCGAACCCGAGCGCCTGCAGGATCATCCCCCTCTGCCCGTTCTGTTCCGGCTGTTTCGGATTCTCGTCGGTCATGAGCGATTCATAAAATGGGACTCGCTAGCTATGGTCTCCGCTATCCAATCCCCCCTGGAATGTCGGTCCCGTCTCCGGATTATCAGAAACGAAGTGTCCATTTTCAACCATCTTTTTGCTTTATTTTTGCGCCTACATTCTACGTAAATTTGCCCTTTTCTGCAAGGGCGAAAACAAGAAATGGCTAAGGTTAGCCCCGTTAGAGATAAACAAACAAATAATGTTCGATGTTTTATAACACCAACACACCCCTGCGGCATAATACGACATGAAATACAGCGCGGGTTTAAACCCGCGCTGTATTTGTTGCTGTCTCACCTCTAACGGGGTTAGGGATTTTCCTTTATCACCCTGAGCATAATCGAGGGGTAACAGATATTTCACAATTGGGCAGCAAACAGTTTATTTTTCGACTTTTTGAGAAATCAACCGTAGTAACAACCCAGAAAGATACAAAAAAGCTTCGGTATCTTCCTGCTCAGGGATAAATTCATCACGACCGGAGTGCCTACCAAATTCTTTGCTTAATTCTCTATAATAATGCAATATATTTTTCCAGTAATCATTTAATTTCAATTTTGTAACTAGCTCTTCAAAATGACGATCAAAATACTTTTCTCCTACAATTTTTTTCGATAGTTCTTCAACTGCTTGATAAGCATTGATAATTGCATCTTTCCTTTTTACAGGATCATTAAGAGATAATGAATAATTGTTTAACGCATTTTTATATAATGTCGAACTTTTAATATTTTCACGAATCATTTCAATGGTTTCTTTAATAAGATGTACATCAAGCGTTTGGTCGCCAACAAGAAAATATCTTCCCTTCCTCCATGCTAGTCCTAGACGGGATAAAATTTCTATTTGAACTTTATTGATATTATCAATTGTTTTTTTATAACTCGGAAATCTCGAATATACTTTTTCGATAACCTTTAGGGTGTTGTGAAAATCATGATTGATTAATGAATTTATCGATGGTCGAGAATCGGGATCATTAACAAATACTTTCTGTCTATTGTATAAAGCAATAACTTCGCTTGGTTGGAGAGATAAACAAAGACAAATGTCATCAAAAATTGTACCTCTTTCATAATACCAACCGATTTGTTGATCGATCACATCAAATAAATGATGACTAAACTGAACGATATAATCATTCTTTAATTCTCCCGCATTGACTCCGATACCAAGTCTTGTGGCGAAATCAAATACACCCATATCGTTTACTCTAGGTTCGGCTTCTCCAGTTGCATCGGCTCGATCTCACTTTCGGTTTCCGCGATCTTTACGACGTCCTTGTCGATCTTCTTAAACTCCTTGTAGGCAAAGTTGTACTGGTTCACGGTCGTACCGAGCGAATTGCCGAGCTTTTGTAAGTATCCGTCGTAACTCTGCAGGTGCTTTGCCAACACTTCGACGTTCTTCCGGATCTCTTTAGCCGACTCTTCTATCTGCATTGCGCGGAGTCCCTGCAATACCGTCTGCAAATACGCGAAGAACGACGTCGGCGAAACGATAATGACGTGCTTTTCCTTGAACGCGTAGTCAATGAGGTCGCGAGATGATACGCCGGCTCCGCCGACCTTGTTCACGAGCAAATCGTAGTACAGCCCTTCAGCCGGAATGAACATGAACGCGAAGTCCATCGTCTTTTCGGCGGGCCGGATGTACTTCGAGGTTTCATCAATGCGGTTCTTCAGGTCCTGCTTGAACTGCTTTTCGCTCGCGTCGTGGTCAGCACCGGGC
Source organism: Candidatus Kerfeldbacteria bacterium (assembly GCA_043799405.1). GTDB lineage: Bacteria > Patescibacteriota > Patescibacteriia > SBBC01 > SBBC01 > CAINXF01. The sequence continues at coordinate 153,404 of JAZDNT010000003.1, forward strand.
GAAAGCTCTGCCATGCGGTTGTAATTCTCGAGGCTGAACTTCGCGTCGACCGGAATGATCTTGTCCTGTATGAATATCGCGGCGTCGACGATTTCGCCGTCCCTGAACTTGTACTGAAGCTTGTAGTTCTTCGGTGGAAGCACGTTCTTCAGTACCGTTTCCAGATAGTATTCTCCAAGCACGCCGCGCTGTTTCGGGTTATTGAGCGTATCCTGCAGACGTTTCAGCTGATCCGCGAAGTTAACGACCTGCCGGTTCGTCTCATCAAGCTTCGTAAGCCTCTCGGTCACCTCACGGACGATCTTCGTGCTCTCGCCGAGCTGCGACTGAACGCTCTGCTGGACCGCCTGCGTGTGCCGGTCGAGCTTCTCGTGGATCGCCTTATTCGTCTCATCGAGCCGTGTCTGCATCCCCTGCAGGTTCTGGTTCAGGAGGACGAACGAATTGCTGTCCTCGCTCTTCGTAAGGTCGCGCATGCGGCGGTTTATGACCGCGATCGCTAACCCGAGCCCTACAACGAGAATGATGATGATAACGACGAGGTCCATGCACCTATCCTAGCATGTTCGAGGGTCGTATTGAAGTCCCAATTTCCCTTGACGAACAGTAGCCGTGGTGGTACTGTGCGTAGTCTCACAAGGATTTTTTGCTCGTTCTAGCACCAATACCACTGATGCGCCTCGTTTAGGTACGGAGCGCTGATCTGATAGGTACGGATTCGTGGCTTTACACATCGTACGGCAGAGGAGGTACACGGATGTATGGGATGAAGGAACGGATTGCGACCATAGAACGCATGCTCAAACGCATGTGCGAAAATGGCGATATCGACAGCGAACAAGCTGCGATCTACGAGCGGCGACTCGTCAACCTCGCCGTCGATGCCAGTACGCCCAGCCGTCACCACCAGTTCTACACCCACGAAGTGCTGGTTCGGGCGGTCTTCAACGGCTGCGGCGACGAAGTCATCCGACACGCACTGGAGTACAACTGGGAGGAAGCGCTCGTACCAGTAGATCCTGAACCGGAACGTGCCCCCGCGTAGCAACGCTGTTACACAACGATCAGTCCTTAACGGACGAAACAGGGAGACGACATGCCTCGACTGACCATTCCGCGTTCCATGATCGAGCGCTTCATCGCCTCACACGAGATCTCGGAGGAGGACCGGGCGATCCTGCGCTGGCGGCTCGGCCATATGGTCGGCATCGGCGAGGAAGAGAGTTTCTTCATCGAAGACGCCTCGGGTGTCCTCTGCGAGGGCTTCCCGGACCTGCAACAGGTCGTCCTCGAGACGGACTGGGTCGCCTTCACGGCAAGTCAGGCGCCACTGCGCCTGACTACGGCAGCATCACTGGCGGAGGGCTAACCGTCCTGCAACAGCGGGACACCAAACGCGCGCGAGCTCGCTTCCATCAGGAGCTCGCGCGTTCTGCTATCCTCGAAGACCCCCTCCCGAAGAGGAGGGGGGTGTCCGGCATAGCCGGACGGGGGTGGTGCCGTCCGCAGGACTCGTGCCAGGGGGTACGGGGTCGTCAGGGGACCTAGGGGGACGGGCTTCGAAACTCTGAGTCCCCCTGGTCCCCGACAAATACAAATATAGATACGACCAAAAATAAATGTGACCCCTAAACTACTTCAATCCAAAAAGTCTCACTGCATTCTCCGTCGTCTGCTTGAACGCCTCTTCTGCTGTCATTCCCTTAAGCTCTGCCACCTTCCGACCGACGTACTCGGTATAGAGCGGCTCATTACGCTTACCGCGATACGGAAAGGGTGCCAGGTACGGTGCATCCGTCTCAATGAGCAGCCGTTCGAGCGGTGTGTTCTTTACTACATCGGAGAGCATATCCGACTTCGGGAACGTAACAATACCAGTAACCCCGATATAGAATCCGAGGTCCAAAAACTGCTTCGCGTGCGCCCAGTCAGCGCCGAAACAGTGCGCAACGCCGACACCCGACCCCATGTTCTTCAGGATAGCGAGAACATCGTCATACGCCTCGAACTTCCCCGCTTCATCGCGCATGTGGAGTATGAGCGGCTTATGCACGTCCTTGCTCAGCGTTATGAACTCCCCGAAGAGGTGCGCCTGGCGTTCCTTTACCTCATCGTCCGTGAGCACCTCATGCTTCCCCTCGCCTCCCTCGCTCGGGTCGTCGTACGGAGCATTGAGGCGGAAGTAATCCAATCCGACCTCGCCTATGGCAACGACCCCGTCCTTCTCCGCAAGATCGCGAAAGACGTCTGCGTTGTACTCATGGCGCACTGCGTGGATCGGATGCTGTCCGACCGCTGCCCATACCGGTTTCCCGGAAAAGATCTCGGCGAGGTGTACTGCCTTTACGCTCGTCTCTGCCTGCGAACCGACGTTGATCGTGCCGACGTCTCCCGCAACGGTCCGCTGCTGCACCTCAATCCAATCCTTCTCAAAAGCCTTGAAGTTTACATGAGCATGAGAATCGATGAATTTCATAATGTCATTCCGTCAATCCGTAACGGCGAAGATCAGGGTGGCGGGCTTCGCCCGACGGGACCCTAGCTGAGCCGCAAGGATTGACACAATAAAAGGAAAGAGTGGCATCGGACGAGAAAACCGTAGGTTGTCTCGCCGAGGTATTCGATCCAATCCTTCTCGAACGCCTTGAAGCACAGGTGTGCGTGGGTGTCGATGAATTTCATACAGTAATTATTCTTCGAGCAAGCCGCGCTGAACGCGGCGCGTCGAGAAGGTTCTCGACAAGCTCGAACATCAATGGATTATATCACTGATTGCGTCAGGACAGACTGCGCCGATTTCAGTGCACCCGGGAGCAGCGGAGCTACAAGCTGACTGATGCCGGTGAATATCGGGACCAGCGCTGAATTCTTCAATGTCTCAGTCCAGGCAGGGCTGACGTTCAGCTTCGTAGCAACGAAGAGCGTTATACCGATCGTAAGCAAGCCCTCGATGAACCCGAGAATAGCGCCGCTCAAGCGGTTGATCGTGCCTATACCAGGAATAATTCTAAGGACACCGAGGAGCTTATAGGCAAACCAGAAGGCGATCCCGATAAGCCTGTTTACCAAAAATACGAGGAGTCCAAACGCGAACACCTGCGTGATCAGGGGATTCAGGTGAAATGCGCTAGAAAGCCACGACGAGAAGCTTCCATACCACCTACCCGCAAGGTATACGCCGAGCACAAGACCGAGGAGCGAACCTACCATGTGGATTAGGCCGCTCCTGAAACCGTACAGTACGAACCCGCCGAGGATGATAAGAAGGATGAAATCGAGAAGGATCATATAGTTACATTACTCTGGTTTAATATTCTTTTCTAGCGCACCGCTGCGTTCAATCGCATTGGTTACAGTCCGGACAATGTCTGGGATGGCTGCTTCCGCCGGGACGAATGGCGGGATGAAAAATATTTTTGCTTCGTGATTGCGTAGATAAATCACTGGTGGTGTTTGATGGTGCAAGTACCAATCCATAAAATCCGGTGCCAGAAGCTTGAATGGCAAATCTTTGCTTGAAGCATAGACTAAGGTGTTTCGATTAAACTCGATGCTCTCCAGTTGGCGATCGCTTTCCCACGGCGGTTTTTGATCATAACGCTGAAGCATTAAAAATCCACCGATCGAACCAGGCAGATTCCAGGTTATGATATAACGCGGCATATCCGACGAAAAAGCCGGTAGACTAATGCCGCTCATGCCCGTTGGTAATCCGGACATCGGTATGATCTGTCCGGACTCATTGATCCTGGATAGAAAACTATTCATCATCACTTCCAACACTGATGCTTGAAAACGGCCAGATTTTAAACCGGCTTGCTTTAAATGCTTCATTCGCCGCACCACTATAAAAACGAATACCGACGCCATTAATAAAAACGCACCTATTGCCCAAATGTCACCTAGATGTTTATTTTCGGGATACCGCAGTTGCCACCAGAACGCCCCGATTACAAAGAAAATAAACAAGAGGAAAAATGTTGGGTTACTACGTGTGCGGATCATATTAGACAATTCGCTAACTCATTTTTTTCCGCAAGTGCAACACTTTTTTCGATGTTACGTAAACTAGTTATAGTATCCTCGGCCACAATGGCTCGGCTTTTTTCACCGGCTGCTCGAACGCCGCAGCGATCTTTTCCGATGTTCCTGGCATAAACGGTTTCAGCAATTCCGCAATGTCGAGGACACGGTTCGCGAGCTCATTCATTAGAGCTGACATTGTCTCGACGAACTCTATATCAATTAGTTGTGCTGATTTTCCTGATTTCATCTCAATCCGTTTTGCGATTTTCCATGGCTCCTTTACATCAATCAAGGCATTTGAATCATCAATCAATTGCCATATACGCTTCATAGCCTCATTAAAACGATACGATGTAATTGCAACATTTATCGGACCGCGCTCTACGTCGCCGATCGTCTTTTTCCGTGTGAACTTTCCGTTGGCGAACTTCTCGAGCATGTTCGTCACGCGCGATATGAGGTTTCCAAGACCATTCGCGAGATCTGCAGTGTATACTGCCTCGAACCTTTCGATCGTGAAATCGCTGTCCTCGAACGGGTGCACGTGCCGCAGCAGGAAATAACGTAATGCGTCCGCGCCGTACTTTTTGACCAGCGCGAACGGGTCAACGATGTTGCCGAGCGACTTGCTTATCTTTGCGCCGCCAGTAGTGATAAACCCATGGATGACGACCTGACGCGACGGAAGAACACCGGCCGAAAGGAGCATTGCCTGCCACATAGCCGACTGCTGGCGGAGGTTATCCTTGCCGGCGAACTGGACCGACGGCCACCAATGAGCATACTTCTTATCCGGCCAGCCGAGGCATGAGATGTAATTGATGAGCGCGTCGAACCATACGTACATGACGTGCGTATCGTCACCAGGGACACTAATACCCCAGGGCATCTTTGACTTCAGGCGCGAGATGCTAAAATCATCAAGGCCGCGCGCAACGAACGACCTGATCTCCTTCAGACGGTACGCAGGCACAACGAAATCAGATTGATTATCATACAGCTCAAGCAGCGGCTTCTGGTATTTCGAGAACCTGAAGAAGTAGTTCTCTTCTTCGATGGTCTCGATCGACAGGTTCGGGTGGATCGGGCACTTCCCGTCCACGAGCTCCGACTCGGTCTTCTCGAGCTCGCACCCGCTGCAGTACTTCACTTTGTAGAACTTCTTGTAGATGTCGCCGGCTGTATCGCACCGCTTCCAGAACTCCTGTGCAGCCGCAATGTGCTTTACATCGGTCGTCCGGATGAAACTGTCGTAGCTTAAGTTGAGCGCTTTCTTCAATCCATCGAACTGCGCTGCATGCTCGTCGACGTACGCCTGCGGGTCCATCTTCTCCTCAACGGCCTTTCGGTACACCTTCACGCCGTGCTCGTCCGTGCCGGTGTTGAAGAACACGTCGAACCCGTGCTGCCGCTGGTAACGCGCGATGACGTCTGCCTGTACGATCTCGAGCGCGAACCCGATATGGGGATCCGCATTGACGTATGGTAGCGTCGTGGTGAGGGAAAATCGTTTCTTCATGATTACGCTAATGGTATGACCTGGGCTTGAGGTTTAATGAATGGACGCAGATCAGTATCCGTAAATGTTCGCTGTATATCAGAATGCACGATCATTGTCGGCAGTGGACGAGTGTGTTCCTGTAACGGAGAATTATCGGGAACTGAAAATCCAACGTATTCAATTTTCTTGTGTTTCCGTTTTCCAACCCAATCAATTGCTGGAATAAGATCTGTATCTGAGCTGACTACTATTCCTATGTCGTACTTATCATCGACCGCTCCTACAATAAGATCGGTCGCAAGTTTCACGTCAATGCCTTTTTCCCTGACCCGCTCAATAATAATCTCTTGTATACCCTTCTTGAGTATGTTCTGGTAATCTTCTACATTTTTATCAATTTTGATCCGTTCCCTACGGGTTCTTAATTTGCTAGTTTTTACCTCCCAATGAGTTGATTGTAATCCTGTAAATAATGCAGTTTGTTTCGACATTGCTCGTACCGAGTAGGAATCTCCCAGCTTCTCACGCACGGAACCCTGATAGAACCTTTTCCCCTGTGGCACTATTTGTCTTCCGTGACCAATGAGTACCGAAAATGCCTCGTAGTCAAAATCGAGGTCTTTTATTCCCATTTTCTTCAACACGAGGTGGTAAAAATTACCGCCATCTAAATAGATTTGAATCCTTTCAGTTAACATAGTACCAGTCTATCAGAGTATTGAAAAAAAATCCTGCACACTACCTTGTCGGCAGGCGCAGGAGACTTAACTGGTCTACTCTAACCTACTAGTACACTGAAAGTCAAATGTTCTTTCCACAGGCTATTTTGCCCCAATAATCACCACAAACTCGCCCCGTACCTTTCCTGGATTGTCCGTGAACACGTCGCAGACGTACGAGACGCTTCCGCGGACGACCTCCTCGAACATCTTCGTGAGCTCTCGCGCAACGACGACGATACGGTCGTTGCTCATAAGCTCCTTCAGGCGCTGTAATGTTTTCATGAGGCGATGCGGGGATTCGAAGAAGATAGCAGTCTCACTCATGTCAGCGATCTCTTTCAGCATCGTTTCCCTCCCTTTCTTGTGCGGGATAAAGCCAAAAAATCTGAACCGGTCTGTCGGGAGTCCGCTTACGGAAAGCGCCGCGGTCACTGCAGATGGACCGGGAACCGCGATGATGCGCGCTCCTGCATCGTACGCCGCGGCAACGAGCATGCCGCCCGGATCGGAAACTCCCGGCGTTCCCGCGTCGGTGACGAGCGCAACGGTTTTGCCCTTTCGTAGCTCGTCCGCGATCTCTTTGATCCGTCCCTCGCTGCTATGCTGGTGCACGCTCGTCATCGGACGATCGATGCAGTAGCGTTCGAGCAAACGTTTCGTGATACGGGTATCCTCGCAGACGACAAGATCCGCCCGCGCAAGCGCATCACGGGCGCGCGAGCTCACGTCGTCGAGGTTCCCGATCGGGGTCCCGACGACCGCGAGTGTGCCACGTGTAGTATGTGATGCGGAGTGTTTATTCATCATGACCAATGTTCCGTCGCCCCATACGAGCGAGTATCAGGGTGTCCGGCTTTGCCGGACGGAACCCTAGGCGAGCGAGAAGGCGCGACACCGACCTCCCCAATGTCCCTCGACAAGGCTCGGGACATTCTCCCCTCCTCAATCGAGGAGGGGATACCGCGAAGCGGAGGGGTGGTCGGTTTCCCCTCCGAGGTTTTATACATCACCTTCGGGCTGGCCTGCCGACTCTTCTGCATCGCTCTCCTTGAAAAAATCCTCAAAGAACGCGTTGATGATGAGGGTAACGGGGATTGCCAAGATGACGCCAGCGACACCGGCGAGTTTCCCGCCGACGAGCATGACGATGATGATGACGAGAGGGTTCAGACCTGTCGTCCGTTGCATCACTTTCGGAACGATGAAGTTGTTCTCGAGCTGCTGAATGACGATGTACATGCCCGCAACGATGATCGCGAGAACCCAGGAATGGCCGAACGCGACGAGAATCGCAGGGATAGCGCCGATGAACGGGCCGATGTACGGCACGAGCTCGCAGATACCGGCAATGAGCGCGAGGGCCATGGTGTACTCGATCCCCACTGCAAGAAGCCCGAGGTACGTCACGCTCGCGATAATGGCACTTAGGAGGAGCTGTCCGCGCGCCCATCCGCCGATCCGCAGTACCATCCTGTCAGAAAGCTGGTACAGGTATGGGATGAAGTTCACCGGCGCGATCGCATCGATGAGACGTTTAACGCTGTCTTTCTGCACTACCATGTAGAATGACAGCACAAGGACACCGATAAAGGTAAAGAGTCCGCCGAACATGCTGAACGTCCCGACGGCGATCTGGCGCGTCAGTCCTCCGAGCGACGTATTGAGGGACTGCAGCCACCGCTGGACCGTTTCTGCTACTGTTGGGTTCGCCTGCTCGGACCCTACGAAGAGCTTCACTGCCTTGTTGTAAAATGCCGGGAAGTTAGCGGCAAGCTCCCGTACCTGGTCGCTTACGAGCTGTCCAAAGAGGTACCCGATGAGGACGATCGCCCCGATGAGAACGATGAAGACGAACGCGATCGCTAAGCCGCGCGGAACGCGACGACGGTGCAGCGCATCGACGAGGGGGCTGATCGAAGCGGCAATGACAACCGAGAACAGCACGATCGCGACGACGTTACGGATCGACCACAGCAGGAACAACGCGATAATGAGCCCGAAGAACTTAAGGATAGACGCAGTCGAGAGATCGATCGTCACTGGTTCCCGTTCAGGCGTCATAAGCCCCCTTCTGCTCACGGTATATTTTCAGTTCCCTGAACACAATATCGACGATCGATGCAATGGGAATCGCAAGGATCAGGCCGATCGCTCCGGCAAGCCGCGCGCCGATGAGCATGACGATGATGATCACCACGGGGTTTAATCCGACTGCCTTTGACATAACCTTAGGCACGATCGCATTAGTAATGAACTGATGGATACCGATGCCGACCGCGAGGACAATGAGCGCGGTTACCTCGTTCACGGAGAGAGCGAGCAAAACCGCAGGGACGATCCCGATGACCGCTCCGACTATCGGGACGAACGCGGCAACGCCGCTGATGAGCGCAAGGAGGAGCGCGTTCGGAACACCAAGCAAGGTGTAGGCAAGGTAGCAGAGTACGCCGATGAGCAGCGATACGGCAAGCTGTCCCCTGAACCAGGCGCCGATCCGATCGACGGTAAGCCGTCCGACGCGCGACAGACGATCGCGGTACTGCCTCGGGATCAGCCGGATCCAAAACTGACGGATGTTCTCCTCGTCAATAGTGAAGTAGAAGGTAATGACGAGAACGAGCAGGAACGACGCGAACCCGCCAAGCACTCCCCGCAAACCTGCGAAGATGCCCCTGGAAAAGAGCGAGATGTTCTCATTACTCGCGATCACGCCCGTTGTCGATGACTTCGAGAAGAAGCTGAACACTTTCTGATAGGTCCCCGCGTTCGAGAGCGACGTGATTTGATCACGGACGGCAGGGATGAGCAGGAGCACGAACGCGAGGATGACCGAGATGATGATGCAGTACATGAGCACGACACCGGCGATCCTCGGGATGCGTCGTCGTTCAAGCATCTTGACCCACGGTGAGATCGTCGCAGCGAGCACCATCGAAATGAAGATAAGCATGATGATGTCACGGAGCGCCCAGAGAACGACGATCGCAAAGAGTATAGCTATGATCCGGACGAAGGAAGCGAGCGATACGTTGACGACTCTGACGCGTGAGGTGGCGATGGGTTTCATGGTAGTTTTCTGACGAGGCTCACAACATCCTTATCGGTCCTGAACGGCCCTATCAGCGCGAGGTTGAGCCTTTCTTTCCGTATAAGCTCTCGCGCGACCTGACGGATATCGCGGGATGTGACCCTCATAAGTGTAGCAATTTTTTGTTCCGGTGTCTCGATTTTCCCCTGAAGGAGGAGCTGCTTCCCGACCCAGTCGGCGATCTCCTCGGAATCCTCAAGCCCGAGAATGATCTTTCCCCGCAGGAACTCCTTTGCGCGCGTCAGCTCTGAATCATCGACGAGCGTCTCTCGTGTCTCGACGAGCTCCTGCCAGACCGCACGTATCGCCTCTTGGAGACGGGTCTTATCGAGGCCTGCCCGGACCAGAAAAGAGCCGGTGTCCTGGTACACGTTCCGTTCTGCCCGGATGAAATAGCACAATCCCCTACGCTCCCTGATACGGATAAAAAGGCGCGAGCTCATGTTGCCGCCGAGGATAACGGAGAGGAGCGTGAGCGCTGGTAGCTTACGGTTGCCGTAACCGTACGCGGGAAATCCTAGACCGATCTGGATCTGCTCGGTTTCGCGGAACCGCACCTTGACCGCGGGGGAACGCTGAACTGGGTGGAATGACGGGAAGACCATCCGCTTTCGCGTGCCTTTCCCCTGGCCGAAGTAGCGCCTGACGAGGCCAGTTGCGCTTCGCTCGTCGAAACGCCCTGCGACCGTGAGCAGAAGGTTGCGCGGCGTGTAGAACTTTTCCTTATACGCCATGAGCTGCTTACGCGTAACGTTACGGATTACCGAGCGTGGACCGGCGATGGTCATGCCGAGCGAATTCCCCTTGTACATCAATTCCTCGAATATCTCATCGAGGCTCATCATCGGATTATCCTCGTACATGTTTATCTCTTCGACGATCACTCCGCGTTCACGCTCTATCTCTTTAGGATCGAACAACGAATGGTAGAGCATGTCGCTCAGGATATCGAGCGCGAGCGGAAGTTTATCACTGCTCACCTTCACGTAGTAGCCGGTGTGGTCTTTCCCCGTGAACGCGTTGTACTCCGCGCCGACGCCATCAAGCTCCTTCGATACCTCAAGCGTCGACGGCCGGTTTTTCGTCCCCTTGAAGAACATGTGTTCGAGGAAGTGGGACGATCCGTTTATCGCACCCCGCTCGTACCTCGATCCTATCGGGAACAGGATCAACACCGTGACCGCCTTTGTTTCACGGAGCGGCGCAAAGAGCACGCGTGTGCCGTTTCGTAGGGTAAAGCGATTAGATACCATATATATTATTGTACTGGATTTTTCATTCTCGAGACAGTGGCCCGACGTCGAAGTAAAAACAGCACGAACGATGCGCTCATGACCGTTATCATCGCCGGATAGAACGTTGTACCTATAGAATAATGTTCAAGCGCGGCAATGGCGATGATGTCGCTAAGTATTGTAAGAATGTATAAGGACATAGATTCTTCCATTGGGCGCAATACGCTCTTCCGAAACGTAGGAATGTATCCGATGCTATCAGCGATCGATACCAACACTACTGCGCCTGTCGGATCATTCGTTGACTTCCAGAGCACGATAGCAACACAGGCGGAACACAAAGCAATCCAGTCGAATACCGGAAATACGAATGGCCGTCTTGCGTGCCGTACTGAGAGAACGAAAATAACGAGACAAGAAATTGCAATTGCTCCGGACGACCACGATCCGGCACCTCCCCCCTGGCTTACCTGAGCAATAAACACAATCGCACCGATTAGTGCCCAGATAAACCATGTAAACGGATGTGGCGTTGTCCGTTTCGCTATCGTATCCCTGAAGTACGGGATGAATGCAACAATAGCGATGACAACGCTCACGCTGCCGAGGAGTTGCTTTACAGTTATTGACAACATCACACTACGTGTTTACCATCCTCCGCCGCCTCCACCACCGAAACCTCCTCCGGAAAAGCCTCCTCCTCCGAACCCGGAACTTCCCTTTGCCGCTGGAGGAACGAAGCTGTTCGTCGCAACGGTAGTAAAATTATTCAACGCGGACCACAGGACAAGCGAATTGAACGTTGTGCCAGGTGCGCCGTGATACCAGCTCGGCTGCTCCATGGCAATGTCCTTGAAGGCTTCGGTCCACTGCTTCACGACACCGAACACCATTGCATACGGCAAAAACTGCTCGAAGATCTTCTCCTTCTCCTGCCACTGCAGCCGGTACTTTTCCGCTCTTTCAAGGTACTCACGGAACCCACGGCAGTGCCAGGTTGCATCAACGCCCTTAGCAGTCCGCTGAGGCATTGCCTTTGCCATGATCATTGCAAGAATCCCTGCGAGCGGCAGGACGACGATGTAGAGCAGCACGAGGAAGAAACCGAAGACCGTCACGATGAGACCTGCAAAGAAGAACTTTTTCCGCACGGAGTCCGGATTTGCGCTGAAGTAACCGTCACGAACGGTCTGTTCATACATCAGTCGCTCCACAGTACGGAGATCCTGAGCAAATTTCCCTTTCATGGATGATAGCGTCACTGAATCTTTTCCATCAAAAAGCGACGATAGGAGCTTCTCTTCGAACGGCTTCAACGCAGGATCAGCGTCCTTCTTTCGAACGAGCTGGTAATCCTTCTTATCGCCGAGTCCGAGGAACGTACCCTTCTCAACCTCTTCAATGACGAGGTATCCCCGAACAGCGAGGTCGACGATCGTAGCGATGACGTCGCGCGCCTGCGCTTGCTCATCGTAGATCGTGCCGACTTCTCCCGGTCGGAGCTTGTCCGGCGGATCGTACTGCGCAATGACGGTCGGGCGCGACTTTGGGTCCCGCCCGTGCCGCAGCCACCACCGAATGAACCATGCAATAATTACGATCGCTGCAAAGGCATTGCCGATAAGCGAAATGAGCATAGTCGTGCGCGAGATAGGGGTACGAACGCCAGCTGTTCCTGCAGTTGACCGTATAGAATCATAGTCTGACGGTTTTATAACAATGCCGGGCTGCCATCCAGTAACAATGGTAAGGAACGTTGATGCGTTAAATACAGCATCTGCTCCTTGCTGCTCCGATGTGCAATTAGTTTCTCTTGAGCCGGCTTCCCCGGTGTAGCATGCGAGCTGTAGTATAGTTCCGGAAACTCCGGATGGATGGTGCACAATAGCATCCACTTTCTGCAACGGAGCGTCCCACTTGTCTCCGGTCACGTTCCAGTACAGCTCGTCGTGATCAGAGAAGAAATTCACAACAGCGCTCGCAGTATACGAAATGACGTACTCGTGCTCGCCCGTGATAGTTTTATTTGGATCACCGACCTTGATCGTAAGATCGTTGCCCTTCTTTGATGTCGTGAACGTTGCTGCTGACGAATCCTGCGTGACGCTGACATTCGATATCGGCACAGAAACTCTTCCGCCGTCGCCGGTATCGTAGCGGAACGGGATCGTGCGGAAAAAACCGTGCATATCGGTGTGATAGGTAACGACGATCGTCTCACGCACAAGGATCGATGCGTCCGTATTGACCGTGATGTCAGACAAAAAGGACGGGAACGAAAGATTAGCCGCAAACGACGGCGTCGCCACGAAAGCGAGCGCCAGTACCGCGAGCAAGATGAGCTTTCTCATCCCGTTAGAGCGCCCTGTTTTTTGCATTGTGGAATTTCCGATGAACGTTTGTTGAAATCGCCGCTCTAACGGGATCATGCAAGTTTGTTCGAAAACCAGCCGGAGAGATCGCTGATCGCGACGTCTTCCTGCGCCATGGTATCCCGATCGCGGATTGTAACCGTCCCCTTTTTACGTTTTCCGCCTTCGAGCGTATCAAAGTCAATAGTAATACACCACGGCGTCCCGATCTCGTCCTGCCTCCGGTACCGCTTCCCTATCGAACCGGTCTCATCGTAGTCGATCATCCAGTTGTTCCGGAGGGCCGCTGCTATCTCTTTCGCGACCTTGATGAGTTCGGGCTTCTTTGAGAGCGGCAGTACCGCTGCCTTGTACGGCGCAAGCTTCGGATGCAGTTTCAACACTACCTCTTCTTCTTTGATGCTTTCGGTCGTTGTAGAACGCCCGCCCTTGACCACCTCGTATGCATCGATCAGGAACGCGAGCGCCGCGCGGTCAAGGCCCCACGACGGCTCGATGACGTATGGCACCTTCTTTATCTTCCCATCTTCGTTGATGGCTGTTGCGAACGCGAGCTCGTCGCCCTTGGCAAACTTACCGTGCTGCTTCAGGTCATAGTCCGTACGATCCGCAATACCCATGAGCTCTGCCCAGCCGCTCTCGATCGGAAACGCATACTCGATGTCGGTCGTCGCTCGCGAGTAATGCGCGAGCTCATCAGGCTGGTACCGATGCTGCCGAAGGTGTTTCGACGAAATACCGAGCCCGAGGAACCAGTTCTCGCAGTCGTTGACCCATGCGTGGAATGCCTCCGGCGCGCTGTCAGGAACAACAAAGTACTCAATCTCTAATTGCTCAAACTCACGGTCCCGGAAAATGAAGTTACCCGGAGTTATCTCGTTCCTGAACACCCTTCCGACCTGCGCGATTCCGAACGGTAGCTTCAGCCGCATCGATTCACGGACTGTCTGGAAACTCGTGAAAATGTTCTGCGCGGTTTCGGGACGAAGATAGACTAGTTTATTGGTACTTTCAGATGGACCTAACGCCGTTCTAAACATTAGATTCATCTGATCTGGCGCGGTCCAATGCATTTTGGAACAGTTTGGACACGCTATTTTTTTATCTATCTCGGGAACTAAAGCAAGTAAGAATTCCCTCATGATTTTTCTTGATTCTTCACCCAATATGTTACCGTCTTTTAATTTGTTATCTTCAACTTTAACTTTTTCAAGAATTCTTTTTTTCAGAGGTTCTGATAAAATATCCTCTGCCTTAAAAAATTTTTTGCATTCCTTACATTGTATTAGGAAATCCGCAAACTTTTGCGCATGTCCACTCGCTTCCCAGACCTTGGGGTTCGTAATGATGGTTCCATCAATGCCGACGATGTCATCACGCTGCTGCACAAACGTCTTCCACCACTCCTGCTTGATATTATTCTTCAGGAGCACACCAAGCGGACCCCAATCCCAAAAACCGCCGAGTCCGCCGTAGATCTCCGCTGACGGAAACACGAAACCCCGCCGTTTAGCAAGGTTTACTATTTGTTCCATTGTCACGGCGCTTTTTCCCTTCATACCGCGCTCAGCATACCATTTTTTCATGCTCTGTGCAATGTTCCTTGACACTCGCTCTATAGAGCGAGTACAGTTACGCACGGTAATTGCACAAGACGTTGACACCTCGGAAACGCCGGAGGGGGCCGAAAGCGGCGCCCTTTTTCATAAAGGGCGAGCGACTGAATTGTTTCTGTCGCGTCCGTTTGAGGCGGGTCGGACGCTGCGTCCTGAGCTACGTCGAAGGACGCCGTACGACCCTCAACACCTGACGGCTCGTTTCATAAACGTACACAGCGCGCTTCCAGGGAGGAACCACCTAATGGAGCCTTTCGATGGATTTCCGCATGTCCTCCAGTCGCAGCAGTTCCATCCTGAAACGCTCGAGAGGATCTTCCTCGTCGCCGACGCGATCCGTTCGGCACCGGAACGCTTCTCGAACGCGCTCGCAGGGAGAAAGGTTGCCGTACTCTTCAACCAGCCGTCGTCACGGACCCGCGCCTCGTTCCAGCTCGCGGCGCAGAACCTCGGAGCAACCGTCTACGCTGAATCGAACATGGCGCTGTTCTCGTCCGAGGTCAAGGGTGAGACGCCCGAAGACACGGCGCGGATGTTCGTCGAGTACGGATTCGACTACTTCGTGCTTCGGCTCAAGCAGCCCGGAGCTATCACCCGCGTCGCAGAGGTCGTCGGCCGCGACCATCCCGTCATCAATGCCGGCGGCGGCATAGACCAGCACCCGACACAGGCGCTGCTCGACCTGAACACAATCTGGCGCGAGAACCATGATCTCAACCGGCGCATCGTCATCCTCATGGTCGGCGACCTCGAGAACGGAAGGACGGTCCGCAGCCTAACGTACCTCATGGCGAAGTACCCCGGCGTGGAGTTCGTCTTCCTCTCCCCGTCATCGGCACAGATGCGGCAGGACTTGCTCGACCATCTGAACGAGAATGGCCGTCAGTACGCGGTACGTCTCGATGCGTGCATCGGTCGCGTCGTCGTCGAGTTCAACCCTGACATCGTGTACATGACACGGGCGCAACTCGAAACGATCGATGATCCCGGGAAGCGGGCACAGCTCGAGGGTGACTACAAGAACCTCATCCTTACTCCGGACGTCGCGGACCAGCTCAAGCCGGAAGCGATCATTCTTCACCCGCTGCCGCGCGGCCCCGAACTCCCTCAGGAGATCGACGGTAACCCCCGGAGCCGGTACTTCAGCCAGATGGGCAACGGCCTGTGGCTCAGGACAGCCCTCTTCGAGCGCATCGAGGAGACGATGAAGCGGCTTCTCATCAGAATCCACGACTGACGAGACTTGTGTTCGTCTGTTCACTCCAACCGGCCCGGCCTCTCTACGGAGAGTGTCGGGCCGCAGTTTTTTTACTGTTGACCATTGACAATTGACCACACACAAAAAAGTCAACTGTCAAACGTTAACAGTCAAATGTCACACGTCAAACGTCAATTGTTCCTCCGTCACAATTCTTTTGCTGTTTCGACCCTGATCTGCCCACCCGGCTCGAGCACAGCGACATCACGCCGGCTGAGTTTACCTGTGAGCAGGAACGTCGCGAGGGCATTATCAACATTTTCTTGTAAGACCCGCCGCAACGGACGTGCGCCATAGACAGGGTCAAAACCGGCCTGCGCGATCTCATGCAGCGCTTCCGGCGTTGCGCGGAGCGTGATGCCGCGACGCTCAAGGCGTTTCGCGATCTTCGTAAGCATCAGTTCTGCGATCTGTTCTATCTCCTCTTCGGAGAGCGGCCTGAACACGATCACGTCGTCGAAGCGGTTCAGAAGTTCCGGCCTGAAGTATCGACCGAGCGTCGTCTCAAGGAGCTCGACGCGGATCTGCTCGATCATTTGTCCTTGTTTGATGCGCTGCTGGATAAGATCGGTTCCTGCGTTCGACGTCGCAATAATGATCGAATTCGTGAAGTCAATGGTACGGCCGCTCGAATCGGTAAGCCTCCCGTCGTCGAACACCTGAAGGAAAACGTTGAGGATATCCGGATGCGCCTTCTCGAGCTCATCGAGGAGAATGAGTGAGAAGGGATTGACGCGAACCGCCTCGGTGAGATATCCGGTCGTCGACCCTTGGTACCCTGGCGGTGCGCCGAGGAGCCGCGCGATGCTCGATGAATCCTGGTACTCCGACATGTCGAGCCGGATCATATTGCGCTCGTCGCTGAAGTACACCTCGGCGACGGTCTTCGCGAGCTCGGTCTTTCCAACGCCGGTCGGTCCTAAGAACAGGAACGCTCCGATCGGCCTCGAGAGATCCCGAAGCTCAGCACGCGAACGCCTGAGTGCGTTCGCTACGGCCTTTACAGCGTAATCCTGGCCGACCATCCGTTCGTGCATCCGTTCCTCAAGGTGCAGCAGTTTCGTCGCTTCATCCTCGCTTACTGCTGCTACGTTCGCGTTCGTCCGTCTGCTGATGACGGCCGCGGCGTCTTCATCGGTAACGACCGAGTTCGTCCCCTTCGAAGCGCGAACGTACGCACCAACTTCTTCAAGGAGCGTGAATGCCTTTTCGGGGAGCCGACGGTCGTGGATGTACCGTACGGAGAGCTCAACGATCTTCTCGATCGCTGCGTACAGGAAAAAGACCTTATGCCGATACTCTACCGCGCCGCACTTCGATTCGAGGATCTGTATCGCGACATCGGGAGACACCTCGTCGATGTTGATCTTTTCGAACGACGTGAAGAGGGCAGAAGGCTCAAGGTAGTGACGGTAGCCCTCGTTCGTGGTCGTCGCAAAAGCGACGAACGAACGGCTCTCGAGGACCTTTCCGAGGATGGAGGCAAGGTCGAGCGACTCGCCCGAGACCGTTGAAACGCCGACGAGCTCATGGATATCCTCGATGGCAAGCACGATGTTCCCGGACTTAACTATCTCGACGATGATCTCCTGGAGGCGCTCCTCGAGGCTGCCGGCACCGCCGGTACTGGCAACGAGCGACGTTACCGAAAGTTGCACGAGGCGCTTATCCTGAATGACCTCAGGAACATCCTCGGCTGCCATGCGTTCCGCAATCGCGTAGAGCATGCTCGTCGTCCCGACGCCCTTCTCACCGACAAGGATGACGTTGTGCCGCCCGCTCTCAACGACCCTGAAGACGTCCTCGATCTCGCGTTCGCGATCGACCACGAGAGGCAGCGTGCCGTGCCTCGCTCGGAGCGTCAGGTCAGTGCTGAAGTGATCGAGGGTCGGCGTTGCCTGTGCGGTCATCGCTCGGTCCATCCCGCCCTTCGGTTTGTTCAGTGCCCGCACGCGAAGCCTCGAAAACGCATGGAAGAGACGGCGCTGCATGAGCGCCCAGAGGACGACGTTGTGCACCTTCTCCTTATCCGCTTTCAGATCGAAGAGGATCTCCTGTACGATCGACGGTTCGCACGACAGTGCTTCGAGGATGTGCGGAGAGGTCACCTGAAGCATGCGGTCGTCTTGCGCGCGTTCGTACGCCCGTGCGAGTACCGCACGTGATGCCCTGCTCAACCTTGGTTCTTCCTTTCCCTTGACTACCTGCGCAAGTGCGCGCTTTATCCGGTCACGGATTGCGCTGTGACTGACGCCGAGTCGCATGAGCGCAAGCGTCACATCGTTATCGAGCGTCGAAACGGCAATGATGTGGATCGGTTCGAGAGTTTCGTGCCGCAAACGCAACGCGAACTCGAACGCCTGTTCAATGAGCGACAGTGATGGACGCGTGTACGATAGGCTTACGTCGATGGCCTTTCCTTGCTCAACGCCCTCGATCCGGTCTGTATTCGGCGGGAGTTCGACGAGGGGCAGAGGTTCAACCGGAACCACCGTATGCCTCGAACGATCGAGACGGTAGAAGATGTAGAGGTCTGCGAGCAATGACAGCCAGAACACCAGCATGTACCCGCTTCGTAGCATTATGAGATCCTGCAGCATTCTCGGGATCTCGAGCAGTCCTCCGCTTATCATATCGATCGCGTAGAGCGAGTAACTTCCGTATACGCCGACGATAGCGCCGATGATCCCGAATGCAAGAAAGAGCGCGTCGATTGTCGTCCTTGTCGTGCGTTCGATTTTCTCCTCGAGCAGGTGGAGCTGATCGACTGCCTTCCCCCACGTAAGCCACGTCGTTCCGTTCCAGAGGTACTGTCCATACCCATGGCACGATGCGCACATTGAGGGTCCCTTCGGGCCAACGACGAACCCGTCGCCCTGGCAGATTGCGCACGTGACCCGAACGTTCTTTTTCGTAGGATCAGCCATTGAAGCGTATGAACTGATAGACGACCTCATATACGACGAACGGCATAAGAGCGAGCCACACGAGGAATCCGGCGAAGAGCAGTACCGTCCATATCGCCAAACCGACGAACCGGAAAGCGAACACGATGATGCGGACGAAAAAGCTGATGATACGGCCGCTCTTGCTGTAGTCGCCGTACATCGGTTTCCCTATATTACGCACGAGGATCGGGATCGAGAGACGGTTGAGTATCGAGAGGAACTCCTGCCAGATAAAACGTGCTGCATTCGCTGTTCCTGTCGTATACCACCAGAACGGAAAACGGAATACGTCAAAAACAACGTCGCTGAACACGAACCGCAGTGCTCTTCCCATGACCGATTGTGTTGGTTTTATGCCCGCCATTACCTATACCATACAAAAAAATGGATATTTTTTCAACTACGGTCCCGAATTCCAAGGGGGGGGTCGGCGCAACGCATGACTGGCTGACCCCCCAAAGGTACTCTTATTTCGACGAACCGTGCCACAGAACGAACCCTCCTGGTCTTTCTTCCCTTGTTCCGACATGAATCATCCCATGACAGAACCTGCACACTGTGGGCTCGTGGTGCCCGTCAAACACGAACGAGCTTCGTGTCTCGCCGCAAAACACGGTATGGTGGTCACCGACCATGTGTCCCCGCGTTTCGGCGTGCATCCAATCCCGTACCTCAAGAGGAAAATGGTACAGGTGCCCCTTGGGTATCTCCCTTTTCCTCTTTGACACGATTAATCACCTCCTCATGTGTTCGTATCATTACAACGATCCTCGACCTCTACGTTCTGCTTTACGGTAATAATCCCTATATGTCAACCTTAAAATAGTACATTTCTCCACTTGACGAAGTCTACTGCGAATTGTAAGCTCCTGTCTGCTTTTACGGAAACTGATGACGTTCGTCGAAACAACGGGGGAGGTCCAATGAACCGCTTTGCCAGAGCCAAGGAGGATCTGAAATCGCGGTTCACGATCTGGTGGACCGCCCATATCGACGAGCCCTGCAAGGCGTTCGTCGACTGCTGCAAGCAGAAGAAGGAGGACGCGCTCGATCGTATCTTCCTCCACACGAGGTTCGGTCGGTATCTGTACGACCGGATGTCCGCTGACGACTGGACGTGGCTGCGGTTGTGGCTGTGCTGGATCCCTGCTGCGTTCATCGTCGCCCACCTGAATGTAATCGCATGCCTGAGTTACGCGCTCATCTGGACGACGGATGCGATCGACGGCTGGTTCGCGCGCAAGAAGGGTACTGCATCGGATCGCGGTATGTGCTTCGAGACGACCGTGGACTCGATCTTCGCGCTCGTCACCTTTATCGCGGTGTATGCTATGTACCGCGATATGCGCTGGCTCGTCGGCGTCGCGGGATCGCTTGAACTCATCCGTCTCGGCGGCGCCCTGTACTTCAGGTGGAAGCGCTACAAGCCGGGTACCAACCGGAGCGGCCAGAACAAGACGATCGCCTACGTTCTGGGCGTCGGTCTGCGACTCTTCGGTCTGTCGATGGTCGGAAATCTGTTCCTGGTCATCGGCATCGCTCTGTCAATGTATTCGTGCTGGATGCACCTACGCGAGTACCAGTCGTGGAAACGACAACAGCGCTGAGAAAGGAGGATCTCAGCGCTTTACCAAATCTATGAACTTACTATGACGCAGCTACGACAACGCCCTTGCCCGCAGCCTGCGGGTCGTTCGGCAGATCCGTCGTTACCTTATCGCGAGTGAACTGAATCGTCGTCACGGTGAACGCATCGGTCGCGGAAAACGCGATCGCATCCAGGAGAACCATCGACGCCCCGACGTCAGAAGAGACCGGCGTGACTGCAAGCTCGAACGACACCGCGATCGTCGGGTTCGTTCCCCCGACGTCATCGGGCATACGGTTCAGTGCCCACGTCACAACACGTTTCGCCGCATCGAAGGACACGTCGCCTGCGGTCGTCGTTACGTTCTTCCCGGTCCAAAAAACCGTCGATGGCACCGTTGCCGATACCATGACGTTCGTAAGTTCGTTCGTCGTATTCCCGATGTACCACGACATCCGGTATACCGTCGTTTTGCCGACCATGGGAGGAAGAGGGCCGGTTCCATACACTTCACCCTGGTCGCCGTAGTATCGAGGTTCAACGCTCACCGTCGTTTTCGACACGACCTTCACCGAAAGCGGCGAAGCGTCGACCTTGATCGATTTATCCGATTGTCCTGAGCTGTCATTCGCAGTCATGGCCGCTCTTACGTCAATGGTCGGTCCATTTGCGCCCTTCGTATCCTGCGGAACATCAGGGACCTTCAGGGCAAAACGGATCGTTCCAGTACTTCCTGGCTTGATCGAGGCAAGATCCGGAACGCTCGAGGAATTCCACGTGATAACCCCGTCCTTCGGAGCCGACCCGTAGTCATCGCTAAAACTTCCGGCACTGTACGCTCCACCGCTCAAGGTCACCGTCATGGTTGCGTCTTCCATCTCTAGATCGCTGCCGTTCGTATACGAAGCCTCGAACGACAAGGTATCGCCAGGGTTAGCAACAGCGACCGGTAAGGACTGCGACTTTACCGAAATACTCACATCGAGCGTCGAGGATACGAGGAGTACGACGAGCGATGTCTCGACCTGCCTCTCGTACGTAGCATCACGCTTCAGTTCGGCAGAGAACGACAGTTGCTGCGAATCGCCCTCTGTACCACTAAACGAACCGTCAAAGGTGATCGTTCCCGTTCCGCCGCTCTTAAGCTCATTAACGACCCATACGGTATTGCCTTCGTACGGTTCCGGCGTGCTCGTCGCAACCGTGAAACCGTCGGGAAACGAGGCAGTAAACCTCAAGTCACGAATGACGTCGGATGATGAGTTCGTATAGGTAAGAACGTACCGTACGGTTGCTTTTGGGCTCGCCTGGACAGGACCAGTTAGACCAAGCTCAATGATTGACGAGGCAATGGTTACCGATCCGCTCGCCCGTGCCGTGAAGTCGTAGTTGAAATTCATCGGACGGTATGTTACCGAAGCATTATAGGTCAGTACGTTCCCGACTTCGCCGGTGAGCGTTCCGACGACGGATACTGAACGCTTGTCGTGCGCCGCTATCGTTCCAAGCTGCCAGAGCGTATTGTTGGTATCCCCTGGTTTCGGATCGCTCTGTTTAAATGCCCAGCCGTCCGGTGACGATACGGATAGCTCGACGTTACGGATCCCGACAGATCCGTCGTTCGTAACCGTAAAGGTGATGGTCGAGTCGCCGGCCGACGTCACCGATGTCGGCGTTACTACGGCAAGACTGACGCCTTTTTCGTTAAACCGGTTGCTCCGGTTGAAGGTCAGAAAACCGGCAAGCGTCGATCCGACGAGTACCGTAATGACAACAACAGCAATTACGAGCCGTCTCGACGGTTTCCGGTCAGAGGTCCTTTCGATCTTTTTGAGCGTCGGCGCGTCCTCCTCCGCTTCACCGCGGTATATCCGGTCGAGTATCTCTCCCGACTCAATCGAGTCAGTACGTTTCGCCCTCTTTGACTCCGTTGTTCGACGCAATTGTTTCGCCATGGCTATGGTGAAGTATAGCACAGAATACGCGGCCGGGAGTTACGGTTTACTAACGGAGCGCATACGAAAAGAAACGCTCGGCAGGGACATCCCTCTCGGCAATTCGTTCGATCTGCCGCAGCGCCGCTGTAACGCATAAGCGCGCCGTATGTACAGAACAGACGATCCTCCGCATGAGACGCGGATCACCTTGAAGGAGAACGGCGACAAGACGGTCGACAGGCGTCTTTTTCCGACGCCCGATGTCCGGTAATGGCGTGTATCCGGAGAGCGCGACGAGATTCCATAATCCAAAGGCGACCGATAGGAACAGCGAACGGTTCGTGGTGCTCCGCTGAATGAGCACGATCGATTCTCGGATCCTACGATAGAGAACGGTATCGTCGTGTATGCCATGGATCGTGACGTCGACAGACGAAACGATCAAGCCCGCTGCCGCCATTTTCGCGACAGACGAGCGGAGGTGCCGGAATGAATCACGTATCGTACTGCCGGTTACCTGCTCTCCGCTTCGTCCACCCACGGTCGTCACTTCGACGAGCGTGAGGGGCTCTAGGGAGCCTGCGAGCTTGCTTTCGAACTTTTGCGTCCCGCGCGCACGTAACTCGTGCTTCCCGTCGACACAAAAGAACGTGATGCGCCTGTCATGCGCGCCAACGTTGCGACGGTTCAGGATAATTCCAGTTCGATGGGTTAAGTTCGCCATACAGTCAATGACACGTTCCTCTACCCATATCCCGGAACTCGCTGCCCGCGACCGGAATAAAGTCCCATTCGTATCCTGCCGGATGGAGAATGAGCTTTAGCGCGCCGAATGTTGTATTATTTCGTGCTTCACTTGTCGGAAGTATGTTATTGAAATTGTAGAGCACGTTCCCGCCGCCGGTACCGACGATAAATTCACGGATACCCTTCTGTTCATCCTTTGTGCCGTTCGCGTCCATCGGCGCAAACCGCTCATAGAGATGGTCATGGCCGGTAAGCACGACATCGACGCCGTTCTCCGCCATCAAGCGCCAGAACGTCTGCATCGCCGTGTCGCTCCCGTGAGTCCCGGAACTGAACCGTGGAACGTGCATGTACGCAAGCGTGCATATCGATCCGTTCGATGCAAGATCCGCCTGAAGCCATCGCGCCTCAGGAGAATCCTCGCCACAGCCGCCGATATCGCTGCAGTTTGTGTTCAGTGCTACGACATGCCATGTACCGATATCATAGCTGTAGTACCCTTTCGTCGGATCCCCCGCGCTCGTACCGAAATACTCGAAATACGCCGATGCATTCGGCGTTCGATACTCATGGTTTCCGGGTACCGGCCTGGTGCGCGAACGATGCGCTCCCCACGTCGTTCCGTAGCACTCCTTGAACTCCTGGACGCTGCCGGACGGATACGCTTCATCGCCGAGCGCTAGGATCATCCCTTCGGTCCTTCCTAGGATCGCAGCGGTCTCTTCGCTTCCCTTTACTCCACAGGTTGCGATATCGCCTGCAGCAAGAACGACAGGATCGCTCGACGGGGCTTCGACGGCATTCTCTTGCTGACCACCGGTGCTGACCGGCCGGTAGTGGTACCGTTGCCATGCCCACGTACCGATTCCTAACACGATCAGTGCGGTAGTGAAAAAGACTAAAATGCCCTTATACACTGTTCGTTCTTTTTTTGTGCCAAACATTGTAGGCCTCGAACACGGGCGCAAGATTATCGATCAGCGGGTACTCGTGGTAGTGTATTGGATCGATCCATTGGTACTCATCATGATCCCTGCTCAACGTTACGCGTTCAGTCGGCGACGTACAGGAAAAGAACGTTGCAATGATCTGCCACTCCTCGCCGCGAACGACCGGCCTCCACTCACCGACGAAAAATGGTTTTCCGAGTTGCGCATCGATCCCTGTTTCCTCATGGATTTCGCGCTTGAGCGTTTCATCAAAACGCTCACCGGGCTTAACGCGTCCACCGACGACATCATACTTCCCCGCGTTCGTCCCGTCAGGGTTTTTCGCGGATTCACGCACAATCAACACGTTTCCTCTATACACAAGGAACGCCTTCATAGCAACGAGCTGCTTCATGCGCGGCCGAACAGCACCTTCCTGCCGTCTAGCTCGGCAACGACCACTGGTTCGCCGACATCATCAGCTCTGTTGAGCGCCGAGAGGCTCCCCTTTTCCTTAAGCGTCTTCTTGAAGTGCTGAACGTACAGCACGATATCATCGTCGACCTTGAAGCGGGCTGCGAGAGGTTCTCCCGGTTTCAGCCGGAGTTCCTTTCGCAGGGCGTTCACCGCTCTCACCATTTCACGGAGATACCCTTCTTCTCTGAGTTCATCGGTTACGGTTTTGTCGAGAGCAACGCCGTTCAGAGAGACCCATTCGCCTCCTTCAGGGAGTTTCTTCATCGCTACGATCTGTTTCACATTCAGCTCGTCTTTCAGGATGCCAATGATGGTGTTACGGAACTCCTGCGTCACGACCAGCTGTGACAGCGGCTGCCGTACCTTCAACTTCGCGGACGCCCTAAGCGCATGTCCTGTTTCAACGACATTTCGGGCACGCGCCATGTTCACGAGGAGTTCGTTATGGATCTCTTCCGGTTGTGGCCACTGTTCAAGGTGCACCGATGCTGCGGCTCCGAGCGAGCGCCAGAGCGCATCGGTAAAGAACGGCGTAAATGGAGCTGCGAGTTTCGCGTATTCGCGCAAGACGTACCCGAGAGTACCAGCGACAGCAGCGCGTCCTGCGCCTTTTGCCCGTTCACGCGATCTCCGGACGTACCATGTCGACAGGTCGGTCACGAACGATACGAGCTCTCGCGCCGCATCGACGATCCGGTACCCCTCGAGCGCATCGGTCACCGTTGCCGTCGTCTTATCGAGGAGGGAAAGGACCCACCGGTCCATGACATCTTCGCTCTCGGGCCTATCCACTGGTGCCGATCCTTTCGTATGCAGCCTCCAGAAGCTCAATACGTTCCAGAGTATCATGAAATGTTTCTTCACCACTTCCGAGAGCTGGCTCTCGTCGAAGTTCTTCGGTTCAGAAGGCTGGTTGATGGTGAAGAGGTACATGCGCACCGCGTCCGCTCCGTACTTATCGAGGAGCACCATGGGGTCGATGTAGTTGCCGAGGCTCTTCGAGAGCTTCTTGCCTTCGCGGTCCCTGATGTGACCGAGCACGACGCACGTCTCGTACGGCGGACCGTCCTTCACGGCGCCTGCTTTCTGCAGGAACGTTGCGATCGCGAGCAGCGTATAGAACCACCCGCGCGTCTGGTCGATCGCCTCACTGATGAACGCAGCAGGATACGCCTTTCCGGCGTCGATCATGTCTTTTCGTTCGAACGGATAGTGCCGCTGTGCGAACGGCATTGAGCCGGAATCAAACCACGTATCCGCGACCTCCGGAACGCGCATCATCGTGCTCCTGCACTTCGGACAGGGATATGAAATTGAATCAATGAAGGGGCGGTGCGGATCGAAGCTGCCGTCAGGACGGAACACAGACGCCGGAAACCTCACCTCGATCGGCTCGGCGAACGACGGATACTCAATTTCATTGATCTGCGATTCTGCCTTAATGCTCGCAGCCCATAGCGCGACGAGAATGGGGTCGCAGTGCGAGACAACGACAATGGTCTTCCCCTCGTACTTCGCGTCAATCTCTCTAAGGAATCCCATGAAACGTTTCCGTACATCGAACCAGGTCTCGGTTGCGCCTTCGGGCATCTCGTGGAACCTCGAAACGTGCGGGAGGAACTCATGGTACTCCTTCGTCGTCTTTCCTTCGAATTTTGGACCGATCTGGTACTCATCGAGCCGCGAGTCGGTCGTGACGGTTACGCCGCACTCTGCAGCGATGATGTCAGCGGTCTGTTTCGTCCGGACGAATTCAGACGAGTACACCGCGTCTATATGCGCTTTCTTAAGCTTCTTCGCGGTCTTTTTCGCCTGCGAGATCCCCTTTTTCGTAAGGACTATGTCGCTGTTCTTGGTGATATCAGTATTGATAAGGTCATGAACGGAGATCGTCGCCTCGCCGTGGCGCACGAGGATGATCCGGTTACGTACCGGCATTTTTGACAGGAGTTCTTTGTAGCTCCCGATGCACTCACGGTGATCGCACGCGATGCACCTCCAGATCGGCAAGGGCGTTCCCCAGTACCGTTCACGCGAGATCGCCCAATCCTTTACCTCGCGGAGCCACTCGCCGAACCGTCCGTCCTTGATGTGCTTCGGTACCCAGTTAATTTTCTCGTTGTTTGCAATGAGCTCATCGCGAAGCTTTGACATCGTTATGAACCACGACGTCTTCGCATAGTATAAAAGCGGCGACTTACAACGCCAGCAGAACGGGTAGTCGTGTTCATACAGTTCTTCTTTGTACAGCTTGCCATTGTCCTGTAGGTATTTCACAATCCCGTCCTCAACTGCTTTGTCCTTCACGTACTTCCCCTGCCACGGTTTCACGAGCTCGTTGAACTTTCCGGTTTCATCAACCGTATGCTTTTTCGGCAAATCCAATTTCTGTCCTAGATTGAAGTCATCTTCACCATACATCACCGCAGTGTGAACAACGCCAGTTCCTTCTTCCGTGGTGACGAAATCCGCTGCGGTAATATAGTACGATTTCTTTCCAGTCTCTTTGCCTAAGTCAAGAAAATCAAACAGTGGTTTATACTGTTTGCCAACCAACTCGCTCCCTTTTTTCCTCCACACTATCGTTAAGGCGAGTCCGTCGGGTGCACCTTTTGATAAAACGCCCCCCAGACGCATTTTCCCTTTGGCGACCTCTGCAAGACGACTACTCGCTACAATGATGCATTCCCCTGAGCTAAACTTCGCCTTTACGTAGTCAATATTCGGATCGATTGCCAACGCGACATTGCCCGGCAAGGTCCACGGTGTCGTCGTCCATGCGAGGATGAACGTCCCTGGCTCATCGACGAGCTCGAACTTCAGGTACACTGCGCGGTCCTTTACGCGCTCGTACCCCTGCGCGACCTCATGGCTCGAGAGCGCCGTACCGCACCGGGGGCAGAACGGTACGACCTTATAGTCCTGGACGAACAGCCCGGCATCCCACGCCTTCTTCAAAATCCACCAGAGCGTCTCGATGTAGTCGTTCGTGTAGGTGATGTACGGATGCTCCATATCGATCCAGAACCCGATGCGCTCGGTCATCCGCTCCCAGAGGTCTTTATACTTCCAGACGTTCTTCTGGCACTCCTCGTTGAACTTCGCGATTCCGTACTTCTCGATGTCTTTTTTACCGGAAACGCCGATCGCCTTCTCGACCTCGAGCTCGACAGGAAGCCCCTGCGTATCCCAGCCGGCCTTCCGCACGACATGGAAGCCCTGCATCGTCTTGTACCGCGGGATCAGGTCTTTAAATGCGCGTGTTTCAACGTGTCCGATGTGCGGCATGCCGTTCGCGGTCGGCGGACCTTCGAAGAACACGAAATCGCCCTTCGGAGCCTCCTTATCCAGGATCTTTCTGAAAACGTCCTCATCCTTCCACTGCTTCAGAACGCCCTTCTCAAGTTCGACAATATTGAGTACTGCCATAGAACAAGTCTCCGCTGTTGCTCGCAGCCGATTCAGATGTGTCTCTGACTTCCGCACTGCGATATATCAGATCGCATCATCAGCATAGCAAACCAGAGGAAAAATGAAAATAGCTAGAGCATTCTTTTGAGAATGCTCTTATTGAGCCATACGTACGGCTCCCGTCCATAACTCTCGGACATATCATGCTTCCGATAATTGTATTGAATATAATTGACTACGTTGAGAAGGTCTTCACCGTTTACCACGTGTCGTAGATGATACCGCCGCTGCCAGACATGCCCCGACATCATCGCTCGAGAAAACGTTCCCTTCATTGAGCGCATCAAATCTCCTAAGGATCCGGGTGCTCTCGAAAGAGCACCCTTGGTATGGGGTGAAGATAACCGCTCCCCGCCCTTACGCGCCTTCCGACGTGCTGTTTCAAGGGGTGCCCTGGAAAAAGTGGCGTCGACGTTGAGCAACGAAAAATCGATTGCTTCCCCACCCTGTGCCCAGGGCATTCTTTCCAGAATGCCCTGACGTATTACCAGAAGATGAGCGTGGTCCGGCAAAATACAAAATCCGAGCAGGGTGAATCCTTTCGTTTGACAGGCCAATCTGATCATGGTGGCAAATCTATACGCCAAACGAACATCACTGAACAACCGTCGGCGGTCCTTGGTCACGGTGGTGATGAAATAGGCAATCGGAAATTCAACAATCGGGCGCATTGGATATCTCCTGCGCCACCTAAACTTCGATTAATCGGATCGCATATTCAGTATGCACGAAAACGGTGGTAAATGCAACTGAACTGAAATACGAATTGTTTACTCAAGCATGTGTGCGTTCCTGCAATACTTCCCGATACACCTGTAATGTCTCTCGGGCCGTCGCTTCCCACGTAAACATCGCTGACCGGCGTTTCCCTTCTTCAATGAGCTTTTCGCGGAGCCGCTTGTTGCCGATGACCTTTGCGATCGCTTGCCCAATATCCCTGAACCTCGCTGGGTTCACGAACACCGCCGCAGTTCCTGCGATCTCTGGAAGCGCGGAAACGCGGCTCGTCACGACCGGTACGCCTAAGCTCATTGCTTCGAGTACGGGCAGCCCGAAGCCCTCGTAGACGGACGGGAACGCGAAAACGGCTGACTGTTCGATGAGCTGCAGCTTGTCCTGGTGCGGAAGGTAGCCCAAATAGCGCAGCCGATCGCCGAGTTTTGCGTCTTTGATCGCCCTGATGACATCCCCGTACTTCCATCCAGGCGTTCCCGCAAGCACGAGATCGACCTTCTTCATACCGGGAAGGTTCGCGACGGAAGAAAAACCCTTGATGAGATTGACCAGGTTCTTCCGCGGTTCGATCGTACCGACAAAACAGACATACGGGCGTTTTAAGCCGTACTTCTCGCGGACGTCGACGACGCCCCTTCCGACCCGCTCTCGCACGAACCCTTCGTACACGACCTTGATGCGCTTTTCAGCGATGCGGAACAGCTGGCGGACATCCTTCTTCGTCGCTTCCGAAACGGCGATTATCTTCTTTGCGCGCCTAATGCTCCGCGGAACGACGAGCTTCGTCGACAGGAACTGGCCTCTAGGGAACAGGCGCGGGTGCTTATAGATCGCGAGGTCATGCACGGTCACGACGGACCGGCCGCGGTACGTTAATGGCAACGACGTCGCGGGGGCATGGAACAGATCGAGCCGCTCGCGCATCAGGAACCCGGTGATGAGGAGGTGCGTGTACCCGACCGGCAGGAACCGCCGGTACTGCGAGAACGGGAAAAACTTCACCTTGACGTTTCCCTGCTCGAACTCCTGCGCTCTTTCACGCTCCACACGCGAATCGAAGAACAGCACGTACTCGTTCTTATGGTCGAGCTTTAGAAGCGTCTTCACGAGGTAGTACGTGTAGTGCCCGATGCCGGCCTGTTCGCCCCGGCCTGGATTCAGTATTGTACGACAGTCGATCCCTATTTTCATATAGTCCTATGTTCAATCCCCTCTTCTGCCCGAGGAGAGGGGTGCCCGAAGGGCAGGGTGAGGTGGGAGGTCCTGCAGTCAATGCCTACTCTCATACGGTTCACATCGTTGTCGGGGCAGAGATCCCCATAAGTTTTAATGTCGTTGCAAGCGTCTGCTGCGTCGCGGTCACGAGCGCGAGCCGCTGCTCGTCGACTGTGCCGTTGTCAATGACGCGCACCTTTCCGTAAAAGTCATGGAACGACGTTGCGAGATCGGTAGCGTAGAACGGGAGCTTGTGCACGTCGTACGTCGTTGCGATGTCGGAAACGAGCTCTGGGAGGCGGAGGAGTTGCTTGATAAGCGCGAGCGCCGACGGTTCAGTGATCGCCGCACCTTTCGTCCGCGGCAATCCTTTCGTCTTCTTAACTATACTGCAAATCCTCGCATGCGCATACTGCACGTAGTAGACCGGATTCTTTTCGCTCCGTTCTTTCGCTAGGGTAAGGTCAAAATCCATGTGCGTGTTCGCGGCGTGCATGAGGAAGAAGAACCGCGTCGCATCGATGCCGACCTCGTCGACAAGTTCCTCGATCGTGACGAAGTTCCCGGCGCGCTTCGATACCTTAACCTCAACGCCGTCCTTGATGAGGCGCACGAACTGCACGATGACGATGTCAAGCCTGCCTTTGTAGCCGAGCGCATCGACCGCTGCCTGAAGACGGCGCTGGTAGCCGTGGTGGTCGGCACCGAGGAACAGGATCTCGCGGTCGAACCGCCGATCATGGAACCGGTTCCATCGCAACGCGACGTCGGATAAAAAGTACGTCTTCTCTCCGTCGGACTTGATGAGTACGCGGTCCTTATCATCGCCGAACTGGGTCGTCCGGAACCACGTTGCTCCGTCCTGTTCGTAGAGCAACCCTCTCTCGCGCAGAAGTTCGAGCGCCTTTTCGTCGAGCTTTTGATCATGGAGTTCTGACTCCCTGAACCAGTGGTCGTACTGGATGCCGAGCTTCTTATCGGCAACGCGCTGAAGACCATTGATCATCATGGTAATGACCCTTCCCTGGATGCGCTTCTTGAGCTCTGCAGCGTTCGCGAGCTTGTACCGTTCGAGGTGGAGCTTACGAGCAACGTCAGTAACGTACTCGCCCTGGTACAGGTCTTCCGGATAATCGACGTTGATGCCCTGGACCTGGAACGATCTTCTGATGACCGATTCAGCGAGCTTGCCGACCTGCACGCCAACG
Organism: Candidatus Kerfeldbacteria bacterium; assembly: GCA_043799405.1. Classification (GTDB taxonomy): domain Bacteria; phylum Patescibacteriota; class Patescibacteriia; order SBBC01; family SBBC01; genus CAINXF01. The sequence continues at coordinate 184,477 of JAZDNT010000003.1, forward strand.
TCATTCACGTAGAACTCGCGGAATACCCTGTACCCGGCGTGTTCCATAACGTTCGCAATGGTATCGCCGGCAAACCCTCCGCGACCATTCGCAAGCGTCATTGGTCCTGTCGGGTTCGCGGAGATGAACTCAAGAAGAACGCGCTGTCCATCGCCGATCTGGAGCGTTCCGTACGTCTTCCCCTCACGGATGATGGTTGCGACCTGACGCTGGAGCCACGACGGTGCAACAAAAAAATTGATGAAGCCGGGCTGTACCACCTCGACGCGATCGATCCCGGGGATCGTTCCGAGACTCTCCTTGAGCTTTGTCGCAATGCGCAGTGCGCTGTCCCTTACGACAGGCGCAAGCTGCATCGCGAAGTTCGTCGCGTAGTCGCCGTTCTTCGCATCGGCCGGCACCTCGACCCGTACAGCAGGCGGCTGCTGCCTGTACTCTTCAAACAGAACGCTAGCTACCAAGGAAAGCTTCTGCCGCAATATCTGTGTCATGGTTTTCATAGCGGGTGTAGTATACCGAATCACGAAAAAAATAAGAAGCAACCTAGCGCCTTCACTATGTACACATACTGCCCCAAACACACAGAAAGGCGTAATATTGTACAAAGATATGTGCGTCAATAAGGACAATACGGTAGACTATTGTTATGCCTAACCTCGCCGAGAACCGCTATGCGCGCCACGAGTACCAAATCCTCGAGACCTTCGAGGCAGGCATTATTTTGTCCGGCGCAGAAGTGAAATCCGCTAAAGCCGGACAGATCAACCTGCGCGGAAGCTACGTTACGGTCCGCGACAATGCCGCATGGATCGTCAACATGCACATTGCTCCCTACCAGAAGGCGAACCAGCCGCAGGGTTACAACCCGACGCGCACGCGCAAGCTCCTCCTCCAGAAGCACGAGATCGATTCCCTCATCGGAAAATCGAAAGCGCAGGGCCAGACAGTCATTCCCCTTTCGGTATATACGAAACGCGGTATCGTGAAGGTCGAGCTTGCGCTCGCTCGGGGGAAAAAAGCACACGACAAACGAGCGGGTATCAAGAAACGTGAGGCCGATCGGGATATAGCACGAGCGATACGGCAAAAACTATAGCTATGTCAGACGTCAACGACGCCCATCGGAACGAAACCGGAACTGCGCAGCGCGGTCACCATGGGGTCCGGACGGCACTGATCACATTCGGCATCGGCATTACAGCCGCCGTCATACTCATGCAGGTCGTATCGGCCGCGACGCTGGCTTCGCTCGTCCGCGAAACCGGCGTGCTAGGCATTTTCCTCGTCGGAGCGATGTATTCCATCAGTTTTACCAGCCCGACCGCAACGGTCGTACTCGTGAACCTCCACGGACAGTTCCATCCTCTCGTCATCGCGACGATCGGAGCGTTCGGTTCACTTGCTTACGACGAATTGATTTTCATTATTGCCCGTAAAGAAACCAAAACCAATGTTGGCGAACGACTCCACCGCGCTCTCGAGCGGTTACCGGTTCCCTCCTCATTGTGGTTTGTGATTGGAGGACTCATCATTGCCTCGCCGCTTCCGGACGAACTTGCCTCTGGAATGTTCGGTGCATTGGCAACGTCGAAAAAACGATTCGCTGCCCTTTCCTTCTCTATGAACTTTATCGGTATCCTACTAGTGACGAGTTTCTAATTATCACCGCGTGCTTGACGTGTTCGAGATAATCCACTATGCTCTCCCTTGCCGCCTTTCTCTAAACATTCTGTCGCGACGAGGACGACCCAGAATTCATTTCAGGGGAAGTCCGAGGAGCGACACCTATAAGGGAAAGGGAGGCGTGGGAAGGGAAAACCGAAGGTTGTCCCTCCCAAGATACCCCATGGGGATGTTCATCAGTCGATACAGCCTGTACTTTCTACTACTGCACGGCGCAGCGCCAAGATCTGCGTAAAAATCCTGGAAACGATAAGTGCAAAGACACTTGCCAGCAAGCTTAGGATGTTGAAGGACAACTTCACCGTTCCGCAGTTTGCCCCGGCATTCGCCTAAACAGCTGAATGCCCATCCGTCCGGTGATGCCGACGATCCGGATCCGGGTGTCATATCTATCGGCTGGACAGTGCGATGCTCCAACGCGCTGTCGAGAACTTCGGAGATAGTGGCGGGTGTATCTGGTCCGCTTCCAAGCATCCGTTACGAACAACACTGAAGTGGACGAACCGTGTGGAGTGTGGTAGATTGTTGGTTGTAGACGCGGGCGTACGACCCGCCATCTCCACCATGAACTACTCGCTACGCTCGAGTTCATGAGTGACGCCAGACCCATGAGCGAGTGGTTCATGCCCAGATACCGGAGCAAAGCGACTGGTTCTGGGCACAACATCTTTACCAGTAACCCAGTTCCCATAACTACAAAATTCCTCCGCGTCAACGGGCTGATCAGGATCCCTCAGGTCACGCTCATCGACGAAACAGGAAAATCGGTCGGGATCATACCCACTTCGGAAGCACTGCGCATGGCGCAGGATCGAGGCTACGACCTCGTTGAGGTCGCCCCGCACGCGCAACCGCCCGTGTGCAAGCTTCTCGACTACGGCGCATACCAGTACCGTATCGAAAAGCAGGAGCGGAAGGCGAAGGCGCACCAGAAAAAGATCGAGCTCAAGGGCGTCAGGATCTCATTCAAGATCGGCGACCACGATCGGAACGTACGGCTCGAGACCGCAAAAAAGTTCCTCAACGAAGGCCACAAGGTGAAAATCGAGATGATCCTCCGGGGACGCGAGTTCGCCCACCAGGACCGGGCGCGGGACAACGTACGGCAGTTCATCGGTGACCTCGGTGAAGGAATTGTCGTCGAGCAGGCGCTCGGAAAATTGGGGAACAAACTGTCCTGCGTCATCATGAAAACATCGAAGTAACCACATTTTCCATGAAGCTTAAGACTCACAAAGCAACAGCCAAACGGTTCCGCGTCACGAAGCGCGGGAAAATCCTAAAGCGCGCTGCTGGCCAGGACCACTTCAATTCGCGTGATCCCGGACGCATCACGTTGCGCAAACGGCGCGACCGGACCGTCGCGAAGGTCGACACTCGGGCGCTCCGGCACCTTCTCCCCTACCAGCGGATAACACCGTCCGCAGGACGCAATTTTTAAACTCAGACTACCATGCGTATTAAACGAGGCGTCATTCATAAGAAGCACAAGCGGAACATCCTGAAGTACGCTAAAGGTTACCGTTGGCGCAGAAAATCATCGATCAAGCTCGGCAAGGTCGCAGTCACCCATGCGCTCTGGAACGCGTATAAGCATCGGAGGCTCAAGAAGCGCGAGATGCGTGCGCTCTGGCAGATCCGGATCAATGCAGGAAGCCGTGAGCTTGGCGTTTCCTACTCCCGCCTCATATCGATGCTCAAGGCGAAGAAGATCACACTGAACCGGAAGATGCTGAGCGAGCTCGCTGCAGAACATCCGAAGGTGTTCGCGGATATCGTGAAGCTCGCACAGGCGAAGTAGTTTTCTCACAAGGTGAAGCCGGCCACACGGATGTGACCGGCTTCTTAGGTTAGCGCGGGGCGGGTTCGGTCCTACTCAGGATCGATCAAGCCCTCTGCGATGAGCTCACGTTCCGCGACATCCGCGGATCTCCCCTCGCTCTCCCAGAGGACGAAGTCGAGCCAGACGCTATCCGGCACGCCTTCTCCGGAGAAGGGCGACGAGTTGCGAAACTGACTGTACGTACCGATGTCATTCGCATAGTACAGCGTCACGATGACGACGCTGACAGCGCCGAGGTTGTGCTCGAGATCTTGCTTGACGTAGATGGCGGTCTCACCCTGGTGAAACCGGTCGTCCACGAGGATCCAGACGCGATTCCTGATGACAGCCTCGTCAGGACGGTGGTAGACCATGGGCTTGGCGTACGGCGCTCCGCCTCCATCAGGGTAGCGCCTGATGCCGTAGAACTCAACGCGCTCCCTGGGAATGCCGAACATCTTCGCAGCGAGGCGCGCAGGGATACGGCCGCCGTTGCCGGGGTAGACGATGCCGTATGCACGAACGTGATGCTTGCGCAGCGCGGCGACAGCTTCCTTGACTCGGGCGATGATCTCATCCTTCCTAACGACTCGGTGGGTTCTCTCCACCGGCATGCTGACTGCCTGAGGAATCGTTGTCATGGATTGGTCTCCTTCAGCTCGGGGGGGAAAGTGGAACGTGGGTGTCGACGAGCAATGCTGCCTCATGCAGCAGATTTTTTTCCTCCTGTGGAATGCCAGACGAAACCGTCCGAATACAAAAAACGGCCGCAGCGCGGCCTTATGTGGTGGTTAGGGTGATGCGGAGTTTTCGATTAGGCTCCATAGGGAATCGTTATCATACTATCCGGAACTCCGCAAGAGCTCCGCCTGTGGATTTCTATAACCGGTAGCCGATAGATGCCCCGAGCGTAACGCCGAACGAATCGAGCGTCGTATCGAGCACGTTCCCGTCTCTCCCTGGCACGAAGGTCTGGTGATACTCGTCGCTTGCCGCATACAGAACGCACAGCACAACGCTGAACACCAACGCGCGATTTCGTGACACTCTGTTCATCGCACATGCGCGGTACGCAAGCCACCCGAGGATCGCGTATTCACCGGCATGCGCGATCTTTCGAAGCACAAGGTCCCACATCGGTTGGAGCCCCGAACGGAGGTCTGGAATTGATGAGAGCCAGAATATCAGCGCCATCCACAGAACCACAGCGATCCACGATAGCGGACGCGAACAGACGATGTTCATAGCATCAGTCTACCATACTGCTCATATGCAGCTCGACAAGCTTCTCTTTTTCTGTTAGAATCAGTTTTGCTTTTTATCCAATGGGCCCATGTGGCGCCTGCCACGCACTTGCGAGTACAACGAGCATAGTGCGTGGGTAGCCCGGTTAACCCCGTACCAATCCTAGCTCTGCTCGAATGGTACGGGGCATGCACGTCGCCTTACAAATCACATTGAATAGTTGGGCTTTCTCGACTGGGCCCATGGTGTAGCCCGGTTAACACGTCTCCCTGTCACGGAGAAGATCAGGGGTTCGAATCCCCTTGGGCCCGCCAGTCGAGAAAGCCCAATGCCTCCCTGCGCTACCCCGTACTTGACGCGCAGCGGCACAGTACGGGGTCACGGAGGAGACTTGCCCCGTAAACTTACGCGAAGCGAATGTTGTACGGGGTCAGGGGTTTCCGGCAGAGCCGGATCTGACCTTGCCATGACGAATCCCTGCCTGCGCAAAGTCGAAGCTTCGCAACAGTAAAGGTAGGCTCTTGGGCACGCCACTATACGAATGCTGAATGAAAAACCCGACTCACGTCGGATTTTTCATTTTTCGTTAAGTATAACGGTTATGGTAACAGTGCTGTGGCTGATCGGAGCTGTATCGTTTGTGCTGCTATACTTCCATCGCTGTTCGCCGTTCCATTCGCCGTAATGTTCTTCCCGACCGTGAGATCACTTGACGTTCCTGCCACTGTTTTATCGATCGTTGTCGAGCTCGTGAAGTACACGACCTTCGTGCTGCCATCCTGCTGTTTGATGGTGACGCTCGTACTGTCACTGCTTATGATCTCCCCGCTGACCATGCCACCGCCTCCCGTACGTCCGCCCGGGAATCCATTACCATTGATGAACCGAGAACCGTTCACGTTTCGATCCCCGATAGGTCCGCCGAACCCATTACTGAGTCCAAGGCTCTGCAGCTTTGACTGCAGCTTATCGCCGGTAACGTTCTTGAGGGAATCCTGACTTTTCTGGAACATCATACCGCCGCTAAAACCGGCTGCGCCGACGACAATCGCTATGATGAGGGGAACGAGAAATCCGCCCTTCTTCGCTGGTTTGCTTGCTGGAATGTTATCCATATGTGGTTTTCATGATTAATTATTCGTACTTTAGTGCCTCGATAGGTTTAAGGCGCGCTGCGCGTCGCGCAGGATAAAAACCGAAGATGATACCGACAAGCGCCGCGACACCGAACGCCATGCCGACAGAGGTCCACGTGACCTTTGCCGTGACCAAACCGGCCTTTGTCACCCCAAAGGCTACACCCCAGCCTAAGAGTATCCCGACGATGCCGCCGATGAACGTCAACGTGACGGCTTCGGCAAGGAACTGCATGCTGATATCGCTGCTCTTCGCGCCGACTGCTTTCCGCAAACCGATCTCTCGCGTTCGTTCCGTCACCGACGTCAGCATCATGTTCATGATGCCGATGCCGCCGACGAGCAGGGATATGCCAGCGATAGATCCGAGCAGGATGGACAGCGTGTTAGTCACGCTCGACAAGCTGGAAACGAGATCTGCCTGGTTCACGACCGTAAAATCGGCAAGCGTAGAATCGCTGATGTTGTGACGCTCCAGGAGAAGCGCGGTGATATCTTGTTTAACAGTACTCGTCGTCTTCTGACTGCTCGCTTGGACGTCTATGCTGCTGATCGACGTTTTCCCGGCAAGGAAACGTTGCGCAGCACTCACAGGAACGTAGATGTACTGGTCGGGGTTGTTGAATCCAGCTCCGCCCTTCGTAGTGGTTAGCCCGACAATCTTGAACTGGATCTTGTTGATCTTGATCGTCATGCCGATCGGATCCGTACCCTCACCGAAGAGGTCATCCCTGACGGTTGGCCCTATGACCGCGACCTTCGTGTAGTCTTTTACCTGCTGGTCGGTTATGAACGTACCTGACGCGATCGACACGTTACGGATACCGGCGTAGCTCGATTCCGTGCCGATGACCTGCGTGTTCGTGTTATTACCCTTGTAGGTCACCTGGTAGCGACGTGAGAGCTCAACAGCTACCGCATCGATGTTCTGCAATTCGGTCCTGATCGCCTCAGCGTCGGTCTTCGTCAGCGTTGTTGCGCTGCCGAAACCTCCGCTTACCAGTCCGGCGTTCCGTGATGCGCCTGGTGAAACGGTTAGTAAATTTGTCCCGAGCGAGGAAATGCTCGAGGTAACGGACGAGGTCGCGCCCTGTCCGACACCAACAAGCGCGATCACCGAGCTTATCCCGATGACGATACCGAGCATCGTGAGGCCGGACCTGACCTTGTTCCCCGATAGCGCAGCGTACGTTTCTGTGAACAGGTCGCCCACCATCATACGGGTATCCCTTCCTTCACCGGCCGGTGCTCGTGGTTCGGCCGGTCTTCGACAATGGTCCCATCCAGTATCTGGATGACGCGGTTGGCGTGCGCGGCGACGTACTGGTCGTGGGTGATGAGCACGACCGTTCTTCCGCCGTCGTTCAATTTCTGGAACGTCTCTAGGACGATCTGCCCTGTTTTCTGATCGAGGTTACCGGTCGGTTCATCGGCGAGGAGTATCTTCGGATCGTTCACCAGCGCGCGTGCGATCGCAACGCGCTGCATCTGCCCGCCGGACAGTTGGTTCGACCGATGGTGGTCGTGCGATGCTTCCATGCCGGTGTTGCGTAGCACCTGTTTCGTCCGTTTCAAACGTTCCTTCAGCAGTGTCTTCGTGTAGATGAGCGGGAGCTGGACGTTCCTCTCTACGGTCATCCGCGGCAGGAGGTTGAACGACTGGAACACGAACCCGATCTTTCGCCCTCGCACATCGGCTAACTCGTTATCGGTCAGCTTAGACACATCATGACCGTCAAGAAAGTACGTTCCGGTCGACGGCGAATCGAGCGCGCCGAGAATGTGCATGAGCGTCGACTTCCCTGAGCCTGAGGGGCCGATGATCGCAACGAACTCCCCCTCTTGTATTCCGAACGTCAATCCTTTCAGTACGGTCGTGCTGACATCACCGGTAACGAACGTCTTCGTGATGTTCTTGCAGGAAATGATCGTTTTCATGCTGGTGTTACCTTCCCATGATCACGCCTGCTCCACTGCTAGGACCGCCCGTTTCAACGAAGCCCGGCATATCAGAACGCCTGGTCGATGAGCTGTTCGTATTCGATGAGCTAGAACTCGATGTGATTGTCTGGGTTACGACAGTGTCTCCCTCGGACAATCCCGAGGTGATTTCCGTTGCGGTATCGCTTGAAACACCGGTGGTCACCGTACGGCTGGCCGGCGTTCCGTCGACCATCACCTGTACGTACGAAGTTCCGTCGCTCTGCGATTTCACCGCTGTCGACGTCACGCAGAGCACGTCCTGCTTGACGTTCGTTGTGATGACTGCGTTGACGCTCATTTCCGGACGGACCTTGCTACTGAGCGAATCAAAACCGATGGTTGCAGAATAGGTGACTACGCCCTGGCTCGCGGTTCCCGCCGTATCGACTTTCTCAACCTTCCCCGTGAGCGACTGGTCGCTGATCGCATCGAACGTCATCGTGGCCTTCTGACCGACGGCAACGTCGGCGATATCGACCTCGTTGATCGATACGACCGCCTTGAGCGTCGAGAGGTCCTGAATGACGGCTTCGTTCGACGCGGTTGAGGCCGAACTAGCGGATGACGCGGCGCCGCTTCCAAGCGTATCGCCATTAGCGACGCTCAGTGCCGTTACGGTTCCGTTAATCGGTGCGGTAACCGTCCGTTCAGCGGCCGTTTCTTTCTGATCGTTCAGATCTGCAAGCGCACTCGCAACACCCTGCTTTGCCACGTCAACGCTCGTCTTTGCCGCGTTCAGTTGTGCCTTCGCCGTCTTTACCGCCGAGCCGGTACCGGCGACGATCTGGTCGTACGCAAGCTGGGCGCTGTCGATGTCATCTTGGTTCGTCTCGATAGTAGCTTGATCCACGGCGACCTTCTGTAGGAGCTCTGCATCGCTGGGGCTGGCGCTCAAGGCAGTCTGATCCTTGGTCAGCTGTGACTGCGACTGCACCAGTGTCAGCTTCGCCTTCTCGAGTGTAGCGAGCGTCTTCGCTTTTGCGACACTTCCGGTCTGCGTCTCATATGTCACCTTTGCCGCATCGTAGGCAGCCTGTGCGTTCACGAGCGACTGCTTGGCCTGCACGTAGCTCGTGTTCGCTTTCTGTACGGTGATGTCGAGCTGGTCGTTCTTTATTGAAAAAAGCGTTTGCCCCTTCTTGACCTTATCGCCGACGCTGACCCTCGCGTTCTCAACTGTTCCGGAAATACTCGGATTCACATTTACGCTGTCATGAACGACGATATTGCCACTGCCGGACACCGTAGCAGTCAGAGTTCCTTTCGCCACCTGTTCCGTCTTATAGGTAACCGCGGATGACTTCTTTTTAAAACGCGCAACGATGAACGGTGTTGCAACTCCAATAACGATCACGACGATAAGCATCAAACGGAGGTATTTTCGCATACAAATGTGTGGATAAAATATGAGAGATAGGTTAATGTTATTGGAAAAACCTGAACATTGCCTGAACGTCAGGATACGTTGCGTAGTAGCGTTACGGTTACAGTTGTTCCCTTACTGACAACGCTACTGATTTCTATCGCACCGTGGTGCTGATCCACGATCTGCTTTGCGATCGACAGGCCGAGCCCATACCCATCCGCTTCTTTTTTTGACCGCGATGCGCTCGCACGGTAAAATCTACGGAACACATACGGAAGGTCGGATGCAGAGATCCCGATCCCCTCGTCGGTAACGGCAACCACCATACGCCTATCTTTTTTCGTCTCGGTGATCTTCACGGTCGTTCGTTCTGCACTGTACTTGACCGCATTATCGAGGAGTATGGAAAAGAGCTGTATAAGACTCATCCGATCACCAGTTGTTTTCCCAGAAAGTGTATTGCGTTGAATGGTAATGTTCTTCTGTTCCGCAGTTGTTCCAACACGATGACACGCCTCGTCAATGACCTCCGAAAGTTCCACAGGCTCGAGCGGCGTGTGCTTTTGCTCGTCCTCATGACGCGCGAGTTGCAGAAGTGAACTTGAAAGCACAGTCAGCTTACCGACTTCCTCAAGCGCGCTCTTTAGCGCCCGCGTATGTTCAGTACTGTCTTTTTCCTTTAACGCAACCTCGATCTCGGTCTTCATCGCGGTGAGCGGCGTTCGTAGTTCGTGTGACGCGTCAGCGACGAACCGGCGCTGCTCATCGAGCGCATCCTCGATCGGACGGAGCGTACGCTTCGCAAGGAAGTAGCTCACTAATCCCGCCCCGAACAGTATCGCCAGGTTTACGAAGATCAGCTGGTTCCGGACCCTTCCGGTAACGTCCTCGTACCGCTGGATGAACAACTGCTCTGTCTGGTCGTCAAAGAGCGGAGCGAACCGCGACCCCGGACCCATCATGGCATCCGGTCCCCTTACAAAGCCCTGCCTGAACGGTACCGTGGTCTGCCGATAGCAGATGACGCTGAAGGTAACGCTTATCACCATAATGATCAGGGTGTACCACACCGTGAGCTGTACGACCGGCGGTACCCTCATTCTCATGAGAGAAGAGAGGAATTTCATGCTATGAGACGATATCCGAAGCCGCGAACGGTGTGGATGAGCTTCGGTCCTTTGAACGGCTGATCTATCTTCTGCCGCAGTGACGCAATGAACGCCTCGACCGTATTCGGAAGGATATCGGCGTCAAAATCCCAGACATGGGCGATGATCTGCTCCTTGCTTAAGATGCGCCCCTTGTTTCGCATGAGGTACTCGAGAAGCGCGAACTCCTTTTTCGAAAGCGCGATCTCGTTCCCTTCCCGCCGAACAATGAACGTCGCGGGGTTAAGCTCAAGGTCAGAGGCTTTCAGCGTCGTTCCAAGCGCCGCCTCGGGACGGCGGAGGAGCGCCCGGATGCGCGCAAGAAGCTCTTCGAACGAGAACGGTTTTACGAGGTAGTCGTCGGCGCCGCAGTCCAACCCGTCAACGCGGTCCTTCGTGCTGTCACGGGCAGTGAGCAGCAGGATCGGCTGGCGCATCTTCTTCTCTCGCACAGCGCGGCATATCTCGAGCCCGTCAGAAATGTTCGGAAGCATCCGGTCGAGTATCATGAGATCGTACTTGCCGACGAGCGCCCTGCCGTACCCTTCACGGCCGTCGTACATGACATCAACGGCGTATGCCTCCTGTTCAAGGCCCCGTTTCAAAGCATTGGCGATCTTTTGCTCGTCTTCTATCAGTAAAATCCGCATATTTGCATAGTGTACCACGAACCTGAAAGTTACCTGAAAATACCCCTACGATAACGTTTTCTACCTGTTTCGCTTGCTAATATGTGTTTTTCTTGAGATACTGTACAGCGTTAGCAAGCGCCAATACCCCGTGCGCATCTGCACAAGCGTAATGATATCCATAAGGTTTCGAATCCCCTTGGGCTCGCCACTCAAACAACTGCAAACGAGCATAACGAACTGAAAAGAAGCTATTATCATCCATGCATATACATAATAAAAAAACCTATACAACTATCGCCATACTGATTGCTGGAATTGTTGTGATCGCTACAATGTGGGGGTTACGGCGTGCCGATATTCTTCATCTACCAGGAAGCGAAAGTACTGGTGTCGTGTTTAGACTTTTTAATGGTGATACGGGCCAACTGATCCCAAATACGAAGATAACAATTTGTGACGATTCAATAAAATATGACCGAATTGCCGTGGAAGGTGAAGTATATAATGGTACTTGCAGTGAACAGAAAGTATGGGGGCATACAACGACCGACCAAGAGGGAAAATTTTCTCTGAATATCAAGAACATCGACGTTGCGCCGCAAAACAACATCATTGTTGAATTAAGCGAGGACTATCATTACAGCACGTCCCTCTCTCGATCAGACACGCTCACCAATCATTACAGCCCCTCTCATCTTCGGGTCATAAACGCAGAGACGCCCTATCATCTCGTTTCCAATCTTATTTATAATCTCGACACAAAAGAGGTAAAAGAGATCTTCATAAATGGCGATCCGGAAAGAACCTATACTTACGATGTGATCGATCTCAAAGTATTTAAATAATACGTCCTGACCAACATACCTCAAATTACCCTCTAGAAAAATGACTGAAAAACCCTTATAATGCTTGCGCCGGTGGGGTACCTAACCCAAGTGGCTCGCAAAACTATTCATAATAAATTCAAAGCGCATGTCCAAAACGCCAACAAAGAAAGATCTCCTAAAAGAAACGATCGAACACATCGACATTGCGAAGATCAACGCGACGCCGCTGATTGACGCATACCGCAAGATGTCGTTCTCCTCGCGCGACCTTGCGCGCGCAGCGGACATCTTCAATATGATGCTCCGCGACAAGGCCTCGTCCTCCTGGCTCACGATCGCAGGCTCGACGAGCGCCGCCGGCTGCATGCAAGCGTACGTGGATATGGTCAAGCTCGGCATGGTCGATTGCATAGTCGCAACCGGCGCAACTATCGTAGACATGGACTTCTTCGAAGCGCTCGGATTCAAGCACTACAAGGGAACCCCTTTCATTGATGACGGTCTGCTTCGCTCACTCTACATCGACCGGATCTACGACACGTTCATTGATGAAGAGGAGCTGCAGGAGTGCGACAAGACCGTCCGGATCATCGCCGATTCGCTCATGCCGCGACCATACTCTTCCCGTGAGTTCATCCGGGAGATGGGCAAGTGGCTCACGAAGAACTCGAAGAAGAAGGAATCGCTCATCCAGGTAGCCTACGAGCACAACGTCCCGATCTTCTGCCCGGCATTCTCCGATTCATCGGCAGGTTTCGGCCTCGTTATGCACCAAACTGAACGCCCCGACAAGCATGTGTCGATCGATTCGGTCGCCGACTTCCGCGAGCTCACCGAGATCAAGCTTAAAAGCAAGGAATCAGGACTGCTCATGGTCGGCGGCGGAGTACCGAAGAACTTTGCGCAGGACACGGTCGTCTGCGCTGAGGTATTGGGCCACGAAGTACCGGTCCACAAGTACGCGATCCAATTGACCGTTGCCGACGTGCGCGACGGCGCATGCTCGTCCTCGACCTTGAAGGAAGCGAGCTCATGGGGAAAGGTGTCGACCGTGTACGAGCAGATGGTCTACGCTGAAGCGACCATGTCGCTCCCGCTCATCGCAGCGTATGCATATGAGAAGGGGTCGTGGAAAGACCGCAAACCGCGCGAGTTTAGTAAGTTGTTCAACTAATTTCTGTACCTCCCCCGCCTGTCGGCGATCCCCTCCTAAACTAGGAGGGGATACCGCGAAGCGGAAGGGAGGTATGTCAAACGTTAAATGTCAAAAGTCACGAGTCAACTCCTCAAAGACACCGGCTCTCGGGGCTTCCTCAACCTCCCTGATCACAACGACTATCGGAGGTCTAAAGTCATTGTAGTACCGTTCGGTCTGGAAAAATCCGTCACGTTCGGTGGAGGAACCGCGAAAGGGCCCGACGCGATCATTGCTGCTAGCCACGAGGTCGAGCTCTATGACGAGGAGTTCCGCAAAGAGCCATACAAGCAGTACGGCATTTCGACGCTCAAGAAGTTCAAAATCGCGCCGTCGCAGAGGGCAGCGCTTGGCCAGCTCCGCGATATGACCGCTGCATTGCTAAAGAACCGAAAGTTCCCGGTCATCCTCGGCGGCGAGCACTCGTTGTCCGGAGGCTCGATGCAAGGCGTCGCAAAAGCGTTCCCGAAAGGGTTCAACGTTCTGCACTTTGACGCGCACACAGACCTCCGACCGTCGTACCAGGACAACCAATACAGCCACGCATCAGCAATGCACCTCTGCATCCCCTACTTCCACCGTATTGCCCAGCTCGGCATACGCAACACTTCGTCCGAAGAACAGCCGGTCATCCGCCGTCTGCAACAATCAAGACGGCTCATGCTCATCTCAGCAGAGGAAATCCTGCGCCGCAAGAACACTGGCTACCTCAACAAAACGATTGCGTTTCTCCGAACGAAACCCGTATGGCTGTCGTTCGACGTTGACGTCTTCGATCCAGCAGTCATCGGTTCAAGCACTAGCACGCCCGAACCAGGCGGCCTCGGCTGGTACGAGACGCTCGACATAGTGCGCGTCGCGACTAAAAAACTCAATTTCATCGGCGCAGAGTTTGTTGAACTGTCACCGCAAAAAGGACAACACGCGCCCGACTTCATGGTCGCGAAACTCATCGCAACCTTCCTCAACTTCCGCTTCAGCCGCGCCTAAAAATTACGCCACAACCAGTACTCGTTCAACAGACGTTCTCTTATTTTGTGCGTACTGCCGTGTTTGAGTAGTCCCAAATAGGATCGTAATGTATCGTTCGTGGCATGTTCTTGAATCCGCCGCATCATTCCGCGTTTTGTCGTCGTTCGTAACACACAATGTGCTGGGAAGTGAACCCAGCCGAGAAAATCGACACCGGAAGCAAGCGTTTTGATCGAGACTTTATTTGGGTGCAATGTCAGTCGAAGTTTTTGGGTTAAGTATTCTCGAATCTGTGGAACAAGATGCGCGAGCCAGTCGCGATTGTCGGATACAAAAACAAAATCATCAGCGTAGCGAATGTACCATTTTGTTCTCAGCCTGTGTTTCACCAATTGATCAAATTCATTCATGTAAACATTCACCAACAGCTGTGAAGTTAGGTTCCCCAACGGCAGTCCGGTTCCTAACGTGATCGAGAAGCTTTCTACAATATTTCGCAATAACGCCAGTATTCTTCGATCTGGTATGTATTGCGATAAAATACTAAGCAAAACTTGATGGTTAATAGTCGCAAAAAACTTTTTGATGTCACATTGTAACACCCAACAGGTTTTCGTGTTATTCTTGCTCACTTTCCGGCTTACCGCCCGAAAACGTTGAAGCGCTTTATGCGTTCCTTTGTTATCACGGCAAGAGTACGAATCGGAAAGAAACGTCCGATCAAAGAACGGGTATAACATTCGGTAGACTGCATGATGCAACAAACGGTCGCGAACGCTTGCTTTATGAATAATACGGGGTTTTGGGTCAGTAATGTTAAAGCGTTCATACCCGCCGTGCCGGTATGTCCCATTGGCAAGCTCGGCGTGTAGCTGTAAGATATTATCCATCAGGTGGAGGGCGAAGTCCTGCACATCTGCTTTCGTGCGCTTACCCACGACAAATTCCTGCCAGGCCGCCAGCAGATTCTCAACTAAAATTATGTCTTCAAACCTATGAGTCAATTGCCGCTTCATCCCGTTAGAAAGTTACCTCATTTCAATATTCATGAGACAATTACCTTTCACTTTCACTATGGAACTTTCTAACGGGGTTCATACACCTCGTAGGTCACCCCCCCCCCAACGTTCAAAGCACACTCAACCTTCCGATTTTACAGAAAGCTGCCGATGCGTACAAACTGTGGCACGGATTTTTGGAACATTTCCCACGTTTATCCCGTTTTACGCTGGGCGCCAGAATCGACACGCTGTTTTTGGAAACGGTCGAGTTGATACTCCTCGCTGGATATTCTAACAAAGCCCAGAAATTAGCCGTTGTACAGAGAGCGGGTACGAAACTCGACGCACTTAAATTCTTTTTACACATAGCTTGGGATCTTAAGGCTATAGACAATAAGAAATACATTTGTCTTTCTGAGCCGCTCACAGAAGTAGGAAAGATGCTTGGTGGTTGGCGTAGGCAATTACAAAACGAAACTCCCCCGGAGTAATCCGGAGGAGCGTGAAGAAAGTTGCAGACGACCAGGAATCGGCAGTTCTGATTCCACTGATTGTCGAGCCCGTTCCAGTTCAGGTTCACGCCGTTCGAGTTCAGGTTGACGTACGGCGAGTAGAGGTTCCCGTTCCGCTGCACAGCCGCCATATTGTACAGCGCATCATCCGTACCACTGCCCATCGTCCTTCGACAAGCTCAGGACTCCGAGCTGAATAGTCTTTGGGGTCATCGAAACCCGCTAATACGCTGCACCAAGTATCTTCACTTGCTTAAGAGACGTGGCATGTGCTCTATTCGTAACCTTGATCGCGAATATTCTGACAACACCATCGCCCTAGAATTCGACCGCTCGAAGCCGTAGCCGCGAGCAATGTCATCTACTATCCAAAAGTAGTATAGCAGAGTTTTTATAAAAAGAGTCGCCCCGACGCGCTTGCGCGGTCGGGGCGTTCCAAGGGACACAGGGAGCCATGAAGCTCCCAGCGCCCAAGGGTTAAAGGTCTACGACACTGCAGACGACCAGGAACCGGCAGCGCCGATCCCACTGACTGCCGAGCCCGTACCAGTCCAGGTCCACGCCGCCCGAGACCAGGCTGACGTCCGGCGAGCAGAGGCGCCCGCCCCGCTGCACGGGATCACCACAAATGCCGATGACCGGTGACTTCTGCTGCTCTCCCGGGAACTTCCGTCCGAAGGTCTCGGAGATGGCACGGTCGGGCAACGCCTCCCTCTGACGCTTGGTCAGATCGATCAGCTCCCGATCGTACGCGTCGTGGTCGAACTTCTGCAGGCGCACGGTGACCCGTTTCTTTCCCCGATACTTCCGAGGATAGTCGCTGGCCGTGATCGCGCCGACGAACGCGCAGGCGTTCCGGTCGATCCGATCCCATTCAGGGTCATCGAAGTCTACTTCGAAGATGAATTGGCCAAAAACGAATCCCTGAAGGTGATCGGCCAGCTCCGTTGGCGTTCGCGCTCCACTCGTTACGAGCTCAATAGCAGAACCGACGAGCTTCAACGCGCGTTCCCACTGATTCGGGCTGCTTCCCACAGCATACCTCCTGTTTCGGACAGGCTGTTTGTCCGGTCACTGTGCATGACCGTAGCTCCCCCGAATTGAGGAACCTCCGCGTGCCATGTCGTATAGCCGCAGCGCTACCGCCCCCATCCCTCCTCATTTGAGGAGGGGTGTCCGGTCGCATGACCGGACGGGGTGGTCGAGGAAGGTAGCGCTGCGGCTAATTATCGCTATGTTATCAAAGAACGTTGGATGATAGCACGGCAACCGACAACTGTCAATGCCCAACCGCTCGAAAAATTATTCACAATCGCCGACTTTTCAAGACAAGGTTCCGCAGCTTTTGTTGAACTTCCGGCGTCAAGCCATTTCCGTCCCAGCGCCACTTCCAGTTGTCTTCCCTGGTGCCAGGCGTGTTCATACGTGCCTCACTCCCGAGGTTCAGGACATCCTGCAGGGGCGTGATAACGGTGTTCGCGCGGCTTGCGTACACCGCCTGTATAAATTTCCATGCAACGTTCCTGTCGTTCGCCCGTAGTATCGTTCGCACCCGTTTCCGTTCCAGTCGGGTCGCGTCGTGCACGAACCATCCGCGGGTCGTGTTGTTGTCGTGCGTTCCGGTGTAGACAACGCTCCGCCGGCTCAAATTCTTCAATGCATGGATGCTGCCGAGATCCGAGAAACCGAACTGCAGTACTCGCACGCCCGGGAACCGTAGGTTGTTCCGAAGATCGACAACATCCTGTGTGATGACGCCTAAGTCCTCCGCAATGAACGACGACCTCGGAAAACGGCGCTCTACGAGCCCGAACAGGCTCTTTCCCGGTACTGCGTGCCACGATCCGTGACGGCTGCTGCGACTCCCTGCTCTGATGCCCCATGTTGCGACATACCCGCGGAAGTGGTCGAGACGGACGATATCGTAGAGAGTAAACGAACGACGGAAACGGTTGAGCCACCACGTAAAGCCATCGGTCTCCATCCGTTTCCAGTCATAAAGCGGATCTCCCCAGACCTGACCACGACTGCTGAAGTAGTCCGGCGGCACGCCTGCGACCAGCGTCGGCCGTCCTAAACGGTCCAGCATGAAATGGCCAGGGTTCGACCACGTATCAGCGCTATCCCTCGTCACGAAAATCGGCACATCGCCGATGATCCGCACATTCCGAGCATGGGCGTAGCGCTTCAAGCGCTGCCACTGGCTGTCGAATACCCACTGCGTAAACTCATGGAACGCGATCTGTTCATGCAGTTTCGTCCGCCACGTCGCGAGCGTTTCCGGCCTCCGCCGCCGCAGCGAATGCGGCCATCGGGTCCACGGTACCGAGCTACCGAAATGTTCTTTGAGCGCTCCGAACAATGCGAAGTCATGAAGCCAGTAGTGCTCGTGACGGACAAACGTATTGAATTCTGTACGTTGTTTTTTTGTACTATGTGCTTCGAAGTTCTTCCATGCGGAAATGAGGATTGCTCGTTTACGCCGTGCAACGTAACGATAGTGAACAGGTCCGCTATCTGAGCTCCACGGTTCTGGCAATTCTTGAAGCAACCCGTCCTCGACCATTCGTTCGGGACTAATTAACAGCCAGTTGCCCGCGAATGCGGATGATGAGGCGTACGGCGATCCGACAACGTCAGGTATAACAAGAGGCAACACCTGCCACAGCGTCTGACGAGCCGCCGCGAGAAAATCGATGAACTGGTACGCTGCCGGCCCGAGATCGCCGATACCGTACCCCGAAGGAAAACTGGTCGGGTGAAGGAGGATTCCGGCCTGTCGTTTACTGAGTTCCATAGCTGTGCGTAGATTCACTGTTCCTCGTACGGAATGCAATGAGGTTCACGATCCCGAGGCCGACAACTTCGACGAGGATGATGAATACTCTGCTCACGATGGCAACAAGTATCGCTTCTGGCATCCCCATGTACGGACGAAGAAGGAGCACCGTCGCCGCCTCGCGAACACCAAGACCGCTCGGCGTAATGAAGCTCAGGTAGCCCAATAGCCACGAGAACAAGAAGGCTCCGATCAATGCGATACCGTCCCAAAACGTCACTGATATTCCGAGGCTGATTGTAATGAGGAGCTGGAAAAGCCCAAAGAAAAGCCACGAAACAACCATCCAGGCGAATGCGGAGGCCATGTTCGGAACGACCGGAGTAGGATCTTTGCGCCTGAGCACACGGAAGATCGTGCTCACGAACCACTGGGCTATCCGACGATGCGCAATGAACAACGATGCGCAGGCGACTGCGAGAAACAGCGTCGTCCTTCCGGGAAACTGCCACGTCCCGTAACCGATGAGGAAAATCACGGAAAACATCGTGCACGTTGCGCCGAGCAGGATTGCTTCGAGTACCATGCTCGAGAACACGACCGTCCGCGTCGTGCCAATACTCCCTGCCTGCGCGATCCTCCCGAGAATAGACCAGACATTGCCGGGGATATACCGGACGATCTCGCCGTTCACCCATACCTTCCCTGCTTGCCAGAAACGGGTCTGAACCCCGAGGTTACGTAGCAATGAGCGCCACGATGCTATGCGCGGGATAAAGTACAGAAATCCAGGGATGAGACCAAGGACGATCCACCCCCACGATATTCTTCCGTACGCGTCCTGTACTGATGGCCAGTCACGGATGAGCCGCTCGCCGAGGAAGTAAAAAATGACTATAACAATAAGCCAGCGGAGAATCATCCGATAGGGAGACTTCGGTTTACCGTTGCTCGCTGACTGGTCGGTCATGATCGAGCTCTTCTTCGACGGGATACCGACGTTGGTGAGTGCGGCTTACGATAAGTTCGGCGAGGAGGCCGGTGAACAGCAGCTGCATGCCCGCGATGATGAGGAGGACCGCGAAGGTGAGGAGGGGCCGAGTACCAATTGATTGACCTTGCAAACGAAGAACGGTGAGGTAGAGACCAATGCCGACCCCGAGGAAGACCGAAAGGCCGCCGAACGCACCGAAGAGGTATAGGGGGCTGTTCTGGAAGCGTCCGAGGAACGCGACGGTGATGAGGTCGAACGACCCTCTGATGAACCGCTTCCAGCCGTACTTCGAAACGCCGTGTCGTCGCTCGTGGTGCTCGACGGGAAGCTCTGAAACGCTGAACCCTTGGATGTGCGCGAGGATAGGAATGAACCGATGGAGTTCGCCGTAGAGATCGATCGAACGCGCAACGTCCGCCCGCATCACCTTAAGGCCGCAGTTCATGTCGTGGAGCTTCGTCTTGAACAGCAGTCGCGCAAAACCGTTGAAGACTGCCGAGGGGAACGTCTTCGTCCACGGATCGTTCCGGTTCTCTTTCCATCCCGTAACGAGATCATTGTGGTTAAGCGCGCTTAGCAACCTCGGGATCTCGCTCGGTTCATCCTGAAGGTCTGCATCGATCATAACGACGATCTCGCCGCGTACTACCCTGAATCCCTCGGAGAGCGCTGCGGATTTCCCGAGGTTCCTGCGGAATTTCACTGCCCTGACCCGATGATCCTTCTTGAACAGTTCCCGAACGATCTCATACGAACGGTCTGTGCTGCCGTCATCGACGAAAACGATCTCGAACGCGCCCAAAGGCTCAAGCGAAGCAATGAGCTTCTGATACAGCTCGTTGAGGCTCTCTTCCTCATTGAGGTATGGGACGACGACGGATATGTGGGGTTTCATAGGTTATTGCTTCATCGTAGCCACTTCGAACAGCACGAATCGGTCACGCTCTAGTATAGCATTACCGCGATTCCGAACGGAATCGTACTGCGGGGAATCAGACGCAACGAGAATGAGGGGTCCTTGTGCTTCATCCGCATTCGAAAGCTCACGTATGGAAAGATCAGGCATTCGCCGTAAGTAGTAGTACCCGGCCGGCTGCGTCACAAGGCGTATACCAACAACATCGAGTTTTTCCGCCCTGACCTCACTGACACGTTCTGCAATGTCTTTGAGCGGCGATGCCGTTGGTAAATGCTTCAGGTATGAATACTGCCAGCCGAAAGCGATAATGACGAGGTAGACGATTACAGCCATACCAACTGCCCTCGTCGGCTCGATAATGGTCTGGGTCCGTAAAAGAAAGGTAACGCCGATAACGATGCCCGTAACGACCGCGGCGACGATAAGCTTACCGGCAACGGTAAGAACGAACCACTCCGGAACGTACGCGAACGGGGTCGCTCTCCAGAGCAATCCCTCGTGGGCGAGCCCTTGCGGCAAAAGGTAGATGCCGACGAAAAAGCTCAGCGCAGCGAATGCGGTAAGAAGACGATCTGATTTCTGATGGAGGAACTCAGAGAATCCACGCGCAAGCACAAGGACGAGCGGCGCATACAATGGAAGTATGTACCAATCGAACTTCGTTTTAACGAACGAAAAGACAATGAACACGACCGTTATCCAGACAAGCAGCAAGCGGTCGAATTCATCGCGGCTTTTTAGGATTCTTCTGAGTGACAGTAACAGTGCGAGGGGAATAAAAACGCCAAAGGGATACGTCCGCTTGAACAGTACGACAGCGTACCAAAGCCACGAAACCCTGTTCTCGTAGAGCACCTCGCTGCTCCGCTCAAGAATATGGAACTCGAAGTAGCTGTTCCAGAACGTCGCACCGTGACGAACGAGCTCGAGAATATGCCACGGAAGCGCGATAGCCGCTGCAATGCCTGCTGAAAGGGCAACGGTACGGATACCGAGCCTTGACCACCGCCGCGAAAGTGAAAGGTCGATAGCAACAATGATCACGGGAAGTAAGCCGGCGAACGACTTCGTCATTACGGCAAGACCGATACAGGCTCCGAAACCGAGGAACCACCCGGGCGACTCCCTGCTCCTCCAGTACGCGTAGAGGGCGGCGGTGAACAGGAGAATAAGGAGCCCGTCGGTCTCTCCCGTACGGAACGCGTGGTACAGAACGAACCGTCCAAGCGTGAAGATAGCGCCGGCGAGGAAAGCAAGGCGCATGCTACTTGATATCTCCCACATCCAGAAGGTGATGAGGAGCGCCGTTGCAACGCCAGCTATCGCCGACCAGAACCGCAACGTGAACTCGCTCTCGCCGAAGAGCGGGAAGAGTAAAGCGGTCATCCAGAATTTGAGCGGCGGTTTCGCAGTGTAGAGCTCATCGCGGTACGAAAGGGAAAACCAAGCATCCTGATGGTACATTTCCCTCGTAACCTCGGCATGGATGCCCTCATCCCAGTTCTCGAGCGGCTTCTCGCCCAGTCGCCAAAAGAGCACGAATAAAGAGAGCGCGAGTATAGCGACGAGCGATACCGCGAGCAATCCGAGCGAGGGGCGCGCGGCCTGCGAATGGTTGTCCTGCATCGTAAAAAGATGGAAGGAAAGAATCGATTTCTGACACAACGGTATCAAAAAAAGGACATAGTGTCCAGAAATTGAAGAAGGGGCGCGCGGATGACACTGTTACATGCCACACCGCGCACCCCTTCAATCCTTCAACGAGCTCTCCCGGAGTCCTCCTTAAGTTTCCGGGAGTAAAAAAGTCAGTACGCTAGCCGGCGGCGTCGGTCGTGCCACCGCCCCCAGACGAGGAGAAACCCGATCAGGTATGCTACCCCGATCGTGATGAAACCGGTCTTCTCCAGTCCCCCCCAGACGAACCCGTTCGTGACATTGAAGATCATCACGAGCGGGTAGAACAGGATCCCCGCGAGGATGATGTGAACTTTGTACATGAGCACGATCCCGGCGATGAACAGCAGCCCCCCTGTCACAAGGAGTTGTGTCCACGCGCCGTCCATGCTCATAGCGCGGTACTTTGCAGCCGTAGTAGCTTTGTGACTTGCGCGCCACCAGTCACCTGCGATTCGTGCGTTACGAGCGACGGTTACACTGTCGCTCGTTCCGCCGCCGGTTCCTCCGCTGCCGGCGTCACGGTGGAGCATCTTCGCGGCCTTCAGAGAATCGTCGATTGCCTGCGCGATGATCCTGAGCGAATCCTCTCGGGCTTCCCTCAAGACCTTGAGCGAGTCCGCCCTGATCCTGAGTTCCTCCCTCGTAGCGTTCGCCCACTTCGTGCGCGAGACGGTACGACGCGCCTTGGGGTCCTTCGTAAAGGCGACGAGGGGGTCCATGTGGTTCGCCACCTCGTATCCGTCAGAGAACCCGTCACCGTCGCTGTCGACCACGTCCCACTTGGTCCCGTAGACGATCTTTTCTGCGGCCGTCCTGATCCCGTCGTGGTCGTAGTCGCCGTAGTACCTGCCCCAGATCCCCCAGCTCGTGATGACGCAGAGGGCGATGAGGACAGCAGCAACCCGTTGCTCCCACGACTGGAACCACGGCAAGGCAACCTTCCTGCCCTTGCCGATCTCGATCGACGACCTGCCGCCTTCTTCCTTGCGACGGGCGACATCGAACACGTCACCCGTCACTACCTGCCCGCCGTCAACTGACTTGTTGTTGCCAGCAGACGAGCTGATCTCCCAGAGGAGAAGCGAACAGAGTGCGGCGAGCGGATCGATGACCCACGCGAGACCAGTGTCACCGGCAGGCATGAACGCACAGATGATCAGTCCGAGAGTGAAGTAGTGCCCCTCGTTCTGAAGCTTCCGCACGAGTGCCCAGCCGGCCCTTGACATCGCAGAACCCGATCCTCGAAGCGCTTTCCCCAAGGAGCCGTATGGGTCCTTCCGGTCGACGTTGATGATGAAGCCCAGCGTGGCCGCGACTGAGGCAACTGCCTGCAATCGCGCGACCATGTAAGCCTTCTCGTAGTGCTTGATGAGAAGGCCGAACGCGAACACCCCGAGGACGTGGACGATGCCCCAGTGAGGCATGTACAGGTCCAGGAGGAGCTTCCCGACTGCGAGCGCGACCCACTTGAACTCGAGGAGCGAGTAGCCGATGGTGATGGCCTCGCTCAGCTCCTCGGCGATCCTCCCGATGGCGATCGCCCCGCCGAAACGCGCACCCCTGAGGGCACGCATGGTGACGTGACGCGCACGCGGGTTGAACACGAGCAGGCCGCCGATGATGCTGTAGACGGCCCTGCGGAACCTCCGCATCTCCTTCGACTCCTGTTCGGGAGGCGAAGAGGCGGCGCTGTGCGATTCTGAATCACTCATGACGTTCGCCTCCTCTCCCGATGTTCACCGTCTGCCCCCTGATGCTCACCCACTGCGGAGCGGGCACAACGAGCTGACGCTGCGGAGCGATCTGCTCCTCACGTCTCTGCCACGGCCACCGGAACTGGCGGCGTGGCGGATGCTGGACCGCGACAGCGGGCTGCGGTGTCTGCTGCACGGCAACGTGGCGCACCTGACGGTGACGTCGCTTCTGCTTGGGCGCTCCCCTGAACAGCGGCGACTTGGGGATCGCTGCGTTCACGAGCAGTGAGAAGAAACCACGCCGTCCGCGTCGAGCACGCTCCTCACGGACATACTGCCGCTTCAGAGCACGCTCTGTACGCACGACGTACGGCTCGATCTCGCCGATTACCTGCGAGACCCTGCCGCGATCCCTCGTGTAGTGACGCCAGCCCAGCTGGATGACCTTGCCGCCCAGCTGGAGACCCTTCTTGAGAACGATACGCCCGTCCTCCGACTTGAAGCCGGAGAGCACGAACGCGATCGCCCCGAGGATTCCAGTCCACTTCCCGGCGGTCTCCGCTGCATTGTCGTGCTGCGGAGAAGCAGGTGAAGCTGCCGGTGCGGCCGGGGAAGGCGCGCTCTCCTTTGGAGAATCGCGTCTCTCCTTCTTTTCGTCCTTCTCCTTTTCGTTCGCCACGGTGCTTCACCTCCCTAGTCGAGCGCCTTGATTGCAGCGTCGAGCTTGGTTACGGCGTCGTTCATCGGTTCTTCGACCGCGGAACGGACGCCCTGCCAGAAATCCTCGAGCGGACCTTCCTTGGCGTACGTCATGAGGAAGACGATCCGCCTCTCAGCCGGAAGTGCGAGCACCATCCTGACCGCCTCCTCGGTGAGGAGGCTAGGCAGCGACTCGCGCAGCACTTCCTGACCCCGGTCATCGAGACCAGCAGCCCACTCGCCCCACTGTCCGCGCTCAGTATCCTCGAGGGACTCGAGCACGGCGAAGTGGAGTTCGCGGATGAGGTCGTAGGCGACCTTCTTCTGGCCGCCGCCGAGCACGGTGTCGTGGATCTTGTGCGGCAGATCCCTGATCGCCGCCATGATCCCCGATCCGAGTTGACCGACGTTGTCGGTCGCAACCTTCCTCATCGCGCCGACCACCTGGTCCTGCGTGGTGAAGGTCGGCTTGCGATCCCTGATGTTCTGGAACTCGTTCTGATGCTGGTTGAAGTGGGCGATGATCGCCCTCGGCATCTGCCCCAGGATCTCCTTCTTGATCTTACGGATCGTCGATGACTTCCGCACGAAGGGAATCCGGTTGGTCGCGACGTCGAGCACGGTGTTGAACCCCGCAACGAAGAACGTCAGCATGTGGGGGTCCACGAGCGCGTAGTGCGCGCAGTCCAGATACAGCTCCGGATTCTGCGCTTTCACCACCGCAAGCACCGGTTCGACCACGACATACCTTGTGATGACATCTGCTCCCGTCTCTGCGACAACCCCAAACAAGTCCTCGGACATGTCCTGTCTCCTTCTCTTCGCGACACGCCGATCAGGGCGTTGTCACGGCATGGGTTTCTTGTTCACACTAACTATATGGACTCCGTGATGTTGGTCACGGAAGACGTTTATCAACAAACAGCCAGTTAATGTTACGCCTGGATTTCCTCACTGTAGAGCCATTCCAGAATGTAACGTGCAACCTTACTATAAAAACCGAAAAATGTCAAGGGGTTTTGTGCACACTTATCCCGTCGCTCGTTAGCACGATATCCCCCTGTTCATCGGTGCGCAGGACGTCGATATTCCGCTTCTGTAGCCGGTCGAGAACGACCTTATGCGGATGTCCATAAGAGTTGTTTTTTCCGGCGGAGATCAGGGCGTAGCGGGGCATAACAGCATCAAGGAACGCGGAACTTGACGAGTATGCGCTGCCGTGGTGCGCAACCTTCAGAACGTCAGAATGGCTGAGCGAACGGTTCTCAATAAGCCATTCTTCGACAGAAGAGCTGATGTCGCCAGTGAACATGAATGATGTCGAGCCGTACGTCACGCGAACTACAACAGACGTATCGTTCACTTTCAGCTTTTCAGTTGTAGGGTCGCGTTCAGGCCAGAGCACGTCGAACCGTACGTCATCGATCGTCAACGTCGTTCCAGCCCGAGCGACTGTTCGCTCGCTTCCCTGTTCCTCGATCGCTTCGCTCCATTGCTCGAACGCCGTGCTCATGCTTACTGCCCCGGAATCGAGAACGTGGTCGATACGATAGCGGGCAGCAACTGCCGGAAGTCCGCCGACGTGGTCGTAGTCCGTATGCGTGACAATGACAAGCTCGATATCACGGTCTGACAGTGGCAAACGTTCGCTCAGCCGTTCGATGACTCGCGATGATGGTCCGCCGTCAATGAGGACGTCGGAACCGTACGGCGTTCGCATGAGCAGTGCATCTCCCTGACCGACATCGAGCGCAGTGACTACAAGGAGACCTTCGTTCTTTCCGTCTTCCGTCCAGAGTAGCAAAGATACAATGATCGCTGCTGCGGATAGAACGGCGATGATGAGATTACGGAGCTTCATGGATTTTCCTTACCTGAATAAAAGCATATGCGACCATCGCTGCCCAGATGACCGAGATCGCTATCGAAGTATTCATACCCATCCGAACCGATGCGAACGGCAAACGCGCACACAACTCGACCGCGCGTATGATCGCCGTGAGCGGCGCCCATGCGATCCACCCGATGTAGACCGCAATCATCGGTACGATCGCGCTCAGCGAGATCACACAAAAACCAACGAGCATTGCGATAGGAATGAGCGGAAGGATAATGAGGTTCGTTATCGGCGCAACAACGGATATCTGCCCGAAGTACAGCGTGATAAGCGGCTGGGTTACGACGACTGCAGCGAGCGTCGTTCCGAGAGAGCTACGGATCCCGAACAACGACGGAATATGCGATAGAAGCTTTTCAAAACGACTGGACAGAAGTACGAGGCCGAGCGTTGCTGCGACCGACAGCTGGAACCCGATGCTCGCGATGATCGCAGGATCGGCGACTACCATCACAGTAACGCTCACCATGAGCGTGTGCAGTGCGTCAGCAAGGCGCCCTGTCTCCCTACCGAGCACAACGAGCGATCCCATGATCCCTGCGCGGACGACGGAAGGCGATGAGCCAGTGAGCATGACAAAACCAGCAATTGCGGCACACGTGAGCGACAGCCGCGCACCCCGAGGGATCGGTAGGTAGCGTAGCATCGATGCGATCAGCGCGACCACAATCGTTACGTTAAAACCGGAAACGGCGACGATGTGGCTCGTTCCAGAGATCCGAAAATCTTGCTTCAGTTCATACGGTATCTCGTCGCGGCTTCCTAAGAGCAATCCGGAAAGGAGCGGCGCTTCAGGGTTCGGGAGCGTCCGTCGGATCGAGCTCTCGAACCATGACTTTGTATTGTATAACACCGCCCGAAGCGTGCCAGCACGACCGCGTGCGAACGTATTCACATCAGATACGCGACAGCGCGGTTTCTCGAACCTCGTTACCCACGACCACTCGGTACACCTGAACCCGATCTCATCACCGAACCGAATGGAAGCAACGTACGAACCGTACACTGTAACCATTCTTCCGTTGTCAAGGCGAAGTACTGCCGAACGCAGAGCGGCTGTTGGTTCTTCTAGAACGACACCTCGTAGATCTTCGTTAACATCAGGTAATGCGCCGGCGATCGACGTCATGCCGCGTATCGCTCCTATTCCGAATGCAACCGCTACGATCAGTGCGATACGCCATCGATACAGTCCGAGAATGACCGCAATGACTATAATCGGTATCGTCCACGTGGGTACCGTAAAACCAGCTATTACTCCGCATGAAACTGCAAGAGCGGCAACGCGTATGTGATTCTTTTTCAGGGTCAAAACCGGCGGCGCCTCTCGCGCCACCGTTCCTGGTACTACTGTAACCACACCGACTGCATCCCGTCAATAACGAATGCCGCCCCCGGAGACCGAAGTCCCGGGGGCAGGTTAGAGTTTTTCGCTTAAGCGATCACTGAACCGTGACGCTCTTTGCGAGATTTCGAGGCTTGTCGACATCGTGCCCGCGCGCGAGCGAGTACCCGAGCGCAAGGAACTGCATCGGTATGACCGCCGTGATGGCAGACAGCGGTCCGTACGCCTTCGGAACGGTGATGACGCGCTCGACCGAGGTGCCGGCGTACGTCATACTGCTGACGCGCTGGTCGCCTTCCTCGACGATAGCGATGACCCTCCCCTTTCTCGTGAGGACCTGTGCGACGTTCGCGAGCGTGCGCTCGTACATGTCAGGGAACTTGTCATCAGGAATGCATACAGCAACGACCATTGTACTCCGGTCGACGAGGGCGAGCGGACCGTGCTTCAGCTCAGCAGCAGGGATCCCCATCGCCGGAACATACCCGATCTCCGTCATCTTCAGCGCCCCCTCGAGCGCAGCAGCAAGACCGTACCCCTTTCCGATGAAGATGAACTGCCGAAGATCGATCGGTGCTCCCTCGAACTGCTTCGAGAACGCGAGCGACCGCCCGAGTTCGATGAGCTCGTTGCCACGGTCGATGATGCTCGCGACCGCTTCGGCGAGACTTCTCGCTTCTGTACTGAACCGCTGTAAGTCCTCGCGCTTCCCTGCAAGAACGAGACCGAGGAGCACCATGGTGAGCACCTGGGCCGTATACGCCTTTGTCGAGGCGACGCCGCGCTCAAGGCCTGCCTGCAGGTACATCCCGACGCCATTGCTCGTCCGGCTCAGCTGCGAGCCAGGAACATTGACGAGCGGGAAGATGACGCCGCCCTGTTCCCTCGCGCGTTTCACCGCGACAAGTAGGTCTGCCGTCGTACCGGATTGCGACACGGGTACGACCAATGTCGTCGGTTTCACACACATTGGCGACGTCGCGAACTCACCCGCGTTCACCGTCCGCACCGGGATCCCAAGCGACCAGAAGAAGCGATCTCCCGCGAGCGATGCGTAGTACGACGTACCGCACGCGAGGAATACAACCTCCGACATCTGCTCGTCACAGAACCGGCGCAACCAATCGTTCCGGTCGAATGCACCGATCCGGAACGATCCGTCGCCGAGGAGACGTCCTTCGAGCGCTCGCCTGACCACATCTGGCTGCTGACGTATCTCCGTCTCCATGAACGTCGAAGCGGTCTTCCCGAGATCCTCGACCTCGTAGTACAACTTCTCGACGCGGTACGCGACATCTTCGTTCCTAAAGTTCGTGACGCGGAACGTCCCGTCAACCTTCACGATGACGGTATGGCCGTCCTCGATCGGGATGAACTCCTTTGAGTGCCGCGCAAACGCGACCGTGTCTGATGCGACGAACATGCCGTCGGACGCTGCTGCGATGAAAAGCGGGCTCCCGAGGCGTGCCGCAACGAGCTCGTCCGGACAGCGGTCGTCGAAGACCACGATCGCGAACGAGCTGTCCTTCAGGAGGAGCGCTACGTTCTGGACGGCCGTGAGGAGATCGTTCCCCTTCCCGCGTTCCTCCTCGATGAGGTGCGCGATAATCTCCGTATCGGTCTCGGATGCGAACCGGTGTCCGCTTGCTTCGAGCGCTGCGCGGAACGCCCCATCGTTCGAGATGATGCCGTTGTGGACCACGGCGATGTGACCGTCACAGTCCAGGTGCGGGTGCGCGTTCAGGTCGTTCGCCTCGCCGTGCGTCGCCCACCGCGTGTGTGCGATGCCGGCGGTTCCGGTGATGGTCATCGTGCTGAGCACTTCTGCCAGCACCTCGACCGGTCCCTTCCGCTTTACGAGGACGAGCTTTCCGCCGTCCATTGCCGCAACGCCCGAGGAGTCGTATCCGCGGTACTCAAGCTGTCGTAATCCATCGACGAGGATCGGGACCGCACCGTGCGGTCCGACGTACCCCACGATTCCGCACATGGTGCGTCCCCCTTTCTAGCATCCCTAAGGTGTATATTGCCCCGAAAAGAAAAGAACGTGAGTTACTTCAGCGTCCTTAAGGTTTTCAGATGGGACGCACAGTGTCAAACAAAGTGTTGGCAGTTTCCTGACAACACCTCTTCTTTCTGTCCAGGCGTACTACCGGGTTAACCCTCTTCCTTCCCGCTCGGCGACCGCTTCGGCCGTCCTTGCTTGTCCCAACGAAGGTACGCTTCGATGAAACGCGCAATGTCGCCGTTCAGAACGGCGTCGACGTCGCCCGTCTCTTCCTTCGTCCTGTGGTCCTTTACCATCCGGTACGGCTGCAGGACGTACGATCGTATCTGGTTCCCCCACGCTGCCTCCGCGTACTCGCCGCGAAGCTGCTGCTTCTCCCGATGGATCTTCTCCTCCTCAAGAAGCTGCAGCTTTGACGTGAGGATCCTCATGGCTGTCTCTCGGTTCTGCTGCTGGGAACGCTCGTTCTGTACGGACACCATGATCTTCGTCGGAAGGTGCACGATGCGTACGGCAGAGTAGGTCGTCTGTACCCCCTGTCCGCCGTGTCCTCCCGCAAGGAACGTATCGACACGGATATCCTTCGGATCGATCGTCACTGCCTCGGCTTCCTCGAATTCCGGGATCGCCTCAACGAGCGCGAACGACGTGTGCCGCATCTTCTCCGCATCGTAGGGGCTTATCCTGACGAGACGGTGAACGCCCGCTTCGCTCTTAAGGTACCCGTAGGCGTAGCGACCGGTAACCTCGAACGTCGCGCTCTTGATCCCCGCTTCACTGCCGCGGGATTCATCAAGAAGCTTAACGGTCCACTTTTTCTTTTCACAGAAACGTAAGATCATCCGCAGGAGCATCTCCGCCCAGTCCTGCGCATCGGTCCCGCCCGTACCGGCGTGCACCGCTACGATAGCGTTCCGCTCGTCATGCTTCCCTCCGAGCAGAATCCGGAACTCGAGTTCGCGCATTACTCCCTCGATCTTACCGATCCCACGCTCAATGTCCTTCCGTACGCTCTCCGCATCAGCATCCTCGATCATGTTCGACAAATCGGCGGTCTCTGTATCGAGCCGCTGCCACACCGCGATGTCGTCCTTGAGCCCGCTTAAGCGCTTGCTCTCCGCTTCAGCGCGCCTCCGGTCAGCCCAATAATCCGGCTGCGCCATCCGGTCTTCTATCTCGGCTATCTCCTGCTTTTTCTGGTCAAGGTCAAAGAAACCTCCGCGAATCGGAGATCTTCTGCTTCAGGACATTGATGCGATCACGAAGGTCTTTCATACGAACGTACCATACCAAAAGCAGCGGCCTTGTTCAAGACCGCTGCCGGATTTCACGGATTACTCGGCGTTAACGTTCGTTGTAGCGTTCGTATTGCTGTTCACATTCACGTTCGCGTTGTCATTGGTCGTGAACGTGCTCTCGTTCGTATTGACCGTCGCGTTGAGGTTCATCTTTGTAGACGACATATCAACGTCCTCATCCTTCGGCCAGAAAATCCAGGCGAATATCGCTGTTGCGACCGCCATCGCAAAAATGACCGCGATCACCGGATAGAGGTGATTAATAGGGGTTTTCGGCTTTTGTTGAGGCTGTTGTGGCTGTGGTTGTTGCGGTTGTGGGTTATCCATAAGACGTTTTATTCACAATGATAAGGTTTCTAAGCTGTAGTATACCATAAAATGCCCTGAACGTTGAATTGCGCTATCTATGGCTATTTCGTGAAGGTGAATGACGCTAGAAAGTTCTTGAATTCCGTAGCGTACTTCACCTCTCCGCTGAGGATAAAGTAGCCAAAGTGATAGTAACGCCCATTGTGTTGAACGAAAACGTCATCTTTGTACTCCCCGCCGCCGGTCATCGATTCGCTGTCTTTCTTCGCGGTTCCGGTCAAACGAGTGCCTGATACTCCGCCGACGGTCACGGTCGTCTGTTTCGGATCGACCATGATGCTCTTCGTTTCGTTGATGGTGGTTGTAAGATTGAAACCTACCGACATTCGATCGATCACGAAATCGTTGCCCGGACCCTCGCTCTGGCAGGGAATGGGCGTAGTCCCGAACCAGACCGCCGTAACATCCGGACACGTATACACCTTCCAGGTGTTCGGGTACTTCACGGTATAGCCAATGGTGCTGTTCGTATACGTCTTCCAGTCCTTCGTCGGATCCATTGACGCATTCACATTGCTGTTAGTGTTAGCGTTGAGGGTAACATTGACGTTCCCATTTGCATTGGTTATTACATTAACGTTCGCGTTACTGTTGCTGACCACAGCAACATTGGTATTTAAATTTCCATTGATGTTACTATTTGCATTCGCATTTTCGTTAACATTCCCGTTTATCACAACCGTGCTGTTGGTATTCACGTTGACAAGTCTCATATTCGTATCAGCGCTCTCGTTCGTGTTTTTCGTCATGCTGTAAAAGAAATATCCGGTCACGCCAAGCGCGAGAACGGCAACAATGATAACGACTATAGGAATAGCGGCGATGCCTTTAGTGTTGTTCATAGTGGTTTCAATATTATTTATTTCGTAAAGGTGAAGGTGGAAAGGAGCGCACTTTCTTCACTATCGGTAACATCAAACATTTGAATGTAATATACCTTATCATTATGGAAGAAAATAAAATCATTTGAGTTGACTTCACCGGGGACATGACGATAGACATCGGCTGTGATGCCGCCGATTGTTTTTGTTGTCCGAGCATCGCGTACGTCAGGGATCGAACTGAGCTGTATTTGTGATACTCTTTCATACGCTTGGGTCAGGGTCTCCGTTCCCAAACATGGAACCACCCGCACAGACATGTTATTTGCTACGGTCGATGTACTACCTGTGTTTGGATTTGGCGTAATAGGAACGCCTAGCGTGAGATCAGATCCCGTGCCCTGGGCATTCCACTTAGATGGATACTTAAAGTTATATACATTCTCGGAGTCTGAATACGTTTTCCACCCGGCGGTTTGATCTGTGAATCGCAGAGAGTTAACAACGGATGTAAAGTCGCTTACGTACCTCGCATAGTCCTGTCGATCGTCCACTGTTCCGTTAACCGCGTAGTGGATACTTATTTCTCTCATATGGTAGCGCACTATAACACCTGAATGGCTAATAATGAACTCACGGTCAGTATACGAGTCAGTTACGATCTTCGCGGAATAACTGGGATACCCATTGATCGGAGTTTCGTTGACATCGGTGCGGGAAGATGGAGAAATGTTTTCATTAAACCAATCCTTAGGAGTCTTGCTCGAAGAAAAAATTTGGAATGTTGTCAACCAGAACGAGTCGTTTCCATTTTCCGTCCGGTATGCGTCGAGTACATCCTTTGGAGTCAATCCAACTTGTTCATTGCTCCGCAGTCCTGACTGAGGAAGATCCTGCTTTTCCCAGGTTGAAGGATACGTAAATGTTAGATTGTACGTATTACTTGTGTATGTCTGTTTCGTGGCACCATCGACGGCTATAGTGCTGTTGGTATTCGCGTTTTCGTTAACATTCCCATTGATCACAACTGTGCTATTAGTGTTCACATTGATCAGTCCCGCGTTCGTATCCGTGCTCTCGTTCGTGTTCTTGAACGAACTGTAGAAAAAGTACCCGGTCACGCCGAGCGCGAGAACGGCGGCGATGATGACGATGACTGGAATAATGGCGATGCCTTTAGTGTTCATAGTGGTTTCAATATTATTTATTTCGTGAAGGTGAAGGTGGAGAGAAGACTATTAAACGCCTGCTGATCAGCGCCATCGGTTTTATTGTTATATTGGATCTGAATCGTTAATGACCCTTTGGTTACGAACACAACGTCTTTCTTCCCAAAATCCATTCCCTCACTAACCATACCCGTGATCCTCAGCGCCGTGATACCATCAATTGTAATCGTTGATTCAGTCGTATTGCTCAACGATTTTTTCCAACTCGACGTACTTCCGTCAGCATCAAGAACTATATCGAAGATGCCAAGCGCTTCTGACCCACATGTAACTTTTTTCGTGTCAAAGATAACGAACGATGGAATTTGTTGGCAATCGTTTACGACCCATGAGGCCGGATACTTGACGGAATACCCAACGCTTGAGTTCGTATACGTCTTCCACCCGGCGGTGGGGTCGGCTGTCGTGGGGAATACAAGTGTGCCGATGACGGTCTCCCAATCAGTTTGATTTGGCACTACATTGAATATCACAGTTGTACCTCCCCACACAACGATGAACGACCTTGGAGTAGAACCAATTGCGGTTGTATACATTATCTCCGTGCCCGAAATGCCGCTGATAATTTTTCCTTCTTGTGATGTAACGTGAGTGGATTCGGCGTCAAGAGCGTTTATCCGATCAACCTCTTGCTTTATGGTCCAATTTTCCCGCACTGAAATGAACGGCAGTGGTCCAGGTGGATTAGTAGGGGTAAACACAACAACATACGGTCCTTCGTTATTATATCCAGTAGTAACGAGTTTTGTGCTCCAAGATAGTGGATACTTTACGCTAAAATTGTATTTTTTATCCTCATACGTCTTCCAATCCTTCGTTGCGTTGGCTGATGCGTTTACGTTGCTATTCGCGTTGGTATTCGTATTGCTGTTGGTATTTACGTTCGCGTTTTTGTTTGTATTCGCAGGGCACGCGGCAAATTCACAGTCCGGTCCGGTCCTTCCGACTGCGGTTCCGTCAGGGCAGATCTTCGCTTCCGTAGTACACGAGACCGCGGTATTCGTTAAATTTCCCTTTGCCGTGTTGTATACAAAATATCCAGTCACGCCGAGTGCAAGAACTGCAAGAATAATGACGACAATCGGGAGCGCCGCGATGCCTTTCGGTTTCATAGTTTCTCCAATGTGAGATTTAATTCTGTGCATAACTAGTATAGCACGTGCCTTCTCTATTTAATCGTGGCGGGTTATAGCAAAAAATGTTGACAAAGTACGTAGAAACAACCTACCATGATTTTACAAACGGTGGCGGAATAAAGCCACCGATGTTTCTCTATAACCACCCCGATCTCAAACAAAGACGGCAATCACTCCGTAATGCTCGAATTCCTGCCGAAACGATACTCTGGCAACATCTCCAGAGAAGTCAATTCTTTGGTTACAAGTTTCGTCGGCAGTACGGAGTTGGTCCGTACGTGCTGGATTTTTTCTGCTCTGAACTTCGGCTGGCAATTGAAATCGACGGTGACTCACATTCCGCGCCTGACGCCAAGACGTACGACAAGCAACGTCAACAATTCATTGAAAGCGAAGACATAATCGTTATCAGATTCTTGAATACAGACGTTCATCAAAACGTCGATGGCGTGTTGGAGCGATTGTACAAGATTATTACCACCCTCTGTCTCCCTCCTACATGAGGAGGGAGAACTCACGGAAAGGGCGTTTAGCAAGTTTCCCCTCCTAGGGTAGGAGGGGAACAAGGGGTGGTACGAAATGGGGGAACCGCTAAACAGAGAAGGGGGAGATACGCTAACTCTTATAGATTACAACAGGCGTCCCGATCTCAGCCCAGTTGAATATCCACTCTGCTGCATCGAGCGGTTCGCCAACGCAGCCGTGGCTTCTAGGGCGTATACCGAAATCGTTGTGCCAGTAGACGCCGTGGATCGAGTAGTCGCCCTTGAACCAGAGGATGTGCGGCACGTTCGGTACGTAGTATCCGCGACCCGACATCTTCTGCTTTTCGATCTTGCTGTAGACCCTGAACGTGCCGGTCGGCGTCCAGTCATGAATGCCGGATGAGATCTTCGTCGAGTACACTAGTATCCCGTTCTCGTAGTCATACTCCATCTGCTTTGTAAGGTCGACGCCGATCGCCTTGCCGGTCGGAAATGGCGCCGGAGGCGGCGTAAGGTACGTGATGCCAAACGGAACCTCGACGGTCGGCAGCTCGACAGTATCGTTGCCAGAAAGCATCGCATCACGGAGCCGGTTTGATGCCTCCTGAACCGCGAGCATCGTGCCGGGAACTCCTTGTTTAATGACTTCGACCTTATGAGTACTTACAAGTATCTCCTGCGGAACTGGTGCAACGTTCACTTCGGAAGCGATGGATTCAAGGTACGATGTCACACCCTTTTCATCGAGCGTTACTGTAGCGACGACGCCATCTTTTGGTCGAACGCCGAGCGAAGCGAGCTCTCTTCCCCCCTTTCCCTCCATGACCTTAACGATGATCCACGACGCGATCCTCTCACGGTCCGGAGTGAACGTCTTTCCACGCGCTTTGAACGTAACAGTTCGCTGCAGTAGCGCTTCTGCTTCCTGCTGCGGCCCGACAAGATTTGCGGCAGTGACATTCGCAGCAATAGGGCGCGGCGAGATCGCGACGGTAACGGCCTTACCTTTTGTAACAGTCGGCATCAGCTGTTGCTGCAGTGGTTCTGGATCGATCATAGTGCCGCTCTCGTCAGGTACGATCGAGAACGAGCCGTTTATATATGCGAGCTTCGCATCCTGCGGCAACGTGCCAAACGTCGACACGAGCTGATCGAGCTGATTTCGTAATGCATCTTCCGACCAGACAACAGGCACGTCAAGAGATTTCCGTGCCACACTTGCATTCAAGAATGCTGTGAACCCGCTCCGACGTCCGATATCGAACGCACTCTTGATGGGCACATCGACATCATACGACACGCCAAGGTTTGCTACGCTAAACTTCCACGACATGCTTCCATAAGTAAGCGTGAATCGTAGCGTCGTAAGGTTCTCATTTATACGTTCACGCGCCTGAGATACGGTAAGGCTGCCAACTGGAACGTTTGCGACACGGATGCCCGGAAGGATCCTTCCCTGGAGCAACGCTGCGCATACGACAAAGAAGACGCTTATGAACGAAGCTGTCGCAAGAACCCAAAGCCGGATGCTTGTTTGCTTTTGTTTTTTCCGCATGAAATCGGTTTTTCTTTTTGTATCTTTATTGATTGTATCACATTTCTAATCATTTTTCAAGTACCACAATACTACGTTCAAGTGAGCGCTGTTGTGGATTGATTGCTATGCAGCAGCTTCGACGGCCGTCTCTTCTTCCGGAGCTGTTTCCTGCTCGAGCTGTGCAAGCGCCTCGTCTAACGCATTGTAGTCAGCTTCGAGCGTCTGTCTTTCCTCATCGAGAATGTCTTCCATCTTCTTCCCTGCCTTTTTCGCGAAGAGGTGAAGGTAGTTCTCCTTGCTCCAGAACCCTAGCTTACCGCCGGGAAGATCCCTGTTCATACCGAGCCCGACGAGGTATGCGAACTTTGCTTTTGTCGTCTCCGCATGCGGTATGGTAATGCGCCGCAGTAATTTCTTTACTATGAGTTCCATATCGCTATGCTCGAACCTGCTTGCGCGTTGCTCAACGAGTTTCTGCGCTTCCTTCTCATGCTCCTCCTCGGTCCTCCCCTGACGGATGTACTCCTCACGGAGGCGATGAACACTATTGCGAGTCTCGCGCACGCCAACAATGAACTTCCGCTTTGCCTCATCGAACAGTTCCTTTTTCTTTTCCTGTCGCTCCTGCATTGAAGCGACTTTCGACTGCTTCCCCTCCAATACCTCTCGTGGAATTTCGTCTCCACGTCCGCCCTTTTTTGTGCGTGGTTTCCCGGCTCCTGCAGTATCAGCTTCTATGGATTGCGCTTCGGGCGCGCCGCTCTCTTCTTCCTTCCCCTTTTCTGCATCCGCTTCTTCCTGCTTTTCTGCATCCGCTTTAGCGGCTGCAGGTAAGATGTCAGCCTCTTCAACGTCAGGTTCTTCGGACGTATCAAGACCAGGCTTAGACCTAACGCCGTGACGCATTCTTTCCAAAGGACTTTCTTCGCTCGGTATAGAACCGCTTCGTGGTTCAGGCTGCTCCCGGCTATTAACATCGCCCATACTGCCCCCTTTTATGAATGCGCTCCCTTCAATGGAGCGCGATTAATGACTTTACTGCGTACGTGCTTCGAGTATAACCTCGACCGTCTTTTCCTTACTCTTCGAAAGCACCTTTAAGGTCACTTTCTGTCCGATCTGCTTCTGCGACAAGATCTGCGCGAGATCGTTATCTTCATTGATCTTCTGTCCATCGACCTCGAGGATGATGTCGTTTTCAGTAATCCCCGCCTTATCCGCGGGGCTTCCCGGAACGACGGCGAGTTCGTCCGCTGTATTACCCCGCACGATGAGTGCGCCGTAGTCCGTCGATAGTTTATTCGCTTCTTTAAGCTGTGGTGTGATGATCGAATACCGGACGCCAAGGTACGGCCTCTCGATCTTTCCGGACTTCTTGACGCTTTCGAGATCGCTCTTCGCGATGTTGATGGGGAGCGCGAAACCGACGAGCTGCCCCTGCGAATCGATCGCGGTGTTGATCCCGATCGCCTGTCCGGCGATGTTCAGGAGCGGACCGCCCGAGTTGCCCTGGTTGATTGCGGCGTCGGTCTGTATGACGTTACGGAGCGTCTCGCTGTTCCCGGAGCTGTCGCCGGCGGTGATCGTCCGCGCGAGTCCGGAGATGATCCCCTTCGTCACGGTATTGCGGTACTCACCGAGTGCATTGCCGATAGCGATGACCGTATCGCCGATCTGTACGTTATCTGAGTTTCCGAGCTCAATCGTCGGAAGGTCCTTCGCCTCGATCTTCATGAATGCGATGTCGTTCGTCGGGTCGGTCGCAAGCAGCTTCGCATCGTAGTTCTTCCCGTCGTTCGTAACGACGGTATACTGATCAGCACCGGAAATGGTCGCGACATGCTTGTTCGTCATAATGATGCCGTCGGACGATATGATGAACCCGCTCCCCGCTCCGATTTCCTGGATCCCCTGCGGGACCTGCTGCTGAATGAACGGGAAACCGAAAAAGTTGTTGTACTGCTGATTCTCTGAACTATTGCCGAAGATCTTGCTGTAGTCTTTCTTCGCAACGACGCTGACGACGGCCGGACTCGCCTTCTTGACGACATCGACAGTCGATGAATCCTCCTGCAACGAGAGGGTTCCGGTCGTATTGACGTTCTGAACGCTCGATTGAACCGTTGACGATGATGAAAACAGGTGGCTCAAGCCCCCCTTCGATGCGGCTGCTCCGAAAATGCCCCCGGAAACACCGCCGATGATGAGGCTTATGAGTGCAATAGTACCAACGCCGACCTTTTGGGTTGACGCGCGCTGATTAGGCTTTATCGGGGGCGGAATATCCATAAAACCTTACTCCTTACGTTATGATATGTATTACACCAAGAATTCTAGAATACTACGATATTCCTGAAAAATTCATGAATTTGTATTCGCGTTGCTCGTATTCGTATTTGTGTTCGTATTGGTACGGCTGGTGTTCGTGTTGGTGTTCGTCTTTTTGTTCGTGTTCGTCGATGTATTCGTGTCCTTAGTGGCGTTAGTGTTCGTCTTTTTCGTACTCGCGTTCGTATTCGTCGACGAATTGACGTTCGCACTGGGGTTCGTGCTCTCGACACTGCCGGAGGACAGGTTCGAGGCGTCGGTCTCGCGCAGTAGATCACGAAGCGACACGAAGGTGTACCCCTGCGCCTTTACTACATCAACGAGTGGGCTGATGAGATCGGCACCGATATCGCTGTACGCCTGCACTACGATGATTGCGCCGTCCTTGAGTGCGCTCACGACGCGCGCCTTTGAGGTATCGACAGTCATGCCGGATTTCCAATCCTGTGCATCGACCGTCCAGATTATCGTGCAGTACCCTTGGCTTCGCGCTTCCGCGAGTGAGGCTGTGTCGTAGTCACCGAAGGGAGGGCGGAAGTACGGTTTCGTCGTTACGCCGGTTACGGCGGATATGGATGTATCCGCTTTTTCAAGCTCGCTGTCGATCTTCTCTGCTGCGAGACCCTTGAACGAGGTATGGCTATTGCTGTGGTTGAATACCTCGATTCCCGCGTCATGGTACTGCTTCACAAGGTCGGTCTTCGCCTCTGCCCATGCACCGACCGCGAACAGGGACACGGGCACGTTTACCGCCTTGAGGGAGGCGAGCGTCGCTTGCACGCGGGTATCCGATGTGGCATCGGCAACGCTGGGGCTATCGACGGTGAGCGCGACGTAGTGACCCTCCACGGTCGCGCTGTAGATCGCCTTCGGGCAGTCCTGCGTCGAGAGTTCAGTACCGGAGAGCTGCGGTATCGATGATGTCGCAACGCTCCCATTAGTGTTACCGGCGAGCGTTATCTCGGCTCCGTTCGTGTTATTGTTTCCTCCGCCAGAACCACCGCTGAATACGTTCTTGATAAGGAGAATAACGACGACGCAAACGCCCGCCCATACAAGAAACCGATAGAACCGGTTATGAGGCCGGTACTGATGACGGTAGGGCGAGAACTGTCGATAGTTTGACATACAGGTGGCGTTACTTACGTGCCGGCCGCCGGTAAACGCCGTCGAACGGCATATTGCGCTACTGCGTATGCACCGAACATGATGCCGGTGAACGCGAGGTCGCCGAGTACAGTATTACGGAAGAATGGAATCCCTGCAAGGTATGCTGCCGTGAGCCCTTGAAACGTCTTTGGGTACCATGCACCGAACGCCCAAACGGCCGCATTTGTCACGGAAAAGAAGAGCACGGAACCAGCTAAGGAGCCACTGACGATTCTTCGTATACTCGACCGCTTCCGGATCCATAAACCGAGAACGGCACTCAAAATAAAACACGCGTAGACCGAAACCATGACGCCTGGTGTATAGAATCCGATGATCGCATCAGAAAGCACCATTGTTGCGATCGGGAGAGCGATCGCAAGGCGCTTCGGCAATATCGCGCCTCCGAACAGCGCCATCGCGGCAATCGGCGCAACGTTCGGCGGAAGGTGAACGAATCCGAGGTGGCGCAGAACGCGCGTCGCAGCCGCAACGAT
Source organism: Candidatus Kerfeldbacteria bacterium (assembly GCA_043799405.1). Classification (GTDB taxonomy): domain Bacteria; phylum Patescibacteriota; class Patescibacteriia; order SBBC01; family SBBC01; genus CAINXF01. The sequence goes on from JAZDNT010000003.1 coordinate 224,860, forward strand.
GACGAGGAAGATAGCGAACCAGACAATATTCTTTTTCGTAGCGGTCATTGGACGAAAGCTTCTAGTTTCCACTCGATCGTATCGGTCGAGGACGTCACAAGCTCTTTCGCACCAACAGCCGCCATAGTCCCGTTCATGTACAGCGTCCAGTACTTCGGCGCAGCGTTCACGACGCCATCGATCGACGTGACGAAGCCATTCTCATCAATAACAGTGTGCGACGCCTTAAGAAGATCGAATGCGTTCTTACCGTCGACGCCTGTGTAGGTAACCGTCGGAACGGTCGTTGTTGTATTGACCTTCGTGTTAGAAGTATTGGTGCCAGTGGGCGTTATACTCGGTGCGACGAGCTTCCACGCAATCGCGATGAGAACGAACGCGCCGAAGAGGACGAACGTTCTCTTAAAGCTTTTCTGCTGTTGTTCCATTGGTATCGTTCTCTAAATGATGCATACGAAGTAGCCCCGCATCGGGAAATGAGGGGCGTATCCGCTGCACCTCTCCCCGAAGGATCCCGTGGTACGGGACGCATTTATCTTCGTTCGATCGTCGTTTCTGTTACGACGGCCAAACAGGGGTCGGACTTCCCTCCCCCTCCCCTTATTTTTCTCCCGATTAGGGGAGGGGGCTGGGGGGTGGGGTCACCGTGGCGGGACCGTTCCGGACTGTCCTGCTTCCCTCTCAGTCTCATGGAGAGGGTAAGGGTGAGGAGTCACCGGATTCCCTTATGTTGGATTTTGAAAAAACTACGCGCGATTGATCACCCAGAACATGAACGAGAACACGAACACGGCGCATGCGAGAAAGAAGATCATCCAGATAAACTGGAAGTGTGACTGCTTCTTTTTGAACGGCTCATTTAAAAGCATATTTGTATTATCCTCTTTTATGCTTCCTCCGACCTTTCTAGACGGTTGGTATTATAGCACAAACCGTAAAAAGCATACAGGTCAAAAATCAATCCCCTTCACCGCGAGGATGCCCTTGTAGTACGGGTGCTTTACCATCTTCATCTCGGTCACGAGATCGCAGCGTGAAAGCAGCGCCGGATAGCGGTTGTGGCCGGTCATGAGTACGTGTACCCGTCTTCCACGCGCGCTCTTTTTACGGGCATCGAGGACGCTGATGAGCGCCGCAGGGGTCAGCAGTTTCTGCTCAAGGCACGAGATCGCCTCATCGAGTACGACGAGCTGGTATGCGCCAGTTAGGATCAGCCTCTTTGCTTCAGCAAGCGCGCGTATCGCAGCGCGACGGTGTATGGACCGCGGCTTCCTGTCTCCGAGAATACCAACGAATCCTTCGCCGCGCACCCGAACATCAACGCCGAGCCTGTGGAGCGCCAGCCGTTCGCCAGACGGCCACTTCAGGGATTTAAAAAACTGAAAGTACAGCACTTTCCAGCCGTATCCTGCTGCCCTTACCGCAGCGCCAATAGCCGCGGACGTCTTACCCTTGCCATTACCAATATACGCGATGGTAAGGCCACGGTTCATCGGATGTAATGTTGCCCCAACTCGTTTAGCCATACCCTTACTTTTTTCGAAGAGTTACCATCGCCAACACTAGCCCGACCCCGCGCCGAGGGAACGTACGCATCCTCGCCAAATCAGTTACTGCTTTATGATCTTCGACAGGTTATACACGACGGGGATCCGATACTCTTTGCCTTGCCACGCCATGATGAACCCGACGACCATTCCAACGCCTGCGAGCATCCATATAATCCAGCCAATAGTCCATCCGATAAACGGAATGAAATAAATCAGGCTGAATAAGAACAACACGACGCTCTGACGTGCATGGAACTTGATGAATGTGTCCTGCTTCACGAAGAGCAGGATTAAGCCGATGATCCAAATATAACTGACCGCAGCCAGAATATTACGATCTGACGCTGTCGGGATTTGTCCCGCCTCTTTTTGAGGCGCGGGCTGCGCTGGTGATTGCTCGGGATTTTCAGGCATACATTGTTCTCCTTTCATTTATAGTATTATTCGGCAATATCCGCGAAACGAACGGCTATCATCCGCACTTGCTGAATCCGCACGCGTGGCACTTCATACACCCCTCTGCCATGTCGAGCATGGTGCCACAATCAGGACATGCTGGCGCATAGCCAACGTTCGCAATCGACTGTTTTTTCTTCACGCCATTTCCGTTCCCATTGCCGTTCGATACCTTTTGCACGGGATCGTTCAGGCTGAGATTCAGCTGCTGCTGGTCGCGCGTAATGTGCTTCTCGAGAATCTTCGCGATCGCGTCAGGGAGCGAAAGGATCTGTCCGCCATCGTGCCAGCTGACGTCAGGTCCGCGGATTCCCTTGATCTGATCAATGACTTCCTCAGGCGATACACCAGTACGAAGTGCGAGGGAGACAAGCCGGCAAATTGATTCGGATTGAGCCGCAAAGAATCCGCCGTTCTTTCCGATCGTCGCAAAGACCTCAAAGGGTCGATTCTGCTCATCGTCGTTGATCGTAATGTAGAGCGATCCGTAGGGCGTGTTGACCTTGTACGTCGTCCCCTTCAGTACCTCCGGCCTGCTTCGCGGAAGAAGCTCGGCTCCCGGCGGAGCAATGGTTTCCTGCTTCACGCCTTTTCCGTTGAGCGAGGTCTTCCCTGTCGTGAGAACCTGCTCATCACGGCAGCCATCGCGGAAGATCGTGATCCCCTTGCAGCCGAGCTCGTACGCGAGCTCGTACACCTTCCGTACCTCTTCTTCGGTCGCGTCGTGCCGGAAGTTCACAGTCTTCGAAATGGCGTTATCGACGAACTCCTGGAACGTTGCCTGCATGTGAACGTGATCCTCAGGGCTGCAGTCTGATGCGGTTACGAAAACCTTCTTCCACCGTTCAGGTATGCCGTCGACTTTATTAAGCGATCCCTCGTAAGCGATCTTCTCCATGAGCTCCTTCGAGTACCACCCTTCGCGCTTTGCGATCTCCTCGAATGCGGGATGGGCATAAACGAGCGACGTTCCGTCCATGACCGTCTTCGTGTATACGACGGCGAACAACGGCTCGAGGCCTGAGCTGCAGTCCGCGATCATTGATATGGTGCCGGTCGGCGCGATCGTCGTGCGTGCGACGTTCCGCATCGGGATCCTCTTTGCTTCAAACTCCGATCCGGAATAGTTCGGGAAGTTCCCGCGCGACTTCCCGAGCTCGGACGATACGGCGTACGTTTCGTCCTGGATGAACTTCATAACCTTTCTTCCCATCTCGAGCCCTGCTTTCGAATTGTACGGTATCTCAAGGTCGATGAGCATGTCGGCGAAACCCATGACGCCAAGCCCGATCCTTCGGTTCGACAGGGTCTTCTCGGTGATCTGCGGGATCGGGTACCGATTCATGTCGATGACGTTATCGAGGAAGTGCACGGTCTGGGCTACGACCCTCTTTAAACGCGGCCAGTCGACGGACGATCGTCCCGCCTTCGTCTTTTTTACGAACTTCTTGAGGTTTATCGATCCTAAATTGCATGAATCGTATCCGGCGAGCCACTGTTCTCCGCACGGATTGGTGGCTTCGAGCGTCTCGATGTGGCGGGCCGGATTCGAAGCGTTTGCCCGATCGATGAACAGTACGCCCGGATCGCCCGTGAGCCATGCGTTGTGGGTGAGTAGTTTCCAGATCTCAGCAGCATCCTGCTGACGGATCACCTCATTAGTGTGCGGATCGATGATCTCGTACGAGCCCTTCCTCTTCAGCGCTTCCATGAACTTTTCGGTCACTGCAACGGAGATGTTGAAGTTCTTCATCTCTGAAAGGCCTTCTTTGAGCCTGATGAACTCGAGAATATCGGGGTGGTCGACACGGAGGATGCCCATGTTCGCACCGCGCCGGGTGCCTCCCTGTTTAACGATTTCCGTTGCGAGGTTGAAGATGCGCATGAACGAAACGGGGCCGGACGCAACGCCGTGTGTCGTCTTTACGAGGCTTCCCTTCGGACGGAGACGAGAGAACGAAAAACCAGTGCCGCCGCCGGACTGGTGAATGATCGCCTGGTGCTTGATCGTATCAAAAATCCCCTCGATCGAATCCTCGACCGGGAGCACGAAACACGCGGAGAGCTGCTGGAAGTCCCTGCCGGCGTTCATGAGACAGGGTGAGTTCGGGAGGAAGTCACGCGTCACCATCAAATTGAAGAATAAATCTTCGGTCTTCGCAACCTTCGCCGGCGTCGCTCCGTATCGCGCGTCTGCCTGAGCAATGTTGTTCGCAACGCGACGGAACATGTCGATCGGTTTCTCTGCAGGTTTTCCGTCCTTCTTTTTTAGGTACCGTTTCTCGAGAACCTTAAGCGCATTCTCGCTCATATCCGAAAGCAGCGCCTCGTCTTCCGGCCTACGTCCGTCGACCAACGCCTCGGTGATGATTTTCCTGAGCTTCGTCTGATCAATCGATTGCGTCTCGGCGAGCTTACGTGGCGTTGGTGACCCGTTCATAGGGATCGTACTGTGATTAGGTGTTCTTGCGCGGATTGTTCGTTCGGCGCCGACCGCGCTGGAAGAGCTTGAGCTCCTGCCAGAAACTCTCGGCGTCCGTGAAAGACCGGTAGACTGACGCGAAACGGATGTATGCGACCGGATCAGCCCTCTTCAACCGCTTCATGACGATCTCACCGACCTGCTTCGAGGTGATCTCGTTCCTGCCTTTTAGCTGAATGTCGCGTTCGATGATGTTAACAAGGCGCCTGAAGCTCTCGTGGGTTATCGGGCGCTTCTCAAACGCCCGCTTCAGCCCGCGCTCGAGCTTTTCGCGAGAATATGGCTCGTGCCGTCCGTCCCGTTTCACCACAGTGAGGTTGAGGATCTCAACCTCTTCATATGTAGAGAACCTGAATCCGCACTCCACACACTCACGGCGACGGCGTACTGCCACCCCCTCGTTAACTAATCGAGAATCCGTTACTTTTGTGTCAATGTTATGGCACGCTGGACAACGCATGGTAAAAACCCCTGAAAATCGTCGCTTCGCCTTAAAAAATCGACCCGGGCTACCTCTCCTACTCCGCCAGACCCGTCAAACCATCAATATCTTGTGCCTCTAAAGGTCATTATACTACTAAATCTAGTAGTGGTCAATATCCCGCATCGACGATGAATGCAGGTAAATCGTTAGCAAATCACTCAGGTGTCGCTCTTCTGGTGGATCCGTTGCTTCTGTATCAGCGTTCGAATTGTGGATATCTTACCTGTGAAAGACTTTTTCGCAAAACGATCACATCATTTTCTTCCGAATGAAGGTGGGGATCTCGAGATCCTCTTCTTCCTTGGTCTTTTCTGACTCTTTTAGTGGCGTTGTGCGTATTTGAGACTGTAGTTGCGGTGTGCGGGTGGGCGTTGTGACCGTCGGAGCGGGCGCTGGAGTGTATCCGATTGTATCAGGTTGGCCGAAAACCGAGGTTTTCGGACGTACTACCCTGGCCTCGCCCTTTCCAAACCCAGTTGCGATAACGGTTATCTTAATATCGTCCTTTAAATCTTCGTCAACGACTGCACCGAATATAATCTTAGCGTTCGGATCGGCTGAGCCGGTTATGACCCGCGCAGCCTCGTTCACCTCGTGCATGCCGAGGCTCGGTCCGCCCGTGACAGTAAAGAGTATGCCCTTTGCGCCATCAATGGACAGCTCAAGGAGCGGAGAATCTACGGCCGCCTTTGCCGCCTCAACCGCGCGATTCTCTCCGCTCGATTGTCCGATGCCCATAAGCGCTGATCCCTGGTTCTCCATGATCGCCTTCACATCAGCGAAGTCGACATTGATGAGCCCCGGAACCGTGATGAGTTCCGCGATGCCCTGAACGCCTTGTCGGAGGACATCATCAACAGTGTCGAACGCATCAAGGAGCGACGTCTTCTTGTCGATGATCTGCAGGAGACGATCGTTCGGTATGGTAATTAGTGTATCAACCTTATCACGGAGTTCAATCAGTCCCTGATCAGCGATCGCCTTTCGCTGTGCTCCCTCGAAGCTGAATGGCTTTGTTACGACCGCGACCGTAAGGGCACCGACGTCCTTTGCGATCTCCGCGACGATCGGCGATGCCCCCGTTCCCGTTCCACCACCGAGACCGCAGGTGATGAAGGCCATGTCGCTTCCCTTCAACATATCGTGTATCTCGTCGGCGTTTTCCTCGGCGGCCTTCTTGCCAAGTTCTGCATCCATGCCTGCCCCGAGTCCTCGGGTTGTCGTCTTCCCGATGTTAATCTTGTGCGGCGCTGCGCTATGGTGCAACGCTTGTGCGTCAGTGTTGATCGCGACAAATTCGATGCCGCGGATCTTCGACCGCATCATCCGATTGATTGCTGATCCTCCGGAACCGCCAACACCGATGACTTTTATTTTTGCGAATGTCTCAATTTCTGGTTTGACTTCTGTTGGCATGGGGAGTTGTCTTAACGAATTCGCTTGAGGCGTTGCTGTGGATAGCCACAGCACCCTTACATTGTAAGTGTTCAATGGAATGGTGTCAAAACACGGTCAACTCTGCACTGCCGTGCAACGGACAAAAGAAAAAAACGGCTTACCTGCGCCTTTTTCTGATACCACGAACACAAATACTGCTCAACGATCCGAAATGGGATTACTACAGGAACTTAAAAGAGTTCAGAACGGTCTCGAACGTTTTTTCTTCTACCGGGTCTCCGGAGAAGGAAAACGTAATCCCGACGAACCTCGTTCCTTTACTAAAAGACACGAACAGGAGTCGCTGCGCGGATGTTTCGTTCGCTATCGGAACGTACCGTTCCTCGTTCACCGATGCGCCGTTGACCTTGATGAGTTTTTTGGTCAGCTTCTTATACAATGAGACGCCACCTTTCGTCGATTCGACGTCGTTTCCATAACGGACCTCGAGCCGCGCACCGCCGATGAGCATTACGCTGAGCGTCGCCTGAGGCGTTGCTTCGTACGCAGTGCTCGACGAAGGATAGTCGATTGAGAACCCGCCCTGCTCAACCGTTGCCGTTTTCCATGGTGAAACGGGTTGTTGCTTCTGGGCTACTGGAAGGCTGAGTGCGATGTTCTTAAGAACGGCTTCGGTTATTTGGTCAGCACTAGCAACTATAGCGCGCGCCGTTGGGGGAACATCACGATAGATATCAACTGCAATCTTTTTCTTCACCACCGTGTTCGTATTCGATTGCATCGAGTACACGATCGCCCCTGTCATCGTCGTTGAAACGTTGTAGAGGAGCGCTGAAACCGTCTTGCCGTTAAGCACGACGCCGCGATCCGAGACTGATGTCACTCCCGCCTCTTTCAGTTGCTGCCCGTACGCATCATTGAACGATGCGACGGCATCGAGGGATGACCATGCCCCGCTGATCCGGAAAGTATATGATGGATTCGTTGCTGAATCGCATGTATCATTCCGTACGGAAATACCCGCAAGAATCCCTTCGCTGTCATAATAATCGCACACGGACATTCCGGGGGGATACGATACGATAAAAGCAAACAGAGAGCTCGCATACTTCGGCCATGCATCAACGACCAACTCCGTTTTTATAGGAGGAGCCGCATTACTATTGTCGTTCGTCCTGCAACAAACCAGCTGTTTGTTGTACCATAAAATCGCACCAGCCACAGCAATAACAAGCACTGCAACGAGACCCGTGATGACCGCGGTCTTCGAGCGTAGGGCCGGCTTCCTACCGTTGCTCATCGTATGAAGTTTCTAAACACCCCTTTAATACGATCGGTTACGGCCCGAACCGAAGAGAGATCGGGCACTTTCCCGAAGATCCCGGAACGATCCTCCACGCTTGCTCCCCACGCGGCCAATCCGAGCGCAGTTGTGAACGAAGGGTTGTTCACCTTGTCAATCGCTGTAACGATGTTCTGCGGAACACCGATAGAGGCAGGCAAACGGAAGACACGCTTCGCGACATCGAGTATTCCCTGAAGGTGTGCGCCACCTCCCGTCAGCACAACCCCTGCCGGCAGCATACCGGAACGATCGATGGATTGAAGTTCTTTATCAACTATCTTGAAGATCTCCTCGAGCCGGGCTTCGACGATGTCTGCTATCTGTTTTCTCGACACGACGGTCTGATCTCCGCCCTCGAATTCAGCGAGGTTCACCTCTTCTCGTTTACCAACGGCATCAGCGAGCGCTGTCCCCGCATGTATCTTAATCTGTTCAGCAAGATCGATCGAGGTTCGAAGACCAATCGCAATATCGTTCGTAATGTGGCCTGCGCCGACCGGGAGCACCTTGACGTGGAGTACGTCTCCTTCCTCGAACACGACGACGCTCGTCGTCGCACCGCCGATATTAACGAGAGCGACGCCCAGCTCCTTCTGTCGCTTCGAAAGCGCCGATTCTGCAGCTGCCATTGCGCCGAGGACGATATCGTCGATGGAGAGCCCTGTCCGGAATACGGTCTTCTCGATCGCCTTGATCTGGCCGGCAAGCCCCTGGATGATCTGCGTATCAACTTCAAGCCGCATCCCCGTCATGCCGACCGAATCCTTGATGCCGCGCTGGTTATCAACGGCGAACGTGCGGGGAATTACGTGCAGTATCTGGTAGTTCGGCGGCGTGGCAACGGTCTGGGCGGCTTCGACGACGCGTTCGATGTCATCCTCTTTGATCTCGCCATCAGCACGTGAAACCGCTACGACCCCATGACTCTCAAGTGAGGTTATATGCGTGCCGCCGATACCAACGAAGGCATGGTGCGTCGGAATGCCCGTCATGCGCTCAACGATCTCGAGGGTCTGCGAGATGACGCTTACCGCGTCCTCAATGCTCGTCACGGAGCCTTTTGAAATGCCGTGAGCCTCATGTTCAGCGGCGCCCACGATGTGCAGCGTTGGGGAATTTGGCTGAACCTGAGCTACGGCGACGCGGATGTTAGCGGAACCTATATCGAGACCGGTTATGAATGATTCTTTTGGCATACGCTAGAATAATCGAGTAATGAGTAAGGGGATAAAGATGAGTGAGCCTACGATCAATGCGGAAAGTGATGCGACGAGTACGGCTGCTGCCATGAGGTCTTTGATGATTGCGGCGTACTCATGGACGCGTGGTTGGAACATATCGACAACCTTTTCAAATACCGTATTGACGATTTCGAGAGCGAGGACCGATGCAATTGCTGTGATGATGAAGAGCCACTGAATCGGACTCACCTGGAGCGTGATCGCGAGCGTGATAACGATGAGCGCGATGACGATGTGGATTCTGAAATTGCGTTCGTGCTCGAACGTGTAGCGGATCCCCCGCAGAGCGTGACGAATGCTCCTAATAAATATCATGGTGTATGTATGGATCGTTGAATCAGGGAATGGCCGCCGAGCAGGAGTCGTTCGGCGCGCTTCATCCGCTCACGATGTTTCGGCCTGCCGTGCGAGTACCCCACGAGGTGCAAGATCCCGTGCGCAAGGAGCGCTCGTACCTCGGCTTCAATCGTATGTCCGTACTCACGTGCCTGACGTCGTGCTTGCGGGAGCGACATCACAATCTCACCGAGGTCCCCCCTTCGTTCTCCGGGGAACGACAGGACGTCCGTCGTACCGGGAGAGTGATGGTAGCGACGATTAATGGCACGCATCTCGGAATCCCCGACGAACGCAACTGAAAGGGCCGTTGTAACGCCTTTGTAACCGAGCGACCGGAGCATCTGGTGCGCCCAGCGCTTCACAGTCCCTTCCGGGAACGGCAGAGCAACGTGCGCCGTGATATCACACGGCATAACTCTAATGGGAACGATCCTACTGGTTCGTATTCGTTACGATACTGGAGTTGACGTTCGTATTCGTTACCGATGAAGCGGTGAGGTGGAAGCTCCGGTACATCACGATGAATGTCAACTTGAAGTTGACCTTGGTGAGCGCATTAGTGTTGTAGGAGATGATGTAGATCTTCGTCCCCTTCACGAAGTATACCGTGCTCTCATCGAGGCTGATGACGCCGTCAAGACCGCTCATGGTCACGTCGATGATCTTCGTTGGATCAACGCCGGGGTTCAGGCTCAGGTAGTAGTTCTTAGCGGTCAGCTGCGACGGATTATCGAGTACGGTAACCTGGAAGAACTCGGGGGTTGCGCTGTCCGGAGTGATGATGACCGTTTTCTCATCCGTAGACGTTGCCTGCGTCAGCCAATTCTTCGGTACCCAGAGCGCGTAGCTGAACGTCGTGTTCGTGTAGGTCCGTATGACGCTGCATGACGAATCGTCGAGGCGCACGCTGCCGGCTTTTGTCGGACAGTAACCGTTGTAGGTTTCACCCTCATACTTTCCGTTCGCGAGCTTTCGCATGCCGTCGATGAATCCGTCGCTATCACTATCTTGGGCACTTGCGGTCGTACCGAACACCTGTTCTTCGATATCCGTGAGTCCGTCCGTATCTGTGTCGGTCGAAATCGGAAGTGGTGTACCAGTCGTTATTGAGACGTTCGTATTTACGTTCGCATTCGCGTTCAAGTTTGTATTCAGGTTTGCATTCAGGTTTGTATTCAAGTTCAGGTTTGTATTCAGATTTGCATTCAGGTTTGCATTGAGGTTATCGTTCAGGTTCAGGTTCGTATTGAGGTTTGTATTCGCGTTTTCATTGACGTTGTATATGCTGTTCGTGTTCTCGTTGATGTTGACCGTCGCTACATTCTCGTTCGCCTCGTTCTTGTTCGACATTTTCGTGAAGTAGTACCATGCGCCCGCGCCAAGCCCACCGAGGACAACGGCGCTCACCGCTGCTATAAGGATCTTCTTTCCGGCGCCTCCCGAACTGCGCGGAGCTCCGCCTGCTTCTCCGCCACCCGGTGCTCCTCCCGTATCGAGGAATCGCTCGGGCATGGTGTGAAAATCCTGCTGCGGTGCCGCAGGTTGGGCTTCCGGCGTCTGCTGGGGCATTTGTGGTTGATTCTCAAACATAGGTTGTTCTCCTTATTGCTTTCGTGAAATAGCGGTGTTAGTTGTGAAAATAATTATTAGGATTACGTATTAACGTTCGTTGCTGGAACTGGAGCGAACAATTTACTGCCGGTCGTCGGATCGATCCCTTTCTTAATCGCCTCACCGTCGTTTACCTTGAGGCTCCCTGAAATCGATTTACTTGGATTAGAGTGGTACTTCTCGACCTCGTCGAAATCCGAGAGTCCATCCTTATCAGTATCCGGATTCGCAGGATTCGTACCCAGCTTCTGTTCCTCGGCGTCGGTCAGCCCGTCAGCATCTGCATCGAGGAGCGGCTGTGCGGCGCCGGTATTGAACGTAGTAGGTGCGCCGTTCGTTGTCGTCGTATTCGTTGTACTACCTGTCGTCGTCTTTTCCTTCCCGGATTGCATTACCAGCGCCGTTCCACCGGCTACTAATACAGCCAGTACGATTATTATACCGAAAATGTATGATTTCTTCAACATTGTTATTTCCTAAGATTGATTGCTCATTTCGTTGATTATGCCTTATGGCCCGAAGCTGTAGTTAAAGCAGTCGCACTTCGAACCGGCAGGACACGGTGGGCCTGTGCCGCCTGGGAAGTTTATCCATGAGCTGGGTCCCGAATACTCGAGGTTAGCGTAGAGATTCGCCGTTAGCCCGTCCGGAGTAGTGTAGTAGCCGAAGATGTTGGCTGGACCTGGCTTGCAGATGAACGTCTTGTTGAGCTCGCTCCAGCACGATCCGTCCTGCGACTGCGCCGTAGGGCAGTTCTGTATCGTATTCTTCGGATCGACGGGGAGTGACTGCTTCAGGTCGCCTCCAAGCGTCTTCTGCCACGACGGCCATACCGAGAATGACATGTTCGCAAGGTACGACCCTGCTCCGAGCTTCGGATACGTCTTGTTCACCGAACGGTACGCCCGAAGGTACTGTACGATGTCGGAAAGTCCTGCAACGCGCCTGAGGTCACGCTGTGCACAGATCTTCAGTGTTTCCTCTGGTTCCTCCGGATTCGCATTAACGCCGCAGGCGCTCGCGAGCACAGGGTTGTTGTTGAAGAACCACGATTCGAGCATCTGGTTGTAGATGGAGATGATCTTCGCGTCCGCGCCGGCGTTGTACGACAGGATGAATATCTTCGAGTGGAGCTTGTTATCAAGATCGGCCAGGTCGCTCCCGCCGACGTAAACGGATGTGCCGTCCTGGATCCCGTCGTACCCGTCGACGCTCTTCGGGGCCGGCGCTGAGCGTGCTTTCGTTGCGTACTTCTTGTACCACTCGAGCGCCGAGAGGCCTTCGAAGTTATCGTAGATGCGCATGCCGATCGCATCCTTCGTCTGTATATTGCTCGGCTCCTTGAACAGGAACTCCTTAAGAAGAACGGGCTTCGACGAAACTCCCTCGGTCCTATACTGAGTTACAGCCGTTACCGCAAGAACCGGAAACTCGGGGCACAGATTGTCGGTGCCGGCGCAGTTTTGTCCGACCCGCGAACCGCTCGTACATTTATTTGTTATCTTATCGCATTTCCCAAGCTGACCGTCCCTGCAGTATCCGATGTTGAAGTGGTAGTCGGTGCATACTGCTCCAATGTTGACGATGGTACATTTATTTTTTGCCGCAGAGGCAGGCGGATTATTACTATCCACATAACCATACGTATCCGTATTGATCGGGAACCACGGATTATTGCATGCGTTCACCGTGATCGTCGAAATGCCGGTTATAATATTAGTCTGACCGATCGGCCCGCCTTTAATCTGAGGTATCGGATTCACCATTGCCATCAAATATCCCTTTCCCTTAGCAGGGTTTGCTTCTACGATTGCCGTATCGACATCAGGGAATCCCGGCGTTTGAGGATGTATCAAGTCTGCAGGAGCAGAGAACTTGAACGGAGACCCGTTCTTTATATACCAGCTCCAAGACCACTCCAGCATACCCGGGACCTCGATCAGCTCGGTTCCTCTATCAGAGTAGGCATGCGCTGTAAAATCCTTTCCGCTCTCCTTTTTCGTCGGGTCCGAGGTCCAGAACGTCCATGCCGAAGGCTCTATGCCGACCCTTGAAACTTGGCACGGTCCGTCCATGTCCGCCGTCGTGAACGACCACTGCGTCGCCGGCAGTGCCGCTCCTTCGGCACTCCGGATCCTCTGGACTTCACTGACCTGCCGTACTGATACCTCGTCGCACCATACATCGGTTCCGGGCGTGGCAAAGCACAAGATCTTCGGCGCAATGTTGGCCCCTGTATTGTTCGTTATGATATAGTCGATCTGCACCCAACCGGTATCCTGTCCAGGGAGTATCCATTTGAGTCCCGGGGCGTTATTATACAAATCAAACGTTTTTCCATCCTGATCGCATGGAGGTGCCCATATGTTTGACTTCCACGGATCGACCGTGCTCCAGCACTGTGTAATCAATCCTCCGACCGCATTAAACGGGCTCGCAGTGTTACGCAACCGGACCCATCCGGTCACACGGAACGACCGCTTTTGCGTCGAGTTCACGTCAAGCAGCTGGTATGCATAAAGGCTAGGTCGAGCACACTTTCCCATTGGATTCACTGTATTGCAGTCGTTATTAACGTTGCAGGGATTTCCCGCCAGTGGGCCGCTGCTCCCGTTGCAACGTTGGGTTGCGGCATCTAAATGTAACGATTTCGTTCCCGGCGTTACCTGATTGGATATATCAGGACTCTGGGTAATGCTTGCAGCATATGCGGGATCCATTCCGACCCAACCGGTTGGGAACGTACCAGACCCGTCTTCAAAGTTACCGTTCCTAACGAGCTCCCCTCCTTCACTCAAAGAAACGGAGTAGGTCGTGTTCCTCTCAAGCAGACCGGCATCGAACGACATTGTAAACGATTTTTTATTGTACGAGATCTTCGCTGACTCTACGGCTATATTGCCCTTTAATTTATCATCATAACGGTAGAGGTGCGCCGTACTCTTGTTGATCGTCGTCGGGTCCATAGCCATGTCGAACTCCGCGCTCACGAGCGAGTTCCGGCAGACGTCCGTCTTCCCATCCGGCGGCTGCTTATCAATGACTTTCGGGATGGCGGCGCAGCACCCGCTGTATCCGCACCCCTTTCCCGCTCCGCACTCGATATCGTTCACGCACGCAACACACCCCGGCGGCAGCACGTCGAAGTTCACCGTATTGCTCCACTCGGATGTTCCGGCTACTACGTTCGCTCTGATCTCTGTATGCCAGCTCCAAAAATTACCAGCCGGATACGCATAGCTCTCCTCGACGTTGTTCGCAATATCCGCCGGCGCAGGAGTTACGATCTGGATATCAGACCACGACGCAACAGGGGTCGACTCTTTTTCCTTATAGAAGAAGATCTTGCTCATGTTCTGCTGTGCGCCGAAGTTCTGCCCTGTGAGCTTTACCTTTGTCCCGGTCGAGCCGCGAGACGGTTCAGCGCGGCAGATGCCCGGCATCTTCGTATTGTCCACGTCGTATAAGGTCGTAGACGGTAATGACTGAGCGTCCCACCGGAATACCCGTATCGGACCATCTGTTGCATCGTCATTGGTGACGCGGTTCGGCACTTCCGCGGTGATATGACATGTGTAGAAGTTCGAACATGTCCAGTTAATCGGTCCGCAGCGCTTAGTGTCCGGCCATAATGCGAGCTTGCCTGGCGTGAACTGAACTGCGCTCCCATCCATGCACAAACCATAGGTCGCACCATCAAAGCAGTCGAGGTTGGAATCGCACAGATCCCCTTCCTTGATCATTCTGCACTTCCCTTTCACGTAGTTTCCGAAGTAGCATCCGTCGATCCCGACCCACGTACCGATATCGCCGTGAGCCGGCGAAAAGCTCTTGATGTACGGCGTACAGCGGTGCGATTGTTTATTGCATATGCTACCTGTACAGCCGTTCTTCTGGCACGTTGCATCGTCGTTGCAGTAGGAAAAATCAGTGACGAGTATTCCGGCACCGCTCTTTGCTACGCCATCCTTATCGCCGTGCGCTTCAACGGTGAATTTGTCCGGAACCGATTCGTTCTTCGCAGTCACGACCTGCTGCCACGGATTCGCGCCTGGAGCAAGCGTAATATACTCAAAACCTGGGGCGCGCGGCGGCGCAGTCCCCGTCGAGGTCCAGGGCGACCAGTTCGTCGACGCCGTCATGGGCTGCCCCGAAGCGCTGCAGTCATTCGGTTCGGTATATGATTCTGCAGTGTAGGGCTTTGTCTCGTCGAGCGTGTGCATCGCGTAGGTTGCAGGATTCACAACGACCCTGTCGAGCTTGCATCCTTCAGCTCCGATCTTCGTTGTCCGAAACGTCCATGAAAAAGCGTCATTGTTCCCTGCTCCCGGCGCAAAGCGGTAGTTAAGGCCGCCGAGCGTACCGTCGTTCGGAGTGGTCGCACCCTTGATCGTATCGAGGAGCACGACGCGGTACCATTTGCTCGCATCGAGGTTCGCCTGCGGGATTATTCTGACAATAGTCGGTTCTGTTGTAATAGTAACAGCGACGTCCAGATCGAATTTAGTGCACTTATCGTCAGTACAGCGACGCAGTAAGACGGAAGCGACTGTTAACGAGCCTTGATCGATCTCGGCGTTTTTATCAGCAAAACCGAATTTCGCACCAATGTCTGCGGTAAGGCACGACGCTGAACAGTTGGGCCAGTGATCGGCAACAACGGGTTGTCCGGGAGGAATTGGGGTGACCTCGTAGTTCAAACTATTTGAATCTCCCTTGTCGTTCTCTATCCAGACCGGATAGATGTTCGGCGCTATATCCGGCACGGTAATACCAGTGATGCGCGTATCATTCCATGAGGGCGCCGAGAGGTTTTGTGTATCAAAGTGAACGATCTTCGTCGCCTGGGTATCGCTGCCAAACCGTCTCCCGATTGCGTTAAACTGCGATCCAACGATCCCCTTGTCCGGTTCGAGCGACAGGAGGCAGGCTGCAGTCGAAGCTGGACCCGGTATCTTTTCCCAGTTTGGTACCGTATCAGTGCTTTCGAGGATGCCGAACGGATCAGGGAATTTGCTCTTTACCTTGAACGTCTTCGGTCCAATGGCTCCGCCTGCCGGGACTTCAGCTGCGACCTGTACGTCGCTCCACTTTCCGAGGTTCGCATCAGGAATATTCGCACCTTCATACTGGAGGTCGTCGACGTCGCCGGCGCTTCCGGTTCCGTCGCGCAATGCCCCATCCTTGTTGCCGTCGAAGTTGTACCCGTGCACGGTAACGCACTGGCCGTCAGTCCCCTTTTCTGGATCGATCGACGTGATGACCGGCGGATCAGCGCACTTGTCCGGTTCCTTGACTTTGAACGACCATCCCTTCTTTGCATCGCTGTTGTAGTCGCCGCCCCACAAATCGGTGCTCGTCCCCCAGCTTAACGTCGTTGCTTTGTCGTCAATCACAAAGTTGTTCGCAATGCCAACGTCATACGTCGTGTTCGGCGTCAGGTTCGGCGTAACAGGGAACGAATACACCTTGCAGTAGTTCGCCGGATTGACTTTTGAACAGTCGCCTCCGGGGCACGGGTCATCAATCCGTATCGTACCTTCCTTCCCGCTAAAAGCATTCGTCGATGTCCTAAAGGTATACCCGGTGACGTGTCCGCCGCCCCCACCTGCGACATCACAGCTGCCGTTCTCCGAATTGTACATTGATACGGTGTAGCGGATGAACGCAGGCGTTGAAGGGCACGAATTATCGTATCCGTCCGGCGGATAGACCGAAGCATTAGGCACGACGTCGTTCGTCTCGAACACCCACTCGAACGGATTAGGCTTCTGTAAATTACTGCAGAGGTCGATGACGCCGCCGACGCTCACCTTGTACCACGTGAACTTCTCGAGCATCCTGAAATCAGGGCAATCTGTATCGACTTTGCACGCCTCATTTTTTTCCGAGCCTCCAAGACACTTATTCGTTGCGCCGGTATCACACTTGTCGTGCTGCTTCATCTGGATGAAGAGCGAGCGTCCGTCGCCTCCGGGGTATACTGTGTAGTCAGCCGGATCGAGTGGACCAAGAAGCGTTCCGCCTGTTCCAGTTACCGGGTCTGGCGTAGGCTTAGTACTGTCGAATGGTGTAATCGTAACCGATGTCGGCGGAAGGACTGCCTTGCTGTAGTGCAGGTTGATCGTCGGAGTCCGCGGTACGCTCCGATCCGGCTGGAATTTCGCACCGAACTGCGGTAGGTACCGGATATCTGGGTAACCGTTGGTTACGACTGGGCTCTGCGTGTCAACGTCCTCGCCGGTCTGCATTGTCCAGGTGTACTCTGTATTATTATCGAAACAATCAGTGGCCAAACAATCGCTGAGTGCCTTGCCTTTCGTATCTATGAGCGTTTTCGGGATCGTAACACGGAACCACGTGAACTTATCGAAGAGCGTCTTAATGTGAAAGAAGGTAATGTTCTTTCCTGAATTGTCGAGGCGCGCAGCCCACGAAGCGCCTTTCTGTATATCGGTTGAGTACGTTCCTGACGCTGCATTGACGAACTGCTGGGGGTCGACTCCGACATTACCAAGGATACCGTCAAGGGCAGAGTCGCCTACTACCGGCACTACGTCTGCGTCTGCACAGTTCTCTGCTCCGTCAACACCAGTGCACTGTTCAACGATGAGCCCAGCATTTTTCACTGCATTCTCGACTGATAGGCCGGTTAACGTATGATTGAACGTAATGTTAATAGCGCTGCAGATGAATACGTCGTGGCGGTAGTCTTCGAGGTCGGCGTTCTTGCAGTCCGTCGTTATCGAGCGGATCTCGAGTCCGATATCCGGAGGCCAAGGACATTTCGGATCTCCCTGCACACAAGGAATAGAGCCGGGACCGCCTCCGCTCGTTGCGCCGGTAATGAACTTCGTAACAAAAATGACGATCGCCCATGAGATGAGGACGATGACCAAACCGATGACAGCGTTAATAATGATGCGCTTCGCTTTCTGTATCTTTTCGACATTGCCCGCTGCCGTGAGCCAGATGAAGCCGCCGTAGATGATGAACGAAACAGCAACGAGCGCGAGGATACCGAGCACCCACTTGATGATATTGATAACGGTCGTCTTGAGGTCTGCGGTGCCGAGCCCGACCGAACCCCCTATGTCGTCAGCGATCGTATAGGGAGTCGCGTGTACGACGCGCATGCCGATGAACAGCGCGCCGATAAGACACACGACCGCGAGCAACGTCAGCGACAGTACCCTCTGTTTTTTTATCCGCTCCATTGTGAAAAAATTATTTGTTTACGCACCGAGCACGCGGCGTACGACCGCCTGTACGGAAGCTCCGTCCGCGCGTCCCTTCACCTTCGGCATGACCGCACCCATGACTTTTCCCATTGACGACGAATCTTTTGCGCCAAGCGTCGTAGCGGCCTCTGTAACGAGCTTCGTTAGTTCGTCCTCGGAGAGCGGCGCAGGAAGGTATTTGCGGTAAGCCGTCACGTCGTCCTGCTCGTGGGCAGCGAGGTCGTTCCTTCCGGCTTTAGTGTACTGCGCGCTCGCGTCATTGCGGCGCTTCGATTCCCGTGCGATGATCTCAACGGTCTCCTCGTCCGTCATTTCGCGGCCGATCTCGATCTCACGATTCTTTATCGCCGACTTCAGCATCCGGAGCGCCGATACGACAGAACGGTCGTTCGCCTTGAACGCTTTTTTGTAGTCGGCTTCGATGGTCGACTGTATGCTCATGTTCGCACAGGAATACGCGGAAGGGGTTTCGGTCTCTTACCGAAACGGCCAACGCGCGTTTCATCGAGCTTTCCTATCTTTCGGAGGTACTCCTTCCGTTCGCGGATCGACTTCCTTCGGATCGCGTCTTCCCGTGTTTCCCGTTTCGTTTTCGGGGATTCGAAGAACCGCGCTCGCTTTGCACGCAGAAGAACGCCGCTCTGCTGAACCCGTTTGGTAAAGCGTCGGAGGAGACTCTCGACTGATTCGCCTTCTTTTCTCTTAACCTCAACCAAGCGTGCCACCTCCTTTAGCGACTGAAACCGACGGTTTCATCAGTAGGATGTGTAAAAATATCGTCGTGAGTATACCACGGAAAGCTCCGTTCGTCAAAAAAGTAAATATATTCTAAAAATAGGAAAAAGAAAGCCTTTTTATACTATGCCGAGAGCTATCCTAAGCCATTGCGCCAAGCTTTTTCCCACCGATGATATGCAAGTGGATATGATCGACGACCTGGCCGCCGTGCGATCGTACGTTAAACACAAGCCTATACCCCTTGGTAGCTATCCCCTGCTGCTCTGCGATCTGTCGTGCCCGGAGGACCATCTCTCCGACGAGTTGCTCATCAATCTCGGTAAGCTCTGCGACAGACGCAATGTGCTTCCGCGGAACAAGCAGGATATGAAGAGGAGCAACCGGCCGTATATCTGAGAATGCGACTAAATGATCGTCTTCGAAGACCTTATTCGAAGGAACGGCTCCCGAAGCGATCCTGCAAAAGAGGCACTCCATACGTTACGACGTGCTGTGCGGCGTCTGCCGTATCGTTGTCTGCTGAGGTTCGCTCCCGTTGACGACCGCGCCGTTCGTCTTTGCGAGGCGTTTCTGGATCTCCGGAACAACCTTCTTGAAGTCGACGACCTCCTGAATACCGCTCTCCATGTCCCTAATGAGTATCGTATCGTCCATGATCTCTTTCTGGCCGATGATGAGCGCGAACTTTACGCCGAGCCTGTTCGCGATCTCTAGCTGTGCCTTTAATCCGTCCTTTGAGAATGATTCGGCGACCTTCACGTTGAGGGATTTCATGATGTCAAAAAGCTTGAGGCACTTCTTCCTCGCCGGTTCGCCGAGCTGCCCTATGAACACATCGGGCGAAACGATTTTCGGCGCATACTGCTGCTCACGCATCTTGACGATAAGGCGCTCGACGCCGCATGCGAAACCTGCAGCGGGAACCTGACGATTCCCGAGCTGCTCTATAAGATCGTCGTAGCGTCCTCCGCCGCCGAGCGTCGATTGTGCGAGAGCGTCATCGATACCCTCCTCGTTCACCTCGAAAACGGTCCTCGTGTAATAGTCCAGCCCCCTGACGATCCGCGGGTTGAGCGTGTACGGAACTTCGAGTTCACCTAAATATTCGAGGACGCGGACGAAGTGGTCACGGCAGGCATCGCAGAGGTGGTCGACCGTCTGCGGTGCATCCTGGGCAACGGTATGACAGTCCGCTTCCTTGCAATCGAGTATCCGGAGAGGATTTTTAAGAAGGCGTTTTTTACAATCCTCGCAGAGCGAATTCTTCCTCGATCTGAAGTAGTCAGTGAGCTGCTTCAGGTACAGAGGCCGGCACACCCTGTCCCCGATACTGTTGACGTGGACGTTAACGGGTACGTTGAACTCGCGGTATATCGAAACCGCGTGGTATATGAGAAGCGCGTCGATGACGGCGTGACCGTCGCCGATTACCTCGAAACCGAACTGCCAAAACTGCCGGTACCGTCCTGCCTGCGGACGGTCATGACGGAAAAATGGCCCGAAATAGTAGAGTTTCACGGGCTGCGGCCAGCTCAGCATGCCGTGTTCGAGGTAGGCGCGTCCGACCGATGCCGTATTTTCCGGCCTTAACGCGACCCTATCGTTGCTCCTATCAACGAAGGTGTACATCTCCTTATCAACGATGTCGGTATCTTGCCCGACCGAACGGTTAAAAAGGCTCGCTGCTTCGAGAATGGGCGTCTCAATACGCTGGAAGCCGGCTGCTTTAGCGACCCGTTCGACTGCGGAGGCCACAGCGTCCCAGTACGGCTGATCAGCGGGGAGAATATCCTTCATCCCACGGAGCAACTGGGGTTGCCCTTTTACCTTTTCCTGAGGTACATCAGTTACCGATGATTGGTTTGATCGCTGTGGTACGTTCATAGGCCGTAGTCGGGTGCTGCGTTCACTATCGGGTACTCCGGTGCCCTGAATACTGCCATCCGGTTCACCGGCCATGCGCGGATCCATGTTCTGCCGACAATCTCTTTCCTCGTTATCGGGCCGAAGTACCGCGAGTCGAGGCTTGATTCCCGATTGTCGCCCAAAACAAAGTATTCGTTCGGCCCGAGCGTTACATCCTCTTCGCCGCTGGTTCGTACCGTTGATGCAAGGTACGCCGATTCATCCAACGCCTTCCCGGACGGATGCTCAGTGCTGTAAATAGACACCGTGCTGTTCGTAATCACTACGCGCTCTCCCGGCAATCCGATGACCCGCTTGATGAAAAAATCCGACTCGTGTCGCGGATTCCGAAGAACGACGACATCACCGCGATGAGGTTCACCGAAACGATATGAGATCTCATCGACAACGAGGTATTCGTTATCGAAGAAGTTCGGTTCCATTGACGCCCCCTTAACGTAGAACGGCTGGATCAGGAAGTACCGAATCGGAATGATAATCGCGAGGGATATAATGACGACCTTCGCGACCTCGACGATGAACGAGACTACCGATTCAGAAAAGCTCGGGACGATCTGCTGCCGCCCCATTGTGGTGCGTTGGCGCGTTTGACTGATGAGCGGCTTCTGTTTACCGGTGCCTTTCTCTTCGGTCTTTTTCATGCTCGTAACTTTATTGAAAGGATTATTCGTTTCAGATAAGGCGTATCTCAGCGCAACGTTAGTGCTGCTTCTTTCGTATCGCGACCTGGTGGCCGCTGTCCCGCCATTCGGCGGGACGACCTCTGCACTGTGAATGCAGCGCTCCCCGGCCCGCTTCGCCTGCTGTCCTCATTTTTTCGTCTTTCCTGGTGGGGACGAGAGGGGTCGAACCTCTGACCTCGCCGATGTGAACGGCGCGCTCTAACCAACTGAGCTACGCCCCCTAAGTTTGATTATTATGTTAGGTACAATGGGGGCGAAGCAGGCGGGGCGGGCTAACCAGCTGCCTGCCCCGTACCACACCGAGTGCAACGATGTGTTGGTGCGGGGAGCTAAGCGGCCTCGGCTTACGTACGTTACCGATAACGGAATTCAAGCCGTTGCACCAAAGCAGGTAAAAAATCAATAAATGGCTAACGTGAGCGCAAAGTAGGACAATTGTACCACATTTTATACCCCTACGCAAGGGTAGAATCGGCGTATTGTTACGATATACATAATGAAGATGGTTCGTACTTAAGAGGCTAGAAGATTTGACGTGATATTCTTCGTGCTCTATACTTTTCAACACGACGGCACGCACACTCCATGCCGATTCAGCGTTTGCAGAACAACCAACAACGAGAAGAGCTAAAGCCCTCCGCTGAAAAGCGTCCGAGGACGAGGTCCTTGTATTGGTGGAAAATCGCGGGATCCCTCGTCGGCATCGTTATCGTGTTCATTGTCCTCGTCGGTTACCGGATCCTCGCCGCGATCAATACGACGGTCGAAGGGAACAAGAGGGTATCAGTACTGACCCAGCTCGGGCACATCGTTTCAAACCGCGACGCCCAGTTGAAGGGAGAGGCTGACGATAGGATTAATATCCTGCTCCTCGGTATCGGTGGCGAAGGACACGACGGTCCGCTGCTTACCGATACGATCATGCTCGCGAGCGTAAAGCCCTCGACCAATCAGGTCGCGCTCTTATCGATACCCCGCGACCTCGCCGTTGAGATCCCCCAGTACGGCAACCGTAAGATAAACAATGCGAATGCGTTCGGAAAGGAGCTCGGCTACCCCGGCGGCGGTGAACAGCTCGCGTCTGATGTCGTCGCGAAAACGGTCGGCCAGACCGTCCACTACTATGCACGCATCGATTTCGCAGGTTTCAAAGATATTATTGACAGTCTCGGCGGTATTTCAGTAACCGTCGAGAACAGCTTCACTGATTCAGAGTACCCTACGGCGAACTACGGATACCAGACCATCCGTTTCGTTGCTGGCGAGCAATATATGAACGGCGAGACCGCCCTCAAGTTCGTGCGTTCCCGTCATGGCAACAACGGCGAAGGCTCTGATTTCGCTCGAAGCCGGAGGCAGCAGCTCGTTCTCGAGGCAGTACGCGACAAAACCCTCTCGCTCGGTACCATCATGAATCCGATCAAGATCGGTAATGTCTTGAGCTCGCTCGGTACCCATACGCGAACGAACCTCGAGGTATGGGAGATCTTGCGGCTCGGCAAAATGGTGAGCGATACTACAAAGGATTCTATCATCTCAAAAGTTCTCGACAGTGCGCCGACGGGTTTGCTCAAGAACGCAACAGGAATCGACGGTGCGTTCCTTTTGCTCCCAAAAGATGACGATTTCCGGGCTGTACGAGCGTATGCGAGGGATATCTTTATCGCACAACGCTTCACAACAGAAGCAGCGCGGATCGTCATCCGGGACGAATCAGGACATTCAGGTACTGCAAAGATGGTCGCTGCATCGCTCGAATCGCTTGGCTTCCCCGCTCCGACGACCGACCAGACCGGAAAACCGAACACGGATTCCGTTACCGCAATCATCGACTATACAAACGGCGCAAAGCCAAGTTCGCTGAAGAGTCTCGAGAGCTACCTAGGTGTATCTGCGGTCCCCTCTCTAGCACTCAGTGCGATCTCTCCGAGGCCGACCTACGAGGTTCCGAAGAATGTGAATAACGGCACGCCGGCCATTACCCAACCAGCGGACCTTCTCATCATCATTGGTAAAGATTTCGTGAAAGCCTCGACGTCAACCACCTACAACAATGGCACTTCTACAAAAAAGACGAACGCCAATGCCAATACAAACAGTACGAATAAAAATACGAATTCCAATAGTAATAAGAACGTAAACGTGAACAAGAATAGCAATGCGAACAAGAACATAAACGTGAATACCAATTCTGCTTTGAACACCAATTCATGAAAACAGCGTTACTTTTTGTTGGCCTCGGTAATCCGGGAGAACAGTACGAACGTACCCGCCATAACATCGGGTATCGGGTCGTTGACTCGTACGTAGCAAAAAGTGATTCACCGCTGAAATCAAAGAGAGGATCATTGTTCACCGAACTCACCCGCGGGAAGGGACGCATATACGTACTGAAACCGAACGCCTTCATGAACGCGAGCGGCGATGCGGTCAGTTCGTTCATGCGGTACTACAACATCCCCCCTGAACGATTATGGGTAATTCACGATGACGTCGATCTCCCCTTCGGTTCGCTCCGTGCCTCGTTCGATCGCGGTGACGCGGGTCATCAGGGCGTTGCCTCGATCATCGAACGGCTAGGTTCCAAAGCGTTCAACAGGCTCCGCATCGGAATCGGTTCGAACAAACCGCTCGGCATTCTGTCGGAAGAGTACGTTCTGCAACAGTTCACCGAAAAGGAAGAGATGGAACTTTCGAAAAAAGTGCTTCCTGCTGCGTTGGAGAAGCTTGCAACGATTGAAACAGAACTCTTGAAATCCGAGTAAAAACGATATAGGCACAATGAAATGCGTTACTGAATCCGTACCAGACAAACGAGCTTTGCCAGTACCAAAAAATAGGATGAGCGAGAATTAACCGGCGGAATTATACACTGATTCAGACGAGCTAAGGCTATCACCATCAGACGACCAAGTCTCATGCTCATCCAATGTACCTGTACAAAAATCAGTCGCGAGACGTTGCGAGCACCGAATTCACTTCGTGCGAGCAACGACGAGCGACACCGTAGAGGGAAGGAGTGGATTCGGACGAGGAAACCGTAGGTTGCCTCGCCGAGTCTCTCTAAATACCCACAGTGCTACTTACAAGCGTAAGATCCCTACCGAAATCGATAGAAACCTTAACTCATGGCTACTTGGGACGCGTAGGAGGGGTTGCACCCCTTTCGCCGCTTGCAAGTAGGACCGTAGGTACTCACGAAAAAACGATGTAATGAACGTTTTTAGGGCAAGAAAACAGCCTAGCAAAACGATTCATGCCTGTCAAGGCGGGCTACCCTTCCGAGATACAGCTGCACTGTAATAGCGCCCTCAGGACATCAGACTCGACCGTTTGACCAGAAATAATGAGCGCCCAGCAACCGAACAACGCGAACTCCCTGTTCACGAACCATCGGCGACTTCCGAAGGTACTTTCCGAGGATATCCCCGGCATCCTTCGAATATCCGGCATCGGACCGCTCTCTGCGAAAACGCTTCTTATCGGACGCCTTGCGAACAACGATCGCCTCAGGACGAAAATCTGGCTCGTAAGGGACGAATCCGAGGCTGCAGTCGTGCATGCGCAGCTCTCCTTCTGGAACGCGTTCGATTCGCCGCCGATTCTGCTCAACGAAAAAGAGCTTCCCCGGATCCTACAAAAGATCATGGTGGAAAAACGAGTCTTTCTCGTTTCGAGCGTTACAGCGTTCGAGCGTTCTGTATTGCCGAAACCGGCGTACCGCGACCTGACGATCGTGCTTAACGCCGGAGAGGTACGGAAACCCTCCGAACTCTCGCAGGAACTCGTTCGGAGCGGGTATGTCTTTGAATCAGCAGTTGGAAGCGAGGGTTCTTTCGCGCGACACGGCGGTATTCTTGACGTCTTCCCTATCGGCCTTGCTCGCCCGATCCGCTGCGAGTTCGACGGGAACGTACTCACGAGCATCCGATCGCTCGATGGAAAGAGGAAATCGCGAGAGCTAACCGATTGCACGATCGCGCCGATGCGTCTTACGACCTCATCAGGAGCGACGCTATTCTCATACCTCAATCAGGAAGAAACGCTCTTCATCCTCTCTGACCCGGACCAGCTCGGCACTATTGCTCCGCGGTGGATCGAGTGGGCGCAGGTCCTCCAACCGTATCGAGCATTTATCTTCGAAACGTTCAGTGATGATGAGACCGTCCAGATCGATTTCCATCAGGCACCGTTCTACCATCGCGACTACGATGCCTTCATCAAGGACATCGAACACTACCACGCACAGGGATGGGACATTGCACTTGCGACCGAGCAGCCAAACGAGGTACGCGAACTGTTCGCCCACTTTAAAACCGATCCTCCCCCGGTAGTCACGATCGATGATCCTGAAGCAGTGCTGACAGGATTCAGCGCTCTTAAGGAAAAAATTCTCTTCCTTACTGATCAAGAAGTGTTCGGACGCAAGGAGACCCAGGGGAAAATCTCCGGTAAGCACAAAATCGACCTTGCGTTCCTCGCTGAATTAAAGTCTGGCGATACCGTGACCCACCTCGACCACGGCATCGGACGGTTCCTCGGCATGACGCGTCAGCGGGTAGACGGACACGAACGGGAATACTTTACGCTCGAGTATGCCGGCGGTGACCGCCTCTTCGTTCCTGTTGAGGCCGCGGATAAGATCTCGAAGTACATCGGGATCGCAAACCCTAAACTACACCGACTCTCCGGATCGAACTGGTATCAGCTGACCAGGAAGATCAAAGAAGAAACTCTCGCCCTTGCTCAGGAACTCCTTAAGCTCTACGCGAAACGCGCCACATCGCACGCAACGCCCTTCACAGGTACGACCGAGGAAGAACGTCACCTGGAGCAATCGTTCGCCTACGAAGAAACAGAAGACCAGCATACGGCGATCGAGGATGTCTTCCGTGATATGGCGAAAGAGGTTCCGATGGACAGGCTCGTCTGCGGTGACGTCGGGTTCGGAAAAACGGAGGTCGCTATTCGGGCCGCGGTCCGCGCGGCAGTCCGAGGAAAACAGGTCGCCGTTCTCTCGCCAACGACCATCCTTACGCAGCAGCACTTCGACACGTTCGTTAATCGCATGAACAATCTTCCGATCAAAACGGAGCTCCTGAGCCGGTTCAAGAGCGACCGTGAACAGCAGCGTACCGTTGCAAGGCTCACTGCAGGAGATGTCGATGTCGTCATCGGTACCCACCGCCTCCTCTCAAAGGACATTGCGTTCAAAGACCTCGGCCTCATCATCATCGACGAGGAACAGCGGTTCGGCGTAAAGGACAAGGAACGGCTCAAAGAGCTCAGGCAGCAGGCACACGTCCTGACGCTCACGGCAACGCCGATACCACGAACGCTCAACTTCGCGCTTTCCGGCATCAGGGACGTGAGCGTCATCGAAACGCCGCCCGAGGGACGGCTCCCGATCGAGACCGTCATCCAATCATACTCTGACGAGGTCGTAGCATCATCGATCCGTAAGGAGATCAACCGCGATGGTCAGGTGTACTTTGTCTACAACAACGTCGAAACGATCGAGCTCGCAATGAAAAAACTACAGCGGCTCGTACCCGAAGCCACCTACGCGTTTGCGCATGGGCAGATGGATGAGAAAGATCTATCTGCCGTCATGGCTAATTTCGACACGGGCAAGATCCAGGTCCTCGTCTGCTCGACCATCATTGAGAACGGCCTCGACCTCCCGAACGTCAATACGCTCATCGTCGATAACGCTGGACGGTTCGGCCTCGCGCAGCTCTACCAGCTCCGCGGACGCATTGGGCGCGGCAAGCGCCAGGCGTACGCCTACTTCCTCTACCACTCGACGAAACTGACCAGCGGACCGAAACGCCGACTCCAGGCGCTCAACGAGGCGCGCGAGCTCGGATCGGGCTTCCAGCTAGCACTCAGAGACCTCGAGATCCGGGGCACCGGTAACATCCTCGGCAAAGAACAGCACGGTCAGGTCGCCGCGATCGGCCTTAATCTTTACACGCGCCTCCTCTCACAGGCGATCGAAGAGCTCAAGACGGGCATCAAACAGGAAGAGCTCCGCGACATCATCATCGACCTCCCGATCGATATCGGGATCCCGAAGTCGCTCGTGCCGTCGGAACCGAAACGCCTCAAGCTCTACCAGGAAATGGCGAACTTCGTTACGATCGCCGACCTCAAGGAGTTCAAGAAAAAAACGTTCGGCGAGAAAAACCTGCCGGAACAGCTCAACAACCTGTTCGACCTCCTCGAGATCAGGCTCCTCGCACAAAAAACCTCGATAACGAGCATCGCCGTTAGCCGGACGAGTATCGAGGGTATCGCTCCTGAAAAGCTAACGATCGAATTCGGCGATATTCTGACGCCGAAGATGCTCGAAAAGGTCATAACGAAAAACCCTAAGTGGGACTTTACGACAAAACTCATAAAGATAGATTTTTCCGAACTCGGGTCACAGTGGTTGCACGAGCTGAAGAGCTATGTTAAATTGGTACAACGAGAACCACAGCGCGTAGCTGATGAAAAAGTCTAGAACGTAAAGGAGTAAACTGGCGGTTCGATATATAAATAGCTAGGGTGGCGCAGAACGCTGCCCTTTTCAGGAATCCTATATAGCAAGAACCGACCACCTTACTGCGTGGTCGGTTCATGAACATCAAGCGACGGTGCGGGCTCCCAGCTCTGCAGGAGCCTGATGAGGGTTTTGGGAGAAATTCCCGTGACCCCCATGGGATCGTACCCGAGCCGCTCGAGCAGGTTCACGAGCAAAATCGGGAGTAGTCCGTACTGCGTCTCAACCCCCCTCCCCTGGATGAGGGTGAGCCAGAGGTGGAACACCATGCCCTCACTCAGATCGGTGAAGGCGGCCCGAGGAACGACGAAACCGTTCGCCTCGAGGAATCCGTGAAGATCCCTTTCGAGCTCCTCGCGGGGCACCCAACGCCGCCGCGGCTCGAGAACAACAGGCGTACCGTCATCATCGATGATCCTCGGATCATACCGAGAATCGCGTAACATCGAACGATCGAGATTCATGATCACCCTCCCTGGACAATCGAGTGCATGATCAACAACAGAACGCCAAACAATACACGATATCTCATACATTGTCAAGGTTCTACACTTCTATGTCAACACATGTCTCATCACCAACGATTCACTTCTGGCTCGCCTTGCAAATCGCAGGAATCGGCTACCGAACGATACGACAACTCATGGAACGATTCGGTACGATCGATAACGTCATGCGCGCCTCAAGGGTTCAACTCAACGACGCCGGTGCATCAGCTACGCTCATTGATGCATTGCTCCATGCACGGAACGCTACACCGGATATCGATTCGATCAGTGCCCGTAATATCAATGTGATCGCTGTCGATGACCCACTCTTTCCCTCGCTCCTCCGAGAAACACACAGTCCGCCGCTCGTTCTATATGTTCGCGGTAGCATAGAAGCAATCCATGGTACGTGCCTATCTGCTGTCGGTACAAGGAAGCCTTCGCGCTACGGGATCGCAGCAACGCACCGCATCGTCGAGCCACTCGCCCAACGTGGAGTTGTGATCGTTTCCGGGTTAGCGTTCGGCATCGATGCCGAAGTGCACCGTGCAGCGCTCGATGCCGGGGGAACGACCGTTGCGGTCCTCGGGAACGGGATCGACGAAGTGTACCCGCGATGCAACAGGGCGCTTGCAAATGAAATACTGGAGCACAACGGCGCCGTTATCGGTGAGTATCCGCCTGGAACAGAGATCCAGCGCCACTTTTTCCCGCAGCGCAACCGCATCATCGCGGGTGTAAGCGCAGCTACCCTCATCATCGAAGCGGGTGTCACGTCAGGAGCCCTCATCACAGCGCGTATGGCACTCGACGAGAACCGCGAGGTTTTCGCCGTACCCGGTCCCATTGACTCGGATGTATCTGTCGGCCCTAACAATCTCATTAAGATGGGGGCAATGCCCACGACTCGACCAGAAGACCTCTTTGAGCAATACGGACTTGACAGGTCGCCGCGTATGGAAGACAATGCTACAATTCATGCCGAAACCAACGAAGAACTCAGTCTCTTACGGCTCCTCGGTGTACCGAGGCACGTTGACGAACTCGTTGCGTTGAGTACACTTGACACCAGTACCGTCAACGCGACCCTCTCGCTCCTCGAAATGAAAGGGAGGGTGCGGCACCTTGGCGGCATGCAATATATCCGAACACGTTAAGGCACCATGGCAAAAAACAAAGACCTCGTCATCGTCGAATCGCCGACGAAGGCAAAAACAATATCGCGTTTCATAGGCAACGACTTTCGCGTTGAGTCGAGCTTCGGACACGTCAGGGACCTGCCGAAGTCGAAGCTCGGCGTGGATGTGGACAAGGACTTCGCGCCCCAGTACGTCATACCGACAAAGGCGAGAAAGGTCGTTACGGCACTGAAAAAGACCGCAGCTAAGGCTCGCGCGATCTACTTCGCGACTGATGAAGACCGAGAAGGCGAAGCGATCTCGTGGCACCTTGCTGAACTCCTCGGACAGCCGAAGGACAAGCTGAAACGCATCGTTTTCCATGAGATAACCGAGGAAGCGATACAGGAAGCCCTGAAAAGCCCGCGAGAGCTCGACCTTCGGCTCGTCGATGCGCAGCAGGCACGACGGATCCTTGACCGTCTCGTTGGGTATGGGCTCTCTCCCCTGCTCTGGAAAAAGGTTGCGAAGGGGCTCTCTGCCGGACGCGTCCAGTCGGTCGCTGTACGGCTCATCGTAGAGCGCGAGCGCGAGATCCAGGCGTTCAAGTCGCAGGAGTACTGGTCGATCGATGCGACCTTTACGACCTCACGCAGCACGTCGTTCACAGCGAAACTCGCGAAGCGCGATGGGAAATCACTCGACAAACTCGACCTTGCATCAAAAGATGAAGCTGACGCGGTCCTTAAGCACCTCGAGGGTACCGCATACTCGATAGCTGACGTCCAAAAAAAAAGAGACGAAAAAAAGCCCGTATCCTCCGTACACCACCTCGACGCTACAGCAGGATGCGAACCGAAAACTCGGCTACTCAAGCAGGCAGACCATGGCGGTCGCCCAGGGACTCTACGAAGGCGTCGAGCTCGGAGACCGCGGGCCGACCGGTCTTATCACGTACATGCGCACCGACTCGTTCAACCTCGCCGGAAAGTTCATGGGTGAGGCGGGAAACTTCATCGAATCGAGCTTCGGAAAAGAGTACCACCAGCCACGAAAGTTTCACACGAAAGCGAAGGGCGCGCAGGAAGCGCACGAGGCGATCCGGCCGACCGATCCGACGAACACGCCCGATGCGGTCCGACCCTTCCTTGATGAACGGCAACAGAAGCTCTACGAGCTCATCTGGCGCCGCGCAGTCGCTTCGCAAATGGCCGACGCCGCCATGGATTCGACTACGGTCGATGTGGTGAACGCCAGTGCCCCGGTGTATACCTTCCGGGCAACCGGACAGACAACGAAATTTGACGGTTTCCTCAAAGTGGCGACGGAGGGCGTCAAGGAAACGGAACTCCCCGCGTTGACGGCTGGCGAACCGGTAGACTGCACCGCGCTTACGCCCGCACAGCACTTCACCGAGCCGCCGGCTCGTTACTCCGAAGCTGGGATCGTCAAGAAGCTTGAGGAATACGGCATCGGGAGGCCGTCGACGTACGCGCCGACCATCGCAACGATCATCGACCGCGGCTACGTCGAGCGGTTCGAACGCCGTCTGAAACCGACCGACATCGCGTACATCGTGAACGACCTGCTGGTGAAACATTTCCCCGAGATCATCGACTACCAGTTCACGGCGAAGATGGAGCAGCAGTTCGACGACATCGCAGAAGGAACGAAACAGTGGGTGCCCGTCATTAAGGAATTTTATACGCCATTCAAGGAACACCTCACCATGAAAGAAAATACCCTTTCAAAGAAAGAGCTGACCGAGCAGGCGACCGACCACGTCTGCGAGAAGTGCGGAAAGCCTATGGTGATTAAGTTCGGGCGCTTCGGAAAATTCCTCGCGTGCACCGGTTACCCGGAATGCAAGAACACGAAGGAGCTGAACCACGACAACTCGATCAATGAGAACAAGGTGCAGGTTGAGGGCGTCGGCGAGACCTGTCCGGAATGCAAACAGGGGAAGCTCGCGATGAAACGCGGCAGGTTCGGCCCGTTCCTCGGTTGCGACCGCTATCCGGACTGCAAGTACATCAAGAATATCGAGAAGTCCACCGGCGTAAAATGCCCGCAGTGCGGCCAAGGAGACATCATCGAGAAGCGCTCCCGCTACGGCAAGACCTTCTATTCCTGCAACCGCTACCCCGACTGCAAGTTCGCGCTCTGGAGCAAGCCGACCGGCGAAAAGTGCCCTGACTGCGGTTCATTGATCGTATACGGAGCAAAGGGAACGTTCCGCTGCTCGAGCAAGACGTGCAAGTATGTTAAATCGGCGGACGACACTGCCGTACCGCCGCAGGAGGCATAGTATGCTTATCCGCTGGTTCATCAACACGCTCATCATTCTCGCGCTCCCCTACCTCATTCCCGGGATCTCGGTGCATAGCTTCTGGTCAGCGCTTTTGACCGCGCTCGTACTCGGTATTTTGAATGCGCTCGTGCGCCCGATACTCGTCATCCTGACGCTACCGATCACCATAGTAACACTCGGGCTCTTCCTCATCGTCCTGAACGCGATCCTTGTCTGGTTTACAAGTACGATTATTAAAGGTTTCGAAGTAACAGGATTTCTCCCAGCACTCGAAGCAGCGATCGTCATCTGGTTTGCTAGCCTCCTCACGAACGGACTCGTCAAAGGAAAAAAACGTCAACCGATACAGCGCTAGGAAAAAGCGAAAACCCACTGGACTCCTCCAAATCCAGTGGGATTAAGGTACGACTCTGCGTCGTCTCCGACACGACTCCCATGACCACGATCACCGCTCTGTCAAGGCCCCAAGCCTCCATGCAGCCAGTCGAGACCGACCCAGCTCAGTCCAAAGAGCATGGCGATCGCGAGAACCAGGTAGAATAACCACCGCTTGATCCTCGAAACCTTGCTCACCGGAATCTTAGTGCTCTCTGCCATGGCATCACCCCCTGAGCCAGAACACGGTCATCGCGGTACCGAAGATGACGACCAGAAAAAACGTAATCCGCAACGCCTTCACGACCCTCGGCGATACCGGGATGTCTGGTAACGCGTACCACGGATATCCCCTGCCTTCGAGTACGACTCACCTCCTTGTTGCTGACCGCATTGCCGGTCAGCGCCTGCGCAGTCTCCGATTAATGCGCCGCTTCCTATCGATGCTGTTCTTGACACGCATGACGGACGCTACAGTGAAGAAATGAAACCTGTTCACGGGGTGGCGGAAGAACCGAAGGCCCGCGAGAACGCCACCACAGCCGTTCCCCGCCTTGGCCGCCCAACGGTGCAGGGTTTGATGGCTCACGCGAAGGATCGCTGCAGCGGAACCTGTGGTGTAGTACTTCGTACGCCCGATTGTAACGACTGTTGGGGTCATCCGTGCCTCCCTGTTGACTAGTGCGGGTGCGTCTCGAGGAACCTGACGATCTTGTCCACATTGAGCAGACCGATGACCAGTACCAATACTAGTACTTCTCCGATCGAGCTCGACAGCAGCTCATCCTCCGGACTCATCGGTCCATCCCCGTCCCACGCGTCACCTCCCTGGCTTTACCCCGCCGTGCTCCGTTCCGAAGCCGCTTACTCGCGTTCCGAAACGACGACGCACCGAGTGAACGATGACCCACAGCACAGGACCGAACGCGAGTGAGGCCATGAACATCGTCCGACCACCCAGTTTCCACACCAACAGCACCGGTACGGTAAAACACGCGACCACGAGAATAACATCCATGCGTGTCATCTGCTAAAACCTCCCTATTCAATTGTCTGCCTCTTTATATCGAAAAGAGGGCACGAACAGCACCCTCCGTTTGCCTCTCAAATGGCGGGAAAATCTTGCCACGTTACTTGGCAATCGTCAAGCGTTTTTTGTATCCAAGGTTCCGAGGTAGTACACTTACGTCCATGTCATTCTATGACCTCATATCGACAATGAAACACGAACGGCTTCGGGTAGACAAGGATCTACTACGGCTTGCGTACGAGACCGCAGAGCGCGCCCATGCCGGTCAGGTACGCCTTTCTGGTGAGCCGTACGTTACGCATTCGCTCGCAGTCGCCAATACGCTTGCACGCCTTCGCCTCGACGAAGAAACCATCATAGCCGGGCTCCTCCATGACGTTCCGGAGGATACTCACGTGACCATCAACGAGTTGCGCAAGGATTTCGGCGATACCGTGGCAAACCTCGTTGATGGAGTGACAAAGCTCGGAAAACTCAAGTACCGCGGAATGGAGCGGTACGTCGAGAACCTGCGTAAGATGTTCGTTGCAATGGCGCAGGACATCCGCGTCATCCTCATCAAGTTCGCTGATAGGCTGCACAACCTAGAAACGCTCGATTTCCTTCCTTCTCCTGAGAAACGGAGACGGATCGCCCTCGAATCGATAGAGATCTACGCACCGATCGCGAACAGGCTCGGCATGGGCGAAATAAAAGGTCAGCTCGAGGATCTGTCGTTCCCGTACGTCTTTCCAGAAGAGCAGAAAGCGACAGAGCGCATGCTTTCCCAGCGCCTCGGTGATATTACGGGATACCTCGAAGACCTCAAGACGACCCTGCACGCAGAGCTTCGGCGGCACCGTATCCGCGTCGTCGATATCCATGGTCGCCAGAAACACCTGTACTCTCTCTACAAGAAACTTCAGCGTCCCGGGATCGACGGCGACATCATGAAGATCTATGACCTTGTCGCCATCCGTATCATCGTTGGTTCCGTCGAAGACTGCTATGCGGCCCTCGGGATCATCCATGGGAAATGGCGTCCCCTTCCCGGAAGGATCAAGGACTACATCGCCCAGCCGAAACCGAACGGTTACCAGTCGATCCATACGACCGTGTTCGGTCCCAACGGGCAGATCATAGAAATCCAGATCCGTGACACTAAAATGCACGATGACGCGGAGTATGGCATCGCTGCGCACTGGCATTATGTTGAAACCGGGAAACAAAAAAAAGTGCACGTAGCGTTCAACCAGAAGCTCGCATGGGTCCGCGAACTCAACGAATGGCAAAAGGAGCTCGAGAACGAACAGTACCTCGAAGCGCTGAGGATCGACGTGTTCTCGAACCGTATCTTCTGTTTCACTCCGCGCGGTGATGTCATTGACCTTCCCGAAAATGCTACCGCGATCGATTTCGCCTTTGCCGTACACTCGGAGCTCGGTTGCCAGATAACCGGCGCACGCATCAACGGTAAGTTCGAACAGGTAACGGTCACGCTCAAGAGCGGCGACGTCGTCGAGATACTGACCGACAAGAACAGAACGAGCCCGAATCCTGACTGGCTCCCCTACGTAAAGACAAGCCTCGCGCGCGACAAGATCAGGAAAGCGCAGCGCGATGAACAGGAGCGTTCCCGCGGGGAACCGAAGGTCCCGTAATGCTCACTTCTTTGCTGGAAGCGAATCGAGCTTCTTTTGTACGTCAGTGTTCGACGGGTCAAGCTCCTTTACCATGGTGAATTCGGCGCGCGCTGTCTCATAGTCTTTCGCCTGTTCAGCGAGAAGCCCGAGCTGCCAGTGCGACTGAACGTCCGTCGAATCGATGCTGACCGCCCTCTGGAAGGCGTCTTTCGCCCGGGCAGTATCCTTTCGATCGAGGTAACGTATTCCGAGCTGGTACCACAGCGGCGCGAATGACGGATTGTCGCGGGCAAGCTGCTCGAGCGACGCGAACGCAGTATCCTTCTCCCCTGACAGTTCATCAACGAGGACGAGCCCGAACTGCGAATCAATGTTCGCTGGATCGATGGTGAGCGCTTCTGTAAACTCCGATCGCGCCTTAGAAAGGTACGCTTTGATCTGAGATTGATCAGCGTCTTTCTCGGAGGTGAGCGACGATGCGATGATGTAGTACGCCTGGCCGAGGGAGAGCCGGGTATCAAGGTTCATCGGTTCGATCAGCACGGCCCGTTCGTACGCAGTAAGCACGAGCTCGCTCGATCCGCCGCCGATCGCGCTCAGGCTCTTGTAGAACTCGGCGAGCGACACGAGAATGACCGGATTACTGGGATCGTGGCTGACCGCAGCCTCACCGTCGGCTATTGCCCTCGCTGCGAACGCCTGTGCCTGAACAAGGTTTTCTCCCTTCTGGGCGATGAGCTGCGCCTGCACCAGATCGCTCTGCGCCCGGAGCAGGTACGGAAGCGCAGACCAAGGATTTAGGCGGATCGACCGATCGATCATCGGCGTTATGGTAGAGAGGTCGTCTGTACGTCGTATCGCAGCTCCGACCCTGACCATTTCGCGGTCTGCAAGAACTACCCGCACGGACCACGTCGTAACGACAATAAGGGCAGCGAGGACGACGACGAGCGTAAAGACCCCGCCGAGCCGAGCCGAGGGTTTCGTAATGGACATCGTCGGTGCGGAGCGGGACACGGTTACGAGAAGCAATGCAAAGAGGAACCAAAACGCAGCGAACGTCACCGTGGTCGATGGCGCGAAGAAGAACGACGCTGTGATACCGCACCACGCTCCAACGAGCGATGAGACGAGCGACCAGCTCTTCTGCTGTTTGCGCGCGACTAACTCGCTCGATACCGCAACGAGGTACACGAGGTAACCGACGAGCGCAAGGATCGACAGTGCTCCAAGAACTCCCATCGTAGCGAGGATCTGAAGTCCCTCATCGGAAGCCTTCAGGAACCTGAGCGAGCTGGCTGACGTCCGTGCGAAATCTACCGGCTTGTAACGGACGAAATCGTAGAAGAACGTTCCGGTTCCTGAGCCGATTACGGGATACTTTGATATTGTTTCCTTCGTAACGCTCCACGATGTCGAAGCGTCGAGGCGCGCGTCTTGCGTTACGTCCGTCCTGAACAGTCCTCCCGTTGGGAGTACGATACCTATCACGGCGATAGCGAGCGATGCGATGCAGAGCGCAAGCTCGAGCCGTGTGAACCGGCGTATGCTCACGAACGAGATCATAACGATAATCCCGACGAGAAGGGATATCCACCCTGCGAAGTTGTCTATTGCGAGGAGGAGCAGTGTTGCGACTGTAAGCGCCGAAAGGACGACGATGTGCCACAGTCTCCCCCGAAGCGAACGCAGGTACATGATGTCGAGCGGTAGCACGAGCGCCATGATCGTCGCTAAGGAAGCCATCGAATTACCGGTAGGAAGGAACGACGGCTGCCTGAGCTCCGGAAAACCGAACGGTGACAGCCCTGAGAGCTGGAGAAGACTCAAAAGCCCTGCGATACCGAGCGATGCGATGAACACCGTAACGAACTGGTGAACGTCCTCTTCGCGATCGAGAACCTGCACGGCGAGTATGACGAACAACACGAGCGACGCGATGACCGGAAACGCGTGGTGTACGTACCCTATGGTGCCGGTAAATGATACGATCCGGTTCATTGAGAATAGAGCCGACAGTAGCGCTGCGACGACAACAACGATCAGCAGCCAAAATCCAGGAACCTTTCTCCACCGTACGTCGCTACCTGTGACCAAAGCGAGCAGCCATGTAAATGCCGCGCCGAGCATAATAATGACAATAAGGGACGCCTTCGGAAGCTCGACTATGTCATTCAAACCCGGGATAAAGAAGAGCGGTGTAAGAAAAACGACAGCACCCAACAGGGCTTTCGTGATGCCGATGAGCGCTGAAGGTCGCGACCGCATTATTCGTGGTAGTAGTGGTGTCATAGATTGATAGTGTAAGAGATAGTTACGCCCGACGCAATCGCATTACGAGCGCTCGGAACTCTTCGTCCGAGTAAAATTCAATGATAATGGTGCCGGTTTTTCCCTTCCTGTCTGCGCGAACCCGCGTGCCGAACCTCTCGCGAAGCTCCTCTTCGACGGCGACGAGATCGGGATCTGCAGGGCGGAACCTGCTGCTGCCGTGTTTCGCCCGCGCGAGCCGCTCGCCGCCACGGACGCTCAATGACTGTTCGAGGATCTGCTTGAAGAGCCTGAGCTGCTCTTTTGCCGGCGATGCGCCTGCGATGACCTTTGCGTGGCCTTCACTGAGCTTCTCCTCGGCAACGGCGCGCTGCACGTCTTCTGGTAGCTCAAGGAGACGGATCGTGTTCGCGACGGTGACGCGCGACTTACCAACTCGTTTCGCAACCTGGTCCTGTGTAAGACCGAAGTCGTCGATGAGCTTCCGGTACGCGAAAGCGCGTTCCATGGGGTTCAGGTCCTTCCGCTGCACGTTCTCGACGATAGCAAGCTCAAGCTGTTCCTGCGTCGTTGCGTCGCGTACGATCGCCGGAACAGTCGGAAGACCGATGATTGCTGCGGAACGGAGCCTCCGTTCGCCGGCGATGAGCTGATACCTGTCCCCTTTCCGTACGACGATGAGCGGCTGGAGGATGCCGTGTTCGCGTATCGAATCGATGAGCTCCTCGAGCGCTGTGTGATCGACGCCCTTCCGCGGTTGGTGCGGGTTCATCATGATCGAGGACGTCGGGATCTTCAGGACGCGCTGGAGGTCGGTTTCCTCCTGCCGTATGATCGGTTCCCACCGCTTTTGCGCTGAAGCGTTCGGGATGAGCGAACTCAATCCTCTGCCGAGCGTACTTGTCATGACGTACCTCCCTTCCAGTGGATCTCCCGGGCGAGGCGATGGTACGCCCGCGCACCGTTAGAATCCTTGCTATGTTCGAATATCGATCTGCCGAAACTCGGAGCTTCTGCGAGCTTTACGTTCCTCGGTACGACCGAACGGAAAATTCGGTGCGGAAAGTGCTTGTAAACCTCTTCAAAGACGCTCTGCGCGAGCCCGCTGTCATGCTCGTACATCGTAAGGACAACGCCGAGGATACTGAGATCGCTCTTCAAGTTCTGACGGACGAGTTCGATCGTCTCGAGGAGCTGCCCTAATCCTTCGAGCGAATAGTACTCGCACTGAACCGGAATGAGCACCTCATCCGCTGCGGTCAGCGCGTTGATGGTAAGAAGACCGAGGCTCGGCGGACAGTCGATGAGGAGGTAGTCGTACCGGTCCGTAACCTGCGAGAGTGCGTCGATGAGCTTAAACTCGCGGCGGTCCTCTGTAACGAGCTCGACGGTGGCTCCTGCAAGGTTCGGGGTTGAGGGAAGGATGTGGATGCCGGTACGACCGCTGTCGCGGATCGCATCGATGGTCCGGACCTGCCCGGAGAGCGTTTCATAGACCCCGTGAGGGATCGTCCGGTAGTCGACGCCGAGTCCGCTCGTTGCGTTCGCCTGCGGATCGAGGTCGACGATGAGCACCCGGTTACCGATTGCGCCAAGCCCGACGCCGACGTTGATCGCGGTCGTGGTCTTCCCTACCCCGCCCTTCTGATTCACGATTGAGATGATCCGTGCCATGTAGTTCGTTCTCTAGTATACTGAAATTGACGCGCATTGGCGAGGGCGCTACACTATCTCGCTGCAAGCCGGGATGGCGGAACTGGTAGACGCACAGGACTCAAAATCCTGCGGTCCAAAAGACCATGAGAGTTCGAGTCTCTCTCCCGGCACCAGGCATACAACCAAAGACAGCTTGCCCGAATCACTTTTCGGACTACTTGTCTTGGTACCGGGGGCCGGAATCGAACCGGCGACCTTGGGCTTATGAGTCCCACGCTCTAACCAACTGAGCTACCCCGGCACGAATGCTATTGTACCACAACGCGCCACTCTTTTTTACAGCGTGGCAGGCTCTGGTTGCGGGAGGGGGATCCGACTACGCCGAAGGCTTCGTCGGACGGAACGGGGTGGAAGGAGGGTTGATACTGTTGGCTCGCCAACCGTAGCTTTAGCGAAGGTTGGTTGCGGGAGGGGGATTTGCACCCCCGACCTCCGGATTATGAGCCCGGCGAGCTGCTACTGCTCTATCCCGCGGGAGGAGTATAGTGCAGAACATCAAGCTTGGCAAGAGGTTAGCCATAAAAGGCGAAACTCGACTTACTAAATTACTACAAATGAAAATGATGGCTACGGCAGCTTGAATTATCCTTGAAAACGTGCTACAATAACGAATAGTAAAATAAAAAAACAAATGCGAACAGCGATATCAATTGTCTTACTGGTTATCCTCGTCCCTACGACCGTTGTCGTTCTTGTTGTTTCATCATTACAGCAGAACGTACTCACGGCGAAGTTCCTAAAACATGAACTTGCTGAAAGACGCGCCTATTCGATCGTCGAAGACCAGGTTTCCGAGCAGATCGCGAAGCTTACATTGAACGACCTGCCGATCGTCACTGCTGACCTCCAGGCGCTCGTCAAGCGCGTGTTTCCGGCTAGCTGGCTCCAGCAGAACGTCGAGAAGACACTCGACCGCTCCTTCGCCTGGTTCAACGGTCCAGCCGAGACGACCCTGTCGCTCCCGATCGATCTTTCGGGACCGAAAGCAGAGCTCATCCCCGGCGTCGATGCGCTTATCGAGTCGGCCATTCCGCGCATGGCGGTATGTCCTCGTGAACACAAGCCGGACGAGCTCTGCCGCGTTCCCAACATGACGGTCGCGCAGGTCAAGGACATCCTCAAGCTCGGAGGTGTAGATCTCGCGTCCGTGACAACGCAGCTCCCTGATTCCTTCGACCTCGCCAATCCTGTCTTACCGGAAATCAAGCTTGGGAACGATAAAGAACAAACCTCGTTTGTTGCGCCATCGACTAGTATCGTACTCGCCGCTCGTGTTGCAGCGGTATCTCCCGAAGAACAAAAGAAAATTGATGAACAAAAAAAGATCGATGCACAAAAAAATACAAAAGACGACCAGAAAACGGATACAAAACAAAATCCCGACAACAAGCAACAAAAGGAAACATTCCAGCAGCAAGTAACAAAAGCCGTCGACCAACTGACCAAAGTAAAGGAACAGTACCAACAAGTCCTGCAGGTCTGGTTGTACGTCCTTATTGGCTACGGCGTGTTGATCCTTGGTTTCCTGCTCATCAACCTGAATGGGTGGAAACGGTTTACGCGATGGGCGGGCATTCTCGGTGTGTCGATCGGAACAATACCGCTTACAGTGAGCATTGCGAGCAACGTCGTCGTTGAAAACAACATTTTACCGCTTATCCATTTCGATAGCAGTACGCCAACTGATATTCAAACTGCCGTTCCGGCAGCCATTCGCGACGTGCAGTACGCCCTGTTCTCCCCCATTCTCATCGCGAGCGTCGTCATCGTCGTATGCGGGATCGGGGCGATCATCAGCGCGCACTTTATCGCACAACCGAAAGAGAAATGAGTACATTATCAACCGAGGTTGGTAAAACAAAAATCATTATCTAAGAAAAATAAGCTATGAAAACCTTAGAAGAGATCCAAGCGAAAAAAGAAGAGCTCGAAGAAGAGCTTGACGGACTCGACGACCAGCTCGAGGAACAGGCGCAGGACGAGGACATCGAGGAAATGACGCCGGAGCGCGACAAGCTTGAAAACGAGTACGAATTCAAAGAAAAAGCGCTCAAAGGGCAGATCGCGCTACTTGAGTGGATTCTCGGAGAATAGCAGCTAGCCGGAGAACGCCTGCTAGTCTGATTTGTCTTTGCACTCTTTAAAAACCGCGGCTGGCGAGCACGGCGGATTGTCGCACTTGTTCGGGACAAGGACGCTCAAACAGCGGTCGTCTTTTTTGCACTGCAGTTCTGACAGCGAACTGCAGCTCTTTCGGCCGGTGAGCAATACCGCTAAAACGCCGCCTACGATCACGACAGCGACAATGATGATGATCTGCATTCTTTTCATAGTTACTCAATTCTACCAAAATCGACATATTGTATCAACGTATGCCAGCGGAAAATAATAAAGATATCTAATGTATATTGAAAATTGCTGCGATATATAGTACAATGTAGAAAATGATACACAAATTACATCGACATTTGCACCATAAGACGCACCTGCCTATGTTGAGCGTCTTTTCTGTTGTCGCGGGATTGCTTGTAGTGCTGGCGATCTTTGTGTACGAATTCGTTCCGAGTCCTTCAGGAACGAATATAGCTTACGCCTTCCTTTCGTCGCCCTGCTTCCCATCGAGCGGTAACACGCCGACCAACTCACAGTCGAACCTTACCGAAACTCCGGTACCGGTAACTCCTCCTATCTCGGGAATATATACGTTCCGCGCGTCGTTCATGTTCCCCACGTACTTAACGCAAACGAACTTTCCAGCAACGGGCACGTGCGTCGAGCTCGCGATCACCGAGGCGCTCTCACCAACAACGGTGAGAAAATACTACTCATGGATGAGCGAGGTAGGAACGCTCCGTCCGGATGCCATGGGATACGACATTTCGATACCCTACAATACGACGCAGCTTGCAAATACCTCGGCAACGCTTACGTCCGACGGGTACACGTTCAACGTTTCCGTATACGGAAACGGCATGATCTATACAAACTCAACCTCTCCCAATAACTTTGACGTCTGCAATGCGAGTTCAGGCTCAGGTGAGGAACAGTACCAGATCACCTCACCGGCAAACAATCAGACGTTCTCCGCGGCGTTCACGATGAGGGTGTACAAACCAGCGAGCGCGGTCGCGCCAGCCGTAGTGTTGGCAAGGCTCGGCAGCGCTCCGGCAAATCCGGTACTGCCGTGGAGCAACACGCTCCCAGCCGGATCGCCCTCAGGCACCGAGTACGTATTCTCGATCCCCTTCTTTAGTCCGGGTCAGTACGTGTACCGCGCCTGCCCGAACGGCATGAGTTCGTCACAATTATCTCTCACGGATCCGGCGCCACGGTGTTCGCCCGCGGTCGTTGTGACTTTCTCAACTACCAGTACGACGAACCCTCCTTCCTCAAACACCAACACTCCTGCCGCCACGAACACAAACAGCTCAACAACGAGCACACCGTACCCGCCGACGATTTCGGCGCCGACGTCAGGATCATCGCTCAATGAGCTATCAACAATAACTGGGTACGCTGAGCCCGGGATCAAGGTCAGAATCGACCTTGCTCGAATCGATCCGCCGACAGCAGGTTCAGCGGCCGTTACGTATTTCCTTATTAAAACGGCCGAACTTACTACGCCAACGTCATCCGGCACCCTCAACCTCGGAATTGATCCCTTGAAGCCCGCCAGGTATCGTATAGCCGCGGCATCATATAAGAACGGCGCCTGGAGCCAGGCGGCCTACACCGAATTCACCATCAAGCCGGTTTCGATAAGCATTACCAATAAATCACCGACACCGCTCACGGGAGAGGTGACGTTCGAGGCTATTGCAAATCGTTCTGACCTTGGAACGGTCTCGTTCTACCGGGCGCCATCATCAACAACGACAGCCTCGCCGGATATCCTGATCGGTTCTGGTAACCGCGTAGTTGGGTCGTATGCAAAGTGGTCGCTGACCTTCAATTCAAAGGGTCATCCGAACGGAACCTACCGATTTTTTGCACAGGGCCAGGTCGCCGGTACGACCGCTAACAGTAGTTCGTTCTCTTGTGCGATACAGAACGTTTCGGGAACCTCAACGACTACTCCTCCATCAGGTGGTTCGGGTACTTCGACAAACACCAATAGTACCCAGGGATCAGCCACTCCTGGCACTAACAATGAACCGACATCCACCAATACGAACAGTACGATCGCGAACCAGCCGCCAACAGGCGAGCAACAGGGTGAAGCAACGCCTACGGCCACGGAATTAACAGTAGCTATCGACCTGCAGGACAATCCTGCTGCAGATCCGCGTCAGAGCGGAGAAGCAACGCCTGAAACGCTCGCCGTACAGGCCGTCACGAACATCCAGTCTAACGCGAACCTTCCGACTGGGCTGAAGCTTTCTGGCATCGGTCCGTCGAACAGCATTGTCACGATCTACATCTTCTCGTCGCCGATCGTTATTACGACGACAACGGACGCATCGGGAAACTGGACGTATACGCTCGACCGCCCTCTCGACAACGGCAGCCACGAGGTCTACGTCACGGTCACTGACAGTACGGGGTCTGTCGAGCAAAAAAGCAATCCGATGTCGTTCTTCGTTGCAGAGGCCCGCGCCGTCACGCAACAGGACTATAAGCGCTATCAGCAGCAGCAATCACGAATGTACGAGACCTATACGAAATACTACCTTCTGATCGCAGGTCTGCTCGTGGGCTTCGCGGTTGTGCTGTTCCTCTACTTCCGTCTGCGCAATCACCATCGCCGCGTTATCGCGAGGATAGAGTAGACCATATCTACCTGAACGCTGGACAAAACGAGTTTCTGGGCGTTATACTTTTACCAGTAACACTCATAACATAAGGGGGCAGTATGCCGAATAACATTCCGACCGAACAGAAGGTCACGACGAAGCCAAAAGTGCTCGTAGCGATCGTTGGCGTTCTTGCGCTCGCCGCTGCCGCGGCGTTCGCCATACTACCAACAATCCTCAACGAAAAGAGCGGCACAACCGAAGTCGCAAAAGGGTCTGCGAAGCCGCTGAAGGTCGTCGACGTCACACAGGCGTCATCGGAAATAAACCTACAGGGCACCTTCTTCGCACTTACCTATAAGGCGGGCATCAAAATAGTGTACTCGCAACCCGACCTTGTCGGCAGCCCCGAAGCCCTTTCGCCGATCAACCCCGAGGCGGCGCTCTCGATCACGCGTACCGATTCGTTGTCCGCGGCCAACGGGCATTCGCTCATTCATGATCTCTTGGCGCCGAACACCGCCCACGCGCAAGGTACGCCGTACAGCATCGGCGACCTCCCCATGACCGGCCTGCCGACACAGATGATACTCATCGCGTACCGGGGCTCGAAGGATACGGCTGATAAGACCCTCAACGTCTGCATCGGAGAGACGAGCGCGCAAAAGGTCTACGTCGCCACCGACGGATCGACCTATACGGACAGCGGTCTCACCCACCGGACGACCGTTGAACCGTGCGAGACCCTCACCGCGCGTACCTTCGCGCCGACAAAGATCATCGGCGGTAAGGTCATTGCGGAACCGAGTACCGTCTCATACGGCCAAATGTGGGAATTCGACAGGTACTACAATACGCTCGCGTACTTCACGCGCAGTAAGGGATACGATCCAACGAAATTCACACCGAATCCCGAGGTCACCGAACCGTCGAAATCACCGATGCGGGGCGCGTATGTCTTCACTAATAATCTTGTACTCGATCCAACCAATCCAATCACTGACGAGTCGCCGGCGGCACTGTTCCGTATCGACTCGCAAACGAACGGGATCGCCTCATCAATGACCTTGTGCTTCCCTCGTGTCTCACCCAATCAACCGAACCACCAGATGATC
The DNA here is from genome assembly GCA_043799405.1 of Candidatus Kerfeldbacteria bacterium. Classification (GTDB taxonomy): domain Bacteria; phylum Patescibacteriota; class Patescibacteriia; order SBBC01; family SBBC01; genus CAINXF01. The sequence goes on from JAZDNT010000003.1 coordinate 269,680, forward strand.
TTTTACTTCGACAACAAAGGTACGCCGTACCGCGACATCCTGCTCTCGGATCGAGCAATGACGACTTCCTGTCCTGAGCTCATTACAAAGAGTTTTGCTCCGGAAACCGTGACGAAAGCGAACACGTCGCCGGTACTACCCGGAACAGATGAATTGGGGTACTTCACCATCTGGGTTGTGAACCGCGGTAAAGAAATCGGTGTGACGAACGGCACGCTCTGGCAGACGATTGACAATGGACCATCACGAAACATTGTCCATCCGATGGTCCTCGTGCTCGGCGGCGCCATGGATGGCAACCAGCCGGTTACCATACCGTCAGTAAACGTCTCGATCACCGATGGAGCCGGTAAAGTATCAAAGCTCTGTTTTGCCGGAGCGAACAACGTCACAAAGTCCACGGTATTGAGCTGGCAGCTCCAATACTACTACGACAGCTCGCTCAAACCCTACAAGGACATGTTCCTGACCGAGCCGGTTTCGTGCACGCCTCAATCATCAGGAGGTAGCGGTACGACGCCAGTGAGGATCCCTGACGACGACATCGGAACATCTCCTCTATAAAAAACGAACAAGAGACAACACAAAACCGGCGCATAGCCGGTTTTGTCGTCCGCACGATCTTGGTAATAACGAATTACATCACTTCACGGCGAAACCGTCCCGTGATCCTTAAGCCAGACCGCTGGATCATACCAAGCTGAGAGTACGCTGCTCGATTGTACGTACCCCTTTACGTTCAACGAAGCCCCTTTCAGCAGCCCGAAGTGAAGGTGTTTGCGCTCACCATCAGTCTCCTTTGAGTACCCGGTTCCGAGGACGGCGATCTTCTGTCCGGCGGTCACTGCATCCCCTTTCTTTACGGTTACTGCTGACAGCCTGACATGCCCGTATAGCGCAGTAACGGTTTCACCGCTGACATCGCACTGGATCATGACAACGCCGCCGTACCCGCTCACGTAGTTCACGTAGACGACCGTGCCGTCTGCACTGGAATACACCGGCACATCCGTTTTTTCTTCCCCCGTTACTATCTCGGCATCGACGCCAGTATGGTAGCCCTTGAACCGCTCAGGCTGGATCGGAGAGTTCTGCGGCGTTATGTACTGCCCGAACTGTTTCTTCGTGATACGGCTGAAAAAATCAGCTATCGGAAGCGCGACGTTTACCTTCACACTATCTGTTGAAGCATTCATAGCAACTGGCGCCGGCGCTGTTGCGGTTACATCAGACGAAGGGCCAGAATTTCGTCTTAAGTACCAGAACTGATCGCGGTGGTGAACGACGGTGAACGCCGGATCTTTCGAAAGGCGCAAAACTTCCGCGCTGATCTGCTCCTTCGGGAGAAGGTCGTAATCGCCGCCCTCGAGTATGACGATAGCGTCGGCTTTATCGAGATCCCTCGGGAAACCCCATACCATATCACGACGCGAGAACTGCGGTCCGAGGTTGTTCGTTGTCACGACGCGGTCGGCAGGCTTCAGGGACGCTTGCACGAGACGCACATCCTGACGGTACGGAGACGCCTTAAAAACATCGAGTGCGTTATCGCTGTAGCGCAGCCCGGGAAGCGGACTCCATTTCCAAATGCTTACTGCAGCGAGCGCGATAACGCATACGATTGCCACCCGCTCAGCAGATCCGGCAATGCGGGGGAACCGCGGCGTAAACGCATCGCGCCATCGTCGAGCTCGCGCCCATCCGTCGATCACTGACAAGAACATGAACGGCGTTATCACGGACATGTAGTGGAAAAAAATGGAATGCTGGTTTACGTTGCTGCTTAAGAAATTCACAGCGAACTCAGGAAGTGCAACGAACAGCACCGGCAATCCGAGCAGTGCAATTCCGCCAACCGGGAACAATAGCTGCCGTATAAGCGAGAGCTGATCGCGGCCGAAGAAGTCAGAGAGCGTACTGATCGGGTGCTGGAACACGTTCCGGATGATCGAGGTAAACGAATCGCCGTACGCTCCGTAGTACCCGATCGCAAAATGCCCGGGTGCGTCTCGTGCGGAAGGAATCGCCCATCCGAGCATGAGCACTGTCCAGCCAATACCGAGCGCAATGCTAATAATCGCCATTGTCCTGTGCGTCCTGCGCCAGATCCAAAAAAGGCCCATCGCCGCAACGACGAGACCGACCTCTTCCTTACCGAGCACTGCGAGTGCTATTGCCGGATAATACACTAGCCATTTCCGTTCTTCAGCGGCCCACCACGCCCACAGAATGAGCGGCGTTACGAGGACAACGGCATGGACGTCGAACGTAACAGCCCATTCGAGCGTGGGATACAGGAGGTACAGAAGGACGATGAACGCGGCCGCTAGAGCGCCGAGTTTTTTCCGTGCAAGAAGAAACAGCGGAATAACGCCGCTCGCGACAGCGAGGACCTGAAGCACGAGCGGCGTACGAGGATCCTGGAACACCGCGTAGAACGGAAGGTAGATAAGCAGCAGGTAATCAGTGTGGATCGCGGTTCGTAGGTGCGTAATCGCTCCTCCCGGATCCGTCATCTGAAACCATTGCCCGTGCAGGCTGTGCCAGAGTACCTGGTCCATGTTGCCCATGTCGAACTGCGCGGTCAAAAGATTCGCCTGCCGCATCCAGTTGCTCGCTCCGAAAAACAGAACGAACAGCGCTGTAGCAACGATGACAACGAGTTTTGCTATATGTTCAGTGCGCTGATGCGCCATGTGTCCCGGTTACTGGTAAGTACCACGGTAGGAAAGCCCGGTTATAAAAAAGTACCTGAATATGCTCCGGTACGCAACACCTTCTTTCTCCCTGCCGCTTTCGCCTACTGATTCTTAGCGGTGAAATCGATCAGCAGCAGCATGCTGTTATCCCAGCTGAACTGGCTCTCCTTTTTGTTCCCGGAAATACCGTCGACAGTCATGCGCAGGATCTTTGGTTCAGCTACGCCAGCGGGCTTCTTGAACCAGAGGACGCCCGCAAGCGACGTCCCGGAGGTATCCGGAAGCACGAGCGGTTGCCAATGATCGAAATCGTACCTCGCGGTCCCGTCTGCAGTAAGCGTAACGTAGGACTCGACCTGAAAGTCCGTATCGATTGCCTCGTTGTGCTGGAACGTCATGAGGAACGGGTACAGGAACATATCAGGATACTTCGAAAGTTCACCGAACGTCTGGTTTTGGAGCGAGGTCCGTTCAGTGTATTGGCTCAAGATCTGGAAAAGTGCCGGGTAGTAGTACACCGTTTCGATCGCCGTATTGCCAGCCGATCCGTCAGAGCGCCAGCCGATCTGGTAGAGCCCGTTGAAGATCTCACGCGTGGTGTTCCCGGTCACCACCGTCGTACCGAGGTTCTTCGGTTCGATCACGAAAAAGAAATACGTAAAGACCGCTAACAATCCGATCAAAGAAACGATAACGTACAGCGCGACACGAACTGGCTTTTTAGAACGCAATTGCGGTTGTTGTCGCGTTGATGATGGTCGTTGTAACGGCTTCATTATTTTATACTAGTATGAGAGAGCAACGGATGCTAGGCGTTCATTAATCACGCCGTTCTCGGACAGCGGATGTGCGGGGACGAAGTACGGCCTTTTTCTCTTCCATTTTCCCGATTGCTTCTGCAAGAGGCGGAACGGCTTCGTTGCCGTAGCAATGAACGAACGTATCAACGACATTGCGAGAGCACTCACAGAGGTACGCGCACTTCGTCTGGATCGCGGAGTAACGGAAGCTCGTCCCTCTTTGCTTTCGACGAAGGAGACCCTTCTTGACCAAACGGTTCATTACAGTCATGACGGTCGTGTAGGCCGATCTCCGTGACCCTTTCAATTCCCCGATGACGTCGCGTACGGTCACGTCAGAACGCGACCATACTGCCTCCATGATTGCGCGCTCGAGGTCGCCCAGTAATGTTAACCGCGATTCGTGCATATCGAAACTTCCCTACTACACACTGTAGCAGGCATTCACCTCGAAGGTCAAGTCGAACGTCCTACGACGTGATCATCACGATCGTCAGCCCGTAGAGCAGGAGCAGCGTATAGAGGATGACCGGACGGTGCTGGACGCGGACCTTCACGATGACGTTCACTGCGAGCACGATGAACAGGAACAGCCAGAAGGTGATGAAGAACTTCTGCGAGAAGAATATGATATGAGGAATCCACTCAGCGATCCCTTCACGCGAGAACGACCGGACGACCGTAGTGTCGAGGAACGAGAGCGACGCGAGCTGCACTACCGAAACGTTGCCGATCGCATCTTTCAGTTCGATGTCGATCGTCTCGTTCGCGGCATACCGTGCCGGTGGTAGGTTCGCGATAAATGATCCGGTCGACGGTTGAATATCTACGTGCGTCGTACCGACGGTGATCACCGCTGATGCCACATCCTGTCCCTCGATCGTTCCGGTGACCATAAGGCCACCCGGGGTAAGGTATGACGGCAATACAATGGTGGTACCGAGCGCCGCCGAAGGAGGCTCTGTATCGATCATGATGCGGTCTGCCGCACTAACAACGCTTGAGAGGCCTCCGCTCTGCGCAATCGCGGTAAGCTCGTGCGCGCCATCAACGAGGTCTCCCTCGGGCTGGAGCGAGAAGTATCCCTGTGCATCGCTTACGACCGCCCCTATCCTGTTCTTGTTGTCGTAGACGGTTATCAGAACGTCCGGCTGCGACTCTCCTGCGATCCACGGCTTTACGGTCGAAAGGATCGAGCCGCTCTGCGGGACGGTCAGCTTCGGTACTGCGGGGGGTGCGGGAGCTGGCTTCGTTTCAGTCTGCTCTCCGAGTACGGGTTTCGGTACAGGATTCTCTTTCGCAACGACCGACGGCTTCTGTTGGGTGACTGGCTTTTTCGGTACGACTTTCGCTACTACTTTCGCCTGCTGCTTCGGCACAACCGCAACGCCGAAGAACTGTACGACGACGGTCGATGACATTCCGTTCATCTGTCCTGTCGAAACAGCAACACCGATGTCGCGGTACTTTGAGTTCAGAAGGTTCTTGCGGTGCGTCGGGCTATCAAGCCACGCCTCAACGACGTCCTCGGCTGTCGTAAAATCGATCGCGAGGTTCTCGCCTGCCGAGCTGTAATTGTATCCTGCTTTCTTGAACCAGTACCACGGCGTTACCTTCGTAGGACTCACGTGAGCGAAGTACTGTTTCGAGAGCATATCGTCCGCCTTGAACTCCGCACCCGTGGTAAGGTTCTTGTTGACCTGAAGCGGTTTGAGTCCTTTGGTGACGCGCGACTCGTTCGTCAGGCGAACGATCTCGCCCTGCGTTAGGTCTGCGGTTGCCGACGGGCCGGGATACACGAACGCTGTGCCGCTGACGATCACCTTTACGACGATAATGATCACTGCGTAGGCAGTGAGCGCCTTGTGACGCAATGCATGCGGCTTGTGATCGTTCCCTTCGTGCGGAACGAATGCATTCCAAAAATGCCGTTTTGCGGTTGCGCAGTGTCGCTGTATATGATGCTTGAGCGGTGCCATGGAAGCGTTCTTAGCGTATCATAAAACAGTGAAGAATAGCACGGAACAGCAAAAATGTCAATAGTGAACCAGGACGTTTTATCTAAAGTCAGAAGAATGATAGGATTTCATTCGTACTAGTGTAGTAATTACTGTACCCTTAACCACTACATGTATGGCGTATGCATCACTTCCAAAACTCGAATATCCTTACGACGCGCTCGAGCCGCATATCGACGCCCGGACCATGGAGATCCACCACACGAAACACCACCAGACGTACGTCGATAAGCTGAACGCGGTAATGGAAAAACATCCGGAGCTCGCCGACCGTCCGCTAGAGCAGGTGCTCATGAAACTTGACTCACTCGACATCCCTGACGCTGACAAGACCGCGATACAGAACCACGGCGGCGGACACCTGAACCACTCGCTGTTCTGGCAGATCATGGGACCGGAAAAAACGGTCGATACAAAACTCCAGGCCGATATTGAGGCTACCTGGCAATCGCTCGAGGTGTTCAAAAAGGAGTTCTCAGAAAAAGCCGCTGCACACTTCGGTAACGGATGGATGTGGCTTATGCGCAATGCGTCTGGTTCGCTTGATATGCATGGTCTCCCGAATCAGGATTCCCCTCTCCTTATGGGCATGACGCCGGTCTTTTGCCTCGACCTCTGGGAACACGCGTATTACCTGAAGTACCAGAGTCGTCGCGCCGATTACATAGCAGCTTGGTGGAATATACTCAAATTGCTGCCATAACGCAGCTTGTCCTGATTCACAGTACCGATTGCCGCGCGAAAAGCTACAATAGTAGTTCCTTTGCCTGCTGCCAATCGCTTTCGTTCAGTATGGTGACCTTATCCGCAGCGACGATATAGAGAAAATCGTCGAGGTACACGGCGCGAAGCGCACGGTAACCCGATACCGCTTTTTTCAAAGACAGCGTCCCGCCGTCGTAGGAGATGACGTAGCTGCCCTTACTGGACGGAATGAAAAAAACCTTATGTTTTGCGTCGTGCAGGAACGCATGGTGATTGCTCTGTATTCCTGTCCAGTATTCATCAAGTTGGTACGTCGAAAGATCTTTGGGATTTGCAGGATCAGACACATCAAATAGCGTCAGTTTCACCTTGGATCTGTCCTCACCGACGCCGAGTACTAGCGTATCGGTCAGCTTGTCGAGATACGAGGAATACCCCGGTATCTTGAGCTCGCCGGTAAGTTTCGGATCGCGGGGATCGCGAAGATCAAGGACATAGAAGGGATCAATCTGTCTGAACGTGACTACATACCCCTGTCCACCGACGAAACGAACGCTGTATATTCTCTCCCCTTTTCCGAGGTCGAGCACCGATCCCACGATCTTCATCGAACCGTCAAGCACGTACACGTCGTTGACCGACTGTTCGGAACTGCCGGTTAGGAACGAATCGCCCGAGGTCGTTGCGACGCGGAGCATGCCGCCGTTCTCATCAAGTGAGAACTGGTTGAGAAGGTGCCCGGGAACATCGCCGACCGAGGCGATCGACATCGAGTCGAGGGTGATCTTAGCGATACCGGACCGTTCGAACTCTCGCTGATGTTGTAATCCGTACGACTTCATCCTATTGGCCATTTCCGTCTCCATCTTCATCTGATCGTCGTTCGTCAGTCCCGCCTGGAAACGATTCATGATCACCTCGAATTCGACCATCTTCGCTTCGCTGCTGATGTCGAGTGCCATAAGCTTTTTAAGACGTTCCAGGGTATCCGATGAGACAAGGTCCTTCGCTGATTCGTTCAAAAAATTATACATGTACGCTACAAAATCGCCGACCATAGTGTAGGCGACGTACAGCGCGTTCTCCGACATATAGACGGTTGTGTACGTGGAAGAGCCGACGAACGATACCTTCTTCCCGATCGAGCCGTCTTTAGGATCCATGATCATTGCAGTGTACGTGCCGTCGACCGGTGACGGATCGACCGGATGGTAGATCTCCGCGCAGAGAATGGTGAGCGTTCTTGTTCCGACCTTCAAGAGGTCATACGGGCAGGGGCGGTTGTTTTGCAGATTGTTCCTGACGACCAGATACACAGAACCATCCTTAAGACGCGCAGTGACCAGTTTGCTCGATGTTCCGAGATCATTGGTCCATATCTCTTTCGGCGAGGCTGGATCGGTGACGTCGTACCCATACATCTTCGAATAGCCGAATACGATCATCGTCTTCCCAACGATGAGAAGGTTGCCGGTCGTATCGACGGAACCGTCCATTTTCATTGAATCAACAGGAAATGCACGCACTAGTTTCGTTTTCGCAATCGACTGTTGCGGAGGAACAAGTTTGCCGCTGATAGAGGTGTCGAACGGCATGATATCACCGTAGTAATACTGCGCCTCCGATGATATATACAGCTCGGTTCCGTCGGTCTTTACAATGTCAGGTTCATCGATACCCTCTACCTGTACGTTCGTTTCGGAGATCCGTTCGGGCGCAGGCGCGGTCTTTGTATCAGCCGTACCAAGTCCGACCGATGATCCGATATCCTCGACCAGAAATTCTCCAGTTGCGGGGGCAGACGTTCTCAATCCTAAAGAATACGACGCGCTCCTACTCGACGATTCGCTAATATACGAGAGAAAATCTTTTTCCGAGGTGAACCGCGTAAGGTTCGTATGCGCCGTAGGAAGCTTTCCTCCTCCCGGTTGAACTCGGTTCAGTACCGAGTAGACGCCGAAAAACACTGCGACGGCCAGTATGACAGCCACAGACCCGATGAGAAGCTTATCTCTGTTCATGGTTCCCCCGATATAAGGTTATAAGCTTTATGCTGTTAGTCTAAACTGTTTTTCTTCTTTTGTAACCATATGCAGGCCAGTTCAGTATGTCAGATCGACAGGACAAGTACGACCTTCTGTCCGGTTTCCGGATGGCCGTCATTGTAGTCGTGCATCGCTTTCGTTACGACCGATTCCGAGTAGTAGAGGTTTTCGCCGGAAGACGTCCCGGGATCGTTCACGATGAACCGGTGGTCCGACGTGTACCCGCGGATCACGAACACGTGGTAGTCGGGGCCGGGTTTTTTGAAAAACCTGTTGCCGAGCTTCCTTCCAAGGGCCGGAACGATGATAGGGTGCCCGGTATCGATGATATCGCGAAGGTTCTGTGCGGACGGATTGTAGGTGAGCTGCGTCTTAAGGTGGTAGACTCCGCTCGCGATCTTCGCGGTCTCTGCTATATCGGTATCATAATGGTGACCGAGCCGCTTCACTTCCCACCGCTTCATCCGCTGCAGTTCGGTTTCCGCGTCGTTCGCTGTTTTGATCGCCCGCCCCTGCAAGAACCGGTACACCATGAGCACTGACGTCTCCTCGCAGAACTCGCTGTGATCCAAGTCCCATATGCCCTTCGGCGCCTGGGAAGAGAACGGAACGTCGAGGTTGACGGATGTCGGAATCTGAATGAGCGTCCCATCCGTGATGCGGGTGCCGAGAACACCGAACAAGGCCGAGGCGGTGTCTGCACTTACAGTGTACCGTACATTGTCGTCCGGATCGACGTACCATGCCTCTCCTCGGCCATCGACCTGAATCAGGAAGTAGCCGGCGAGGCGGTACCGCAAGGAACTTTCTGACGTCGCCGAAAAACCGGCTGACGGAATTTTTGCAAGATCCTTGTTGCTGATGCGTATGCCGACCTTCTTCACGACGGTCTTGAAGTCTTCGACAGACGCAATCGAGAACCGCGTCAGGTACTTCGGGTGGACGTACCAGGCCTTGTCCCCGCTCTCGGCTTGCAACACAACGCGACCCCGATACAGTTCGGCAACAGTGCCGGCAGAAAGGTGCAGCGGCAGTGCGAGCACGAAAACGATGATCGCTACTGCGATATGCCAGTACCGGTTCTTTCCATCAAAAACGTCCGGTACGGTCTTCATCGAATGACTCTACCGGGTATCACGTGCCGCACGCTTAAGCGCTTCGAGCGGAAGGTATGCGCACCGTTCCCGGGCAGGCCCGACCTTCACGCCGAGCAACTGATCGATGTCATTGGTCGTGAGCTGTTGCACATGTGCTACTGATTTCCCTATGATTTCATCAGTGAGCAGTGAAGCTGCAGCAGTGGTAATAGCGCATCCGCGACCTGAAAATGCGATATCAACGACTTTCCCCTTTTCAACCTTCAGCTGCATTGTGACCTCATCTCCGCAGAGCGTATTCTCAAGAAAGGCTTCGTGCGTGGTCTTTTTTAGTTTTCCAAAATGCCGGGGGTTCTTGTTGTGGTCGAGAATGATGTCTCTGTATAATTGGTCGGTCATGTGCCCTTTTGAAGAATGGTGTTTATATAACGACTCTTTGCCGACGTATAGCGGTTTCGATCCGTTGAAAAACGCCGATATAGTTCTAACTTTATTTGTTGGTACCTTCTCACATCGTTCGGATGGGAACGCATCCAATCTCGAAAACTGACGTACTGTTTCCAAAGAACACCTCGATACCGCACGATGTGAAGGTATACCGTTCGATTCGTTTCAGGTCCTTTTACAAAGAGCGTATCGTTATCTCTGCCTTTTCGGCGGCGGACATATCCAATTGTTCGCAGACGCTGCTCCAATCCAGCTATCGCACGAACCTTCCGGACCCCGAGCGCGATATCAAGAATCGGTTTTGCAATGAGGCCGGGGATTGCCGTGCTGCCGACGTGTTCGATGCCGAGAGCCAACGAACCAAGCTGTTTTATGAGGCGCCGCTTCTCATGGACAAACTCGCGGTGCCAATATGCGTGGTGCTGTACGAGCCGGACAGTCCCTCGTGCAAGCCCCAATGCCCTCGTCATACGTCCAATACGTTCTTCGCCTTCTCAATGGCAGCGATGCACTGATCAATGTCCTGTTTCGTCGTGTATACGGAAAAACTCATCCTTCCGGTCGATTTGACGCCGAGCTTCTGCATGAGCGGCTGGGCGCAGTGGTGACCGCTACGGATCGCAACGCCCTCGCGGTCGAGGAGCGTTGCAAGGTCGTGCGGATGGATGCCGTCAACGTTGAACGCGATGATCCCGCCCTTCTTCCGCGCGTTCATCGTCCCATAGATCGTAATGCCCTTGATGCGCCGGAGTTTTTTCAGTGCGTATGCGACAAGCGTCTGTTCATGGCGGATCACCTTGCCCATACCGAGTTTCGTAAGGTAATCAATCGCAGCGCCGTACCCAACGGCGCCGACCGCGTTCGGCGTACCCGCCTCGAACTTCCACGGCACATCGTTCCACGTTGCAGTCTGCAGCGTCACGGCATGGATCATGTCCCCTCCTCCCATGAACGGCGGCATGGATTCCAGGATCTCCTTCCGCGACCATAAACAGCCAATACCCATCGGTCCCAGCATTTTGTGACCTGACATCGCAAGGAAATCACACCCGAGCTTTTGTACATCAGTCGGAAGGTGGGAAACGCTCTGCGCGCCGTCAACGAGTACGAGTGCTCCCTTTCGGTGCGCCATTCGTGAGATCGCTGCAACGTCAGGGATCGTTCCGTAGACGTTCGACATACCGGTCACGGCAATGAGCTTCGTCCGGTGGGTCAGAAGTCGCCTGAACAACTTCATGTCGAGCGCGCCATCTAAGCCAACGGGCGCAACGCGGAGCTCAGCTTTTTTTTCTTTACACAAGAGCTGCCACGGCACGAGGTTCGAGTGGTGCTCCATTTCCGTGACAATGACGTTATCGCCCTGCTTCACGTTCTGTCTTCCCCAGGCATACGCTACAAGGTTTATCGCTTCTGTCGCGTTCCGCGTGAATACGATCTCGCTCTCATGCGCGTGGATGAACCTCGCGACCTTTCTTCGCGCTTCCTCGTACATCCTCGTCGCTTCTTCGCTTATAACGTAGATGCCGCGGTGCGTGTTCGCGTTATGCCGTTTCTGGAACTCGGTCATCGCGTCAATGACCTGACGGGGACGCTGCGTCGTCGCTGTTGAATCGAGGTACGCGAACCGCTTGCCGTGGATGTGGCGTCGCAGTATTGGAAAATCGTTTTGAATATTCGAACGAATCATAGTAATGTATCCCCTCCTAAATTTGGAGGGGTGGCACGAAGTGCCGGGGTGGTACCTCCTCTCCTGCCCGAGGGGAGGCCAGGTGGGGTGGGAGGGAAATCGTTTCTAACTGTTCTCCGTATCATGCGTTAACGCTCTTAAGAATGGCTTTGGTAACTATGTCCTCGGCTACTTTGTTAGAAATACCACGAGAACGCAAATAAAACAACTGTTCCGGATCGAGCGGCGCGACTGTTCCCACATGTGGTTCTCTAGGCAACGCTCTTCTCCATTTCCATACTGATAAGTCGATTCAACTCCGCTGCGTATTCCATCGGCAATTCCTTCACGATCGGCTCGATGAACCCGTTTACGATCATGGCTGATGCTTCAGCTTCGGTCAATCCGCGGGAACGTAGGTAGAACAGTTGTTCATCGCCGAGTTTCCCGACCGTTGCCTCATGGCTCACGGTGGCCGTGAGTTCGCTGCTCTGCACCGTCGGATAGGAATCCGCGCTGCTTCGCGGATCGATCAGCAACGAGTCGCACCGCATGTGTGACCGTGCACTACGAGCTCCCCGCGCAACGCGGACAAGCCCTCGGAACGACGTCCGGCCACCCTGCTTTGCGACCGACTTCGACGTGATTACCGACGTCGTTTCGGGGGCTCCGTGGACCATGCGGGCGCCCGTGTCCTGATGCTGTCCCGTTCCTGCAAGCGAGAGCGACAGCATGCTGCCATGGGCTTTCCTGCCGACGAGAAGACAGCCGGGATACTTCATGGTCACGCGCGAGCCGATGTTGCCGTCGATCCACTCCATCACACCCTCTTCCTCGACGCGCGCGCGCTTTGTCACGAGATTGTAGACGTCCCGCGACCAGTTCTGCATCGTTGTGTAGCGGACCTTCGCGCGCTTCCCGACAAAAATCTCGACGACACCGGCATGCAAGCTGGCTGCCGAGTACCGCGGTGCCGTGCATCCCTCGATGTAGTGCATCGAACTGTCGTCGTCCGCGATAATGAGCGTCCGCTCGAACTGCCCGAGCCGCTCGGCATTGATCATGAAGAACGCCGACAGCGGCGCCGCTACTGTAACGCCCTTCGGCACGTAGATGAACGACCCGCCGGACCATGCCGCGGAGTTCAGTGCCGCGAACGGGTTGTCGTGCGCCGGTACCAGTGTTCCGAAATACCGACGGACGATCTCCGGGTGCTCGCGTACGCCATCCTCCATGCTCGAGAACACGACGCCGAGCTTCCGAAGAGCGTCACGGTAACGATGGTAGATCATTTCCGAATCGAACTGCGCGCCGACGCCGGCGAGCAGTTTCCGCTCCGCCTGCGGCACGCCCATGCGGTCGAAGGCGCGTTTCACGTCACGGGGCACGTCGCGCCATGACCGTGTCGCATCGCCTATCGGCTTTAGGTAGTATTTCAGATCACCGAACCGGAGACCTGTAAGACTCGGCCCCCACGAAGGCCGTCCGCATTTCCTGAACGCTGCGAGCGACTTCAATCTCGATGCGGTCACCCATTCCGGTTCATGTTTCTGCACCGAGATGCTGCGGACGACATCGGCCGATGGTCCGGTCATCGCATCCTCGCTGCATCCACGAACCGCCCGTAGCCGTTCTGTGCGACCTGTGAAGCCAGTCGCCGGTCCCCCGATCTCACGATCTTTCTTACAATTCCGCGGCGAGTATCCATCTCAATGACATCCCCATCTCGAAACACCTGTGTTGCCTCTTTCGTTCCGACGATGCACGGTTTTTTCAACTCACGCGACACAATCGCGGCATGACACATCAGTCCTCCTTCATCCGTCACGATCCCTTTTGCCCGCTTCAGCATTGGAAACATCTGCGGGTTAGTCATGCCGGTGACTATAATTTCTCCCGCTTCGAGCCGAGTGGTGTAGGTAAACGAAAAATGACGTCGGACTCTGCCCCGAACGACATACGGTACCTGATATGCAACCCTTCCATAGACTTCTCTTTCATCGCCAGCCGGTAACAGTCGCCGTTTCCAACTCTGAAAAGCTGGCCCGGTCAGAATGACCCAACGTCCGCCACGCTGCAGCAGCACGTACCCGTGCTCTCGAGCTCGAACGGCTTGTGGAATGTTTCGAAAAAGCGACTTCGCGCCTTTTCGAAATTCATCGACTGAATGCATCAACAAGAGTTTTGAGGAAATATGAAGCTGCCGACCGAGGCGTTGCACCTCACGGATCAGCATATCTTCAAGGATACTCAACCGCTTATGAGCCTCAATTTTATAGTGGCCGATGTACTTCAGCATCCGGTATACGCCGGGTTTACTGCTGTGTTTTTCGACACCAGCGAGCGACGTGCCGTCGGTATAGAAGTAGCTTTTTCCTAAATCGTAAAAGAGTAAAAATATCAACTCGATCCTTTGTATTCTCTGTTGAATGTTCACACGACCGACGAACTGTTTTCTGATTCGATCTACGGTCGAAAATCGCTTTCTACCTTCGACAAACATCTGCTTCCAAGACCGATTGTGAAGAAGACGTTTAAGCGTCAAGTTGCTCGCTTCCCGCAGTCCTTTCTTAGAAAGGTAAGCTGAAAAAATTGGCGGCGGATTAGTGAATAAGAACACATAGTCAACGTTGTAGTAGTCTGTGTGATATTGAAAGGCATCAATCACTAATAGCGTGAAGTCTTGACGATAATGAAGATGATATAAATTTCGTTTCATAACGTACTTGTTTTTTACTCTATAATTTTTTGCTTCCTTTCATCAACCATCCATACCCTTTTTTCTCAATCGACAGCGTCAGTCGCCGGTCCCCCGATCTCACGATCCTTCCCCCCACCATGATGTGCACGCGGTCCGGTTTCAGCAGTGCCGTAACCTTCGGATTGTGCGTAATGACCAAAAGACCCATTCGTCCCCGCACCTTGCTGATCCCCCGAAACACCGCCCTGAGCGCATCTATATCCAGTCCCGAATCAGGTTCGTCGAGAAGTGCCATTCTCGGCTGCAGCATAGCCATCTGCACGATCTCGCTGCGCTTCTTTTCTCCGCCGGAAAGACCATCGTTGAGGTTCCGCGTCGAAAACTCTCCGCCAAAGCCCAGTGCATGCATCTTCTGCTCAGTATATTCACGAACGTTCTTCAATACAGTACCCTTTGTTCCGCGGTACGCACTTCGGATGAAGTTTGTAAACGATACTCCTGCAACCTCGGTCGGATGCTGGAACGATAGGAAGAGCCCAAGCCGTGCCCGCTCCTCCGGTTTGAGTTTAAGTACGTTCTTTCCCCGGAACGTCGCAGTCCCCTTCGTAACGGTATACGAGGGGTGGCCTATGATGGTCATGGCAAGCGTACTCTTACCAGACCCGTTCGGACCCATGAGCACGTGCGTCTCGCCCGCCCTCACGGTCAATGTAACGCCGTCCAGTATCTCTGAACTGTTAACGCTGATGTGAAGATTTCTGACAGCGAGTGCATTCATAACAGTTTCATTGTAGCGGCGCATGACGTACATAGCCCATATCCAATAAGCTGCGAATAGAATACGACCTGCGCTCCATCCATTTTCCGTTGGACGTAGTCGTCAAGCGTCTTACTACTCAAACGCCTTGTCTTCCCACACCGTTGGCAGTGGAACACGGCCTCGTGGGAACTGTGCCCGATATAGCGCCGGACGCCGTCGTTCGTTTCGACGACGACGATCTCGCCCCTCTTCGCGAGAAGGTCGAGGTTGCGGAATACGGTTGCCCGGGCAAACCCAGGCTCAGCGCGAATAATTTCCTCTGCAGAGAGCGGCGCTGCGCTCTTTTTTACTTTCGCTAGTATCCGTCGGCGCTGTGTTGTGTGTCGTGAGGAAGCCTGCATACTATTGAGACAAAGTCTCAATAGTATGAATAGTACTCCCCTTTACTGCGCTAGTCAAAGGGGGTTACAACAAGCACTGCAAGGAATCGCTCAAAACGCAGCACCCGAGACCGATGTATTGAACGCCGGACTAAAAACGACAACGAGATCGAAGTCGCTGAGCGCTACGGTATTTGGAATGGCAAGCAAAAACGTTGCGTGATCGAACGTCTGGTCAGTAAGGTCCTTGAGCGTTGCTACCTTGTTGAAGTTCTTCTGCAGCCGGATCTCTGCAGGCACGCTCGTGTCGCCATGATAAGAAAAATCATCGAAACGAAGCGTTCGCGCATCAACGACCGTCACGGTCCCGGAAATCCCCCACCGCGGATACTCCTGGAACGTCGCCGTGCTCCCGACACGGGGTGTCGCGAACGTATCATCCGTCTTATTGACCGAGCACCCTGCACCGATAAAGAGAACGAGCGCTGTGACGACAGAAACAATTGCTAATGTCATTTGTCTCATAGGACACCTCGCGCAATGATGATGACCTTTTTTCCGTTCGCAGCACCATTACCTGCTTTCGTCCTGTCGCCCTTCGGCACCCAGTCGTGCATGGCGTTCATGACGACTGCAGTGTCGTACACGTAATCGGCTCCCTTCCGCGTACCGGGATCGTTCGTAATGAACCTCCCGTCCTTCGTGTATCCCTTGATAACAAGGTTATGGTATACCGGACCAGGCTGACGGAAATTGGGATTGCCAAGCTCGCGCCCGGCTGTCGGAACAATAACCGGTCTGCCTGATACGACAGCGCGTTTGATCGCATCGACGGTCGGATCTTCAATAAGATCGAACGAGATGTCGTACATTCCTGTCAGGATCGATGCCGATTCTGCTGCGGTTGTATCGTAGTAGAAACCGAGGTGCTCGACCTCCCACGTCTTTAGCTGCTGGAGCGCATCCTCTGCCTCATCCTTATCCGCGATCCCCCGATCCTGCCAGTACCTCCCGACCATGAGCACCGCGGCCTCCTCGCAGAACTCATCGTGGTCAGTGTCCCAGTTCGCGTGCGGCGCCTGCGACGTGAACGGCACCTTAAGATTGAACTCTTCAGGAAGCGGCTTTTCAGCGACCGGGGTATTCGTGTTCAGGTTCGCGTTCGCGTTTTCGCTTGTGTTACTGTTACTGTTCGTTACGATATCGTCGCGGTTCACTGCCGCAGGAACGTCTTCTGTATGCGAGAAGAGCCTATCCTTGATCGCAACGCGGTGCGTGTAGCCGAACCAGCCTGCAAGAACAGCAAGGATAACGGTGCAACTTACAACGATTTTTCGTACGCTCAGGTGCATATCAATGCATCGGAATGAAGAAGAGAATGCCGGCGCCAAGCAGCAGCATGAAAACCTGAATAACTATCTTTATGCGATCCCGCTCATGGAATAGGTGCGGCAGGAGGTCGCTCATGGCGATATATAAGAGGTTACCGGCAGCGATAGCGAGCAATGGGGCGAATAAGCCCTCGATGTTCGTCGCGAAGAAGTACGCGATCACCGTGCCGAGCGGAGCGACCAGCGCGCTGATGAAATTAACGAGGAACACCTTTTTCCTGCTCATGCCGCTGCGGATCAGTATGGTGAAATCCGCGATCTCGTGTGGCAGTTCATGAACAAGGACCGACGTCGCGGTCGCCATACCGAGTGGAATGCTCGCAACGAACGTAACCGCAACCGTTATACCATCGATGAAGTTATGGACCGTATCACCGAACACCACGAGCGGGACTGATCGCCGCAGCGTCTCCGCGTTTGCGCTGTCGTCATCATCTACCGCGTGCTCATGGCTGTGGACGGAGGCGATGATTCGCTCGATCACGAAGAACACCAGAATGCCGAGCATGACGTACCCGAATGCCGCTCTTGTCTCTGAAAAACCGGCGAGCGCTTCCGGCAGAAGATCGAAAAACGTAACGCCCAGCAGTATGCCTGCGGAAAACCCGATGAGCACCCGGGAAAGCATACGGGCTACTCGCTCGCGGGCAAGAAGGAGAAGCCCACCGGCAAGGCCTCCGACGCTCGCAATGATGCTCGCCGAAAGCGCGAAGACAAAGACGTTGTTCATGGTAAAAAGTATATCGCGTTCGCTTCGGTCTGACTATAGCGTTCTCATTCTATTTTGCTATACTGCCAGGTGTCATGGCACAAAGCAAACCATTTGCGCGCATAGTGCTACCCGTACTTACCATAGGGCTTTTCGCGCTCGTATCAAGCGGCGTTCGTCTCTACGTCCACTTCGCTTTCGCGCAGACCCCGCGTCCAATTACGTCCTGTGACAACTCGGTGTGGGACGTTTCTTACCGCACCTACTCCATCAGCAATGACCTCGTCGCATCAGGCGGACTCGACTGCCTGACGCCGACCGTCAGCAACGTGACGATCGAGGGCAACGGCAAGACCATCACCACAGACGGCGGAAATGCTGTCCGGATCGTCAACCAGGCCGGTATCGTCATTCGGAGCGTCGTTTCATCATCTGATATCTCGATTGAGGAGGAGGCTGCTGACAGGAACCTTGTCGATCGCTTCAGCGGAGGCGGGGACGTCGTTGTTCTCGATGGAGATAATAATGTAATAACCAATAGCACCATCGGGAGTTTCCGCGCGGTCGGACGGGGATCTAATGCCGCAGCCGGTGAAATGGTGACGAACAGTACTATCGAAGGCACCGCGGACGTCCTCGTCGAGATCACTGGATCTGAACAGTCACCGTGCCCACTCGGCGAACATACGATCTCGAACAATACCATCATCAACCATCGTTCCGGAACCCCGACAGACGCTTTGGCGACGTTCATGCTGTGCTGCACGTCGAACAGTACAGTGCTCGGAAACGTAATCCGATCCACTGATTCGGCAGTCGGCCTTTCGATCCGCGATGATGCCAGCAGTACGACGTTCGAAAACAATACCTTTTGGACTAACGCGGGAGTAGCGCTGCTCATTGCCGCAGGAGAGCCCGATAAAGGATACCCCTCAGGCAACACCTTCAAGCAGAACACGTTCCGATCCGAGAACGCACCGAGCAACTCCATTCAAGCGATCGGCGCGAATAACCAGTTCCTCTATAACACCTTTTGGGGGAATGACGTGTTCGCGGGAGGAACTATTACCGGCGGTTTCGGAAACACGTTCGACCACAATACCTTCTACGTCGAAGGGTCAGGAAACCGTAGCCAGCGCATGGTCTATGAGAACGGCCCACCAGCCGATACATTCACGAACAATATATTCGACTACAGCGGTCCGTCCGTATTTTCGTTCGACGCGTTCTCGTTCAACCGCATGACGAGCAACTACAATCTCTTCCACAACAGGACGGGTAGCGTGACCTTCGGCTCTTACGGCTCAATCGCGAACTGGCGAAGCGAGAGCGTCCGTGCAGGTCATCCGGAAGACGCGAACTCGCTCGTCGCAAACCCGATGTTCGTCGACCCTTCCACCGGTAACTTTTCGCTCACAATCGATTCGCCGGCGAGGAGCGCTGGAACGAATGGATCGGATATCGGAGCATACAGCAGCAAGCCGACCGAATCGTGTACAGAACGGTGGACATGCGGTGGCTGGTCAACGTGCATAAGCGGCATACAGCAACGCACCTGCGTCGACAGTAGCAGCTGCGGCACTATCTACTCGCGGCCAATCCTTAACAAAGCATGCACCCAGACCGATACGGCCCCTCCTGCTTTTATTAAAAACCTCAAGGTGCAGTAGACCCCCCTGGTACCTCTACAGGGTACCGTTTTGAGAATTGGCGTAAAAACCCTTTATTTGCTATACTTTTTCCACAAGACAGTATCTTAGCAAAGCTAATTAACAAGTAAGGAGCACACACATGGCAGATAAACCCATGAATAAGTCGCAACTTCTCAACCACCTCGCTGAGAAGTCCGGCCACAGCCGCAAGGACGTAGCGGGACTCTTGGATCTTCTCGTCCAGACCGCCTACGGCGAGGCAAAGCGCGTCGGGGAGTTCACGATCCCCGGCCTCGGTAAGTTTGTAAAGAAGAACCGAGCAGCGCGAAAAGGGCGCAATCCTGCGACAGGCGCTGAGATCATGATCCCGGCGAAGACCGTCGTGAAGTTCCGCGTCGCAAAAGCTGCGAAGGACTCAGTTCTCGGAGCATAACCTCCACCATTAAAAACCTGCCCCCGAATACGGCGGCAGGTTTTTTGGTTTACAATTCGGTCCGCACAGAACCAAAAACCCGCCGGGGAAACCCCAGCGGGTCTTGGTTAGTACGACGTTAGTTGCCCCAGTTGCTGCCGCCGCCGCCGCGGTTGAATCCGCCGCTTCGACGCTGTGGCCGCTCGGTCATTGGCCGAGCTTCGTTGACCGTGAGGGTTCGTCCCTCAAAGTCCTTGCCGTTGTACATCTCGATCGCCTTCGCGGCATCCTCGTCCGCCGACATCTCGACGAACCCGAAGCCTTTTGATCGGCCTGTCATCCTGTCCATGATGATGGTAGCAGAGGTGACCGTGCCGGCCTGTGAGAAGGCGGTCTTGAGGGATTCCTCAGTTGTCGTGTACGGAATCCCACCAACGTATAGTTTCTTCGCCATGTTCTTCTTAAACCTTTCTTACGAATCTTTTTTTACTGTACGGACGACCTACTTTCTTTTTTGGCCCTACTAAAAACCAAGGCCTGTGCTCGCCGTCTCCGGCGAACCGGCTCAATGTCTTTCGTATGAAAACCTACGAAGAAACCATACAGCACTCACACTATAGCACAACCACAGAATTACGCAAGCCCCCCGCGCTATCCTTTCCCTAACGCGTCAAGCGCTGCTTTTGCATAGTATCGGATCGTATCACGAATGCCATACACCGGATCATCAAGCTCTTTCTCCGTGAACCACTTCCACTCATCGCTTCGGTCTCCGGCGCTCATCGGTGCTACCTTTCCACTGTCCGAAGTAGCAAAAAATCGCAAGGTCACGTGCTCATGGGTATTTGACACACGGTGGCGATCCATAAATGCAGGACCGACGAGCTGACGGTATGCTGGCTCATCCTTTCCGATATTCGGCTGCGGACCGACGAGCGTGATAATAAGACCGGTCTCTTCCTTTGCCTCGCGCACGGCAGCTTCGTTCGGATCCTCTCCGGATTCAACGTGACCTCCGACGCCGAGCCAAATGTGATACTTTTCGTGCATACGGAGGAGCACCCTGCTGTTGTATACGATGAACGTTTCAACGGTGAGGCAGAGATGGTCGTGCGTGTGCGGCATGAATGTATCATAGCATAGCGCTTGCTCGTTGACGCCTACCATACGTCTAGGTACACTATTCCTACGTTCCACGTGTCATCCCCAGCGCTCCGGGGTACCCCGCACCGGGACTCACTTCATTCGTCCGGTACGGGGCAGGGCTCCCGCCTACGCCGTCGCTTCGGCGGGCAGGCAGTGGCCCCGCATGTGGCAGTAGGTGGTAGAGTGGTCGGCTGTACATTGACATTGATGTTTGGTATACCTAGTAATGTATGCCAGACAAACGCCGGTATGCGGATCGCGCCGAATATCTCAAACTCGCCGTCGCCGAACGTCGGAAGACGATCAAAGCGACGGTGGTCGAGTATAAGGGTGGCCGCTGTCAAATCTGCGGATATCATCGATCAATCGCTGCACTCGAGTTTCATCACCGGGTAGCTGCAACGAAGCGATTCTCGATATCCGGCCAGGGTCTAACGCGTTCATGGCAACGCGTAAAACAGGAAACGGATAAGTGTTTCCTGGTGTGCGCGAACTGTCACCGCGAACTGCATGCTGGCATGCGGCCCCATAAAAAATCATAAGTACTGATTGCTCCGTAGTACCCGCGTAAAACGTTCTAAAAAACTTTGTTGATTCCGAGGTAGCTCAGTGGTAGAGCAGTCGCCTGTTAAGCGATTGGTCGTGGGTTCGAGTCCCACCCTCGGAGCCAACAAAGTTTTTTTGTTCTAGAAAAATTATTCGAAATATAAGCACTGATGCCTACGACGCAGGTTCTCCCGCAACCTTGATTTAATAATTTATGGAAGGCGGGATCCCGCTCCGTCGCGTAATACGTGGCTCCGCGGGAGAATCCTTGCCCCGAACCACGTAGGGTTCGGGTCTGTCCCCGGGGCCACATTACGTGCGAGAAGCCAAGTAACGACAATCCCCTTCTTTTTTTGTATACTGTATCCATCAACCACGTATCGACAACTAACGAAAGGGATTCATTATGGCCGATGAAAAAAAGAAGGTGAAGAAGGTCGTCGTGAACCGCGACCTCTGCATTGGCGCGGCGAGCTGTATCGTGAATGCGCCGGGTGTTTTTGAGCTCGACGCCGAGAACAAGGCGGTCATGAAGCTCGACAAGGGCGCGAAGAGCTCCGGTCCTTCGGAACGGAAAGACCTCGAAGACAAAACAATCGACGACGAAACGATCATCAATGCAGCGCAGTCCTGCCCGACCAAGGCGATCTTCGTGTACGACGAGGACGGGAAGCAGATCTATCCATGATACAGACGAAGTACCTGATCGTCGGGGGCGGGGTCGCAGGAACCTCCGCTGCCGAGACCATCCGGCTGAAAGACAAGACGTCAAGCATCCACATCGTCTCGGACGAACCGTACCGGTTCTACTCGCGCATCATGCTGTCAAAGCCATCGTTCTTCCTCGGGAAGATCCCGTTCGATTCGGTCTTCCTAAAATCGGAGTCGTGGGCAAAGGATAACAGCATCAGTACGACGTTCAGGCAGCGGGTTGTCTCTTTGGATACGAAGAAGAAGCTTGTGACGCTGAAGGACGGCAACGAGATCGCCTACGAGAAGCTCCTGCTGGCGCTCGGCTGCGACGTTTGTCGCTGGACCATCCCCGGAGCAGACAAAAAAGGCGTTCACTACCTCCGTACGCTCGATGACGCGAAGGGCATCATTGCGGACGTGAAGACAGCGAAGAAAGCGGTCGTCATCGGAGGCGGGTTCATCGGCTTCGAAATGTGCGACATGCTGAAGCTCGCAGGCCTCGATGTAACGCTCATCATCCGCGAGAAGTACTTTTGGGAGCCTCTGCTCGATGAGCCGTCCGGACGCATGATCGAAGCGGCACTGAAAAAAGGAGGAGTGAACATCGTTTACGAAACGCTCGTTGATGAGGTCATTGGCAGAACACGCGTCGAGGGAGTGAAGCTCAATAGCGGAGCGACCATGCCGGTCGACATGATCATCGTCGGGATCGGGACGAAGACCACGCTCGACTGGATTAAAAATGCCGGGATCTCCTGCAACCGAGGCGTACTGGCGAACGAATTCTTGCAGACGTCCGCGCCGGACGTATACACTGCCGGCGACTCTGCCGAGTACGGGGACAGGATCCTGAACGAATACATCCAGTTCGGCAACTGGGCGAATGCGCAGCTGCAGGGCAAAATAGCAGCAGAGAACATGATGGGCGGTAACATACCGTTCAAACACGTCTCGTTCTATACTGCACAGGGCCTCGGGACCGCGATCGTGTTTGCCGGCGACATTCGCATACTCCCCGGAAGAACGGTCGTAACGCGGGGAATGCCCGCATCCGGGGGCTATACCCGCATCATCATTTGGAACGGCGAGGTTGAAGGTGCTACGATGATCAACAGGACCGTCGACCTGCAGCCGCTTCTGAAAATCATTGAACAGGATGTTAAAATTGAGCCGTACTTGAAACAGCTTGCTGACCCTTCATTCGACCTGAAGTCGATACCTTTGCAGAAACCATGATCCCGTTAGAAGTCCCCTTAATAAAACATTGAACATGAACGACCATGGCCAACTTGCCAAAAGTTACTTCTAACGGGATGACGCCGCCGAAGAAAAAGATACGCATTGGATGGTTCTCGTTCTCGTGCTGCGAGGACAGCACCATCGTGTTCACCGAGCTCATGAACGACCACTGGAAGGAGTGGAAGGAGCTCTTCGACTTCCGGCACGCGCACGTATTGAAAAGCAAGAATGTCATGGACGACATGGACATCGCGTTCGTTGAGGGAGCTATCGCATCGGAAGCGCATGCAAAAAAGCTCAAGACCATCAGGAGCAAGGCGAAAAAGCTCGTCGCGATCGGCTCCTGCGCGGTCATTGGTATGCCGTCTGCACAACGGAACAGCTTTACGCCGGAACAAATGCACGAGATACAGTTCCTCATCGACCGGTTCAAGGCGCTGCCAAAAGTATTAAGGGTGTCTGACGTCGTGAAGGTCGATGCGCAGGTTCCCGGCTGCCCCATGGATCCGAAGCTCTTCCTCGCTGCAGTGGATGGACTTGTCAAGGAATTTCTTAACGCCTGACCTATGCACACGATAGACCTCACCATGGACCGCATCTCGAAGATCGAGGGTTCGGCGTCGCTCGACGTCAAGGTCGTGGACGACAAGGTCACGGAATGCCACTTCAAAACGACGGAGTACAAACGCTTCTACGTCGAGGCGATGAAGGGAAAGCCTATCATCGCGCTGCCGCAGCTTTTGTCGCGTATCTGCGGCACGTGCTCGAACGCGCACCTCTTGTGTAGTATCGCGGCGTGCGAGGATGCGCTCGGCATCGTCCCGAGTATGCAGACCATGCTGCTCCGGTGGCTCACCATGTATGGCCTGAACATTCGCGACCACGCCCTGCACCTCTACCTCTTTTCGATGCCGGACCTCTACGGCAAGGACGCGTTCCTCGATTTCGACGAGAACGACCCGGAGCAGCACCAGCAGCTGCACGACGGCTTTGAAATAAAAGCGGCTGGAAATTTCCTTGCGACCCTCGTTGCTGGCCGTAGCGTGCACGCACTCCACCCGACGATCGGCGGATTTCTACGCTTCCCCGATGCCGAAGGTATCAAAGAAGCGATCACAAAGCTCGAGAAAGCGCGCCCAGCTGTTCTGCGGCTCATCGACACGTTCGCGAAAGCGCCGTTCCACCTTGACCGGAAAACGCACTATATGGCGCTCGTTCCCGAACGGTTCGGATACCTGACCGGCTCGATCTACAGGACCGATACCGGCGAAACGATCCCGCCGCGCGAGTTCCGGCAGCACCTTGAGCATGTCGTTCTCCCCTACTCGCAGGCATCAGCGTACAAGCACAAAGAACATTCGTACATGGTAGGTGCTCTGGCGCGCCTCAACATCGCGAAAGAAAAGCTCCACGCAAAGACAAAGCAAACGTTAGGAAAACTCCTTGACCGGTTCCCGTCAACGGATATTTTCGACAATAACCTCGCGCAGGCTATCGAGGTTCTTCACTGCCTCGATGATGCCGTAGAGATACTTAGGACCAGCTCATTCAAACCCGAGCCGGTCGTGAAAAAGCCGTACAAAGCCGGTATCGGCATTGGTGTTATCGAAGCGCCGCGCGGAACGCTCTACCATAAGGTCGAGATCGACGACAAGGGCATTGTCAAAGGCGGCGAGGTCATCGTCCCGACGAACCAGAACCAGATAAACATCGAAGAGGATATCGTTGTCCTCGTCGAAAAGCTGTTACCTAACACAGAAAAAGAAAAGCTCGAATTCGAGATCGAAAAGCTCATCCGCGCGTATGATCCGTGCATGAGCTGCGCCGCGCACTTTTTGAAAGTGAATTGGCAATCCCTGAAGGCGAAGCCCCGCACCGGAGCGTAGCGACCGGTGCGTGGGTGAAGTGGGACAAAGCGTAAGCGCTGGCGAAGCGGCTATCTTTTCATTACCACCTCCCCGTCCTGTCGAATGACGGGACAACCCCTCCACAGTAGCGGAGAGGTTCTTAAGGTGCCGAGCTCCATTCCTTGACATTGTTACGGATAGTGCTAACGTCAGCACGTTGCTGTCCCCATAAACCAGTCGACCTGAACGCCTATTGACAGATCGGCAGAAACACCACGTCCCACCGCCATGAGAATGGCAAGGAGTTCACTCATGTTTGAGATACCAGAGGTTCTGTATGAGATTGTGAGGATGTTTGTGCTTTGTGCCGCTGGTATTGATCTCGTTTGGACGATCGTGTATGGTTTTTCGCTCAACTACCATTTCGACTGGCGTGAATACTTCCATATTAAGTTTGTGGTCTACGGCGCCAGGACGCTCTTCCTCTTGGTATTTCTAGGGGTCACCCATATTACGTACAACCACCTGAACGACGAGCCAATACTGTATGGTGCGGCGAAAACGGCTGTGCTTGTGTGCGCTGTTGCGTACATACTGTACGATGTCGTGATGGCGCTCTATCATGGCATCCGTGATTTCCGTGGGTATTCGGACCCGGAATGGCCCATATCACTGATGTACCCACACGCCCTTCGTGCGTGTCTACTGGCCGTGATTGCCGGTGCGTACTGTGGGCTCATCTGGGTCTCATGATTCTGAACACCGGCCACGTTCTCTTCTTGAAGAGGACCATTCCGGGAGGAAGTTCTGGTATACCTCACCATCGGACGCCCTCCGTTCGTCACCCTTTGTTCGTTCTCGTGCACCCTGCGCGAGTACGACCTACCGAAGCCCGAGCACTCTCTTGCCCGGGCTTCATGATTTTTTACGCAAAAACCTCTGTTTCGACGAGTTGGTTTGCTTCTTAAGAAACCATCCGATCGACGAGGATCATCATTACCGCGCCGACGACCATGAGGTAGCCGAAGCGAGGCTGGAGTTTCTTGTTTCTGGATAATGCTGCAAACGCGATCAGGACAAGCCATACCGCGACCGCACCAACGGTCATAGGAACGCCGACCCTGAGAATCTCGGAAAGGATGTGGCGGAGTCCGGCAGTGAAGAACGGCGGGTAGAACACTACCTCGCCGTGGTAGATGTGCTCCGGAATGAGCCAGGCAACCCCGCCCCAGAGCAGGGCAAGAAGCCACGCAACGTGAAAGCGCGGTGTGATCTTCTTCTTTGCAGCGGTCACGATGATTGCTGCAGTTGTCGGAGCAATGAAGCAGGCCATACCGAAAGTATAGCCGAAGTTGAGATTTTTTTACACTTCTACGCTGAATAGCCTCGGCGCTTCATTTTTGTATTGATGCTCATCTTTTCCCCTGGTTTTCTTACGGTTGCCACCTTTCTACCGTATGACTGCCCTTCAACACGCGCTATCAATTCTTCACCATTGATATAATCTTTCAATATTCCCTTAGCTTTTTGATAGCCCCGTTCTCTTTTCTCTGGAGTATCAATATCAGCCAATCGGAAAAATCGCTTTCGCGTATCCTCAAAAGTGTCTCCATCAATTACCTTTTTTACTCGAACTCTCATTTCTACCACCTCCTTCCTATGGATTGATACATGCCTTACGTTCTCGATCACTTGGTCGATCGCCCCAATCGCTCATTGCGACCGCACAATATCCACGTAATTCAACGATTGGATGCCCGTTCCTACTATCTATAAGACCAACACTGAACACGCCACTATTACCATTCGTCTGTTCTGGCGCTTCGACAATCCATGACGGCATCGGCCCTAATTTCATCGGATTGCCTTTGTCATCAAGAACAAGAAGGTCAACCCTGACTTGTTTTGAAATTTTTCCTTCAGGCGCTGTTATGGTTAGACAAGATGTAAATTCCTTTCCTATTGGCAGGGAAACATCGAGATGAAACCGATTTAATCTATCAACATGACCGCCTCCGTCATTGGGTTTAATGTATTCACCGTTTGCATTCACACCAGAAATTTTTTTCAGTGCAATTGTTCGGTCGTCGCCATCACCATGAATAACCTGCAGTTTATTATTCAAGCGAAACGAAAAATCAATTGAGGACGTCTGTGACAAAACCTTTGTGCAGACAAATACATTTTCTGGCATTGGTTTTGGTGACTGAATGTATCCCTGAGGATCACGAATAGACCGTCCCTTATAACGATCTTTCCACTGTCGTCGGTAACCGTCCTCCGATAAAGTCAGAACCCCGTCATGATTCTCTAAATCATTGACTACTTGATCGCTCTTTACCCATTCCGCGAATGGCGTTCTATCAATCATCATTTCCGGTTGAGACGTTGGGCTCGGTTTCTGTTGCGTTATCCTGGCGATTGCATATCCTCCCATTAGGCTGACCAACAATATAACAAAAGTACCCAATGACAATCCCTCCCACGACCAAAAGGTGTAACGGCGTCGGGCTCGAACATCTTGTTTGTTTTGCTTTATCTGCATATTATCTATCTTCAGCGATGTGCCGATCTACAACGTGTGCTATAATGAGGAAGCCGAGTAATCGGCAGCAAAAAAATCTTCTCTTCGCGGGGAGGATTTTTTGCGATTCTTACTTCACGTTGGTTCATGTTCTTTTAGTTCAATCACGTAAATTGGTCCAATTGTTTCATCTGGTACGATTACTGCCGGGTATTTCCCACTATATTTTAAAGGATCAATGTCGTAGAATCGTAAAAATGATCTCGCGGATATTGATGCGCTTCTGTTGGCTTCTGAATAATTCAATCGATAACAGCTATCGGACTTATCTTTAAGGAATTTAAAGGCAATTGCCTTCTTTTCTTTATCGAAAAAGAGCTCAACATAATTAAAATCAGCAACTCGGTGTTTTTCACAAAATGCGTGGGGAAGCCCAATAAAATGGGATTTCGTGAGACTTATTCGATCGTCCCATTTATCACCGACCCCTGAAAATCGTTCGAAGTTAAACATATATCTGGAGCATATGCCTTTTCTTTTTACGTGTCAAGCATAAATAGACATATTACATCACTTTTAATGACATATGTCAAAAAATGCTAAATTTACCTCACTTCACTCCTATCTCATCCCCTCCAGCAGCTTTCTGATGTTCCGGCCGTTTGGCAATTGCTCAATAAGCGGTTTTTCTTTTATTGCTGTAAACCCGTCTTCGAGTATCGGCATTTCCTTCCGGTAGAATATACCGATGGGAAGTTTTTCCTCGTTCTGTGCAGCTTTCCACGCTGCATCGCGATCCGCAGAGTTGTGCTGCAATGTTTCGAGCTTTACAACGCGGTCGTAGAACCACTTGTACGTGTTCACCTTGTTGAACGTGACGCACGGCTGGAAAATATCGACGAGCGCGAATCCGCGGAACTGGATCGCCTCTTTTATGAGCTGCGTCAGGTGCGTCGTATCACCTGCGAACCCGCGGGAAACGAATCCGCAGCCTGCAGCAAGCGCAAGCGTCAAGGGATTTACCGGCGTGTCGGTCGAGCCGAAGGGCGTCGACGGCGTCTTTGTCCCTCGCGCTGACGTCGGCGACGTCTGCCCTTTCGTCAGGCTGTACATCTGGTTATCGTGCACGAGGTACGTCACGTTCGGATTGGCGCGGATCGTGTGGATGAAGTGCGCCATGCCCTCGCCGTAGCCGTCGCCGTCTCCGCCGACCGCGATCGTCGTTACTCCGCTGTTCGCGAGCGCGATACCTTCTGCGACAGGAAGCGCCCGACCGTGCAGACCGTGGAAACCGTATGCCCTGACGAAGTTCGCCTGGTTTCCCGAGCAGCCGATTCCGAACACGACAACGACCTTATGCACTGGAAGTTTCAGTTCGGCGAGCGCTTGCTTTAAGCTCGTCCAGAGACCGAAGTTTCCGCAGCCAGGGCACCACGTCGGAACGACCGGCGTTTTAAACTCGTCTTGTGGCTGTATCGTGCTCATCCCGTTAGAAGTCCTCATTAAATAAGATCAAATATGAACAATTGCTATCAGTATTTTTATGGGTGACTTCTAACGGGATCATTTCTTTCTTGCAATCAAAGCAAGTTCTTTAGCAAGCTCGTCAGGGTCGAACGGCCTTCCGTCATACCGCCGTATCGAATGGTCAGGCGTGAAACCCGTGTACTCGCGGATGAAGCCGGCGAACTTTCCGCTTCGATTACTCTCTACAATGACGGTCTTTTTCGCTTTCTTCATCGCTGCCATGAACACTTTAACGGGAAGAGGAGCTACCATCGGGAC
Source organism: Candidatus Kerfeldbacteria bacterium (assembly GCA_043799405.1). GTDB lineage: Bacteria > Patescibacteriota > Patescibacteriia > SBBC01 > SBBC01 > CAINXF01. The sequence continues at coordinate 298,942 of JAZDNT010000003.1, forward strand.
AACGACCGCGTTCGCGGTCTTTCCGTAGTTCTTTTTTAACGTTGCAAGCGCCATTTCGACCGGTCCGGCAGACGAACCCCACGTCACGACCGTGAGCGAAGCTTTTTTTGCTCCAATGATTCGGGGTGGCATCGTCTTTTTCCGGAGCGTTGCTACTTTCCGTGCCCGACGTTCCATCTGCGCTATGCGGTGGTCCTTGTCCTCGTTCGAAAATCCGTACTCGTCGTGCTCGTCCGAGTTCGCAAGGAACAGTCCTTTCGGGGTTCCCGGGATGGCGCGCGGACAGATCCCGTCAGTGACCCTTTCGCGGTATCGCAAGTAAGTTCCTTCCCCTTTCCATACCTTACCGCGCTTGATAGGAAGCGTTTTTAGGTCCTTCACTGCGACGCTGCAACGCCCTTCAGCAAGGTACTTGTCCGTCAGCACGATGACCGGCGTCTGGTAGACGTCCGCAAGGTTGAATGCGTGCTGGATAAGCGTAAAGCACTCGGCGTGCGAGGTCGGCGCCAGCACGATGCGCGGAAAGTCGCCCTGCGAAGCGTGCAAAACCTGCCGAAGGTCGCCCTGCTCGGTCCACGTCGGCATGCCAGTCGACGGTCCCGGACGCTGCGCATCAATGATGACGATACCGACCTCGGTCATGGCGGCAAGACCGACCGCCTCGGTCATGAGCGAAAATCCCCCGCCGGACGTTGCTGTCATAGCGCGGACGCCCGCGTACGCAGCGCCGATCGCGTTGTTGACCGCTGCGATCTCGTCTTCGGAGTGCCGTACGACCATCCCAAAACCTGGTCCATGCTGGGCTAAAAAGTGCAGGATGGACGTTGCCGGGGTCATCGGGTATGCCGAGAAGAACTGGCAGCCGGCCTGGATGGCGCCGAGCGCTAGAGCATCGTTTCCCGTAAGCAGCACCCGCGTATCCTTCGTTTTCGCGGGTGTAACCTGCCAGGGACAGCTCTTTCTCTGTGCGCTCGTTGCTGCCTTGTAGCCGGAAGCAAGCACGTCCGCGTTGAGCTTAATAACCTCATCCCCTTTTTTACCGAACGTCTCGTCGATCACTTCATTCAGGTTGTCGAGTGGAATATCTAAAAGCGCGCAACTTGCACCGAGTGCCACGGTGTTACGCATCAGGACCTCTCCGCCGGATTTCTTTGCAAGGTCTTCTAACGGCAGACCGAACAGCAGCACATCGCGGCGCGAAACCTTCGATGGATCGAACTTGGCAAACGTTGTATCCGTCGTATCATAGATGATCACGCCGTTCGGGCTCATCTCGGATAGGTGCAGGTCGATAGTCTCGCGGTTCAGCGCAACGAGGATGCTGACCGATGTCCTATGGCTCGTGAGCGGCTCGGCTGAAGCCGTGACCTGGTCGGTATTGTGCCCGCCGCGTATGAGCGACGGGTACTCCGGGTAGCTGAAAACGTTCAGGCCCGCCCGCATGCAGATGCGCGCGAACATTTCTCCGGTCGACATGATGCCGAAACCGGCTTCGCCGCCTATTTTCCACGTGATGTCGTTCGTTCGTGCTGGCATCATTAATCAGCGTATCATCCCGTTAGAAACTGATTTGGTAAATACATATGCATGATATATTGTTGTGTGAACAAAAGCTAGTTTCTAACGGGATCATGCAGCAACCGCGTCAACAATGGCCTGCTCCTCGTCCGTCGGTACCATGAATGTACGGATGCCCCGTGCTGCCGGAAGGTCACGCAGGATCATCTGCCGGATGATACGTTTTCCGCTGATCGGTCCGGTAAAGACGATCGCCTGTACAGTACTACTGAGCCCAAGGTATGCGGCAAGGTAGCGCCGGATACGGTACGTGTAGACACCAAGCGCGAGTCTCGCCCGTGCTCTGACGGCTGCCGTGTATTTCCTGCGAGGCCACCCTGCTACAGGTTTTCCTATTGCTCCGAGAATGTCGCGCATGTCTTTGAGACCGCAGAGTCCAAAAAGGCCGGACTCATGCTCGAGAAGATATTTTACACGTTCAGCAGACCACCCGAGTTTGCTTTGTATATACAGCGGGATCGCAGGATCAATGTCGCCAGAACGCGTGAGCATTGTTAATCCCTCGAGCGGCGTAAAACCCATTGTCGTATCGACCGGTACACCGTTCTGCCACAGTGTCATACTCGCTCCTGCGCCGAGGTGAATTGTTACAGCAGAAAATGACCGCAACGGCTTCCGAAGCTTCTTAGCTCCCTGACGGAAAACCCACGCGTGCGATGTGCCGTGAAATCCGTACCTTTCTATTGCAAGGAGCGTTGCTAAACGCCTCGGGATCGCATACGTTCGTGCGTGTTCAGGAAGCGAGCGGTATATCGCCGTATCGAACACGCCCCATTGTAAAGCCTTTGGCCACACCCGTTTCGCAAAAGAAACGCCTAAAAGGTTCGCGGGCTGATGCAGCGGCGCAAGATCAGCAAGCGTTTTTAAGTACTGGATAACAGACGGCGTCAGCCTCATGGGTTTTGAGAACCGCTTTCCGCCATGCACGATGCGGTGTGCTATGATGTCAGGTTTAATCCCATAATCCGCAGCAACTCGCCGTACTTCGACGAGAGCTGATCTCAGATCTGGGACGTTCGCAACCCGAGTACGACGGCGGCCTTCTGAAACGACGTGTATGCGCGCCTGACGACCGAAGTGCTCAACAAACCCCCGCAGTACGATACGGCGGTTCTGGGCTACGGCGAACTTTACCGAGGAAGAACCAGCATTGAGAACGACGACATTCCGGGTCATATCATTTCACCACATCAGCGGTCATGCCGGGAACGACGCCACAGGCGTTTCCTTCGTCAGTGTCGAGGTGGAGCCGTGTTGTAAAATCTCTGTCAACACGGGCATAGACGTTGTTGAGGAGCGCACCTCGCGGTCCGCCGACACGCACCGAGATAACCTGACGGTCAGAAAGCCCGAGCGTTTTCGCGTCATCGGGGCTTAAGTGAAGGTGGCGCTGTTGGATGATTGCGGCGGGTTTTGTGATTTCGCCAACTGGCCCTTCGATTGTTATTGTCGCTGCGTTGTCGAGAAGACCCGAATCGCTTAATGGTGGCGCAATACCTAAGTGCCGCGCTTCTGTTAATGAAAGCTCGACTTGCGTGTACTGCCTGAACGGTCCGACGACGCCGACGTTTGCGTACTCGCCCTTTGGTCCCTTAAGTACGACCCGCTCCTTTGCGACGAACTGTTTAGGGAGCGATATCGGATGGTCCAGCGTCATCTCCGCCGTACCGAAAAGCTTGACCCAATCGTCTTTGGTGATATGTATGTGGCGTGCGGATAGTTCAATTGGTATGGATATCATGGTCGCTGATGTATGGTTTTCGAACGTTCTTTCATAATACCGCTTCCGCCCGACAGACGCAAAAGTATAGAAACGATGTTACGATGTGCTACTATCTCATTAATCGTTGGCGGAACGCCGATGATGGTCACTTTTTTTAGCCTACCGAGCTTCTGTAATAGCCGCAGCTGCGTCAGCGCGTCAAAGTCATGCACCGAAACTCTCGGGGTTCTTTCAAATGTAGCGAGGTCGCTAAAGACCTGTACAGTATCAATGCCAACGACAGCGTCGATCACGACGAGGCGTTCGGGCGTTTCCCATTCTTCGTTCGGATCTTTTACCTCGAACGCTATATCCGGGCATGATTTCCGAAGGCCAGCAAGGAGCCGAATGGGCAGCGCGTCGCCGGGAAGGTCGGGGTTTCCGAAAACGTAGACTGTCATACCCACCCCCATACCGTCGTATTCCTGAAGCCACGCGCCATGGCTGAAGGATCTCCTTTTGTCCTAAGGAGATTCTTCGGCTCCACATTGTTCCGCCTCAGAATTACGATGTAGGGGCATCGCTGGATCATAGCGTCTCGTTCGCGAACCGGATGTGAGAAAGGGTCCTGCGCTTGAGTTCAGAGACCTGCTCCGCGGATACGACCTCGCACGGCACGTCCCAGTGCATCGTTACGAGCTGTCCGGGCGCCAGCGATTCGATGTCGCCCTCTGCACCAAGGTTCCGTACGATCCTTTTACTCATCGCCTTTCCTAGAGCAAGTTTTCCGTTCACAAGAACTAACGGCTCGGTTTCAACGTTGATGAACGGTCCGTCGACGCTCTGCACCTTGCCCCAGCTGATGCGGCAGGAATCCATGCTAAGAAGCGTATGTTCGCGTTCGAGGTTGCCCGTACGCTTCCAAATATCGAACACGTGGAACGAGTGGTGCGGAACCGCACCCCGGACCGCTTTTCCGCCGAGCAGCTCTAGGGTTACGCGTCCCATACGCTTACCGATCTGCTGCTCATCGCGGAGGTGGTTGTAAAACGCCCTCACCCTGACCATATCAAGGAGATGATTCCCGATCCAGTATGCCTCAACGACACGCTCGTCGAACGCATCACGGATGTTGTTCGCGTCCGCGATGAGCCGGAGGTACGGGTACATGGTCTTGAACCCCTTGAGGATGCTCTCGAGGCCGGGGTCAGAAGCCTTGCTGTCGATGTGCGCCAAGAGCTCCTGATTCGCATCAGGACCGCAGTAGTGCAGACGGTTCGGACCGAACGCGTACCGGCTGCACCGTAGCAATCCATCCATCATACGCGATCTATTAGATCTGCTGGTTCATCGTCGGCCGACTTACTACAGGGAGCGAGGATGAACGCCGGGTAAAAACGACCACAAGTACGACACCGATGGATATGAAAAACGAATTCATGAACTGGACGAGCGGGAACGTGTGCGTAATGAACAGCGCTGAGAGCACGTTCGTAATGAGCGTCGCAGGAACGAGCAGGGTCGCGACATACGTCGCCGGCGCGCGCTTCAGCGCTGCGTACCACGTCAGGACGTATCCCAAGAGCAGAGCGCTCGAAAGCAGCGTCCAGCCCCACTGTGTCGCGTTCACGTGTGCGATTGCTCCGCCGCCTCCGCGTATTCCGACGACACCGTATAGGACAATAGATCCAACTACCATACGTGCAGCAGCAACCGTCGTACTTGAGATATCTTTGAGCGCGACCTTTGCGATGATGTTCTCGATCGCCCAGAAAAGCGTCGCGCCGAGGATCATGAGCTCGCCAATGTTGAGTTTAAAACCGATAAATCCACCGACGAAAAGGTTCGCGACCGCAATGAGCCCGATGCCTGCCCACTGCAACCCCGTCATCCGTTCTTTCAGGATTGGAATGGCCAGTAGCAGCACCCAGAGGAACAGTGATTTATGGATTAGAGAGGCATTGAGCGCCGATGTGCCTGCTAGACCAATGAAGAAAAGAGCGAACGGTACTGAGCCGCCGATGATGCCGATAGCTATGAGTTTTGTCCAGTGTTTTCGTGTAAGTGTCCTGATTTCGCGCCACTGTTTGAAACACAGAATGATTCCGACCAACAATAAAGCCACGATTGCGTTCTTCAGCGTCGTGAATACGAGCGGGTCTTTTACCGCGGTCACACCGATCTTGCCAATATAATTACTGAACCCGGAGATAGTCGCGGTTGCAAGCGCGAGGAGCGTTGCGGAAACGATGGGCGATTGCCTCATAGAAAGTAACTATACGGATTTTCTTGCGTTAACACAATATCGACGGAGCAACGCTAACTCCGCGCCGTCGTTCTGACGGCGCGGAGCTTCGTGTTCGGATTGTTATTTTATTGTGAGGGTCTTCGATTTAGAGACCTTTCCGCCTGGGTTCGTTACAGTGACGGCGAACTTCCCTGCACCGAGCTTCGTTGCATCGAAGACGACGCTGAGCTCGGTCGAGGACTTGAAGGTGATCTTCGTTGCTCCGACAGAACCGATGAGGATACCGGAATTAGACGTGAAGTTCTTTCCCTTGACCTTGATCGTCGCCTTCGTCGCGGTCGCCTTGACCGTTCCGGATATCGATGTTATCTGCGGCGTCGGTATATCGAGCACGATCGAACCGCCGGAATCCTTCAAGTACTGCGCGTACGACGTACTGTACTGCTGGAACTTCCCCTTGTTGAACTTATAGACCTGGAAACCCTGTGCCTTGTTGTTCGTAACGGTCGCAGCGACGACCTGAGGAATGCCGTTGCTGGTGAAATCGACCGCTGCAACGGTGAGCCGTGCGGCGCGCTTACCAACGCCAATGTTCGTTGCCTTGTACTTCTTGGCAATCTCAATCACCCGCACCTCGGTTCCGCTTGTGGAGGTGAGTAGAATGTCGGCGTTCCCGTCCTTAGTGACGTCACTGAATGCGACAGTATTGATCCCCTTCCATCCTGTCTTAATGGTCTTCAGTAACTTTCCCTTGACATCATACACCTTGACCGATCCTTCGCAGCTCGAGACAGCAGCAATGTACTGCTTTCCGCTCACGGCGTTTGTCACGACGTTGACCGTGTCTTTGCACTTCGCGAATGGCGTTACTTTCTTTCCGCCAACCGTAAACGACGTGATGTTCGTTTTGCTCCTGGAAACGGTCACTGTTGCGAGCGCGCCGTTCGCCGATGAGCCACTGCTATTCGCGATCGTGTAGACGGAGAAGTGGTCGACCGGGCAGCTGAAGGTGTTGTTCTCTGTGTTCTTCGTGCAGGTATCAAGGTTCTTGTACGCCCCGAGCGTCGAATCGTAGAAGACCGCCTGCAGTGCGCTCTCATACGACGTCCCTTCTCGGTTCTTCGGGATCTTGTACGGAAGCGTGATCACGGCGTTCGTATTGAGCTTCTTCACGACCGCGTTGTTCTCGTCACGGCACTCGATCGTATACCCGACGCCTTCCGGCTGGTTCGCCTGCGTTGCGACAAGTTCAATGGTCGGACTTGCAGTGCAGGAGCAGATTCCGTCGGTCGATGAGCTTAACGCGCCGCCTGGAACCTCGATCTTCGCACCGTTCGAAAGTCCGAGCGACAGCGTGCTCGAGCATGCACCGTTCACAGACACTGGATGCGGCACCTCAAAGTCTTGCTTCTTGAGATCAAGGTTCTGGCTGTACGTCTTCGTCCCGCACTCAATTACCTTGACGACCTCATCAGAACGGTAGAACGTTACATCCTTCATGCTGTCAGCGCCGATGTGCCACTTCGTGTTGCAGGTAACGTTGACCTTGTAGGTACCATCCGGATTGCACCCCTGACCGCTGAAGTTGCCATCCTCAGCCCACGCATGTACGAAGCATCGGTCTTGCGCGACGCCCTCGAAAGCAACCTTGCCACTTATCGTTGCATCAGCATCGCGCAACTGCAGCGTAACGTTCGCTGTCTTCGCTGTTGTCAGATCGATGAACTGGCACTTCGGCGGCATTGCGTTCGACTGCGGCGGAAGACCGGCACATACTTTATACTTATGGCCACTCAACGTAAGGATGCGAGCATTCCCCTGGAAATCTGTGGGGCTGCCTGAACGGATGATCTTGTCAAAATTCGCACCGCCCTGATCTTCTTTGCCTGCAACTGCCGTTACTTTTACTGATGCCTTAGAGCTGATACGTACAGTCGTGCTCTGCGCGCTCGGAGGAGGAGCTTGTTTCGCGCATTCTGTCTGGTGTGCGGGATCGGAACAGTACTTCTGACACTCTTCAGGAGAGCTGCAGCCGCCCGGACCGGCCACGAAAGTACCTTGACCCGGCTGCGGACCGCTGTTCTGGTTCTGCTTGAATGAATCCTCGCATACTTTTTTGTTCTTCTTGCAGTACTGCGCGCAGTCCCAAGCGTTCTTGCACTTGTTCGGTCCGTCAGGAATGGCGAAGGCCTTGCATACATTCTTGTTCTTCGAGACGCCACAGCACTTGAGTACGCCCGCCGGATCCTTCGCATTGCACGGCGTCTTCTTGTTGAACCCGAGGTCGGCGCCCTTGCCGGTGTCGCCTTGACCGGGGCCACCCTGTCGTGACTGGTTGATCTCATCCGAGTTGTCTAGATTGACGTATCCCTGCGTGCCGTTGCCGTTCTGATCAAGCAATCGGACCGTGACCGATGCGTCGGCTTGCGTGAACTGTATGTTCTTTTCGACCGTCTGTCCGCTGAACACCTGGATAGGGCTGCCTGGCGGTGAGTTCATTGCACCGCTTTCCGGTGGGAAGAATGCCCCGATGTTATAGACGCCGGCAACAAGCGAGATCCGGTATGAACAGTCGCTGTTGATCTGTCCCTGGTAGTGCGCGCCCTCGCGGTCTGCGAACACCATCGCGCCCTTGAGTTTCTCGCAGACCGCAGCACCGACCGGGAATCCCGAAGAGTCGAACAACCGGCCACCGACCGTCGAGTTATTGGAGAGCAGCTCGACGTTCTGTGTAATATTTGCGCCACTGGTGATGTTTACGGTAACGGGACTGCCACAGGAATACGGAGCATTCGGAGGTGTATGGCACCCGACCTGATATGACGTTGAGACTGCCGACGAAACCCTGATGGTGAATGTACCGTTACGCGGATCCATCGGGCTGCAGTTCTCATTGAACGATCCTGCCGGCCGCGCATAGACGCACCCGTTCATGTTCGGAAGCGGACTGCCATTCAGGGTGACGGAACCGGTGATCGTCGCATCAGCGACATCGACCGTGAAATTGATATCGGTAACGACAGACGAGTCGGTCGGAACCGTAACGTTAACCTGCGGGCCACCGACCGGTACGTACGCAGAGTTCGGCTCCATCGAGACGTTCATCCCGTACTGACCTGCTGTTACGAGCATGTCGTACGTGCAGTCTGCGGCTGTCCGGGCATTACCCCAGCCGCCGGGCCCTCCTCCGGGACCTGTCTGCTGCCACGCATTGACCGGAACGTTCGTTGCTGGAAGACCAGCCCTCGTTCGTACGCATCCCTTAATGTGCGCGGTCTTTGCGGTAAGAACGAGATCAAGCGTAAGCGCCTGCCCGTCTCCTACGGTCACCGTTGTCGGAGGAAGGTTGTATGCGTTCGACGGCGACCAGAAACGCACATCGTAGGTCCCTGGAACGAGGTTCACTCTGTACGTACCGTTCGACTGCACCTGTCCGTTCGAACCCATTCCCGAAGAATTCCGTACATCAACGTTACCGGTAGTAATAAGGTTACCGCTCTTATCCCTGACCGTTCCTGACACAGATGAGCTGGCGATCGTGACGGTAAAGTTCAGTGACCGTGACTCAACGGTAGTATCGTTCGCAAAATCAACCTGTATAGCGTTCCCGGCGATCCAGTCCGGCGCGGGAGTGCATGGATTTGTGTTCACCAACCACGAACCGCCGGAAAGAGACAACAAGTAGTTGCCGGCTCCGTCGACGTGCGTGCTTGCGCGTGTTCCAGTATTGAGCTTGTTCGCATCGACACACGCATCAGTTGCGACCGCGCCGTTATTCTTGATTATAGTACCGGTGAGGGTCTTTGATGCCACAGCGTAGACGAAGTCAACGACCTGCGGGCTCCCACCGATTGATACTGATTTCGGTTCCGGAGCGACGACGCCACTTACATTATTGAATAACCCTGTTTCAGCAATGTACTCGCCTGCCGAAAGACCGCCGACGGTATAGAAACCGTTCTGATCCGAATCGGAGTGCTTATTCTGGCTCCAATCAGATGTGTGCACGTTGACCCAGCCCTGCACGGCGCTGCCGTCAGCCTTCTTCAAGTTGCCTTTCATCTGAAGCGCGGTGAGCGTCAGATCGAGCGTCTGCCACTGGCCGTCGATAACATCGTAGTCCTGTTCAGGGGCCGGACCATAGTCGACGCCGGTCGCGGACTTCGTTGAAACATGGTAGCGGCCGGGCTGAAGCGAGGTCATGTATGTTCCACCGGGGCCGGTCGTTGGACATTCGCCGCTCGGACCATGGAAACAAACGGTTATGCCTGCTACGCCGACGAGCGACGGGCTCTTTACAGTTCCGCTAACGTTCGCGCTCGCGCTAACGCGCGATGCCCCGTTCATCATCCAGAAAAAAACAAATGCCCCGACGAAGAGCACGGTTCCAACGACAATTCGTGCCGTTGAATGCTTATGAATTCTATTCGCTATATTCATACTTCCCCCTTAATTACGAAACGCACTGGGCTAACGCTGTGCGTTCCCTTGCGATTAGAGGCTAAAATTGATTATTTTTCTTATATTATGGATACTCATCGGTATTCCAATACATCTAGTATACCACAACAGAGCGGTATGAACAATATGCGACATTTTCTGTATACTACAGTCTGACAAATCACTAGTCTGTGGAAAAACAATCACAAGTAAATATCATTACGGCATATGAAACCATCAACGCCAGGACTCGTCCATCTCCCAAAGCGAAGCGTGCTCACGTACACAGCGCACGGCAACCCGAACGCAGCGCAACCGGTGATCAAAGCGCTCTACGGAACGGCGTATACAACGAAATTCAAGGTTATGAAACCGAAAGGGAAAGACATGAAGATCGGATGTCTTTCCGCGTTCTGGCCTGATGCACACAAGAAACCGAAATCACAGTGGACCGGCATCTGGGACCTCGAGGTTCCATCGTTCGTGAAACAAAAGGACCTCCTGCAGAAAGACCCGAATATAATCGTAAAGCTCGCGAACCGGAAGGCAGGATTGTACGCGCAGATCCTGCACGTCGGTCCGTACTCAAAAGAGAAATCAAACATCACGAAACTGCATGCGTTCGTAAAAGAAGAAAAGCTGAAGCTTATCGGCCCACACGAAGAAGTATACCTCACCATGCCGGGGCCGAGGGCAAAAACAATAATTCGGTATTCCGTAAAGTGAGGGTGGCCTTTCAAGCGCGACCTGCTCAAGCGGATCAGTCCGTACTGCACTATGAGACAACTCCAACGCGTTTTTCGAGCGCGTTATATAATCGTTTCCGAATCGTAGCACGGCTCATATCAGCGTATTGAGATAAACGTATCAATATAACTATGAAGCGATCGCTGCTTCCCCCAATGATCTCATACGCCGAGCATGGTGAGGATGTTATACTGCGTCGCGCCTTTCCCGGCCCTACGGGATTCTACGTCGATGTCGGCGCAGGATTTCCAACGGTAACGTCAGTCACAAAGCACTTTTACGACAAAGGCTGGTTCGGTATCAACATCGAGCCGTATGAGGCGATGTTCGAAACGCTCGAACGCGCGCGTTTACGAGACGTGAACCTCGACTGCGCTGTCGGCTCGAAAGCGGGGAAGGCTGTAATGAGCTTCTTTTCAGACTCGTTCGGCCTTTCGACGCTGGATCCATCAGTTACGAAACGGCACCGTGCAGCCGGTTTGAGGGTCGGGCGAACCACAGTCGACGTGCGGACGCTCAACGACATCCTCGAAAAGCACGCGCCGGACCAGCCTATTGATTTCATCAAAATCGACGTTGAGGGACGCGAGAAAGACGTCCTGCGTTCGTTCGATCTTAAACGATGGAGCCCGAGGGTACTCATCATCGAATCGACCGTTCCGACGTCGCCGAAACCCTCATTTAAAGCATGGGAGGAAATCGTTACAGGCGCTGGATACACATGCTCGCTGTTCGACGGATTAAACCGCTACTATGCGAAGGCGGGAAATACAAAACTGCTTCACGCCCTGTCGCTGTCGCCGAATCCGTTCGATTCCTTTGTGCCGTTCGGATGGTGGGGCATGATTCCGCAATTTCGCAGAAAGCAATACATCAAGAGGAAAAAAATGGGAGGTAAGGACATGCGCGCTTTTGAGCGCTTTGAAGCGCAGTGGCCGCAGATCAGGAAAGAGTTCGAACTGGCATGGGGATATAGCGTTTAACCCTCCCGACGCATTATGTGCGACCCTGAAGATGTACATGCAAATTTCTGAAGTACCACAAGAGCGTTGCGCACATGCACAACGCTGCTGCATATATTCTTTTAATAGTCCCGCAACTTCCGCATTGAGCGGTGCGCCTGGATCTTCTCGAGCGCCTTTGCCTCGATCTGCCGGATGCGTTCGCGGGTGACGCCGAATTCCTGACCGACCTCTTCGAGCGTATGCGCGACGCCGTCGTGCAGACCAAACCGCATCTCAAGGATCTTCTGCTCGCGAGGGCTGAGCTCGCGGATGATGTCCTGCACCTGCTCGCGCAGCAACTGCATTGCCGCAGCACGGTCCGGTGTCGTCGTCTTTACGTCCTCAATGAAATCACCGAGGACCGAGTCCTCCTCGTCGCTGTCGCCGACGCTCGTTTCCAAGCTCACGGTGTCCTGGCTGATCTTGATGATCTGCCTGATCTTATCGACATCCTCGCCCATCTCTGCTGCTATCTCCTCGGGGAGCGGTTCGCGGCCGAGGTCCTGGATGAGCTGTCGCTCGACCTGCTGGAACTTGTTGATCGTCTCGACCATATGAACCGGGATACGTATCGTCCGGCTCTGGTCAGCGAGCGCGCGCGTGATCGCCTGCCGGATCCACCACGTCGCATACGTCGAGAACTTGTATCCTTTGCGGTAGTCAAACTTCTCGACCGCGCGGAACAGACCGATGTTGCCTTCCTGGATGAGATCAAGGAGGGACAGCGAGCGCCCGGTAAACTTCTTTGCGATCGATACGACGAGACGGAGGTTCGCTTCAACAAGCTTCTTCTGCGCTTCGACGTCGCCCCTATCCTTGCGTTTCGCAAGGCTCACCTCTTCCTCGCCGGTGAGCAACGGAACCTTCCCGATCTCGCGGAGATACATCTGGATCGAGTCGTTCGAGATATCGCCGAGATCGAAGTTCCGCTCCTCGTGGAGCCGCCGCTGTTTCGGCGTTTTCTCCTCTTTTGGCTTCTCGGTCAGTTGTCCGATGTGCTGATCGAGAATGCTCCCTCCGGATTCGATGACCTTTGCTCCGTCGCGCTCGAATTGATCCAGCAGCCTCTCGTAGACGGGAATGTACTCCTCGAGGTCCGGAAGCGCGTAGAGAATCTCGGTTTCCGTAACGAAACCGCGGGTCCGAGCTTTCGTCGTTAGCTGCTGGATGGCCGCTTCGGGGACTTCGGCGATCTTCCGCTGCTTCGATATGACAGCACGGGAACGCGAACCCGCCTTCGCCTTCGATAATCCCCTCCGGGCGAAGCTTTTTTTATTGGCCGTCCTCTTCACCGGCCGCTTCTTGACCTTCTGTGCCATATCCTATGAAAATCCCCCGTACGCACGTCGTGTAGTAAAAATGTCGCTCACGAGCTACTTATCGAGCGTCCGAAGCTCGTCGGTAAGCTCATCCATTCTCTTCAGCAGAGGATCAGCATCGCTGCCTGCTGCCTCAACTCGTCTGAGCTCTTCCTCGATTGTCTTAAGCTCCGTAACGATCTTCAGGCGCCGCAGAAATACAAGGTTCTTTCCGAGTTCGCGGCGTAAAACGACATCGCGATCGCCATCGGCTTCATGGTGCACGATGTGTTCGGAAAGCAGGATAAGCTGCTCGAACCGAGGTTTCAGCAAGGGAAGCTCTTTCGAAAGGTATTCGCTGAAGCCTTCGATGTCAATAGTATGCGACTGACTATAGTACAAAAGCGCCTGCCTGTAAAGAGCTCGGAGGTCGTGATCCGGGATCATATCCGGTTCAAGCTGTTCGGATAGCTCGGGAAAGAGCTTGGGCTGCAGGAAAACCGCAAGAGCAAGCGCCTGTTCCGAGACCAGGGTTGCCCTGTCCTTCTGAACGAGCGGCTGTTCGGCGCTTTCGTCGCCCTTCTCGGCCCGTTTCGGCGCTGCGCGCTTCTTGAGCGCATCACGGAGCGTTTCCTCATCGACCGAGAGTTTCGCGCTTAAACTCTGAAGGTAGTGGCTCTGCTCAATGGGATCGGGAAGACGCGCAATAACAGGGAGAAGCTGCTTCGCAATGCGCTTCTTCACGTCGACATCGGAGAGGTCGGCGTTCGCAAGCGCCCGATTGAACGAGTACTCGACGATGCGCTCCGCTGTTGCTATCGCGTTCCGCCACTTCGCGGGGTCCTGTTGGATGAGCTCGTCGGGATCCTTCGCGCCGGAGAACGAGATCACGGTGACGCGCATATCCGCGTTGAGCGCCTGATCGATCCCGCGGCGCGCCGCTTCGCCGCCCGCAAGGTCCGCGTCGAACGCGAGCGCGATGTTGCTGGTGTACCGCTTCAGAAGCTTAACCTGCTGCACGGTAAGCGCCGTACCGGATACGGCGATGACGTTCTTTACCCCTGCCTGGTGCGACGTGATCAGATCCATGTACCCTTCGACGAGAACCGCGAGGTCAGCGCTCTTTATGGCCTGTTTCGCTACGTCAAGACCGTAGAGCACCCGGCTCTTCTGGTAGACGAGCGTTTCCGGGGTGTTGATGTACTTGGCTCCCGAACTTGGGTCTTCCTTGATCTCCTCGAGCGCCCTACCGCCAAATCCGACGACCATTCCGCTCACATCGCGTATCGGGAACATGAGCCTACCGCGGAAACGGTCGTAGTAACCGACGCCCTTCTCCCGCCGGACCGTAAGCCCGGCATCGAACACCTCCTGCTCGCGGAACCCCTTCTTCGTTAAGAACGTAAGCGTTGCGTCCCACGTCGTCGGGCTGTAACCGATAAGAAAATCCTCGGCTGTCTCGTCTGAAACCTTCCGCTTCGCGAGGTAGGAACGCGCGATACCTGCCCCCTCCGCATCGGTCAGCACCTTACGGTAAAAAGCTGCGGTCAGCTTAAGGATATCGAGGAGGCGCGTCTTCGCGTTGTGCAGCTCGGGGTTGATGGGTTTCAGTTCGACGTTCGCCTTCTTCGCGAGCATGCGGAGCGCCTCCGGGAACTCCGCGCTCTCGATCTCCTGCACGAACGTGAACATGTCGCCGCCCTTGCCACACCCGAAGCAGTGCCACGTCTGCCTGTCCTTCGATACCATAAGGCTCGGCGTCTTCTCGTGGTGGAACGGGCAGAGCACCTTAAAACGGCTCGGTCCGGAAGGGATGAGCTTCACGTACTCAGAGAGCACCTCGGCAATATCGAGGCGCTCTTTGATCTGTTCGACTGATGTGCTTCCGAGCGGCATAGACGCTTATACTTGTACCACGATTCGAGCAAATCTCAAAAGTTTCATTTCACAATAACCAGTGTTTGCCATAAACAATTCATCTGATTCAGAAATCGCACCGTTCAATTCCGGCATCCGGTCATCGAGTATATGGCAGAATAACCTCTGCGGTCTTACGGGGCGCATCCGGTCCTTTTTCATGGAGGGTAACCGTTGCGGAAACTTCATTGTCCTTTCCCAATGTCCCCGATGGGTCGATCTCGAGGATCTGCCCCCTCCGCATGTTCTCTTCCATACCAAACGTTTCCCGCAAGAACACGGCGGGCAGCTCCTCATGCGTGAGGCTGACGACGCGGATCCGCTTGCCGTACAAGCGGCCCTTTGTTTCGTCGGAGAGCATCCGTTCGATGTTCGTCATGTGACGGAGATACCGGTGAAAACGGCCGCTGATGCCCCGATAATCTTCTGTAAAGATATCGGTGATCTCCTTTCCAAGCGACGCCGCAATGAGGGCGTGGGCGCGTTCCGGGGTCATGCGGGTATGGCTCGGATCCTGATGCCGGAACCTTTTATCCGCTTCGATCCACGTCGAACGCATATCCTCCCGATACGATATCTGACGGAGGTTGTTGGCGATGTACACCTCATCGTTCGGGTTCAGCACCTCGATCCCCGCCTGACGCAACCGCTCTTCGATGAGGAGTTCGGACGACCGCGCGCGGAAGTTCGGGCTCGAGACCAGAAGGACGACTTCTCGATCCTTGTCTATCGTTCTCACAAGCTGTTCCGCGGTCTCACGGATCTCCGCGATGCCCTTATCATTCAGGTCGAGGTGCTCAGCATCAGGATGTTCTTTTGCTGCCGCCGGATCAAACTGAAACGACGGATCGCGGAGCTCCTTGTAGTCGGTCGACCCGTGGCGGACTATGGTCGTTATCGCCGGCAACGGCTGGCCAGGTTCCCGCTCGACTATATTCGGCCTCGATTCCGTGCGCTCACTCATACGTTCGCGAGCATACCATCGAACTCCTCATGCGTAAACGACAAACGCCGTTCGGTCTCGAGGAGGTTTTTAATACCCCATCGGATGTACGACAGCGGAAGACGATGGCGCCCGTGGAGCATCATGTCGATGTCGACGAGCACGTGGCTCACTGCCGCGTAATGGACCGCTTTGAACAGAGAACGGCGCTCGAGGGCGCCGAGCGGCCGTACCGCATTATACGCCTGTGCGATCGCAAGCGAACCCTCAAGATCAAACCGTCCGCGCCGTGAACAGAACCACATCATCGTATTCGCAAGATCTAAAAGGATCGGTCCCAGGTAGGCATTGTCAAAGTCAATGATTCCGCGAAGCCGACCGCCGCTGAACAACACATTTTCCGGTTTCACATCAATGTGCATCGCCCCTTGTGGTAATGACGGTGGTAATCGATAGCGGCGGAATACAGACGCGAGGTAAACAGTTGCACGACGAACCTCAACTTGGGGCGCATGTCGTCCCACGCGAACCATTCTCTGAAATCGTGCGGAAGAAATGTTGTAGAACTCAAAGCGATGAACCTTTGAATGGAACTGGCGGCTCTGCAAATGGTATTGCCCGAGAAACCTTCCAACCTGACGGAACATCGAGCGAGTAAAACGATGGTGCTGCGTACCGGAAAGCAACGGGTACATGAATGCCTTGTGAATGCCGTCAAAATCGAGCAAATACGTTCCATGCCTCGAGCGGAGCGGTTTCGGCGTTGGGAGATTCTTCAAGAAACACAGTAGATCCACTTCATATCGCACGCGAACGGGATTGTTCCGAACCGCCACCTTCAGGATGTAATCACCCTTCGTCGTGGTAATTGCGCAGACGGCGTTCGCGAAACCTTTCTTGATCCGGCGATACCAGACGAGCGTACCGACGCGATAGTTCCTCAGGAATCGTATGACGTTGTTGCGGTCTACTCGCATATCTTACCTGAGGTATCAGAATTTCTTAAAAGATGCATTGTGATACATCTGTATGAAATGGTACGCCTTCCGTTCGGCAAAGCGCAAACGGCGCAGAAAAACATATGCGTACTTGAACGCGTGTTTCAACAATACAAACCGAATCACGGTCGGCAGCGCGCTGCGTTCTTCAGGTGCAAGACGTCTCACCAATTCGTACGCTTTCACAAACTCACGCACCTTCCGCACGTCCAGCGACTCCGTGTTGAGACACAACCAGGAGATCGCATAGCCAATATCAATGACGAACGCATCGACGTATGCGTTGTCAAAATCGATGAAGCTCAAATGACGGCGAGGACCGACGATATTCTCGGACTTCACGTCGGCATGGATGACGCCGCGGGGAAGCCCCGCCGGAATCCTTATGCCCGCAAGCTCGCGTTCAAGAAACCGAATAAAGGCAGCGCGTCCTTTGAACCGACTTTTCAGAATGAAGCGCTTCTTTGTTTTCACATACCTCCGAATGACGGCGACTCCCTCTCCCTCGCGTCGGAACGGCAAACGCATGTCCTCTGTCAACAGGTGCATCCGCGCCAGCAGTTTCGCGATGCGTCGGGAGGAACCCCTCGTAACGTGCTGCATCGTCCGTCCTTCGATATACCTGAAACAACACACGGGATTACCGCCGATCGTAACGACAGACCCGACCGGTTCCGGGCACGGGAATCCTTTTCGCCTCAATGCCGTAAGCAGGAACACCTCGCTCTCGACCTCGGAACGAGCTTTGAACGTATACGAACGCACGATGAACCTCCCGCGGTCCGTCGAGACGACGTAGTTCGCGTTAATGACACCAGTACGGAGATATGTAATCTTCTTACATTTCCCCAACCGAAACGAGGCGAGAGCTGTCTCTAGCTGTTTGGTCGTCAGGGTTGCTTTTCGTGCGATCTGTTGCATACGCCGCGTGTCAAGGGTAGTTAATCGACGATATGACCGCATCTTCTTCTTTTTTATACAGCGTCACAGCTGCTGATGCTAAAATCTCTACCAACCATCAGACCCACTGTATAGATAGTACTGATTACGACTGTACATGCTGTGACCGCAACCTCTCTAGTAAATCCGTGACTTTCTTACTAATTTCAAGCGGTGCGGGATGCTCATGAAAAATATCTTTCAGCTGTTCGGGCAGCAGTGAAAGCTGGCCCATAGTATACTGTCTTCGTTTTTCGATCGACGGCAATCTATACACAAGTTTTCCCTTCCTGAATACGGGAACAAGGAGCGGCGTTCCGAGGTCTTCATTCTCAAGACCGATAATGTCCTTCTCGATCAAGCCGTCTTTCACAATCCTGAATACCTGTTTCTTCCCGGGTAAGCTAACTTTATTCGCAGAAAATTTCGCAGTGTACCGGATTGTATTACCGTCCTCGATCTGCGCGAGCTTATAGACCGTTTCGAGTTTCGGCGCGTCGGCGGACGTTACCACCTCGGTCACAACGAGGAAGATGTCTGCCGGAATTCCCTGTTCAATGAGTCTTGAAATCTTATATTCATCAAGGTTGCTCGCAACGCTGATCGTCGTCTGCGTGTGACCGGCTTCATCGAGCTTCTTCCGGACATACATCGCGTTCTTCAAGAGGTCGCCGCTGTCAACGGTGACGTCTTTTAGGTGTTTTCCGCGTTGTTTCATTTCATGAGCGACGGTTATAACGTTCGCAACGCCCTGCTCAATGCCGTACGTGTCCACCATCGGCGAGATGATGTCCGGAAAATGACGGACCGAGGCGCGGAACGCCTCCAGTTCAGTGTTGAATGACTTTACGAATGCGTGGTTCGCGTTGAACGTCGATGCCTCAGATACGAGGTTCATTCTCATCGCCGTCACGGCATTGCTGAAACCCATGTGGTCGAAAAAGAGCGCGTTCCGGCCTGCGCGCCATCCCGCATCAATGCCCTGCGCGCGGACAAATCCGACTCCGCACCGGATATCTTTCGCGGCGATCCGTACGCGGGCGAGTTTGGACAGGAGCAGCGTATCAATGTTGGACAGCGCGATGAGCTGGTCGGTGATCAGGTTCGCTTCGATTATAGGTGCGGTGACGCGCACGATAGGTTCACCTGGAAAATGGACTGTACCTTCAGGGAGCGCATCGATATCGCCTGAGAAAGAAAAATTCCTCAGGTAGTCGGCGAACTTCTTATTGATCTGTTTCGCATCGAGAAGGTGCTTGATGAGCGCTTCGTCGTACCGGAGATTCTTAATGAAACCGATAATCGCCTCAAGCCCTCCCGTAACAAGAAAATTCCTTTTCGGCGCATCGCGTATTAAAAGATCGCACGTAGCAATGAGGTGTTCCATCCCCTCGTTGAAAAATATCGTCCCGACCCCGAACTGATGCTCAAGCCCGAAACCGGGCAATTCAGAATCGTTGACTAAACGTGATGATCTTTTTGTTCGTGGCGTATTATTTATTCAATGGCTGAGAGGAGGCTGAAAATCTTACTTTGTCCGAGTTCGGGATCTTCGAACGGAGGACGAAACGCATGTGATTGAATTCTAGTTGTATTAAGTAATATCTGCTTCTTTTCGCTAGCTATTCGGGACCCGCGCAAGCATTATAAGGGTCTGCGGATTCTGATAATTTTGGTTGTTTTGACCTGCTCCTAGAGTCCGCTACTTTTCCGCGTAGTAGAGGGTTAGGATGTTTGCTTCGAACATCGGGTCGCTGCTCCCGGCGTTGTATAAGCCATTTTGCAGCGCTCCGCGGATCCCGTTCTGCCAAATAATCGGGTCTTGGACGAAGAGCCGATAGCTTTCGGATTTGCTCACACCATCCCAATACGTCGTACCCCAATTCTGCGTCGCGATTTCACCGGCAGAGAAGTAGAAGGGGTTTAATCCTAGGATGTCTTCGCCACCGGACGTCTGCCACACCGGATCGCCCGACCCGTCGGTATAGAAGCGCCAATTTCCTTCATACGGATCGGGTTGGTTGGTTTGGTCGCCGGTCGGCTTGAAGCTGGCAAAAATCCCCACCAGCATCCCCGGTTTCGAAGATACATTCAGGAACGTCGATTCCGGATCGTTATAGTTCATCGTGTTGCGCAAAGTTGCAGCTTTCAAGCGCCATGATTGATAAGGGAAACTGGATGTTCCCTCCTCATAACTCACCCAGTGGTAATTGCTCAGTCCAGTGACCGGTTGCGGCGTCCCGGTGCGATTCCAATACTGAATCAGTATTCCGTTCTCGAACGGTATCGGCAGGCTTAATGTCAGTGCGATGTTCGATCCACCGGAGTAATCCATGACCGCGGTTTGGTATACCTGACCCGGCGTCTTCGTCGTATCGTAGACTCCACCCATGAGCATACCGAGCGGGATTTGCGCCGTAAGATACTGTGTCGGCGGATTGGCGGTATCGGCGATATTACCTGCCCCGACGTAGATCCGAAGTTCATAGTCGTCAACGTCCGTCCAATCGCTGAAACCGATCGTGCTGCCGACCGACCAAATGTTCCGGACCACGCCGCTCTTGCCCTCGCCGAGGTACAGTAGATAATTCGGTGTCGTGGGATGGACGGTTGAAGGGTAATTATCCCACCAATCGGTTTTCTGCGGGCCAACGTATGGGAACCGGTAGATGTCCTGTGGAGTGAAGTAGCCCTGGTCATCCGCGCACTGCCACGAGCCACTCATGTATTTCAAAATCTGCTGATCATCGCAGGAAGTGGTCAGGGCAATGCTGTAACTGCCGTTGTTGTTGTTCGTTACCTGTACGATCGAGTTCCCGACAATCGACTTCACCACGCTCCCATCCGAAGCGATCTGCGTGGCCGTAATGGTGCCGGTCGCAATCTTCGCCGCGGTCAGGGACAGGTTGGCTATTTTGTTCGTGGTCACGGCGCCATCGGCGATCTTTTCGCCTGTCACGGCGCCGTCTGCAATTTTATCCGTTGTCACCGATTGGTTTGAGATCGTTCCCCCGGACACTGCACCATCAGCAAGTTTTGTGCCAGTGATTGAACCATCTAATATTTTTTCACCGGTAATAGCACTGTCGGCGATCTTGGAGCCGGTGACAGCGGCAGTTTCTATTTTCGCCTCGGTGACCGCATGGTTGGCAATCTTGGCGGTAATGATGCTGTCGGACTGCAGATGCACGGCTTTAATTTGGCCGTTCGCGATCTTGTTGGATTTAATCACGCCGTTGAGGATCTTCACTTCCGTTACCGCGCCGTTCTTTAATTTAACTGTGGTCACCGCGGCATCAATCAACTTCACAGTAGTTACGCTATTTTTAGCCAGACGCCAGCCATAAATGATGTCGTTGGACGTAATTCTGACTTTGGCGGTCGTGCCGTCCGGGTATTGAATGGTGGCGTTCGGAGATAATGCCCCATTAGTGACCGTGGCTGCCGTTACCACTGCGCTGGCGATCGATCCATTCGCAAGCTGGGTGGTCAGATAGACCTTTCCAGCCAGTGTAGCGTCCATGACGGAATCTCGGTTTAGGATAACGTGATCGATGGTGTCCGAAGAGACGCCGGATACCTGGAATAATGACCGTTCACCGATAAAGGAAACCTGCCGTTGTAGATCGGTATACTTGACGTACACATAACCGGATACCAACACAAAAACTGCGATGGAGGCAACGATCGTGATTGATCGTGCATGCATGAATCTGCGATTTTTCAGGCAGCGCATTGTCAACATCATTATGATATTCTAACTGATTTCGCGCATAAAAGCCAATCTTTCCTCGCGAATTGTTTGCTGTGACATCTCGATGGGTTTGCATGTTTAGCTCTCTGACCCAGTAGTTCTTATCGCTCGATAATAAATTGTGTTGGCGGGCCACTGCCAGGTCATACGACCTGGCAGTGGGTTAGGCGCCCCATCCACCTACGCGCTAAGTGCGCTTCGGCGGACGAGCCCGCGCAAGCATTACAACAAGGATTTTCTGACGATTTTTCTAGAAGGCGACTTGGGGCATGTGGGTCGGGGACTATTGTTAATATTTGAATTTCTTCTACGGTTTTATCGTTCTTTGCGCTTCGGAAAAGGCCGCTTCGATCTTTAGAATATCATTCATAATTGAATCTATAACACCGTAATCGACCCATCTATATGGTTCTTGTAATTTATATACTCCGCCGCCGCGATTTCTTTGTTTCAGCCGTTCAGGAAAACGCTCAGCTTAATTCTTTTTATCGGGATGTCGCATATCTTTTCGATTGGGGTCGTATGTTCCATAGTAATACTTTACTACGGTAGGCCAAACGTCTTTATGTAATTTTTCTATAATCATTTTATTCTGGCCGCTATTTACAATTGCCTCAGCAAATAAGAATTTTAGATTATGATTACCGATATATTTTCCATAGTCCATATTGCCGATGCCCTTTAACCACAATTCAACCCCCCCTGCTTTAAATTAAAAACGATTGGCCAAATAAATTCATAATCTGGGTGAGATCGAAAACCAAAATCTTTACAAAGACTCTTCCTTATGGATCCGAGCCCAGATTTGTTATTTAAACATACCCTTTGCGCGAGACTTAGGGCGCTAACTAAATACATTTGCGCCACCACAATCCAATAATAGTGTTTTTCCTTTCTACTAGTTTGAGTAAACTTTTGCGAGTTTGACATAATGTGTCTGAAGATCACAGGTCAACTCATATATAAAACTGTATTGGCGGAGAGGGGGAGATTTCCGCCGTCGCTTCGCTTTGGCGGGCAGGCGAACCTGCCCAGAGCGGAGGGTGCGAGATTCGAACTCGCGAATCCTTTCGGATTGCACGCTTTCCAAGCGTGTGCACTAGACCGCTATGCGAACCCTCCGCTCTGGGCAATAAATAATGTGCTTTCTGCGGCGAAGCCGCATCCGGCTTTGCCGGACAAGCGTGCGCCATAGACCACCCACCGCCCTGCGGGGTCCCGCTCTGCGGCGATCGGCCATCTCTCCGCACTGGACTCGTACGATGTTAATGATTCGCTGACAAGCGGTTATTGTCCGAGCCTGTCGAGGACGTTCTATAGAAACTTCTCGATTCGGTCGCTCCTCTCCCTCACTCGAAGAACAAATCCACGACTTCGAGCTTACTGATTTTCACGCCCGAGCGCAAGCCTGATCAGTGAATAGCGATTTTTTTAATGACGACCGGCTCCTGCGCTCTATTTCCGAACTTGATCGCGATCTCGGTAACGTACCCGCCGACCATCCAGTTCGTGTACGAGCAGAGTTGGATCGATTGGGTCGGAATAGTCGTCAATGGAAAACTCTGGAACTCACGATACTCAGGACTATCGTAGGTTTTCCAGGCGAACTCGAAGTCCTCTGGCGCTGTGCCATCGAACGAAACATCAAGCTTGCGCACATCGCTTACCGGTATGGCTTCGGGCAATACAAACGCAATCCGCGGGTTGCTCCCGAAATCAGATAGCTCGACCCCATTGTCGACCTGCCTGACCATGAGGTCTCTCGCCTCCCAGTGGTTCGATATGAACGACTCGGTTGAATCGAATCCGAACGACATCTTGGATGATGGCGGCAGTAGCCACCCGGCAATTGTCTCGTCAGAAAGTTCTAGGTGATCGTTCCTCCATCCGAGTAAATGCACGACTGTGCCATCATGCGTTTCACAAAGCGACTCTTCTGGTGGAGACCGATACCGACCAACCGGCACAACAGTGACATTGCTATTTCTGAACCGGATATCGAACGCTTCCTTAAAACTGTAGAGGTCATGGAACGCATACGCGCCGTCAACGCTCCCGGGAAGCCCATGAACGTAGAGTAGTATCGGACCCGTCGCGTGGGCGATCGCAGGATACCCCTCTGCAACATCATTGATCGCTGTACTCATAACCCCAGAGGCCTGTATCCAAGGTTTTGCGTTGATTAAGAGCGCCACCGCGTAGACGGCAATGATGCAGAAAAGGAAACCACGCTTAGCAAATCTCATACCTCTTGCGATGTTGCCTTCGTTCGTAACGAGAATCGCCATGAGCAGCGCGACGCCGGCTGACGGGGCAAGCAGGAATCGAGTGTGCTGAAGGTTCTCATTGATATTGCCAAGAAGCGGCAGAACTGGCAGCGCAAACAGAACGATAATGCCGAACGCTAGTACGACGAGCTTCCAGAAGTTTTTGTCCCTGAACCGCGGTAGTGCGAGCAAGAACAGGATTGCGGTTGTTCCGACCGAGATGTACCCGTGCCACCTCGACCAGAAATCGGCGACCGGTACGTTCACGCGCGCGAGCGCCGCAACGTTAAAACGGAAGGTCAGTGAGTTGACCGCCATCTTGAGGTACGAAGGTTTGAGAGAATCGATGAAACTGCCGACAGTGTTCGGGTTGCTGCCGGAAAGATTCCCGAGGACTGCGATGCGCGCGACAAGATACAGGGCAGTAATAGCGAACAATGATCCGTACGCAACAATGAACGGTTTCCACCCACGACCGCGTCCGTCGCGCAAGAACAGCAGATCGATCAATAGAATAATGAACGGCGTCATGAGCGCGAACTCTTTCGAGAGCGTCGCGAGGAAAAACGCCACGCAGGCCCACATGAGCATACGGAGTTTCCCTGTGTCCCGATACCGAATGAACAACATGATGGCCGCGAGCGAACCAGATAACGCAAGCAGATCAGTAACGCTCGAAAGCCACACAAATCCTTCGTAGTGATACGGCGTAATGAAATAGATCGCGGTCGTGACCATGGCAAGTTTCGCGCCGCCGATGCGCTTTACGATCCGGTACAGCAGCCAGACGATACAAAAGTACAGTAAGAGGTGCGCTAGGTGGTACCACACGGGATTCGTACCAAAAACAAAACGCTCAATAAACCAGAACAGGTTCGTGAACGGCCGCCACACGAACGCGGCGCCGAGCGGCTGCATGACGTACCGAACGATCTCACGGAACCCGTGAGCATGCTCTACGTCGTACAAGAACCGAAGGTCATCGCCGAGGAATCCAACTTGCGTAACTAATACAAACAATCCGACGCCAACACACACGAGCAGCGCCAGCCAGAGCGTACGGCTACTCGGATGCTTGATCATGCTTTCGTACCGATCTTTGGATGCCTGCGGCAGTTGCCCGCGTAAGTGCACTAAGCCGGGGGCTGATCTTCACGGGGTACGTTGCCCTTCTATTAATCTGGAACAACTGCGGATCGAACTTCTTTCTTTCGCGTTGGTAATATGCGCCGATCTCCGTTGGTTCCGGACATTGATATACCAAATGTCCTGATCGGATTATCGGATGTAGCAACGGTACGCCCGCAACACGTTCTCCTACCAACCCAAGTGTATCATGTATAAATTGTCCGCTGCGCGTATGACGGTACACCTGCTTCCGGCCGGGGAACGACTGCTTCTTTGTCGACGTCTTCATGACGGGAACCATCCGTTTACTACGCTCAACCTCAACCATTTTATACACGAGCTCAAGCGTCGGCGCATCTGTCGGCGTTAAGATCTCGGTAACACCCGCGTAGACGTCGATCGGGGCTCGGGCGCGCTCGAGCGCTGAAACCTTGTACTCATCGAGGTTGCCCATTGCAAATATCTTCGCATCATGAAGTCCGGCTTCGTCGAGCATCCGACGCGCCGTCCTGCTCAATGAGAGAATATCACCGCTATCGAGCTGTATGCCTGTCGGGCGCATGCCGATTGCGCTCAATTCACGTGCTACCTCGATGTACTGCCTGATCCCACGGATCGAATCGTACGTATCAACGAGGACGTACCCGCGGCCTTTTGTATGGCGCAGATACGATCGGAATGCAGCGCGTTCATTCTTGAAGGACGTTATGAGGTAGTGGAATGTCCCGATAGCAAACGGCGTTCGTCCGCCGTGAGTGTACTCATAACCGACATGCGAGGTCTGGATGCCGAACACCTTCGAGAGCCGCGTTGCCTGTAACGCCGCATCAGTTCCATAACTGCGATTGAACCCGAGCGTTACCTGCTTCCCGTTCGCGGAGTGGACGAAACGGGAGAACTTCGTTGCTAGGATCGTCTGCAGGTACACCGCGTTGATGATGAACATTTCGACGTACTGCGCCTCGATGAGAGGCGCCGTGATGCGGATGACCGGTTCGTTTGGGAAGAAGATCGAACCCTCGGGCATTGCCCAGAGATCGCCGTTAAAATGAAACTGCTTCCAGTACGCCATGACATCAGGCGAAAATCCGAAAGAACGCTTGATCCAACGGAGTTGGTCCGATGAAAAACGAAGTTTCGTGAGAAACTCTATGACACGCTCAAGTCCGGCGAACACAAGGTAGTTCCGCGCGTCAGGAAGATCGCGGACGAACAGATCGAACGTCGCCCTCGTATCGCGCATTCCTTCGTTGAGGTAAAGCGACGCGAGCATGAAGCGAGAACCGCTCGTCACGAGCGGGAGCGCCTCGTCCGGAAT
This sequence comes from Candidatus Kerfeldbacteria bacterium, assembly GCA_043799405.1. Taxonomy (GTDB): domain Bacteria; phylum Patescibacteriota; class Patescibacteriia; order SBBC01; family SBBC01; genus CAINXF01. The sequence continues at coordinate 325,223 of JAZDNT010000003.1, forward strand.
ACGCTGACCAGTTCGCTTACGCCGCATATGTAAATGCTATTAAGACTTCTCTTTTTCCGTCTCCAGAATCGCGAGCGTGGTCTTGATCACCGTATCCGGATTCAACGAGATCGAGTCGATCCCCTCGCGTACGAGGAACTTCGCGAACTCGGGGAAGTCGGAGGGCGCTTGCCCGCAGATGCCGATCTTGCGCTTTGCAATTTTTGCTCCGTGGATCGCCTGCCGGACGAGGATTTTCACTGCCTCGTTGTTCTCGTTCGCAATGTGGCTCACGATACCGGAATCGCGGTCTAATGCTAGTGTGAACTGCGTCAGGTCATTCGATCCGATCGAAAACCCGTCGAATATCTTCGCGAACTCGTGAACGAGGATCACGTTCGACGGCACCTCGCACATCACGTACACATCAAGCCCGTCCTTGTGCTGCTTCAGGCCGTACTTGCTCATCAGCGCAATGACCTTCTTCCCCTCTTCCGGCGTACGGCAGATGGGTATCATGACCTTAATGTTCGTAAGGCCGAACTTCTCGCGCACGCGCCGGAGTGCCTTGCACTCCATGGCGAACGCGGGTTCGAACTTCGGGTCGTAGTAGCGCGATGCACCACGCCATCCGATCATCGGGTTTTCCTCAGCCGGTTCGTACTGCTTGCCGCCGATAAGACCGGCGTACTCATTCGTCTTGAAGTCGGAGAGACGCACGATGACATCCTTCGGGTAGAACGCTGCTGCGATCATGCCGATACCCTGCGAGAGCTTGTCAACGAAATACTCTTTCTTATCGCGGTAACCGACCGTCAATTTCTCGATCTGCTGAACTGCCTTCTTGTCCTTCACCCTCGGATAGTTGAGCAATGCGAGCGGATGGATCTTGATCCACGATGCAGCGATGAACTCCTCGCGAAGGAGCCCGACGCCGTCGTTCGGAATGAACGACTCGGAAAAGGCCTGCTCAGGGCTTGCGACGATCATCATAACCTTCGTCTTCGGCCGTTTGAGCGATTTCAAATTTACGGTTTTCACGTCAAACGGCAGGATGCCGGAGTATACATACCCATCAGCGCCTTCCGCTGCAGAGACTGTCACTGGTACACCGGTCTTGATCACGCGTGTCGCATTTTCCGTACCGACGACTGCCGGGATCCCGAGCTCACGCGAAACAATGGCCGCGTGCGACGTCCGGCCGCCGCGGTTCGTGACGATGGCTGACGCTATCTTCATGATCGGTTCCCAGTCCGGGTCCGTGATGTCGGTCACGAGCACCTCGCCTTTCTTGAACTGTTTCATGTGCTTTGCGTCCATGATGACGCGCGCCTTGCCGCTACCGATCTTTGCGCCGACCGCGAGCCCCTTCGCGAGCACCTTTCCGGTCTTTTTTAAGTGGTACGTCTCGAGCTTTGATGTGTCCTTCCGCGACATGACGGTTTCAGGACGTGCCTGAACTATGTAGAGCTGCTTTGTTATCCCATCCTTCGCCCACTCCATGTCCATCGGCTTCTTATAGTGCTGTTCGATCTGGACCGCCCAACGCGCAAGTTCGAACACTTCTCTATCACTTATGCAGAATCTCCCCAGCTCAGCTGTCGTCGTTGCAATGTTCTTCGTTGGTTTTCCCGGATCCTTTGTGTAGACCATTTTAATCTTCTTGTCACCCAGGACCTTTTTAATGAGCGGACTGAAGCCTGCTGCAAGCGTCGGTTTGAACACGACGAACTCGTCCGGCGTGACCCGACCGAGCACGATGTTCTCGCCCAAACCCCACGAACCGTTGATGAGGACGGTGTCGCGGAAACCGGATTCCGTGTCAATCGAGAACATGACGCCGGAACACGCGCGGTCCGACCTGACCATCTTCTGCACCCCGACCGAGAGCGACACCTTGAAGTGGTCGAATCCCTTATCCTGCCGGTAGCTGATCGCCCGGTTCGTGAAGAGCGACGCGATGCACTTCTTCACCGCCTCAACGACGCCGTCAGCGCCGCGTATGTTCAGAAAGGTTTCCTGCTGACCGGCGAACGATGCGTCAGGAAGGTCCTCGGCGGTCGCGGACGAACGCACGGCGACGTCACAGTTCTTGTGGTACTCCTTTTCGAGCTTTGCGTACGCTGCTCTGATCTCGCGCTTGAGGTCTGCCGGGAGCTCTGCCGCCATGATCGCCTCTCGAACGCGGCTTCCTCGGTCCATAAGGTTCTGAATATTCTTCGTATTGAGATCTTTCAAGATAGAGCGGATCTGCTTTTTCACGCCTGTCGAAATGATGAAGTACTGGTATGCGCTCGCGGTGATCGCGAATCCGTCCGGAACGCGGACGCCTTTCGACGTTAGAGTGCTGTACATTTCGCCCAAGGAGGAGTTCTTTCCGCCGACGATCGGGGTATCCATGCTCCGAAGTTCGGAATACCAGAGGATGTTACGCTTTCGTCGTGATCGGTTAGCATTCTTTACGGTAGTCCGAATTATCTTTTTCATAGCTACGTTCGGTTAGGAATAATGATGATGTTATTGTAAAACTACTGCTTGCGTTTACTATCTCTGGTCGTTGTAAGGAGGTATGCGCTCGTGCTCATGAGCAGCCCGACAAGGATCGCGAGGAGCGAACTCCTGATGATCTCGAAGAACGCGGTCACGTTGTGGTACCAGAGGAACTGGAAGAGCGACGTCGATACGCCGACGATGAGTCCGGAGGCGAATCCGAGGCCAGTAGCGTTCGCGAGGGTGCCGTGGAAGTACCGCTCGACCGATACGCCGAGCGAAACGGTAAGCACGATAAGGAAAAACCATGAAAGCGCGAGGTTCCAGTGCGCCGTGGTTACGATGATGTTGAGAACGACCGTGATAAGCGACGGCCACTTCACGATCTGCGCGTAGCGGACGACGCTCCATCCTCCGACGATCACTTCGTCGGGTGGAACCGGTTTCCGGTGCGTGTGGTGCGGTGTCGCGTGCGGCATAGCTCCGTGTAGTATACCGTCGAATAGCTGCATTGACAACGTATGAAAGGAAGGGAAATGAAGAACACAAAACGCGCCTCGGGCTCATCTCATCGAGCCTGGGGGCGTCTTCGTTCCTACGTTACGTTCTCCCGATAAAAAACAGAATAACGGCTATAGCAACCGTGCTAATGAGGACCGACATCAGCGTGATGAGCGCGATGCGGCGCGACGTCGCTGTCCGTGCTTCGATCTGCTGTGCTGTGGGTTTTTCCATATACTTGGTTACGTTCATTAACATTCTGGATAATACCCCGTTATTCCTATGCTGTCCACTTCCAAAGAGCGCGGACGTTCTGTCCGCGCTCTAGAGTATTCTTCCGTTGCGCCGCTCGAGCGAGAATCAGGGTGCCCGACCTCCCCAACGTCCCGCGCTATGCTTGGGACGTTCTCCCCTCCTACCGCCCCCTCCCCCTCCTAAGCTTAGGAGGGGTGCCGCCTGCTGGCGGGTTCAAGGGAGGGGATACCGCGGAGCGGAGGGGCGGTCTACATCCCCATGTCCATGCCGCCGCCCATACCGCCCGGCATTGCCGGCGTCTTGTCTTCCTTTTCAGGCTTGTCGGTCACGGCTGCTTCGGTCGTGAGCAACATTGCAGCGATTGATACAGCGTTCTGGAGAGCGGATCGCGTTACCTTTGTCGGATCGACGATGCCCGCTACGATCAGGTCCTCAAACACACCAGTTTCGGCGTTGTATCCATTGCTCCCTTTGTGCTTTATGACCTCTTCGACGATGACCGAGCCTTCTTTGCCGGCGTTCGCTGCGATCTGCCAGAGCGGTGCGCGCATCGCTTTCTTCAGGATGACGAACGCGATCGCCTCGTCCTTATCGTCGGCTTTGAGCGTTTCGAGCACGTGCATAACGCGCAAGAGGGCGACGCCGCCACCGGGAACGATCCCCTCTTCTATCGCGGCCTTCGTTGCGAGCACGGCGTCTTCGATGCGGTGCTTCTTCTCCTTGAGCTCGGTCTCCGTTGCTGCGCCGACCTTCAGGATGGCAACGCCGCCCGAGAGCTTGGCTAAGCGCTCCTGCAGCTTCTCTTTGTCAAAATCGGACTTTGTCGTCTTCAGTTCGTTCCTGATCTCGGCAACACGGGCATCAACTGCTGCCTTATCTCCTTTACCTTCAACGATAGTCGTATTCTCCTTGGTCGCGATGACCTTGCGCGCTTCGCCGAGGTCTTCCGGCTTCGTATCCTCAAGCTTCTTTCCGAGGTCCTCGGAAATGACGGTCGCGCCGGTCACGATGGCGATATCCTTCAGCATTTCCTTGCGCCGGTCGCCGAACGCGGGAGCCTTTACTGCAAGCACGCTGAATGTACCGCGGATCTTGTTGAGGACGAACATGGCGAGCGCTTCTCCCTCGACCTCATCAGCGATGAGCACGAGCTCCTTCTTTCCTTCTCGCGCGAGCGCTTCGAGGAGCGGGAGGATGTCGGTTACGGCGGACACTTTCTTGTCTGTCACGAGGATCGGGACGTTCTGGTACACCGCTTCCATGCGCTCTGTGTTCGTGATCATGTACGGCGAAACGTAGCCTTTGTCGAACTGCAAACCTTCGACGACCTCGTGCTCGAGGCCGAAGGTCTGCGATTCCTCGACCGTAACGACCGCATCGCCTTTGTTCTCGAACCGGTCCATGACCGTCGCGATCGCCTTGCCGACCTCAGTGTCCTGTGCCGAGATCGATGCGACCTGTGCGATCTCCTCGGTCGTCTTTACCGGTTTCGAGAGCTTCTTGAGCTCATCAACGATCGCTGCCGTACCGCGGTTAAGGCCGCGGCGGAGCGCCATCGGGTTCGTGCCGGCAGACACCATGCGCAACCCTTCCTCAATGATGACCTGCGCTAAGAGCGTCGCAGTTGTCGTACCGTCGCCGGCAACGTCGTTCGTCTTCGATGCGACTTCCTGTAATAACTGAGCACCAAGGTTCTCGAACTTGTCTTCGAGCTCGATCTCCTTCGCGATCGTAACGCCGTCGTTCGTAATGGTCGGACTTCCGAATCCCTTATCGAGTGCGACGTTCCGGCCTTTCGGACCAAGCGTTATCTTTACTGCGTTCGCGAGCTTATCGACGCCCCGCTTTAAGCTCTGGCGCGCCTGCTCGTCATATGCGATCTGTTTTGCCATAGAAAAAGTCCTTTCCTAAATCCTTACCTAGAGTATTATTGAGTCGTTGCGATAATGTCGCTCTCTTCGGCGACGAGGTACTCCGTGCCTTCGATCTTCACCTTGTCCGGTCCATACTTCTTTAAAATTACCTTGTCCCCGACCTTCACGGACATTGGTGCGCGGGTTCCGTTGTCGAGAAGCTTGCCCGGACCGATGGCAAGCACTTCGCCGTGCTCAAGCTCTTCTTTTTCCGCGGTATCCGGCAGGACAATGCCTGATTTCGTCATTTTGTCCTCTGCCGAGGCTTTCACGATGACATGGTCTCCCAATGGTTGTAGCTTCATACACTCAAAATCTCCTTTAGTTAACTATAGGTAAAAGGTTGTTTTTAGCACTCTCTTATCAAGAGTGCTAATTATCCACATTGTAACAACAGCAAAAAGTATGTCAAGAGCGTCCACGCGCTTAACGCCATCAATCACTTAATAAGAGGCACAAATAGCTGCTCGATCGCCCTTCGGTTCTTTTTTGCGATCGAGATACAGTCGGGCAGCGTCAGGTATCCGAGCTTCTGCTTCATTTTCAGGAGCACTCGTTTTGCAGATAGTTTCGGGGACCAGCCGCGTCTGCCGAGCTCATGGAAATAGAAGAGCGCGCCCTCGACGGTCACGAACTTCATGCACTCGGCGTTCTTCATGACTTCCGCGAGTTTTGACGTTCCTCGTACGTGGTCATGGTGCGCCTCTATCGCGTTTTGTAGCAACACAATATCTTTCGGTGCGACGCGCCATTTCCGGAGATACGGCACAACGAAGTTACTGCTTAATCGCTCGTGATTCCGCTGCACGCGTCCGCTCCATATCGGGGAGAACACGGTATGCGCGAGATAGAGGCTCGCTACGACAAGATCTGCGTCGACCCCATAACGACGTGCGACCTTTCTTCCGTATATGACCGCATGTTCAGTGAGCACCCATGCCGGCGCCCTGTTCTTCTTCGTCTGCCGGAGCATCAGCGACTTACTCAAAGCGGCAAGTCTTTTATTCGAGATGTATTTCCGCATGTTATATCGTAAGTCCAGACATCCGTTTCTGGAACTCGAGTTGATATTCCTCCCGGCGGTCACGCTCATGGAACTTCAGCACATCGTCCGTCACGACCACGTCGGTCGTTTCGTCATGGATGCGGCTTCCCTGCTTCGCGAGCATGTGGTCGTACTGAAGGTCGCTCGCGAGCCACTCGCCAATGTCGCCGAGCACGCTGTAACCCAGAGCTTCGGGAATGAAGCGCACTATCTTCACGAAGACGTCATCGTTGTGGTACGGCACGGGTGCGCCCCGGAAACCGTGCGGGATTCGCTCTGCAACCCACTTGTTCGCCGAGAGGAACCTGTTCCAGCAGCCGTTCCGCGAGAACATTGGAACGACCTGCGTGATCCAGTAGTGCAGGTACGTATCGCGCTCGATCGCGGGATGCTGCAACGATTCTAAGTTTAGCGCGCCATCACTCACGTAAAAACTCAGACAGATGTTATCCGCGACCCTGCTGCCGTGCCGTCGCACACCCATCAGGTGCACGAGTGCGGTCACGACCGCACGTGTAAGCCACAGCCGCCGGCGTTTCACGATGATGAACAGGTCAATATCGCTCTCGGGGCGGGCATTATCGAGAGCAAGCGTATTTACGACACCGATGAAACGGACGAACGGAACGAAACGAAGGATGCCCGAAACCCGTTTTGCGCGCCGCCACTTCCGCTCGTTCGCGACTTTTCGTTCCATCCGCGTTGCAACGTTCACAGACCGTCCCTTCAGGCTCACGAACGAGCCCGCGCGGTCGGTGAGCTCTGCGAGCGGCCCCGAACTCAATGCCCGTTCAACGTCCACGGGCGTCGCACGCGCAACGTCCTCCGTATCCCACGCATACTCAACATACAGCCATTTCCAGATCTCCTCTACCGTCAATGGGTACTCAAATATGTCGTGGTACGCCAAAACCGCGAGTATCGAGCGTTCCAACGGTGAGAGCTGTGGAGAAGTCATAGCATGGACGCCATCATTCTATCGCACGTCGAACCCCACCGCCAGTGGACGGTGCCGTCTCCTACCGCACTCATCCCCTCCTCATATGAGGAGGGGTGCCCCGACCGCACCGCGCGTCGGGGCGGGGTGGTCTTCCTAGGATGGAGACGGCGCTTTAGCTGTTCTTCTTGCTCTTCGTCTTGCCCGCGCCTGTCTTCGCCAGCATCGACTTCAGATATTGCCCTGTGTACGACCGCTTTACGTTCGCTACCTGCAGCGGCGTTCCAATAGCCACGACATCGCCTCCCTTTGCTCCCCCTTCCAGACCGAGGTCGATGAGCCAGTCCGCGCTCTTGATCACATCGAGGTTGTGCTCGACGATGAGCACGGTATTACCCTTGTCCACGAGCTGGTTCACGACGCCGAGGAGCCGTTTCACGTCGTCGAAGTGCAGGCCGGTCGTCGGCTCGTCCAGGATATAGAGTGTCCGGCCGGTCGCTCGTCGCGAGAGTTCTGCCGAGAGCTTCACGCGCTGCGCCTCGCCGCCGGAGAGCGTCGTTGCCGACTGGCCGAGGTGTATGTAGCCGAGCCCTACGTCGAAGAGCGTCTTGAGCTTCTGGTTGACCGCCGGAATGTGCTCGAAAAACTTCATCGCCTCCTCAACGGTCATGTCGAGGACGTCCGCAATATTCTTCGTGCGGTAGGTGATCTCGAGCGCCTGCGAGTTGTAGCGCTTGCCGTGACACTCCTCGCACTCGACGTACACATCCGGCAAAAAGTGCATCTCGATGCGGACGACGCCGTCACCCTCGCACGCTTCACACCGTCCGCCCTTTACGTTGAACGAGAACCGACCGGGGCCGTAGCCTCTGATGCGCGCTTCTGGCACCTGCGTGAAGAGATCGCGCATATAGGTGAATACACCCGTGTAGGTCGCCGGGTTGGAACGTGGCGTCCTGCCGATCGGCGACTGGTCGATATCTATGACCTTGTCAAGGTGTTCGATGCCGACAATATCCTTGTGTGCGGCCGGAAGGTTTTTTGCGTTGTAGAAGTGCTGGTTCAGAGAGCGTGCAAGGATATCGGTCATGAGCGTCGATTTTCCAGACCCGGAAACACCGGTGATGCATACGAACTTGCCGAGCGGTATCGGTACCGTGATGTTCTTCAGGTTGTAGGCTGTTGCTCCCTTTATGACGAGCTGCTTTCCGTTGCCCTCGCGGTACTTCTTTGGCGGATCGATGCTGAGCTTGCCGGTAAGATACTTGCCGGTCAGGGAATTCGTGTTCGCCATGATCGCCCGAGGGCTCCCCTGCGCGACGATCTCGCCGCCGTGCTCCCCTGCGCCGGGACCGATATCAACAACTTCGTCAGCCGACAGGATCGTCGATTCATCGTGCTCGACGACGATGACGGTATTACCAAGATCTCGAAGGCGCTTCAGCGTCTCGATGAGCTTATCGTTGTCCCGCTGGTGAAGGCCAATCGACGGTTCGTCAAGGATGTAGACGACGCCGACAAGCGAGGAGCCGATCTGCGTCGCAAGGCGGATGCGCTGCGCTTCGCCTCCGGCGAGCGTCGATGCGCTCCTGTCGAGCGTCAGGTAGTCGAGCCCGACGTTATGGAGGAACGCGAGGCGGTTCCGAATCTCCTTCACGATCTGGTGGCTGATCTTCCTGTCGCGTTCGGAGAGTCGCAGTGCACTATCCTTCGACTTCGGATCGCCGAGAGCGCTGAAGAGACCGACCGCCTGTTCGATGGTCATCTCGGACACCTCGGAGATGCTCTTCCCGCCGACGGTAACGCCGAGCACTTCTTTCTTAAGGCGCTTCCCCTTACAGAGCGGGCAGGGATAGACGCGCATGTACCGTTCGATCTCGGCGCGCATGTAGTCTGAATCGGTCTCGCGGTAGCGCCGCATCAGGTTCGGGACGACGCCTTCGTAGGTCGTATTGAACGCCTGTACCTTATGGTTCCCCCCAAAGTCGTTGAGGTTATAGAGCTGACTGCCGGTTCCGTAGAGCACCATGTCGAGCGCTTTCTTCGGGAGTTTCTCTACCGGAACGTCGAGGGAAAACTTGTTCGCAGAAGCCATGCCCTCGAGGATGCGGTAGTACCAGGTCTGGTTCGAGCTCGTTCGGGACCATGGCCGGATAGCGCCTTCGGCGATCGTGAGGCGTCTGTTCGGAATGACGAGGTCAGAATCGATCTCGAGCTTCGTTCCGAGGCCGGTGCACTCCGGGCATGCACCGTGCGGCGAGTTGAATGAGAAGCTCCGCGGCTCAAGGTCAGGCAGGTTCGTTCCGTCGTACGAGCAGGCGAACCGTTCACTGAAGACCGTTTCGTCGCCGTCGGGCACGATCTCGGTCGTCCCCTGCCGTAATTGTTGGATGATAGCGAGGCCTTCGCCGAGCTTGAGCGCCGTTTCGACAGAATCGTAGAGGCGTGTTTTCTCAGAATCCGCTTCTTTTTCCTCGGCGTCCTCACCGATAACGAGCCGGTCGACGACGACCTCGACCTTATGCTTCTTCTGCTTGTCGACACGGAGATCTTCCGCTTCATCGATCGTATAGACGACACCATCAAAACGGACGCGCACGAAACCCGCCTTTCGGACCTCAGCCAAAAGGTGCTTGTGCTCTCCCTTCTGGTCGCGGATGACCGGCGCCATGATCATGATCCGGGTGCCTTTCGGAAGCTGCCGGATGTGCTCAACGATCTGCTCGACGGTCTGCCGGGAAACGACACGACCGCACGTCGGGCAGTGCGGAACGCCGATTCGCGCGAACAGCAACCGTAGGTAATCATAGATCTCCGTTACTGTCCCGACGGTCGAGCGCGGATTGTGCGTGGTCGACTTTTGGTCGATAGAGATCGCAGGCGATAACCCCTCGATCTGGTCAACGTCGGGCTTGTCCATGAGTCCCAAAAATTGCCGTGCGTAGGCTGAAAGGGATTCAACGTACCGGCGCTGGCCTTCTGCATAGATGGTATCGAACGCCAACGAGGACTTCCCTGAACCAGAGAGTCCTGTAAAGACGATCAGCTTATTGCGTGGGATCGTCAGGCTCACGTTCTTGAGATTGTGGACCCGAGCGCCCCGTATGATGATCTTTTCCTGTTGTTCTTTCATTGAAATATGTTGCGAGGGAGCGGTGACGATCAGCCCCGCACCAAGCGCTTGCGCTTCGGTGCGGGGGATAGGTTTTCCACCCGAGCAACAAAGCTGGGACAGTATACACCTTCTGTCAAGAGGGGTCAACCCCGTTAGAGAGTCCCTGTATATCAAGCGTATTGCAGAGGTCTCGGTATAGCAGCTTTTCCAAGCTGCTCTCTAACGGGGTCAAGGGATATAGAGAGGCCCCCGGGTGCGCGAGCAACCGAGGGCCTATCAGACCGGGCGTATATGTCTTATGGCAGCCTGTGAGCTACCACCTCCTTTCGTGAACGAGCCTTGAAACAGCTGCGCAGTTAGCGACTCATGAGAAATTGCCGAGCCGATGCTGCTGCAGCAGATACACCTCCGCTTCGAGTCCCGCGAACGAGGTGAACACATGTTCATTCCACGGACACCCCACATCGTCGGTGAGCCAATTGTACTCGTTCGAACAGCCGTAGACGTCCTCTACGCCGCCGTCGACTGCGTACCGTCCGTGGTGAACCTTCCACCCGCCGCAGCGCGTGGGGCATGCGCCATGCATGAGGCGCATGAATACCTGGTAGGCGCACACGCAGCACCCGACTGTACAGAGTAGGAGCATGATCCCAAGGAATTCCAGCTTCTCCAGTATCCCCTCCTTCTGCCGGTACGGATTCGTGCCTGATTCGAGCGAGGCGAGAACCTTCTTGCACCGCGGTGTGAGCTGAAGGATGAGCTCGACAGCGTGCCCGCACGTCGTGCACACCTTGTCGCGGATGCACGTTTCGTAGTCCCGCGGGCGCTCACCGTTGTAGGTAAGGTGTCCGCGGCAGCTGGGGTCGGGACAGGTGTCCGCGCTCAGCCGGATGTCGGTGTGTCCTTCGCTGCAGCGACGGACCGCGCTTCCGTCAGCGAACCTGACGAACTTGAGCGGTTTGCCGCAGTGGCAGTCGAGGACGATCTCGCTCTCCTCCACGGCACGGCACCGCCGGTGGAACAGAACGATGTCGAAGATGAACAATACAACAACTGCGAGGATCAGCAATGCGGTCATCATGGCTCACGTCCTTGTTGAGGGTCACCCGAATTGCCATGAGATGCAGAGCGGGGTGCGACTTCGGGAACTCAGGGTTCGGGAACGGTATCAACGGACGCGCTGACCTCCTTTCGTTCGCGGGCTGTTCTGACCCGCGTCGTTCTCCTCCAACTTGCCGAGGATCCAGAAGCAGAACGCTGCAGCGGCAAACAGCCCGATAAGGACTACCGGCCAGTTGCGATTCATGAACTCAGCAAATGAGGATTCCACAGGACCCTCCTTGCCGACGGCTCGTCGGACCGAGCATGCGGAGATACTTCACGAACTCCCATCCTCCGTTTGCCAGACCGATGAGCACGAGACAGCCCAGCATGTACAGCTCATCCGTTCTCACGGCGTGCCTCCTTGGCGGGGCTGTAACATTTACCGCACGTTCAGAATCCCATCTCACGCGACGTTGTGGAAATGAACTCCACGTGGCCACAGCGATCGCATGGGAACCGTGCCGCCTTTCCCTGCGAGGTCGTGACGTAGTCGACGAAGTGGAGGCGACCCTTCTCGCACGCCGGACACCGGTCGAGGAACGACTGGCAGATCGTCCGAACGATCAGAACGAGGATCGCAACTACTACCACGAGGAACAGCACAAGTTTCAGCACCTTCGTGCCTCCTCAAAGACGGAATGACCGTACTACCAACAGGACGTCGTCCTTACGACACGAGTGTGCCCCCGACGATCAGCGCTCCTCCCGTCTTAAGCGCCAGTTCAGCAAGGACGCCGACCGAGCGCCTGAATCCCACCGGACCGAAACCCGTCAGCGCGACGCAGCCGATGCTGGCCACGACCGAAACGGCGCCGGCGTTGAACAGCACAATTGCCATAGCGGCCCCCTTCCCTGTCTAGACCATCCGCTCATTCCGCGGCTCGAGGTGAACCGTGCTGCTGCTTGGCTGGAACGGACAGCTATACATCACCAGGGCGAACAGTCCGCCCACCACGATCACGGCCTCGAGCACGAAGCCGAGCATGTCAATCCGTGCCACACGCATCATTGCGTTCCTTTCATGGGCAGCGTTCTCTCCGAAGTACCTGTGCGCTGTTAGTAGGTCTGCTCGCGCTCGCAGCCTGGGCATCGGAACACTAAACAACGTTTCCTTGAAGATACCCGGTTGAGCGCGCACAACACATCTCCCTTCTTACCACTCTTCGATCTCGGGATCATCATCCTTCTCGAAGAAGAGGATGACCGTGAGCCACAGAAGGACGAAGAACTCGGACAGTCGATTCCGCGGCACATCCATATTCTCGATTGCAGTAACATACATGATGACTCCCTCGCACCTGGTGTAGGCTTACGCGCAGGTGAGCATGAGGAGCAGAACGGCGCCTATGACGATCTTGACGGTCTGCCAAAAGCGTTCGTTCCGAGCAGCCTGTTCCTCCCATTCAAAGTCGTACCAACCATCGTTCTGATCCATCGGATCCTCCCTGAATGCGATGCGCCGAAAGCGATACGTTTCGTATGCTTACTATCCTTGCACAATGCAAAGATACTTTGCAGATTCGCGTATTTTCAAAGGGCTCCATACCGGCAGCCCTCCATTAGTAAGATCGAACCGGCATCTGCCGCAACCATACTCCTTAGAAACGACAGCGGTCAACCCCGTTAGAGAGCTACTGTAAATACCTTTCAACCAAAGCATAAACAGCAAACTCCGTTCATTGGACTCTCTAGCGGGGTCAAGCGTCCAATCGTGCTATACTTTTCGTAATGGAATTTCCTAAAAATGTAACAGAAACGCTGCAGAAGCTCCCAGCGAAACCGGGTGTGTACATTTTCAAAGACGCGACGAAAAACGTGCTGTACGTCGGCAAGGCGAATAGGCTCCGCAGCCGCGTAAAGAGCTACTTCCGGCAGTCCGCAACTCTCGATCCTATAAAACGGATCATGGTGGGAAGGATCGCGGAACTTGACTATATCATCGTCAGCACGGAGACCGAAGCGCTCCTGCTTGAATCCACGCTGATAAAAAGGCACCATCCGCCATTCAACGTCATTTTCAGGGACGACAAGTACTACCAGTACATCCGCATAGCGATTAAAGACGATTTTCCGCGCGTCGACACTGTCCGCCGTATCGCACGAGACGGCAGCCGATACTTCGGTCCGTATACATCCGGGCACGCAGTACAACAGACGCTGAAGCTGCTCAAACGGATATTCCCCTACAAGTCGTGCGTAGAACCGCCGTCGCGCCTCTGCTTCGATGCGCGCCTCGGGCGATGCCTCGGCCACGATTTCGGTCCCGGGAGCAAAAAAGCGTACCGGGATATTATTGATAAGCTCATACGATTCCTTAAGGGAGACACGGATACCGTTTTACGAGACCTAAAGACCAGCATGAAGCAGGTAGCAAAAGAAAGGCAGTTCGAGCTCGCTGCGCGCTACCGCGACCGTATCTTCGCGATTCAGAAGGTCGCTGCGGAACAAAAGGTGGTCTCAACACAACAGGAAAATCAAGACACTATCGGTATCGCTCGTATAGGCGATGTTGCAGCAGTGAACCTCTTTCAGGTTCGCGCCGGAAAGCTGATCAACCGTCAGTACCACGTGCTCCAACACGTCGAGCCGCTGTCCGATGCGGAAGTCCTCGCATCGTTCGCAGCACAGTACTACGCCGAATCATCGGATCGGCCGAGATCGGTCGTTACGCGCGTACTCCCCGTAGGCGTATCGAACCTCTCGACGCTTCTTCGGCTCATCTTCGAAGCGCCGACCCGCGGGAAAAAGCGGAAGCTCGTGCAGCTCGCCGAGGAGAACGCGGCCGACTACCTTGCACAGCGACAGAAGGAATGGCTCTCAAGGGAGGCGCGGATAAAGCTCGGACTAGCCAACCTTCAGCGAGCACTGCTGTTCCCTGATCCTCCGGAACGTATCGAGTGTTACGACATCTCGAACGTGCAGGGCGCGAACGCGGTCGGTTCCATGGTCGTATTCGAACACGGGGTCCCTAAAAAAACCGAGTATCGGAAGTTCAACATCAAGACGGTCAAAGGAAGCAACGACTACGCAATGCTCCAGGAGGTCATCCGCCGCCGCTTTGACCATCACTCCCCTCCTGCCCGAGGAGGGGTGCCCGAAGGGCGGGGTGGTGGGAGTTCCTCCCCTGCCCGAGGTCGCCGACGCACTACAGCCGGTATGGCGACGGCGCGGGAGGATGTCGCGAAGCGACAGGAGGGGTGGGAGGATCCTGACCTCATCATCATCGACGGCGGAAAAGGACAGTTGAACGCCGTCCTCGCAGTACTACGCGAACTAAACATCATGATCCCGACCATCGGGCTGGCAAAGCGCCTCGAAGAGATCTTCAGGCCGGGCATGAAAGAACCCCTGCGGTTGGCAAAGGATTCCGAAGGGCTCTTCCTCCTCCAGCGTATCCGCGACGAAGCGCACCGGTTCGCAATCGGCTCATTCCGCTTGCGTCATGAACGGGCAACGAAACAGTCGCTCCTCGACGAGGTGCCGTGTATCGGCCCTGCGCTTAAGAAAAAGCTCCTCGCGCGGTTCGGAAGCGTCGAGGGGATCAGATTGGCCGATGACAACGACATCGAAACGGTCATAGGAAAACACAGAACGGCGATCCTGCGGGAACATCTGTAACAAAATCGCGGCCCCGGGTCACTCTCCTGGTACAGATGTCCAAGTGGGTGTCCCGAGGCCGGAAGAGCTAGCCCGTCACGAGAGAAGGCCTCCCGCGCGGGCTACGTTCGGTCCCCGACGTCGTCGGGCCCGAGCGCGGTGGTGGCGCAGAACTCGCTCATCAGGACCGAGCAGTCCGCGCAGACCGTATCGCCGTTGGAGCACCCCCGAGGCTCCAGGGTAGGATTGATCGTGCTGTTCACGCAGATGTCGGCGCCCGTGGTCGGGATACCGACGGTGATCGAAGTGGCCGCGCAGATGGTCGCGGTGCCCGTGCTCGGCGTGAGCAGGGCCTGACCCGCCGCGTTGGCGCAGGTGCCGCAGATGTCGTCGATCGAATTCACGAAATACCCGTTGCCCCCAGTGATGACCTGGGGCGGTGATTTCCCGTGGACCTGACCGATCGCGGCATTGCCGATCACGGCAGCCACGACCATCAGGACCGCGAGGAAGATGAACCTCTTCAGAGTACCCATTGGGCACCTCCTTTGAAGTCACCTTGTGTGCGGATGGGAACGAACTTCCATGTTTCTGCCTGCCGCACACTTCCAAGCAGAACGAAAGAAGTTAGCAGAATACTGTTCTCCTGTCAAGTCCCTTGTACGAAATGTGCCGTGTAACAAGCACAAACTAATGATATAGTGGGTATGCGGTTCTTATGAAAAAAACGCACGCAATAACAAAAGCCGAACGCCGAGAACGGCGGAAAAAGCCGACCATGAAGGTTTCCGGCGCCTCGGTAAAGACGCTCCAGAGGATTATTGCGACTCGCAAGAATGTTGACAGAGGGGGGTAACTGTGGTAACGTCCGTGTAGGCCTTGCATGGCCTTTTCAGTTGAACGAACATTGAGTACCGCTAGAAGTATGACGAGAGTATTAGAAATCGGACAGATCGTCGTCGCAGCGCTCCTCGTGACGGCTATTTTGCTACAGAGCAAAGGAACAGGCATCGGCGGAGTGTTCGGCGGCGGCGAGGGTAACATCTACCGGACAAAGCGTGGAGCTGAAAAGGTCATCTTTATCAGCACCATAGTGCTGAGCGTTCTCTTCTTCGGAATGGCGTTCGCATCCGTGCTCATCCGCCGATAACGAGGCGGAAACAAGTGTTCACTCGAATGTTGCATTCGTTACGTACAACCCTCAACCGGATTTTTCGGCGGAGGGCGTCGGTCGTTCAGGCACCGGATACCCATGCTGACGCTGAACGGCGGATGGTCTACACGCTCGCGAAGTCACGGCTGCCCACGTTCCGGCAGCTCCGCTACCTCCCGACGGTCGCCTCCTCTACAGAGCGACTTCTGCTGCTTACGCTCAGCGGCTTTGTAATCGTCTCACTGCTCTTCCTTGGCGCACGGGCGTACGCCCGGAACGTTACCCTTCTTCCCCGCAGCGGAGGCGGGATCGTTGAGGCGATCGTCGGAACGCCGCAGTACTTAAACCCGATACTCGTCAGCACGAACGATGTCGACCGCGACCTCGTTGCGTTCTTGTATGCCGGCCTCTTCAAGCGAAACGGAGCGCAAAAAATCGAGCCTGACCTTGCTGAATCATATGAGGTCAGCACTGACAACAAGGTGTACACCGTTCACCTCAGAAAGGGTCTTGCGTGGTCGGACGGAACACCGTTGACATCTGACGATGTTCTGCTGACGTTCGAACTGATACAAGATTCCCTCTACAAGAGCCCGCTTCGGGGTCAGTTCAAAAACATGAAGGTCGAGCGCCTCGATGAAACCAGCGTACGCTTCACGCTCACACAACCGACATCAGCCTTTTTCTCGTCGCTGACGGTCGGCATACTGCCCGCACACATCTGGGGCGACGTGCCGCCACCGAGCTTTGCGCTCATCGAGTACAACATTAAACCTATCGGTGCCGGACCGTATCAGTTCGAATCGTTGAAGCGCGACGCGAGCACCGGCGCGATCAAAGAGTACCACCTTGTGAGAAACAAACAGTATCACGGCAGTTGTCCCTACCTCAACGAGTACACGTTCAAGATATTCATGGACACGGAGTCGGCACTGCAGGCCCTCCGTTCAAAGAAGGTCGATAGCATAAGCGTCGTAACCGCGGAGCAGCGGGCTGAAGCGAAGCAGGTACGGCTCATTGATCTTCAGATTCCGCAGTACACCGCGCTCTTCATCAATACGAAACGGCCAGTACTAAAAACGATCGAGGTTCGAAACGCGCTCGCTACGGCAGTGGACAGAAACGACCTCGTCTCATCCATACTCCGTGGCTCCGCGCTCGTGGTCGACGGCCCGATCCCGCCAAACATGCCGGGATACGCAGGCCCGCTACAGCCAGGATTCAACGTCGATGAGGCGAACCGTATTCTCGAGAATGCGGGCTGGAAACGAACAGACAGCGGAAACGTGCGAAAGAAAGGGAACGACGAGCTCGCATTCTCCCTCAGCGTCTCCGATGTTCCGGAAGACCTAGTAATCGCTGAAAAGCTTAAGGCGGCATGGGAAAAAGTCGGAGCGAAGGTCGAGATAAAATCGTTCGATACGTCCCGCATCGCAAAAGAGATCATTAAACCCCGCAGCTACGATGTGTTCCTCTACGGCGAGATTCTCTCGGTGGACGCCGACCTCTACCCGTTCTGGCACTCAAGTCAGGAACGGGATCCGGGACTGAACCTGACGAATTTCTACAACAAGGACGCGGACAAGCTGCTCGAGGAACTGAGGACAGCGGTCGATCCTGCCGTCATCGCCGAAAAACGCATCGCTTTCCAAAAGCTCCTCGCAAAAGACCTGCCGGCAATCTTCCTCTACAGCCCTCTGTATACCTACGGACTCTCGAAGCGGGTAAAGGGTTTCGACGTCGCCTTCGTTACGAACCCCTCGGACCGGTTCGCAGATATTTCAAAGTGGTACGTAAAGACAAAGATTGCATTCAAGTAGGACGGCTGACATTTGACCTTTGACGTGTGACACATGACTTGTAACAGTTGTAGGAGATAGAAAGTCAAACATCAAATGTTCTCACAAGGGCGAGTGGCGAAATGGCATACGCACTGGCTTCAGGAGCCAGCGATCGCAAGATCATGGAGGTTCGACTCCTCTCTCGCCCACCAGAGCGAAGAAGCCGTTGCTTCCGTGAACAGGGAGAACGGCTTGTTCGCTGTGTACAGCGCTTTTCTCCCGGTGACCCGATAGTTCGACCCGACCACCTCCACGATCTGCCGTTGCTGAACCCGCGTGCCGTCACGGAAGACCTGCGGGGCGTGCAGCGAGAAGGCGAGGGCCTGGTCCACGCGCTCTAGCAGCGCCTCCGGCGACTCACCGGGTCGGTCGAGCCGTAGCTGCAGCTGCGCGCGGCGGTCCTGAAGCGCCGTCTTGCGACGCTCGTAGGTCGCGTCGTCGATCGAACCTCGGAGCCGCAGGGTGAGAAGCGTCTCTTCTTCGGCAGCTGCCTGCAGGACGGCATTCTCCAGCGATTCCCTGGCAGTGCGAAGTTGGCCGACCTCGCCCTCGAGCGAGTGTTTGAGGTTGTCGCGGATCCACCCGGCCGCTTCGGGTGTGAGGCACATCCGCTTTAAGTCCTGGGCCAGCTGCTCACGGAGGGTCTCCTCAGGCAACGCCGGCTCGGAGCAGGTCTCGCCGATACGCCTACGGTGACAGCGGTAGTAGACGTAGCGCTTGCCGCTCGGCTTGACGTGCGCTTCGGCGACTAACGCCCGGCCGCACGAGGCGCAGTGAAGAAGCCCCGAGAAGGTGAAGTCGTGGTGCACCGGCCGGGCTCGACTTGGCCGACCGAGCAACTCCTGCGCGCGTTCGAACTCCTCGGGCGCGACCATCGGCACGTGAGCGCCCTTGTAGGCCTCGCCGCTGACGTCGGCGTCCTCCTCGAGGAGATGCGCAACGATGGCAGTTGGGTCCGCCAGTGGCGCCGCGCCGCCATCGAGTACGCCAAGTAGCACCTGGTTGTCCACTTCCAGGGAGCACGGAGCGCGCCACGCTCGGCTTGCGTCAACGGGACAAGTACTGACTGCACATGTTCGACGCTTTGGCGCTCGCGGTGGCAGCGAGTCAAGCCGTTCCGCGGGACGCTCGGGAACCCAAAGCCGCTCAGGGATAATAGAAGCCCCCGACTCTTCGCAGAGCGGGGGCTTGTTTCCAGAGCGAGGACCTGTCGTCAGTCGAGGACTACGACCTTCACGGTGGCCGTGTGAAGGGTGGACCGAAACGCGATGAAGTACACGCCGCGTGCCACCCGTCCTCCACGGGGGCTGTTTCGGTTCCAGGAAAGAACGTGCTCACCGACGCCGTACTGCCCTTCGGCGAACGTAGCCACCTCGCGCCCGCTCACGTCGAAGATCGAGATGCTGACCCGATCAGCGACCGGCAGGGTGAAGCTGATGTTGACGCTCGAGATCGCCGGATTCGGTGCCGCCCACAGCCTGAATGAAGAGTTGGTGATTGGCGGTGGTCCATCATCCGGAGGGGCGGGCCGCGCCGAGGAGCCGCCGCCCCAGCCTCCGAGCCAGCCGCTGCTGGAAGGAGAGAATCCCGAGCCGGAACTGGTGGCCTCGAACCATTGCCCATAGGCTGGCTCATACAGCACGACGTCGCACTTGCCGTCGCCAGTGAAGTCTCCGGAGAGCGCCCGGTATGCGGTTGCATTCGCCCCCCATGGTCCCATCCAAGCAGACGATGCCGGGGTGAAGGCGCTGCCAGTCGAGGTGGCGACGAACCATCCGCCAGTTGCCATCTCGTACAGGCAGACGTCGTAGAGCCCGTCGCCGGAAAAGTCGCCGGTCAGGTTCTGGTAGGCGGTAGCGTTGGCTCCCCAGCTTCCGAGCCACCCACTCCCTGAAGGCGAAAAGCTCGACCCAGTGCTGCTGGCTTCGAACCACTGACCGTACGCTGGCTCGTACAACCCGACGTCCCAGGCTGCTCCGCTGTTGAACTTGCCAGTGATAGCCCGGTACGCAGTGGCATTGGCTCCCCAGTTGGCAAGCCAGCCTTGCGACGTGGGCGTAAACGCTGAACCGTCCGACGTCGCCACGAACCACTGTCCGTAGGCAGGTTCATACAAACCCACATCGCACTTTCCGTCTCCGTTGAAATCACCGGAGATTGCCTTGTACGCGGTGGCGTTTGCGCCCCAGCCACCAAGCCACGCCGTTCCGGCAGGCACGAACGCTGAACCGTTCGACGTCGCCACAAACCACCCGCCGGTCGCGGCTTCGTACAAGCATACGTCGCACTTGCCGTCCCCGTTGAAGTCGCCGGTCAGAGGTTGGTAGGCGGTGAGGTTTGCTCCCCAGCTCCCGAGCCATCCGCTTCCCGAAGGCGCGAAACTTGAACCCGAACTGGTTGCTTCAAACCATTGCCCGTTGGCTGGCTCGTACAGCACGACGTCGCACTTGCCGTCGCCAGTGAAGTCTCCGGCGAGCGGCACATAGCGGTCCACGGCGCTGATTTGGAATGCTGCTCCCTGCCAGTCTTCCAGGAGTCCTCCGGTTGTGTGGTACGGACGGAAGTACACCCACGTCGTCCCTGACGCGGCATCTGAAGGAACCTTACCTGTGAAGGTGAATGTGGCCGTTCCTTCGGGCGCAACGCTTGTGAACCCGACGGCGTGTGGTTCTGGATGTAGCTGATCGCGTCAACGAAGCCGTATGTGGGAAGCGTACCGATGTCGTTGTCCCAGTTCGCTGGAATGGGAGCCCGCCCAAGGTGGCTTGGCAAGCTAATGCTAGGATGGACCCCAAAGTGAAGATGGTTACCATCTGACCAATGCCCGATTGTGCCGAACTGAACTCCAGCGGTAACCGTACTATTGACTTGAACAGAAGTTCTTACGTGTCCGTAAAAAGCGAGAAACTGTGTGTCGTCAGAGAGGGTGTGCTTCACGACAACGCATACATTGCAATAGCCTTGGTCGTTAGGGCAGCACTGAGTGGAGCCGCCATTGTCACAAGAGTTGCTCCATCCACCGTCGCTGATGTAGTACACTACTCCATCAGCAATCGCATAGACAGGATCGCCATAGTCCGCAGCGATATCCTTACCGAGGTGGTAGTAGTTGGGGAAGTACGCAGGCGGCACAGCGAGCCAACCCGCATAGTTGCCAAGGCTACTGGTTCCAGTTGGGTAGTAGAAACCTGTTGAGGTTTGAGCCAACCCGAAAGCGTTCGAGCAGACAAGCATGAACAACAACACGAACAACAGCACCCTTGCCATTCGTTCCTCCTGCTGTTAGCGAAGTCCGCTGGGTTTCAAACCGCGTCGTTCTATATTGTCAGCGAGCCCTTGTCGTAGGCTATGCAAGCTATTGTATGTGTATTGAGCTTACGATTTGTTCGAAAACCTGAGTCAAGGTAGTCTTGCCAACTGTCGCACCAGCCGTCTGCTCCAATGCGTCCCCAACATAGCCGATAGTCACGGACCTTTTGTTGTCAGCCAAGGTAAAGATGTAGAATGGGCTATGGCCAGTGGTTGAATACGCCTTATATCCTGAATAGCCATTAATTGTTACCCGTGTCTTGTTTGCCGAAGGTAGTGCAGCAACGTAGGCATCGGCAGTTTGCTGAACGGTGCCAACCGAAACGGGATAATCTACCGAACCTTCAAGGTAGAAGGTGGTGTCTTGTGGAGTAAGCCGCGGTGCTGCTCCCACCTCCTGAACGAGAGTCCAGGTTGAGGGATAGCGAAGTGAGAAGCCATCGCCAGTGTACTCATGGCTAGTAGAAGTGTTGGCAGTGCTAGTGTCATTGGTTGAGGAAGTGTCGATAGTTGTGTGGTTAGTGAGTATGGGGGAGGATGTATTCGCATTGTTCGTGTTGTGAGATGTGGTGGTGGGGGGAGTCGGGTGGGGGGTCCGGCCAAACGCGTACCAAGCGGCGAGGCCGGCGATGACGATGATAACTACGGCGATGACGAGGAGCGGAGCAGAAGAGCGGGGACGGAGTTGGGAAGATGGAGCAGTAGGCATGGTAAGGAGAGGATCAATAATAGATGTAGCTACCTACACCATGGCACGTGCACGGGCGGCGTCAAGAGGGTGTTGAGAGAGAGAGTGTGGGGCGTGCGGAGCCGGCCATTGGGGCGACGCGCGAGCGGGGTGGCTGGTATTGCACAAGGGGGCGCGCTGCGTGCGCGTGGACCCGCCTACAGTCAGGAGGCTTTGAGGGCTACGCTTGGTGGTGTTGTCGCACCTCATGCCTCGCGGTGATCCCCGCCCCCTGACAAGGAGGCCTTCCCATGAAGGCCGATCAGCACATCCGCACGGTGGAAACCCACGACCGCGCCGGGAACGTCGACCACCAGCCGCCTGCCACGTGTGGTTCTCAGCTGCCTGCGTGTGATCCAGTTACTTGACGACGACAGCAACACGGTGATCCTCGACACGGCCCGGCAGCAGCTGCGCGGGCTGCAGGGAGCATCGGACGATGCTAGTCCGACTGGCCCGGCTGGGCTACAATGCAGACATCCATGACTAAACAAGAAGCATACGTCGAGCCAGCGATTCTACGGTGGGCACGAGAGAAGTCCTCGCTGCCTTCTTCTTTGGTCGCCAAGCGTGTCGGCGTGCCTCCCGAGCGTCTCGACGAGTGGGAGCAGGGCAAGAGCAGACCAACGGTCCGCCAGACGCGCGTCCTCGCCCGCATCTATGGTCACCTCGCGCTGGCTGTGTTCTATCTACCAGAGCCGCCACGTGACTTCACTCCTCTGAAGGACTTCCGTCGGTTGGCAACCGCAACACCGCAATCGATCTCGCCGGAGCTGCTCTTTGAGTATCGTTCGGCTCAGGACCGGAGGGAAATCGCGCTAAGCCTGTTTGAAGAGCTCAGAGAAGAGCCACCAACCTTCACTCTGACTGCGCACGTCGGCGAGAACGTCGCTAGCGTCGCTGCCAGAATCCGGAGTTCCCTCGAGGTCTCGTACGAAACCCAGAAGCGCTGGCACACCAACAACGAAGCCTTCAACGCCTGGCGTGCTTCACTAGAAGGGGCGGGAGTACTCGTCTTTCAAGCAGTCGGCATCGCTGTAAGGGAGATGCGCGGGCTATCGATTAGCGATCGCCCGCTTCCTGCTGTGGTGGTCAACCGCAAGGACGCTTATGCCGGGCGGATCTTCAGCGCGCTGCATGAAGTTGCGCACATCATGTTGCGTGGGGGTGGGGTGTGCGACATGCGTGACGATCGCCGATTGCCCCCAGATGAACTCGCAATCGAGATGTTCTGCAACGCTGTGGCAGGAGAGACCATCGTCCCAAGCGAGACGCTAAGCCACGAGCGGATTGTTGCCGCGCACTCCAATCTGGAGTGGACCGACGATGAACTGGCTCGGCTTGCCCAGATCTACTCCACCAGCAAGGAGGTTGTGCTCCGACGATTGCTGTCCATGCGCCGCACGACGGATGCATTCTACAGACGCAAGCGGGAACAGTTCATCAGGGAATTGGAGGATCAGGAGCGATCTCGCGGCAAGAAGACGAAGCCCGGCTTCCTGACTCCGGACGTTGAGGTTGTGAGCCAGACGGGGAAGGGTTTCGTCAGGCTGACCTTGGAGGCGTTTCGCCAAGGACGCATCACGGCAAGCACACTCTCCGACTACTTGGGCGTGCGACTGAAGCACATCCCGTCGATTGAGGAAATGGTCCAAACCCGATGAGCGAAGTAGCCCCCACTCCGAAATACAGCATGGACTCCAGCGCGCTGATCTACGCGTGGGGCTATGCCTACCCGCTCGAGGCATTCGGAGGGTTCTGGGAGAACCTTGAGGGGCTCGGTCGTGAAGGGCGACTCTTGGTCTCGGAAGAGGTGCTCGAGGAAGTCCAGCGCAAGGACGACGGGCTACACAAGTGGTTGAAACAGAGAGATAGCTTAGTTGCGAGCCATACAGGTGAAGTGCAGCTTGCGGTCAAGGAGATCCTGAAGTCGCATCGGTTGTTGCTGAATGCGGGAACCGGCAAGTCTGGCGGGGATCCGTTTGTCGTAGCCGTTGCGCGCGTTCACGGTTGTTGCGTGGTGTCGGAGGAACAAGTAAGCGATTCCCCTAAGCGAATAAAGATTCCCAACGTATGCCGCGACTACCGCGTGAAGTGTATCCCGCTAGTGAGGATGATTCTGGCCGAGGGGTGGCGCTTCGGTGGTCAGGGGACGTGATTAACCCGCATCAATCTTGTCCGAAGCCGAGCGAGTAGAGCCGGCCAACCAGCCGAGAACTTCAGGCACCGGATCGGGAATTGCGAGGCTTGCATCAGAGGCCATGAGCCGGGCTCGAGTAGGCTTCCCCATGTTGGGACGCTTCTGACACTCAGCTTGGTAGGTCGTCTCGCCAATCGTCCGTCTGAGATGATCTTCAAAGTTGCGAGATAGTCGCCAGACCCGCACGGTGCCGTCCGGTCGCTCGAGGCGCTGAAGCTCTGCGTTGAACGTCTTCTCTTCGTCGCGTTTGCCTTCAAAGTCCGACGAGTCTGAGTCGAACACAATCCCCACAGGGATTCCGAACGACGACGCGATCGCTCCGAACTCAGGCAAATTGCGTTTGCCGCCAACCTCCACGATTGTCGCGCCTTCGCGATCGAGATCGAGTCCGAGACGCTGTGCGTACTCCGGAAAGGCCAGCTTCTCAGTATCGCCCTCGACGAAGAGCACCTTGGTAGCGAAGAACAACTCATTCCGCTCAGGGTCCAGCTCCTTCAAGAGCTTCTCTCTGCGCCTCGAATCGGTCGGCAGGGCAGAAGAGGTGACAGTCGTACCGTTCTTTCCGTTTCGGAAGAGCACGACCTCGTGATAGTCGGGGACGGCAACGAAGTGAGGCGAATGCGTGGCGTAGATGACCTGGTTGGTTTGGCCAATCTCACGGAGGGTACGGTAGAGCGACCGCTGCATCTGTGGGTGGAGGAACATCTCCGGTTCTTCGATCAGGATGATCGCGCCTTTCCTTCGGTGCTGCTCAAAGGCCCTGAGGATTGCGAGAACGATGGCGTTCTGGATACCTTCGCCAAGTTCGGTAGCACTGATCGTGAACTCGCCCTCACGCACCCGAAGGTCGAGAGACTTGTAGAAGTCCATCGACTCAAACGGGGAAAAGAAGAAATCAAGCCTTTCCGAGTCTGTCGCAGGATCAAACCCCAACTGTCGAAGTGCATTGTCCTTGATGGTCTTCTCGAGCAACTCAAGATCGGTCGTGCGGAGCACGTCGAGAACGTCCTTCATCAGCGATTGAAACCGTTCAGCCCTGGAGGTCTCAATCGGTATGCCGTCAGGACCGGGCACGGCAATCGTGCTCTTGGGATCATGTAGAGCACGGTCGATGTCCTCGAGCAGTGGCCGCAGGAGGGAGAAGCGCGCTCCCGGAAGGTGTTCCTTGAGACTCCGATTAGTCCCGATGTACACAAGAGGAACTGCATCCCTGACCTCGCTCGGAATGCCGACGACCGGCTCGTACTGATATGCGACGCCCTTCGTCGGCTTCTTCCCGACGATCAGCGGCTTTGCGCCCTTTGCGTCGCGGCATTCTTGCTCCAATCGCCGTTCGCCCTTCTGGGCACCAATCTTGTAGCGGGTGTACTTGAACGAGACGCTGTGGATCGCGGCTGGAGGAGTCCCGTAGATCTTCCCGTAGGACACGGGGGAGTCGAACGTAAGCACGATCTCGATGTCGCGGGCGGAATCACGCAGGTACACGTCGTCTTCCGAGAACGAGGACGCACTGACCCAATCACGACCCATGACACGTTGAATCGCGTGCAGAAGGTTGCTCTTGCCAGAGTTGTTTGGGCCGACGAGCGCACAGACCTGTGGCAAGTCGAGATCGACGTTTCGGAGGGAACGGAATCCCTTGATGGTGACGTGCGAGAGCTTCATGCCCATAGCACACCACCAAATCACCCTCGTGTCTAGACCGAAGAGTCACCTCGGGGTTCAGGACGGAAGGGCACAGCACGAGCTCACGTGCGTGCCTCCACCCCCTAGGCAGCCGCCTTTGTCTTTGTCATACTGCGTTTGCGTCTCCGGAAACGACGTAAATCCAGCAGGAAGACATCGCGGGTATTGAGCAGCCAAGTTCGAACGTCCTCCGCCACGGTCCACCAACAATTCCCTACTTAATATACTGGTAGGATATAGAAATAATATATTGGCCCTTAGCTTATCTTGTAGACCCGCCTGTTCATGGGCCGTTAGCTCAGCTGGTAGAGCGCTTCCATGGCATGGAAGAGGTCAGGAGTTCAAATCTCCTACGGTCCACCAATGGCTTTTGCAGGCGGGGCGTTTCCATGCCTGTCCGCCAAAGCGTAGCGTCGGCGGAGCACGGAAGAGGTGACCGGTTTGAGTCCGGTAGGGTCCACCAAACATGGTAAAAAGAGGAATCAATGACAGTGGATGATCTTAAAAGGTTCGTACGCAGTATTGTGGCCGAGGCGCGCCTATTAAACGCAGCACATACTTACGAACATGATGCGCCTGTCAATTATGCATGCATTTTCACACAGAATTCAGCTATGTACGAGGAAATCGTAAAAGTTGCCCATCAACTCGGTCAAGTAGCTGAGAATACCTCGATGGGACCTGTTTTTCATATAGCTCCATTGTCTACTGACGCCGGCACGCTCCGACTTCTTAAAGTCAGGCGCCCAGATCTAAAGCGTTTGGAACGAGGTGATGCGGATTTTACGGTATTTGACTATGATTCCTTCAAGAAGAAATGTCTCGGTAAATTTGGCTTCAGCCTTATCAAGCGCGAAAAAATGGAGATGATCGAACTAATCGACCCTTCGTTCAATGTTCTTGCCTACTACTCGCATCCTACACTCGCTGAAGTTCTCAAGCTGAAGAACGGGTAAAACTTCAAGCGTATATTTGCATACGGTGTTTTCTAGCATCTGTTTTTTTAATAAGGGACAATATCAACGCATGCGCGGCGAATGTTGCATTCAGTACATGGTCATGATACTATATTACTAGTAATATGTTATCAGAGCGCATCAAGAAATTCCGGAAAGAGCGCGAATATACGCAGGAACAGCTCGCAAAAGCTGCTCATATTACGTATGCAACGCTTATTAAGCTTGAATCTGGCGTAAATACTAACCCAACCCTAAAAACCCTGAAACGGATATCGCGTGCGCTCAACGTTCCTATTACTAAACTGATCTCGTAACAATATGACCTGGTACTGGTATGCAATTTTCTCTGCAGTCCTGATCTCACTTGTCGGGCTTTTCCAGAAAAAAACACTTCAAAACGAACATTCGCTGCAATACGTCACGATATTCAGAACGACGAATTTCCTGTTGTTCCTGCTGATTTTCGCTCCGACGCTCACGATAGGTACAACGAGCACGCAGTTCTTCTTCCTCGGGCTCACCGGTCTCATCGGCGCGACTGGCCAGCTGTTCGTAGCGCGTTCGCTTCGCGCGCTCGATATTTCGACGGTCATGCCGATCCTGGCGCTCGATCCGGCGCTTGTCGCCCTGCTCGCATTTGGCGTGCTTGGGGAAAAGTTAGCCGGCTTCAATATCGTTGGGATCGCATTCGTTCTCATCGGCGCATTCGTACTTGAATCTCACCGTAAGGAGGGCGACGGCCGATGGCGCGACATACTGCACTCTCCGAAACTGCTCGTCCGGCCATTCAGGCGCATGGCACAGGAACGCGGGGGCCGATCGATCATCATCGCCCTTTTCGCCTACGCCGTGAGCGGGGTCATCGACCGCTTCCTCTTGAAACAGCTGAACGTTACGACCTACCTCTTCTACGTGTACCTCTTCGGCACAACGCTCTTTCTTCTCCTCCTCCTCGCAACGAAACAGAAGGTCCAGCTGTTCCAGCAGGGAAACAGGCTCTTCTTCCCGACGATCATCATTGCGGCGGTCATGAGCCTCTTCGCGAACATCAGTCAGGCGAAAGCGACGAGCCTCGCCGCCGTTGGGCTCGTCATCGCCGTCAAGCGCGCATCGGTGCTCATCGACATCATTCTCGGCGGCCGGCTGTTCCACGAACACCACATTGCGCAGAAGCTCCTAGCATCAGCGATCATCCTGCTCGGGCTGTACCTTATCGTCATATGAGCCGGATTAGATGTCCGTCGTGAGCCGTGATATACTAGGTTTCGGATATGGAGAACGAGCAGCAAACACCGGTGCCGCAGCAACAGCCGAAAAAAACGAACGTTGCTCTTATCGTTGTCATCATCGTGTTCGTAATCCTCGGCATCATGGCGCTGAAGAACAACAAGAACGCGAGCAACGCCAATGTCATTGCCAATATCGCAACGGGCCCCTACGCAGTCAGCGATTCCGTCCTTATCAATTTCAACTCGAACAAGGATGATACGACAGGGCTTGCAGCGATCGCTGTTGACGAGCAGAGCCTTTCGGAATTCACTGCAGCCGCGTTCGACGTGAACGGTTCGCTCGATACGCTGTTCGAACAGAACAAGCTCTTCGTCGTACCGAACGGGACAAAGGTCCGGATCGTCATATCACGATCGGCGGCGTCGAAAGTCCGTGTTCTCGAAGGAAGTTCTGTCGGAAAGGAAGGCTGGGTAAACAACGCATTCCTCTACGAACAGTAGAGAGGGAAAAACCATAGCGCGCACAAACAGTAACGCGTTTGTTCTGTTATACTGACAACACCATGATTTCATTCACGGTAACTAGCAGCTCTAAGCGCTCACGAGCGCGAGCCGGTATCCTTACAACGCCCCACGGAACAATCGAGACGCCGGCGCTCGTCGGTGTCGCGACACAGGCGACCATCAAAGCGCTTACCATGGACCAGGTGCTGGAAACGGGAACGCAGGCCCTGATCTGCAACACCTTCCACCTCCATTTAAAACCCGGCGAGAAAATCGTTAGAGCGCACGGTGGGCTCCACACCTTCATGCACTGGAACGGTCCCCTCATGACCGATTCAGGCGGATTCCAGGTGTTCAGTCTCGGTTTTGGCCGTGATCTGAACATGGGCAAGATACTAAGAGGGAAACGCACAGAAACGGTGACGGACGGCGTACAGCCTCGGTCTCTCACGATCACAAGGAGCGGCGTCCACTTCCGTTCTCCGATCGATGGGCGCCCGGTGTTCCTCGGCCCGAAACGATCCATTGCCATTCAGCAGGCGCTCGGCGCAGACATCATGTTCGCGTTCGACGAATGCCCGCCGCCCGTAGCGAACATCGCGTACCTACGGCGTTCGCTTGAACGGACGCACCGATGGGCCCTTGCCTCGCTCGAAGCCAGAACGACAAAGCAGGCGCTCTACGGCATCGTACAGGGCGGTGCGTTCCGAACCCTCCGCAAGCAGAGCGCTTCATACATCACGGCGCTTCCATTCGACGGGTTCGGCATCGGGGGTGAGCTCGGAGGCAATAAGAAGAGAATGGCGTCGATGCTCGGCTGGATGGGTAGACTGCTTCCGCACGACAAACCGCGCCATCTCCTCGGTACTGGACATCCGGAGGATCTCCTCGGCATTGTGCGGTCCGGCGTAGACACCTTTGATTCGATCGCGCCGACGCACTACGCTCGGCACGGTATCGCCTTTACGTCAAAGGGACGGCTTGATCTTACGAAGAGCGCATTCCTCAGAGACCGTAAGCCGCTCGATCCGTCCTGCGCATGCACTGTCTGCGCGCGCTATACAAGAAGCTACATCGCTCACCTCTTTAGGGCAAAGGAGATAACCCCATTATCCCTCGTGAGTTTTCATAACCTCTTCTACTACAATGCACTGTTGACGAAGCTCCGTCAGAACATTAAAAAGGGGACGCTATGAACTTCGAAGTATCCTTGCGTCAATGACACAAAAAAACAGCTAAACGCTCCACGTGGAACAATACAAAACCGCGTAAATAAAGGGGGTTTTACGTCCTGTAGTTATCCACAGGCACTACAAGTAGCACGTGCACGATAGATTTCAATGCTTCTGTTACGGAGATGGTATGCTGATACTATGAAATATAAAACGCTACATCGACCTGCCTCATTCTTTGGGAAAAAGCTCTTTGTCATTGTCGCGCATCCGGACGACGAGAGCTACACGGTCGCAGGAACGGTCGACCGCAACCGCCGTGCTGGCGGCTCGTGTGTCCTCTTCTGCGGAACTGCCGGTGAGAAAGGGGCATCACACCTCGACAAGCCTATATCGGAACGATCGCTCGCCGCGATCCGTAGGAAAGAGCTTCGTACGGCGTGCAAACTTCTCGGCGTGAACAAGCTTCATCAATGCTCGTTCCCGGACGGTATGCTCCGTCGCCATGAAGCCCGCGTGTTAAAGAAAGCAGAACGCGTCGCCAGAATACATACGCCTGACATCATTCTTGGATTCGGACCTGACGGAATTTCCGGACACTGCGATCACATCACTGTTCACCGCATTGCGAAACGGATCGCTAAACGGATGCGCATACCGTTCTACCAATGCTCTCTCCCGCCGAACGCACTACGCACTGCCCACCGCTGGCTCACTAAGCGCCGTCATTCCCGTGCGTACCGCCCAAACATCAAACGAACAGTGCCCGCGTTCCGTATCCGGATCGATCCAAAAATAAAACTCAGGGCGCTCCGTTGCCATCCATCACAGCTCGATAAAGGCAACCCATTTTCGGGGTTCCCTAAAAAGGTTATCGATTCACTCCTAAAGTACGAATACTTCTCATTGGCACAATAACGGATGGCTCAATCCAAAATAAAGTTACAACACCAATTCGAACTCGTCCTCGTTAATGTCAGGAGCCGCTTCAATGTCGGTGCCATGTTCCGTACTGCTGATGCCGTCGGCATCACGAAGATCCACCTCTGCGGATACACGCCTTCCCCGCCGCACCCGAAGATCGACAAAGTAAGCCTCGGCGCAGAAAAGACCGTACCGTTCGAAACACACCGTACTGCCGTGGAGCTCCTGAAAAATCTTCAAAAACAAGGGTACGCCGTCATTGCGGTTGAACAGTCGCGCGGGAGCATACCTTACTACCGTTATTCAAGACCGAAAAAACCGATCGCGATCGTCATGGGCAGCGAAGTGAAAGGTCTCTCGTGTTCCGTACTGGAATACTGCGACGTCTCCGTCGAAATACCAATGCACGGAAAAAAGGAATCTCTGAACGTCGCCATTGCGTTCGGAATAGTTGCCTATCGGCTCGCGTTCCCGTAGTATTGCAGTGCCTTCACAACACGCCGCGGTGGTGGAATGGTATACACGGAGGACTTAAAATCCTCTGGTCCAAAAGACCATGTCGGTTCGACTCCGACCCGCGGCACCACGTATACAGGACTTTCCGGCGGAGCCGGATCCTGCCCACCATAGAAATTTGAAATCAAGGTGGCGGGAAAAATCCTCTGGTCCAAAAGACCATGTCGGTTCGACGGAGTTTATCCCGCTGAAGAGCGGGAACCCGCGGCACCAACCTACGCTAAAGCTTCGGTTGGCAAGCCAGTCGTCCAACGATAAACCAGTACCATGACCTTCATCTGACGAAGCCTTGGCGAAGTCAGACCACCTCCGGCACCAAGTAGGGTTGACGCTCACATCGTGCACTAAGGTGTGGACGACAGACGAAAGAGCCGCCGACGAGGCGGCTTTTTCGTTCTCAGCCGGGAGAGTGGAGACGAAACGATAATCAACGAGAGGAGGCTTTACCAAGAAAGGAGGGTGGTTGCACCATTAGCAGGAGTTCGAATCTTAATCCCCATATTTCTTAACGGAGCGCGGTCCCTGTACCGTTTTATTCAATTTGCTTTTTGGATCTCGTGCGTCTCCGGATAATCATCGTGACAACCGCACAGATGGAAACGACGCCGATTACTCCTGCCGCAGGCAGCAGAATGTCTTTTTGACCGTTTCCGGTCCATGGCGTAATCGCGCCGCGTGTACCAATCAACGTATCCGATGCTAGAGTAAGGCCGAGCTGCGTGCAGCAGTCCTTTTGATGATTAATGGCATAGACGCACTCCCCGACCGGCGTAATGATACGAAATGATGCGCAGGTCGCATCACTAACGCAGTCCTCCATCGAAGAAAAACATTGTCCGTATTTCTGCGGTGATGCGCATTTATACATCGGGGCCCCGATTTTTAGACACGGGTCATCGTCTGCGGCGATAACGCACGTACCCGGTATACGTTGGTCTTCAGCATAGTAATCCTTCCATCCAACAGGCAGTGTATAACTTGTATTCTCGTCCCCGGCCCAATACGCGCCACATTCCCTCGTCGTTTCGTTGATCGCGATGCCGTTGCGCTTGGGTGAGGCTACAGTAGGCATTGCCAATGATGCGATCGTAATAAACGCGGCAAGAAATACAATACGTTTCAACATGTAGTTACTATACTCCCTCAGGCGATACCAACAAGGCATCTCCTTCGTTTCCACCCACTAGCCAGTCCGTCGCTTTCGTGGCACAGTATCCAACGTATCGAAGGAATAGGTGGGAATCTAAAAGTTCCGCCTAAGAATCCAGGTTCGAATCTGTTCATATAAGCCGTACCAATTCGGAAATAAGCGAAAAAGCCCGGCCACTGTCTTCTCAATATGAGAGGATCGTCTGTATTAAAATTACCGCGCCCTATCAGCGACCGCGTGGACGATCACGGTCACGAACACGAGCGTGATCGGCGCAACAACGAAGCAGAGCAGAAGGCTCGTTGTCGCAGCGAGAAGCCCGAGCGTTAGAATGAACATCGCGAACGCCCCGACCGCGAGGCTGAACAGCCAGTTCTTGCCCTGTGCATGGTGCGGAGAAGGAAGCTCGGGAGGTTCGGGCGTCGTCGATAGTTCATGCTTTGTATCGAGTACTTCCATAGGATTCTATTCTATCATACTTCCACGTTTTCTGATGACCGTTTCTCTGCTCGCCATTAACGCATGGTATTTCATGCTGTCGCGGATCGCGTCGCGGTGCTTGTACGCGATGTGCCGCGGCAGGCGATCCGGACGAAAGTATCGGGATCCCGAATGCTCTTTCGAGAGCACAGCCGACGCAGAAACGCGCCCTTCGTAGATGATGTCGATATGAATCCCCCGGGGATCGTTATCGATCTGATATGCTCCGATGATCCTTGTTATCTTGGGTCTTTGGCCGATCTCCTCTTTTGTTTCCCTGATTACAGCCTGTTCTGGAGTTTCGTTATAACGAATGAACCCGCCGGGCAACACCCAGTAACCTTTCAGTGGTTGATGAGCACGCTTTAGCATAAGTATATTGCCTCTGCGATCTTTAATGAGCAGGCTCACAACGGGTTTGGGATTCATCCAATAGTGAAAGGTGCACTTCGGACATACTTGTACCAACTCATCCTCTTCTTTGCGGAAGATCAGCGCCGTCGTACACTTCGGGCAGTATCTGTATGGGTCGAAAGATTTGTGTATCTTTTGCTTCGGCATACCGTTATATTTATAATATATCACACAACCATGTCCTTGAGATTTTTCGGGATCTTTTTCGTCAAAACGTCAATGCCGTTCTCAGTGACGAGCGCCATATCCTCGATACGGACGCCTCCCCACCCTTTTCGATAGACACCCGGCTCGATCGTCACAACGTTGCCGGGAAGCAGAAGGTCGACGCTCCGTGGTCCGAGCGTCGGTGGTTCATGGATCTTCCTGCCAACGCCATGTCCGGAGCCATGAATGAACAGGTGCCCAAGATTCCGTCGCTTAAGCTCAGAGCGGACGAGGCCGTCAATGGATCGACAGGAAACAAACGGAACAAGTGCGTGTAAACCTCTTTTGTTCGCCGATAGAACCGCGCCGTATATCCTGCGTTGCATTGTGTTTGGTTTCCCTAAAAAGAATGTTCGAGAAAGGTCTGTACAGAACCCATCAACGACAATGCCAAAATCAACGATGACGGTGTCGCCGTACCGTAACTTCCGGCTCGTCGGTACGTGGTGCATATGCGCTCCGTTCGGCCCGCTTGCGATGATCGTCGGAAATGAAGTCGGAAACGATCTGAAGATCGAGGAGAGATTCTTCACGATCTCGACCTCGCTCCGTCCGACTCGAAGCATTGAACGAACATCCTTGAATCGCTGCGCTACCACTTCGACACCGCGACGAATGGAGCGGATCTTTACTTCTTCCTCTTGCTCAACGATCCGAAGTTTTAACAGAGCAATACGTTCGTCTTCGGCAATACGTTTTTTTAGAAGCGCGATGCTTTTATAGCGCCGAAGCGGCCGTATCCTTTCGATAAGCTCGGCTGTGAGCGTTTTTCCGTATAGATTACCGGAGAATCTTGGAATGTACACCTCAACCTTGCCGCTCGGTCTCCTGCGGCCCGGAACGCCGATGATCGCAAGCGCACGGTGCAATCGGCTCCCGATCCAGGTACGAGCCGCAAACACGCCCTTCTTCTGCGGATTCTCCCTAAAGTAGCGCTGGTCGAGGTTCGCCGTCGGGTATCCGAGTTTTCTGCCGACCCCCTCTCCGTGAATGACAGTACCGCGTATGACCGTTTGGGTCTTCATGTCCCCTTTGGCGGCCACGCTATCGACGCTTTATCGTTGAGAACGACTACGTTGCATCCCGGAACTGAAAAGGACCGCAGTTCATTCTCGTCGATCGGGTACATTTTCGTGTTCGTATAGTGCATAGGGATCGCAAGCTTTGGTTTTACGATTCGTATCATCTCCCGAGCCGTCGTAAAGTTCATGTCCGGACCTGCGACAGGTACGAACAGGACCGGTGCCTCCGGCATATCCTCGAGAACGACGGAGTCGCCGGGCGTGTAGAACGTGCTGTCGATGATAAATCCGATATCTTCCGGTATCGGGCGTCCGCCGGACAATGTGCCGTGGCGCTGTAATACTCCGTGAACGTGGAATCCTCCCGCGTGCGTGCTTTCGCCCGGCTTCATCATTCGAGCAGTAATGCCCTGAGAGGAGAGCTTTGAAACGAGCGAACCGTTCGTAATGATCAGGCACTGATCGCGCGAAACGATCGCGCGAATGCCGTTGATGTCAGCGTGGTCAAGGTGCTCGTGCGTCACGAGGATGAGGCCGATCTTCGGCCAGTCCGTTGGCTTGATCGCATCTAGCTCGTAGACGAACCTCCCAGGATCGATGAGGCATCGCATGTTGTCCTTCTGTATGAGGAAACAGGACTGGGCGTATTTAGTGATGGTATAGGTCATCGTAAGCAATCCCGAGCCCTTCGACGACGAATCGTCTCAGGGTAAACTTCGCGAGGGATCTCCTATAATCAATGGTCAATAATCAGCTGTTTCTTAATCTTTTCAATATCCTCACATCATCCTGCGCGCCATCCGGCGGCGTTTCTACGATCATGTCGAGGTTTTTCCACGATGTCGTGTGGAGTAAAGTCCTGAATGCCTCAGAACCAATCAAACCCTTGCCGATATGCTCGTGCCGGTCTCTATGTTCGTTAAGACCGAATTTCGAATCGTTCGCATGGATAAGTTTCACCCGAGATACGCCAACGGTCGCCGAAATAACTTTCATCATCGTATCAAAACCTTTTTTACTGCTCATATCGTACCCGGCGGCGAAGGCATGGCAGGTGTCAAGGCAGACGCCCATCTTCCCTTCGTACTTTTTTGCACTCTCGGAATGCTTTAAAAGATCAGCGAGCTGCTCGAAGGATCCGCCGACAAGATCGCCGGCTCCGGAAGAAAGCTCCAAAAGCAACTTCGTCGTACCTTTGTAGCCATCGAGGATACGCTGAAACGAGCGCCATGTTTTATAGAATCCGAGCGTCGCACCCGCGTCCTTCGTCGAACCAAGGTGTGTAACAACATATGATGCGCCAAGCAGCGTTCCGCGCTCGAGCTCATCGCGAACGACGCCGATCGATCCGTACCGGATCCTCGGGGTAGTAGAAGCGAAGTTGATATAGTACGGCGTATGAATGACAAAACCCTCGAATTTCTTCGCTTTCATGTTCGCCCTGAACTGCTTTACGATGTCAACGGTGAGCTTCGGTGCTGGTCCGCCCTGCGGACTGCGCGAAAACACCTGGAACGTTTCGCAGCCAATCCGAGCCGCGTTCAAGGGAGCATTGAATATTCCTCCCGCAGCTGACACATGTGCGCCGATCTTCATATAGCAATAATCTTACGCGGCGAGTCCCGAGCCTGTCGAGGGATCTGCAGCATTGAGCGGGGCGTTGAAAATGCCACCTGCGGCCGATATATGTGCGCCGATCTTCATGACAGTAGTGTATCAAAAAAAACAACAAAAAACACCTTGTATCAAAATACCTGCACGCGACATGTCTGAAGTGCGAGGAGGCTTTGTCATCCTGAACGAAGTGAAGGATCTCCAAGCTAATCCGTCTTGGAGATGCCTCGCCTTCGGCTCGGCATTGCGATTCGGAGCGCGCTTGATTCTCTTTCTACCGCTTTCTCTCATCAAGGAAAGAAAGCGACAATAATTAAATCGAGCCCCGGGGTGACGAATCCCAGGGCTCACGAGCGACGTCAGTGAGTTCTCAACTACACTGACGGTTGATTTCAGGAAAAGAGCAGGAATGCCAGGGCGCAGGCTACTGGGATGGTCAGGTTGTCGTCGATCCGATCGGACCAGATTTCGGCCAACGTAGTTGCCGCAGCACCGACTAGCGACAGTTTCCACCACACTCCTCCCTTGATCAGGAGGAAGAACAGCAGATATGTGGCCAAGCTGACCGTAAAGCAAGCAGCCAAGCCAGCCAGGGTTTTTCGACCTATCCCGACCCTAGGTGACATAATCGTGCGGCCAAACACTTCGGCCGTGGGGTCGCCGAACGTCCAGCCTACGAAGCAGGCAGCCGCCAGGGTCGGGTCGCGAACGCAGGCGGTGACGAACACCGCGGCAGCGGCGAACCAGGTGTTTCCCACTGGGCGTCGACGTTCCTGACGTCTTACGAACAGTCGAAAGGTCCTGAAAAACAACCGATTAAAGCGCCGATCAGACTGGCGCCAAAACTCGATCAGGAACCAGACGATCAGCCACGCCACGGCTTGATACAGCGGCCATGGTCGCTCAACAGACAGAACAACCGTAATGCTGTAGAGGCCAAAGAACACATGAAACACCTTGCGCCACCATGGAACGAGCGCAATGCGATCCCAGATTGTTGCCGCCCGAGGATTTCGGGGGCCGACGACTTCAGCAACTCTGTCGCTGGAAGACATCCGTATCACCCCCCTGTTCGGGTTTGGTTGTGAAACGACCGAGAAACACTAGATTTCTGTCATCCGGATACTAGCAGACAGGGAAAAATTTGCAACTTAAGCTTTATTCTTGGACAATCAATAACAAGATTCCGGATCGGTGTCCGGAATGACATTATTTGAGACGGCGTTACGCTACCTATTCCCCCATCACCTGGAACATGGCTCTTTAATTTTTGAAAAACTATCGGCCGAGTGCAGCGAGGCCGATTGAAAACAATCTGACATGGCGCAGCGACGAGGATTAGGGTGTCCAAAGGACGGGACCCTAGCCGAGGCGCAAGCCACATCACCTTGCAAGGGAAAGAGTGGTATCGGACGAGGAAACCGCTTAGGTTTCCTCGCCGAATATTTGGAACACTACCTCGCGTTTTCGCGGGGAACATAGTTCCACCAAAAACACGCGTTGCCACCTGCCGAGATCGAGCTTACCGTCTACGATCGGAATGGTCTCGGACGCGCCAAGCAGCATGTGCTGGCAGTGTGCATGCCCGTTCTTCGCGCAGTGTTCGTCTTCGCAGTCGAGGTTCTCGGTCCTTATCTTCATATCATTATGCCGGTAAT
The DNA here is from genome assembly GCA_043799405.1 of Candidatus Kerfeldbacteria bacterium. Taxonomy (GTDB): domain Bacteria; phylum Patescibacteriota; class Patescibacteriia; order SBBC01; family SBBC01; genus CAINXF01. Next base: position 362,924 of record JAZDNT010000003.1, read on the forward strand.
ACTGGAACGGCGGGAATTGCTTCTTCAGGTAATCTTTGAAGTCTTCGATGAACCCCTTTTCCTTCTCGTTAATGCGGATCGCTGCGGTCGTATGCTTTACGTACACCGTAACGATTCCGGTCTTCACACGACTCTTCGTCACCGCGGCTTGCACCTCGTCAGTAAGGTCGACGAACTGCGGGGCTTCTTTCGTACGCAACGTGTGGGTGACGCGGACGATCTTCATATGTGTTGCTGTTTTGACTTAAGGAAATCGATCGCCTTCCGGTTCATGAGCACGGTCTCGACGTATGCGCGGAACTCTTCACCCTTCATCATCTCTGCCCGCTTCTCGTCATTGACCGACTCTACGGCTAACTGCACTTCAGTATCGATCTCCTTTTCGCTCACGGAGACGTTCTGGTTCCTTGCGATCTCGCGGATCACGAGCGTCGATTTAACGCGGTTTAAGGCTCCTTGATGGAGGTCCTTCTTGAGCGTTGCCTCGTCCTTCTTCATGCTCGCGAGGTAGTCTGCGAACTTCATGCCCCGTTCCTCGATATCGTGCCGTATCTCGGCGAGCATTCGATCCGTCTCATTGTCGATCAAGGGGTCAGGAATTTCACCAAAGGCCGAACGTTTCACAATTTCCTCAATGAGCTTCGCCTCGTATTCCCGCTCTGCTTTCTCCTCATGCTCCCCGATGAGGTTCTTTCGTATCTGTTCCCGTAACTTCTCGACTGTATCAACCCTCGCAACACGCTTCGCGAACGCATCATCGAGCGACGGAAGCGTCCGCTCCACGATCGAGTGCACAGTAACCTTGAAGGTAGCCAATTTTCCCGCGAGGTTCTTCGCATGGTACTGCTTCGGGAACGAGAGCGCGAATTCCTTTGACTGATCCTTGGACATGCCGACAACGTGATCCTCAAATCCCGGTATGAAAGCGCCGTCCCCAAGAACGACCGGATGTTTCCTGGTCCTTCCGCTCTCGATCGCGATCCTGTCGATTGAAACGTCAACGTCAATCTCGACCTTGTCGCCTACCGTAGCCGGCCGGTCGACTGGCTTCTCTTCTGCGATGAGCTTTCGAAGCTGCTCAATGGTCTTCGTAACCTCGTCGTCATTCACCTGCTCAACGTGTTTGTCGACCTTGACCGATTCAAGTAATGGCATCGAAACTGTCGGGAGGAGCGATACGGTCGCTGTGTATACGACAGGATTACCAGGAGCGATCTTTTCCACCCTGATCTCCGGCTGACCGACCGTCATGAGGTTATGCTCCTTTACCGCCGCAACAAATGAGTGACGAACCGCGTCTTCAAGCGCTTCCTCCCAAACAGATGCTTCACCGATGCGCTTCACGACGACGTCGTAGGGAACCTTGCCAGGCCTGAACCCGGGGAACGATGTTCTCGAAGACAGCCGCGTTGCGACAGCGGTCAGGTGAGGCAGCATTTCGGACGGCGTTAGTTCGACGCGTACCGAAACCTTGCTTTTCAGAAGTTTTTCGACAAGAATCTGCATACGACGACTTGACGAAGTGTAGCACGCCGTGATAGTTTTGTCACTTCCTTACCCGATCAACCGATCAAGTTCGTTTACGCCGGTACGACGGAATAATCACCGCGCACAGTTCCGGTACGGCAGCCCACCAAGGAAAGGAAAAGGCATGGCAACCCGAACCCGCGTACTCGTCGAACTGCTCCAATTCAGTCGAGACAGGTGCACCAGCTGCTCCTCGAACGCGCTCTAGCAAGCGGCGCAAAGACCAAGTTCGCCGGTTCCAGGCTCCGAGTCGACGGTGAGGAGGGACTGATTTACCTCCAGCAGAACGTCGGCAGCGACCTGAGACCGAGATGGGAGGATGTGGCGGTCGATCCCGTGCCGCTCCGAGAGTACGTTCTGCAAGGAACGTAAACACTGCTCTTTCCGGACAGCTTAAGTTCGGACCACAACCACAAGAAGGGGCGGGCGCACAGTCGTTCCGCCCCTCATATGTTACCCAAGCCGTCGATATTGATGTTTGTCTAATCCTCCCCCGGGGGATTCATATAAATAGGCAACGGACACGGTATCAAGCCGGATAATCCGCTAAGATATACACATTTTTTGCACTTGACCGGATAGTATAGCAGGAGTACATTCGAATTACTCCACCTCAAAAAGAGTTCGCTGACACCTCGCTCTACCGCGAAAGGTGGTGTTTGTCATGTCGCACAAGAAGAATAGTTTCGTACACCGCATCGTCTGGTGGTGTGCGGTCCTCTATCTCATGGTAGAGGCGTACGCCACGATCGGTGCGACGTTCCCGGGACATAGGAACGGGGATTGGTACAACACCCTGGGTGAGTATGCAGAGATCCCAGGGTGGATCATGATTGCAATCATCATGATCAGGCAGGAGGCTAGACGCTGGATCAGCAAAGAGTTCGCCCACAAAGATGCGGAGGAACTCTGCATCATGTGGTTCGAGTTCATCGTGCTGCTCCTCGTCATCGGCCACTTTGCCGCTGTCCAGATCACGTGGTCCAAGTCGACCATTGATACGTCCGTATTCCTCGTCACGGCATTCCTGGCAGGACGGGCGTCTCGGTGGATCAACGGGCTGAAGGCGCTCGTTCACGCCAAATGCTAGGACCGCACCGTTGCGAAAAGGCCCCTACAAGCATGGAGGATCCGGGCCATGCATCATTCACAGTCGGTAGAGCGACAAAAAGTATCTGTCAGCGAGCTTACGAGGTGGTGAAGGGGAGCAACGCGACAGCGCCGCTCCCCTTATCCTATGCAGCGCGCGCATGGTTTTATGAATAACGCCACACACCCCTGAGGGGGTCAGAGGTGTGTTGCACGACGGCGAGGTATCCAATGTGGGCTAACCGGCAGTTAGAATCCGGGGCCGTGATGGAACCCTCGTCCCATTCCAAAACCCATGCCGAACATCGGCATGTTCTGGCTGTTATCCTGGTACTGCTTCAGCATCGTGTTAGCCTCATCCTGTGTGAGGAACCCGACCTTCACCATGTCATCGAGCCTCGCCTTGAACTTAGTCTCGGCGTCGCTCTTCAGCTTATCGTACGTGACGCCGTTGCTAGCCGCGATCTGGTAGAACTCCTTTCCGCTTTCTAGCTTGCTCTTGAGCTCATCCGCGGTAATGCCGAGGAGTTTTGCCATTTCATCGAGCTTCTGCTGATGGCGATCGACGACGGTCGGCGTGATCGACAACGCGGCACTCGTCGTCGCAGCTGTTACCGCAGTATCGACTCCGGTCGATTCTGCCGTTACCTCCTTCATCGCGAGGAAACCGGTCGTTGCCAGTCCTGCTCCCGCTATGAACAACGCAATTTTAACTGGTAGTTTCATTAATCTCCTTTTCTTACTTGGTAAGATATCCCGATCGGGATATCCACAGCATAAAACGGCGTCCTGAAAAAACGCTTAATACACGGTTAGCGCTATCTTGCGTTCGCTACCGTCTGATTATACTTGGTTTTAACGTTACTGTTTTCTTCAAAATCGTTCTTTCCACGAACCGTGCTTCAATGTTCACTGAGTACTTCTGGTACTTAGCACTTTTTGGTGAAGTGATGCGCACGACGTACGTTTTCGACTCATTGGGCAGAAGATCGAACGTCTTTTTCTTCTGCTTGCTGATGGTGACAGTCCAGCCCGAAGGCTTCTTGGTCGTGCGCAACTCTAGCGCCTGCTTTCCGCAGAGCGTCGCACCGTTCTTCACGGTCAGCTTGTACTGCAGTTCCTGGCCTGGTTTCGCTCTGCTCTTCAACGCTTTCACTGTCACGGCCGGCGCTTTCCACTGGCAGAGCGATGTGGTGCCGAACTTCACGCGAATGGTCATCGACGACGCGGTCCGCGATACCACGCCGAAGCTGACATCGGCGACCGGATCCAAGCACGAAGAACCCACTTGCAGCGCAGGTTCAAAAATGTCGTGCGCACTCTCACGCGATCCTGGCGTCATGTCGAGAAGCGTCGTGGTCAGATCGTCCCCGGCAGGCCCAAGATGCACCAGGGCTCCGTTCGGAACACCGAGTTCTTGCAAGGTAGGCGTGTTCGGCACATTGTCGAAGCCGACGGGCTGACGGTACTCGAGATAGTACCATCCGGTAATATTCCCGGCTGTGTCGCGCTCCTGCGGAATTTTTAGGACTTTCGGTCCGGCATTGGCAAGCTCGTACGTGTTGATCACATACTCACCGTCAACGGCGGCGGTCGTGATTTCGGACGGTCGCAGCCAGCCCATGCGTTCCTTCAGAGGAGCGGGCAGCAGCAGCATCCGCGAACTTGAACCCATGATACCGTACCGGTCCGCATACTCCACCGCACGGCAGTTCGTTCCGGTGAGCACGCCCGGCGGATCGCACTGCCACGAATTCGCGTGGCCGAAACCGATGATGTGCCCGAGCTCGTGGTGCGGGTACGTATTGAGGATGCCGTTGATCACTGCGGCGCGGTAGGCCTTCCCGCCGGTATCAGGGACGTTCGGAATGGTCGTCGCCAACCCGCCGCTGTCGCAGGCATACTGCGGCGTGAACACCATAATCGTGTTATAGCTCCTGAAATCGACGTCCGCGTCCGCCGCCGCAAGAACGTCCGAAAAAAACGTGTTCCAGTTGCAAGAATCGCCGTCCGCGGTCGGCCGGTTAATCGTGTACCATGATGCTCCGTTGTCGTACACATCGCCGCTCACTGACACCGCTCCTTCGGATTCTTCCGCGTAGTAGGCGGCCATTGAATTGGAGTTTGCGAACAGCACGCCGTTCAGGTACTGCTTTGTCCATGGCCCGCTCCTGTCATCCGCGATCGGCTTTGCCGGATTGTCCGAGAACGTCACCATGAGCGCTGCGATCTTGTAGTTCGGATAGGCAACCACGGCGGTCGTTGTCATGCGCACGGTGCTCGCTGATACAAAAACTGGAAATAACACAATCATTGCCATTACACACGCGCATATCAAGATGGTCCGGTGCATGATTGGTTGCGCGTTCATGCGTTCAGTATACACGAAAAATAGCTTGTTCGTTTTATCAAAACAGGTCTATGGATTATAGTACATACATACACCGCGGGTTTTATCTCCCCTCCTGCCTGAGGAGGGGCTTGGGGGAGGAGGGAGAAACCCGCGGTGTAGTAGTAAAACATAGACTATCTTCATCACTTGACATGTTGCACTATTTCCGGTTAAGTACCCGCGCTGTTATCCCTGCTGCACCATCGTAAACATGTAGCGCGGTCCGGCTGCTCGTTATCCATCGCCGACCAAAGGAGGCATCACCATGCCAAAGGCGCTCATCTTCTTCGCCAATCCCCAAGTTAGCGGTCTATGGAAGGTCCTTCTCCAATACGCTCCTGGCGTTATGGGGTGGAATCCGTTCATTGCCACGTCCATGTCGCATGCGCTCGAGTCCCTCAAAGGCCACGAAGAGGAGACCGCCGTCGCGGTCATCGAGTGCAGCGAAGCCGGATTCAGGCTCGGAGAGAAGATCCGCATGACAACGGCCTCCCAACACATCGGTGTCGTCTATGTTGGGACTGTAGAGGATGATGAGTACCACGCCAGAGCGCTCAGCATTGGCAGTGGCAACGCGTACTTCGCGGATGAGCCGGATCGCGTCACCAACGATCCACTCGCGGCGATCAGCCGCGTCGCCTTCCTCCGGGAGCCTGCCCCGCGCGGCGCGTAGGACCGGCCCGATGTTCGATACTGACGGCATCGTGTGCGCCGCACGAAGCCGCCCAATCCGAAGCCCGAGCGTTCCCACGCCCGGGCTTCAATCTTTGTATAAAAATGATGCCGCTATTTCTTCTCTTTCCCCGCTCTTGAGAACAAGAAAATCATCCCGCCCAAGAACACAAGGAATAGTCCCGTACCGATCGGCGAGCCCCAGCCGAGCACCAAGTTGATATCTCCGGTCATACGATCACCTCGCTTTCACAACTGTTCTGGTATTCATACACAGAACCCTAAACTACGCCGTACACAAGCTCACTTCCTGATCACCGGCGGTTCAATAAGGTACAGTTGCAGGAAGCGCTGTACCGCCTTCACGGTTACATCCTTGAGCCGGGGATTGCTCGAGGCAACCCACTTCGCAAAATTGAAGAGCTCCTGATTGTCAACCCTCATCCATTTCCGGTTTTTCGTGAGGAACAGCATGAGCGTCGTCACGGCAATACGCTTGTTGCCGTTTTGGAACGGGTGGTTTTTGATCATAAGATAGAACAGGATCGCTGCTTTATCGATCAATGATGAATACAGACGTTTTCCACTAAATCTCTGAAAGGGAACCGCGAGACAGCTCTCGAGCGCATTCGGAAATCTTGTTCGGAATTCAGGAATCGGCTCATCCCACGTCATGAGCTCCTTCGCGAGCCGATGCGCGACGTACTCGACTTCCCCGATGGTAAGCGGTCGGATCTCACGCGGCATTACTCGCTCCCGAGAAGGCGTAGCGCTTCGCCATACTCCTTTACCGTACATCGGACAGCGTCTCGTATGGTCGCTTTTTGTTCCTCGGTCACCGTGCGGTTGTGAATTCCGCCAAGATCAGTCTTCAGTATCACGAAGTTTCTTCCGACCCTTTGAGCCGGAATCTCGCCGCGCTTGATTTTTTTATAGACCGCAATCCTGCTCATGCCTAGCAATGATGCAGCTTCTACTGTCGAGAGATATTGATTATTCTGACGGGGGACAACTTCTTTGTTAACCATATTATCAAAGTTAACACATGTTAACTTTATTGTCAATAGTTAACATTACTAAATGCTTATCCTATATTTTTACCTCCCTACGCCTCTAAAAAGAACCCACCGATGAAGATCCAGAGCGCTGTGACGCCGATCAGAATCGCGAAGTATGTAAGCACGCTCCGCTCCCTCTTGAAGAGCGACACAACGCCGAGAATTACGCCAAGAATGAATCCGGCGAATATCGAATACAGCATTACGTACTCAAGCGCGCTCGTATCGGAACAATAAACGCTACGCTACTCTACCGGCATTCGTTCGACCCATTCAATTTCACACTGGCCTTGTATACACCGTGGCACGGCCTGTTTTTCGTTATAACAATCGAAAATAGGACATTCGACATTGGCGCACTCTTCCCCTCCGCGCCTTGCCCTTCTTGCCTCCTCCGCTTTCTTGCTTATTGCTTCACTGCCACATGTCGTACAGCAGGGCTTGTTAGTGTCCAATGACGCGGTTGTAACACAATCGCTGTCGGAGCTGCAGGCAGTGTCATATATCCCGCTCGGGGCAGCATCGTGGTCGTTATTGAACGCGTCCCCGACGAATATCGTAAGCGCAACGAGCCCGAAAAACGCTGCAAGCCATACAACGATCGCGCGTTCGTGTTTAATCAACGCAATGATACCGACAATGCCGCCGGCAATGAGCAGGAAGAACACCAAGAACATCGTGTTGAGTGCCATTGGGCCGTTATTGATGGTTCCGACGATCTCCTGGCCGGTGTCCGTGTTGGCGACCCGCTGCGACGTTTTCATGAACAGTATCGTCCCCGCAAAGATCAGCAATCCGATCGCTGACAACCACATTGACCAGCGTCCGAGCCGTGTTGAGGGAAGGAACTTTCCTGTGTTCATGTTCGTGGTTGTTGTGGGTTACTGATGCTCCCTTTACGCACACCAAGCCACGCCCCAACAATGATTGTAATATACGGAAGGTCCATTGCCCACGCGCGCAACACTTTTGTTGTCCCGTTCGGGATCATAATGAACAGCTGGAATGCGACGAGTATGACGACCCACAACACGCCGGCGATAAGCGCGTCGCGCTTCGTGTCGAGGCGAAGCTTTCGGCAGAACAAGTACGCGACGATTCCCATGAGCGCGGCAACGACGACGCCCGAGATCACCATTTTCGTTGAATTAAAATCAATATCGGTCATTCCTTCCGTTCCGTTCACCATCGAGGTAATGAACAACAGCGCCATCCATACAAGGAACATGAGCAGTCCGTAGCCAATTGCCTTTCCTTTAGTTTGTGCAAATTTTGCCATAGAGGTTTCCTTTCGTTAATACTATTAATATTATACTACTCCGATTTGCTCTTCCAGATTGTCGAGCAATCACCAAAAAACTCAGGTATGTATGATGGGCAATCTGTCGGCGTCAGCTGCTTTGCTACATAGCTGCAGAGGTGGTCGCCGCTCTCGGAGTAATATTCGGTACTACCTGCAATCGTCAGCGCATAGTAGGTGATGCCTTGCGATGCACACTTATCAGCAGTTGACCCAACGAATACGCTTACCATCGGATTATCATTAACGATCTTTGGCTGTTTTGCGATCCATTCGCGCACGAATTTCGGCGTACCCGGCAGCACCGGATTCACGTTCCACCACACAAGGTACACTGCAACGATGACAGCTACTAAGATACCAAATGAAATCCCGAGAATTTTATAGGTGCGTTTCATGTTTTCGGACGATTGTCGATCTTATGGTAATACTCGATATGGTATAGCGTCCAGGGTCGGCATCTTGATATATTCGCTACACTCCCCAGAAGTCGCATTTTGGAACTTTCGCGCTGCACCTGGGATATTTGTATCGCCGATATACACTAGACAAGAACCCTGACATTGCTTGGAGGCTGTGCAAGCCCTCCCCTTATCAGTTGTTTTTATTAAACACTCGTATGCTGTACCGCCCCATTTCACGCTCACACCACCGATCACGGACCATGTTCCTCCTCGCCGTACGCAGTCCGCCCCTTCACGTTTGGAAACCTTGTCGGCAATGAACCTGCGAGTGACCGGCATGAAAAACACTATAATCCCGACTGCCACTAAAGCCTGCCACTAAAGCAAGAACAGCAATCAATATACGTTTCATGTTTTTGGACGATTATCCACAATCCTCTTCTCCTTCAGCTCCGTCTCCATCCCCATCTTTTCCAGAAGCTTATGCATTGATTCCTGCTTCACGTTCGCGGTAATGAAGATCTCGTTGTGGATCGCGCGCTCGAGCTTTGTTTTCACGTCTTCGAAGTTCGCGCCCTGCTTTGGCGCGACGTGCACTTCGATCTCGTCGAGGTCGTTCGGATCGTCGTTTACTTTTTTTATGACAACCTGCCACTCTTCGATCTCGGGCACACCGGAAAGGAGCGGGTAGAATTCGTTCAGGTTCACGAGCTCGCCCTTGATCTTCGTCAAATGGAACTCTTTCACGTCGCTACTGCGCTGGATGTCTGGAATAATCCGAGGCGTCGTTTTTCCGCATACCTCGCACGGCCCGAACTCAATGCCTTTGCATAGGTCGCCGGTACGATACCGCACCACTGCTGACCCGCGCCAGTCGAGCGCCGTGTACACGAGCTCACCCGGAGAACCGTTAGGTTTCACGTTCCCGTCCTTGTCGATCACCTCGATGATCTCAAGGTCGGGCATGAGGTGATAGCCGGTCGTCTCGCTGCATTGGATCCACGCGGTCTTCGATTCGGTGAGTGCATACGTTGCAAGGACTTTCACGTCAGGTGCCTTGAGCTGCGCTGCAAGCTCCTTCACCTTCTGCCTGAATCCCTCGCTTACGCGCTCTCCGCCGAACACGAGGTACTTTAAGTTTGAAAAGTCTCGTCCCTGCTTCACTGCTTCGCGCAGCAGGTGGTAGCAGTAGCCGGGGATGAACGCGGCGAGGTTCACCTTAAGCCGTTCCATCGCGTCAATGATCTTCTGTGTGCCCATGACCTTTCCTCCGCCGGTCGCGAGGTTCGTCATGCCGACGGTCACGGTCGCGTAGTACATGAGCCAGAACGCGAGGTGCGGCGAGTACGGAAAGCCGTTCAATGCCATGAGGTCCTTCGTGAATCCACCGACGTCAAAGAGCCGCTTCGCCGTTTCCTTGAAGAGTTCGAGGTCACGCGATGAGTACACGAACGGTGTCGGCAGCGCGGTTCTGCCGGTCGTGAAGTGCATATGTACCGGCTTGTACTCCCACTCGAGCTTGCGCGTAACGTCCTGTTTCATGAATTTGCCCCAGACGATCTTCGCGAGTGTGCCTTTCGACGCGTACTTTTTAATGAGGTGCTCGTCCGGCTGGAGAATGAACTTCCGCGGTTTTGTGTGGTCTTCCTCTGTCGGCGCTAAATCCGCCTTCGTTGTGAAGGGGATGCGTTTTAAATCATCGACTGTCTCGATATCGCTGAAATCGATCTTGTTCTTCGCAAAGAGCTCCCGATAGTACGGGGAATAGGGCAGCTGATGACTAACGAATTTATTCAATAGCTTGTTCTGGAGCTTTTTCCGTTCGTCGCTCCGGAGCTGCGCGATCTGTTCCCACTGTTTGAATAACGCCATAGAATCAATCCATCTGTTTACGGTACTAGTGTACCGTGTTTTTCAGCAAAAAAACAGCCCGGCTGAGAGGCATTTGGCGTATGTGTCTCGTATCTAACCGACGTAGACCTTTTCTGCGAGCGGTACAACGCCCCGCATGATCTCTTGTGTCGCTTCCTGTAAAACACCGTAATCAAGCTGCTTTCCGCGGAACCGCTCAAGGTCGATCGCTGGTCCGAAACGTATGCTGAGATTCTTCCGCATAGCGACAAGGTTCGTCAAAGACTGTACGAAGTTCCTGCCCGTCAATCCGAAGAGGCCTACGGGGATGACGGGAATGCCCGCGAGGAGAGCCAACCGTGCGGTCCCGGTCCTCCCCTTGAGAAGGTGCAGCATCGCGTTCCGCGAACCCTCGATGAAGTTGCAGATGATCTTGCCCTGACGAATATACCGGAGCGCATCGTCGACGCTCTCGGATTTTCGGTCCGGGTTGATGCGAAGCGCCGCCCGCGTCCACCAGTAGTTGTTCGATTTGGTGAGAAAGTACACTTCGTGACCGTTGATCTCATGGAGCGCCATTGCGATGTAGAACCCGTCGAGGTAGTCGATGTGATTCGCCGCGATGAGGTATGGGCCATGTTTCGGTAGATGTTCGCCGCCGCTGATATCGGAAAAAATGCCCTTGAAGAGCGGATAGAGGATGTTCCTGACGGTTACGTACACCATGCCTAGTAAGGATACGCCTTGCCGCAGAGCCGTGCTATCTCGCGCATGACCGCGTTCGTGACCTCTACGAGCCGTTCTTTCGTCACAGTGGTCAAGTCTTCCTTGGCAAATATCATCGGTTTGCCGAACCTGACGATCGCCTCCTGCTTCCGTCGTAAAAAATTGACGATCGCCTGCCATGCGGAAAACCCTTTCGGCGCAATAATGCCTGCCGGGATCACGGGTACGCCCGTTGCAAGCGCGAGCCGTGCTATGCCGGTCTTTCCGCGCAGCATCTCTGTTTCCCATGCTGGATTCACCGAGGGTTTGTTGCGTCCGCCTTCCGGGAAGATCCCGATAACACCGCCGTTGTTCAACATCTCGATTGCGGGGCCGAGCGCGTCCGCCTTTCGGGAACTCATGATCGGGATCATACCGAGCCAACGTAGTAACCGCGAACCTCCGAATGAACCGAAGGACCTCCATACGTGTTCGGTCGTCAGGTACCACGCCTTCCGGTCACGGTGCTGAAGAAGTGAAAGGGTAACTTGGACCCCGTCTGTGTAGCTCTGATGGTTTGCCGCGACGATAAAAGCGCCGGATACGGGCACGCGTTCAATCCCTTCGACCGTGGTCCTGCTGCCGAATAACGGGAGGACGATTTTTCTCCAGATACGGTACTCCATGCTATGTAACATACGGTTTACCGCTGAGGGCTGCGATGCGATGCATAAGGTCATCGGTCAAAGAACGGACGATGGTGTGATCATTTGCGTCGCCTTTTGGCGTATACGGTTCTCCGAACCGGATCGTGATTCCCTCTTGCCGGTGGGCAAAACGGCGGCCGATGATTGTCATGAGACGGACGTTCGTGTTCTCGATCCCGACCGGCAAGATCGGAGCTCCCGACAGAAGGCTCATGCGTATTGCGCCGGTATGTCCGGGGAGGAGCGCCGTTCCCGGACTCGCACGACCCTCGGGAAACACTCCGATACTGTCTCCGCGCTTGAGCGCTACTACCGCGGTCTCAACGACGTTTCCCGGCTTCCTTTGGTTGACCGGAATGGTGTTCGTCCAGTACTGGAGGAAAAATCCGAGAAAGTACCAGAACTTATTGCTTGTATCGACGAGGTACCGCAGTTTCCTTTTTGTCCGACGGACGTACACTGCGCCGATGAACAACGGGTCGAGCAGACCGAGATGGTTCGATGCAACGATCACGGGACGACTGTCAGGAATATTCTCAACCCCCTCGATCGCCTTCGCGAAGATGCTCACAAAGGGAAAGAAGCTTCGACGTGCAATAGGGTATGCGGTCATGCTAATGGGTACCGTTCACGTGATGCAAATGGATCCTCAGTGCTAAAGGTAACCAAAAAATCGGAATGCTACTATTGTACGATGATCTTGTATGGGCCGTCGGTCCAGACAAGAGTTGAAAGCGTTCCGTTACACGCTTCTGTAACCCACTTATACAAGACCCATACGGTACCATCGGTAAGCGTAAATCCAGCAGACGTCCAGGAATCACCGCTGTTCGGATAGAAATCGGGGGTATACGGCCCACCAATATAGCTCGCTTTCCAGTATACGTGAACGTCAGAGATAGGACTTAGTTTCACTTCAGGAACCGAAATTGATTTCCAGTGGTAGTACGTCGCCTTCGTAACGGCACAAGGACTTGGGGATGCGTATGTCGCGATATACTCTCCGCTCGCTGCCGTATCAATCGTCCCGCCGTACTCTTTCCCTCCACTCACCGGAAGATTGTTAACGGTTAGGGAACTTGCTGTAAGCGTCCCTGCACTTAGGTTATTTGCTGTAACGATGTTCCCTTTTACCTCAAGGTTATCGTTGATGATGAAGGGTTTTGTATCGCCCGATCCAGCTTTCGTACCGCGGTATGCGTACCCGTCAAGGCGAAAATTGCCGGTAACGCGCAGTTTGCTCGCGAAGAATTCTCCGACCAGCTTAAAGACGTCTCCTGACTTTCCCCCGAGTTTTCCATTAATGGTACGCTGTGTTGCGGCGGAAACGCTACTGGCAAGGATGATGAGAACCGCGACTGTGACGATGGCAATCTGTCGATGTTTCATATAATTCTTCCTTTGATTAGTGTATTTTATGACACTCCTTCATTGTACCGTTACGTTAGAACAATAACAAACGCCGCTCTTCGGAATTCCGGAGAGCAGCGTTTGAGGTAGTCCACAAGGTTACATGAATAACGGTGCTAAGACGAGGGTCAACGTTGCGAGGAGCTTGATGAGAACGTGAAGCGAGGGACCAGCCGTGTCCTTGAACGGATCGCCGACGGTGTCGCCGACGACCGCGGCGGCGTGGATCGGGGTTTTCTTGCCCTGTACTACACCTTTCGAATCGATGAACTTCCCGCTCTCGATGAACTTCTTCGCGTTGTCCCACGCGCCGCCTGCGTTGTTCATAACAAGAGCCATGAGGATGCCGACGATCGTCGCGACCATAAGGAAACCAGCAGCCGCTTCGGCGCGAAGGATGAGACCGGTCGCGACCGGTACGACGATCGCAATGACGCCCGGGAACACCATGTTCCGAAGGGCGCCGCTCGTTGTGATATCAACGGCTCGTCCATAGTCGGGCTTCTCGATACCTTGCATGATCCCCGGCTTTTCTCTGAACTGCCGTCTGACCTCCTCGATGATGTAGCCGGCCGTCTTTCCGACGGCGCGGATCGCGAGCGCAGAGAACAGGAAGACGAGCATCGCGCCGAGCATCGCGCCGATGAACACCGGCACCTTTGAGAGGTTCACGATCTCGATGTTCGCGACCTTCGTGTATGCAGAGAAGAGAAGGAACGCCGCGAGCGCTGCCGATCCTACGGCATATCCCTTCGTGAGCGCTTTCGTCGTATTTCCGACGGCATCGAGCCGGTCAGTTATCTCGCGCGTTTCGTCGGACGCGCCTGACATTTCGACGATACCGCCGGCATTATCGGTGATCGGCCCGAAGTTGTCCATCGCGAGGATGTATGCGGCGGTCGAGAGCATGCCCATGGTCGCGATCGCGGTCCCGAACAATCCGCCGTCCGGCAGCCCGCTCGCCTCGCCGAGCTTGAACGCACCGAAAAGCGACGCAGCGATCGCGATGATCGGAAGCGCGGTGTTCTCAAAGCCGACCGCGAGCCCGGCGATGATGTTCGTCGCCGGTCCCGTCTCCGACGCGCGCGCGATCTCGCGTACCGGCCGGTACTTGTGGTCCGTGTAGTACTGCGTGAGCCAGACGAATACCATGCTCATGGCGAGTCCGACCATGCCGGCGCCGAAGAACCAGAGGTACTCCTTGCCGAGGAAGCTCTGCGTGACGAAGAACATGACCGCAGTTGCGAGAGCGAGCGAAATGTAGAAGCCGCGGTTCAAAGCTTTCATCGGATCCTCGTTCGATTTCACCCTGACCGTCATGACGCCGATCACGGACGCGATCAGTCCGAACGCGTTGATGATGAGCGGTACGAGGATGCCCTTCTCCTGGAAGAACGGGTAGAGCGCTACGCCGAGGATCATCGCCCCGATGCTTTCCGCGGCGGTCGACTCGAAGATGTCCGCTCCGCGGCCTGCACAGTCGCCGACGTTGTCACCGACGAGGTCGGCGATGACCGCCGGGTTCCTCGGGTCGTCTTCGGGGATCCCCGCTTCGACCTTACCGACGAGGTCGGCACCGACGTCAGCCGCCTTCGTGTAGATGCCACCTCCCAATTGCGCGAACAGCGCGACGAACGATGCACCGAAACCGAATCCGACGATGATATTGGGAACTTCGCGGGCATCGAAGTGCAGGATGGAGGTGTACAGAACGTAGAGCGCGGTCACGCCGAGCATCGAGAGGGCCGTGACCATGATGCCCGATACGGCCCCGCTCCGCAGCGCGATCTGCAGCGCGCCGTTCATGTCCTTACGGTCAGCGGCAGCAGCGACCTTGCTGTTTGCGCGGACCGATACCAACATGCCGGTAAACCCAGCTATTCCCGAACAGAGCGCACCAAAAAGGAACGCAGCGCCCGTCTGCGTACCAATTGCGAGCTTTCCCGTCAGCGCATAAACCGCAAAAATGACAATTCCGAGGACGATGGTGAGAATTCCAATCGTCCGGTACTGCCGCCTTAAGAACGCTTTCGCGCCTTCACGGATCGCCATTGCGACATTCATCATGCCCTCAGTTCCTTCGGGCGTCGCGTTCACCTTCATTATGAGCCACCAGGAAAACAGTAAACCAACGATGCTGATACCGAGCGGGTAAAAGACAATGTTCATACGCGTTGTATGTTAACGGATACGATTAGTTCTCTTTGGGAGTATTAGGATCCGCTTCTGCTGTGGGCGCTTCACCCTTGGGTGCCTGTTCCGCTGCGGATTCTGCTTCGGCAACAGCCGGAGCAACCTCGTCAGGCGTTGAATCCTTTTTCTTCTCTTCGGGGGCGGCCTCTGCTCCCTTTACGTCTTCAGATTTTTCCTCGGTCGCAGCTTCGGTACCGCCGTCCTCCTTCTTCGCCGCGATCGCCTCACGTTCCTTCATTCTGTCCTCGAGGTTCTGGCCTTCGCCGACGATATCGATACGCCATCCGGTCAGTTTTGCGGCAAGACGAACGTTCTGGCCGTTACGGCCGATCGCAAGCGACATCTGATCCTCACGAACCTCAGTGATCGCCGAGTGCTCATCGACGTTCGTTTTGATCGACAGGACCTTCGCTGGGGAAAGCGCGTTCGATATGAACTTTACGGGGTCATCCGACCATTCGATGATGTCAATCTTCTCGCCGCCGAGCTCGCTGATGACAGTCTGTACTCGCGTACCGCGCTGGCCGACGCAGGAGCCGACAGGATCGATGTTCTTCTGATTGGAAAAGACGGCGATCTTCGTTCGCGAACCGGCCTCACGGGCGATCGCCTTTATCTCAACCGAAGCCGCGCTGATCTCGGGAACCTCTATTGCGAAGAGTTTCCTGACTATTTCGGGATGCGACCGTGACACGACGAGTTCGGGGCCCTTCGGCGTTGTATTGACCGAAACGAGGTACACCTTCTGACGCTGACCAGACTGGTAGTGTTCGGACGAGATCTGTTCTGGCGGCGGCATGATCGCTGAGGCGTGACCGAGATCGATGAAGACCATGCGTCCTTCAACGCGCTGGACCGTCCCCGTAAGGATCTCGCCTTCCCTGCCCTTGTACTCCTTGAACAGGGTGTCGCGCTCTGCTTCGCGCAACCGCTGAATGATGACCTGCTTCGCGGTCTGGGCTGCCATGCGTCCGTACGCGGCAGGTGGAAACAGCTCGGTCCTGATCTCATCGCCAATGTTGACATCTGGTTTCTTTTCTTTTGCGACCTTGAGCGGTACCATGGTCTTTGGATCGAAGCGGTCTTCTTTCGCTTCCTCGGTTTCCGGCGACTGCTGCGATATTACCGCAGCCTCAGGGACGGGAGAATCTGCCGTCCTCGCTGCTTCAGCTTCTGCCTCACGCTGCGCCTCGCGCTCTGCCTGCTCTTTTACGTACGCCTCGTACAGTTCATCGTCAGCGACGGTCTTTACGTCAAAGACGCGCGATGTCCCATCGTCAGCACTGAACTCAACCTTGATATTCTGATTCTTCTCGCCGAAATCCTTCCGGTATGCAACAGCGAGCGCCGCCTCGATCGTATCGATGACGGAATCGTATGGGATGTTCTTCTCTTCGGTGATCTGTTGGATCGCTGCCTTGAGCGGAGATTGTGCCATTGTGACGTTTACGTTAGTGAGTAGATCCTACGTTTTCCGCTCCCTCTCCTCTCCGAGGAGAGGGTGTCACGAAGTAACAGGTGAGGTATATTCGAGAGGGTGTCCCGAGCGCAGTCGAGGGACAGGTGAGGTTTTACATTCAAAAAAGGCGAGGTTATTAACCTCGTCATACGGAGTATACCACAGAAGAAAATCCTGTCAACCAATTATTAACACAAATCACGAATGTGTCGCGTGGAGTATCCGCTTCCAGACATTTCAATAATCACAAGATCGATACGATACTGCCCAACCTCCGGATATCGGCGTTGGTATTCAGCTGCTGCCATAGCTAATTTGTCCAGCTTCTTCTCACCGACCGACTCTTCGGGCGCCCCAAATGAACGATCCCTCCTCGTTTTTACCTCGATGAACGCGGTTGTTTCACCGTCCCGCATGATGAGGTCGATCTCTCCGTACCGTGTGCGAAAATGTCTTTCGATGAACACAAGGCCGCGTCGCTCAAGAAAGCGCTGCGCAACCTCTTCCCCGCGCCACCCGAGCTGTGTTGCTCGGGTCACCATTGTTCACCCCGCCTTAACGACAACGAGACCGTAGTGGTACTGTCCTGCCTCGAACTGATCGAACGGTGCGAGACCGACCTGACTGCAGAGCTCGAGTATGCGTTGCAGCGGAACGACCTGTTCGCGTTTCGGTCCGAACGCTTCGCCGCCCTTTGTCCATTCAATAATGAGGAGACGCGCGCCTGATTTCAGCATACGCGCGCACTCGGTCAGGATCTCCTTCTGCTTCTTCGAACTGTGGAGTACGTTCACGAGGATGCCGAAGTCGAGCGATCCGTCCCGTACCACGCGCGCGCCACCGACGATCTCAAGGTCAGACCAGACAGGCTTGAAGTTCATGCACCCTTCGAGCCGGGCTTTCCCAAGGGCGCTCGAAAGCGCCGGCTTGAAAACGTCGATCGCGAAGACGACGCCGCGGTCGCCTATCATCTTCGATGCCTGGATCCCGAAGTATGCGGCACCTCCGACGCCGAAATCCCCGACGTGCATGCCAGCGGACAACCCTGACCGTTCGAGCAGCTTTACTGGATCGAGGAACGACCTTCCGGACGGTACGATTTCGTTCATAAGCCTCTACCTCATGTGTTTCATCGGGACGAAACTCCGACGATGTATTTTCGATAGGCCAAGCTTCTTGAGTTTCTTGCGGTGGTCCGCGGTCCCGTACCCGACGTGTTTCCAGAATCCGTAGCCGGGATGCTCCCGATCGAACCCTTTCATAAGTGTATCACGAACTACCTTCGCGACAATAGATGCCGCGGCAATGCTTAAGACCTTAACGTCGCCCTTGATGATCGCCTTCACGGTTTTCTTCCCGAACTTCACCTTAACCGCATCGATGAGAACAGCGTCCGGTTCGACGTGGAGCTTTTTGAGCGACTGTTCAATGGCCTTCGTGTTCGCTTTTTGGATGCCGATACGGTCGATCGTATCGTGCGAAACGACGCCGACAGCCCAGCTTAACGCGTTCTTCGTGATCCGAACGAACAGCCTCTCCCGTGCCGCGGGAGAAAGCTGTTTCGAGTCCCGAACTCCCTTCACAGAAAAACGTTCCGGAAGGACGACCGCTGCGGCAACGACAGGGCCGGCCCACGCCCCTCTCCCAACCTCGTCACAACCGGCAATGGTAACGTGACCTGCCTTCCGCAGTGCCTTTTCTTCTCTTGTGTGGGGGAATAGCATATACCGATGTGTAGTGTACGCTCCCCATTAATAAAAATCAAAACAGTGCTTTCCTGAATAACAAAAACGGGCAGTCTCGCAAGTGCAAGACCCCGTCAGGAATGGTGAAAAGGTGCAAATGGTGCCAAGAACGGCACCGGTGAAAGAACGGCTCGGCGAGCCCCGTTGAAAGCTTTGCTTTTTTACGGGGCGAGCGCCGAGAGTGCGTGACCCCTTGTGGCCGCACAGCCCCACGCACAACTGCAGCGCTCGCCTGCCGTTACTCCAGTTGTCTCTGGATCAGCCCGGGTGGAACCGGCCGGTCCAGATGGGTGACTTCACGAAGCCCCTGCCGTTGTAGTGCTCCGTCGCGGAGCGAAGTCCGACGAAATACGCCGTTTGAGGAGGCGCGATCTCGTCGCACAGGCCCCAAGGATTCAGAGGCAATACCCGACAACTTGGCATGAGGCACTTCCTCACGATGAGGAACGAGAAACCCATGGCCGCGGGAAAGGGCTCCACTACGAGGTGGAGACACGGGTGCTTCTTTGCACACCGGGCGTGGAGCCCTCCCGCAGAGGATGAGAGTTGGAACCAGCTGCTTACTGGTGTAGTTCGGCAGTCCGTGCCTCCGGGATTCGGGCTCGTACCGCTTGTGGACTCGCCGGTCACAAGTCCGGTGATCACCCGAAAGCACGGCTGCCGCCCGAGTTCGGAAGATTCCGAGTCACTTCTTGACCACGGGTCGTGTGCGCTGAACGTTCAACGCGATCTCTTCCACGATTCAGCGCGTGAACGGCGCGCCCGTGGCCTCAGTCACTTGCCGCAGTGCTGCTTCCTCACACGTCTCATGCGAACCCTCCTTGGGTTCTCACGATTGGGGGTGGTGACGTTGTGGGATCAGGGACGACTCCCGCGTGCAGAGCCCGGCAGTGTTTCGTGGACTCTTCGCTTCGCTTACTTCCTGTTGCGTTGGTACCTTCGACAGTTACCTGCCGGGACCCTGCACAACGGGGAACAGCTCCGTGAGCAGTGGGTTCTACTGGATTTTGCGCGCCGAGTCATCGATCGCGCTCATGAACCGACTGCTTACGGTCGGCGTGCTCCGCTCAAAGGGGCGGAGCTCTCTCGTGGGGCATGCAGCAGTCCTTCCTTTGGATCTGTGCAATCGAGAGCTGTGCGGCGCAAGTCGCGTCGCGGCCAACGGGTTGGAGGGGATGCGGATCTCGGGGGGACCCGCGCGGACCCAGGCAAGCCTTACTCCCCGAACGAAGAAGTTTCCCTGCATGCACGACCACGGTCGTGCAACCTTTGTTCTGGTCAATGAGGGATGGTCTTCGTGTTCAGGTTTCTGGGCTAGCCCAGGCAAACCAGAAACCGTTCGTGGACAGGCTTCTACTCCTTAGTTGCCGTACTCCTTTCCGTGTGTCCTCGGCGGTTCCTGAAAGCCTCACCATGCCGGTGAGGGGGAGCGAATATGCTGCAGTATTTACTTGTCAGGTTGCTATCTAGACGACGAAAAATACCGACTTCTTTATCTACCAAAACAATACTCCCGTGATAATACTTGTCAAGATGAGAGTACTTGGCTAATGTTAGCGAATTTTATATGTTACACTGCCTTCTAACGACCATTATACACGCCCCAGAAGCAACAATTCTGAGCCCGATCTGCTTTGCGTGAGCGACAATTGCAGGAGATTCTGCGCCGGGCTGGAACCACAGCCGTTTTACCCCTGCTTTCTTCGCATCATTAAGTACAGAAATACCGATGCTCGGGGGAACTATAACGACTGCGATATAAGGCGGGACAGCGACGATGACCTCCCCATTGCCTGTCGGCATTTCCCCTCCTACCGCCCCCTCCCCCTCTTAAGTTTAGGAGGGGTGCCGCCTGGCGGCGGGAAGGTAGGAGGGAAAACCGCGGCGTAAAGCCGCGTTGCGGCCACGCCGCTTTACGCGGAGCGGAGAGGGGGTTGTTTTCCACTCCGGCTGACTTTAAACCCCGCGTGCGACTATCGCTTCTGCAATCCGGCTTGTCGCGACGACCCACGCCGCTGTCCGGAGGTCGACACCGAGTTTTTCGTGTGTTGCCCAGACCGTTGTGAACGCTTCTGTCATCGTTCTCGAAAGCTCCCCGCGGAATTTCTTTTCGGACCAGTATGAGTTCGTCGTGTTCTGCACCCACTCGAAGTACGAGCCGACGACGCCTCCGCTGTTGGCAAGAATGTCAGGGGCAACGTACACCTTCCGCTTCATGAACCTCATGTCGGCTTCCGGCGTAACGGCGCCGTTCGCCATTTCGAGTACGACCTTTGCCCTGACGCTCCCGGCATTCCCAGAGGTTATCGCACTCTCGAGCGCGGCCGGGACAAGGACATCGACCGGCAAGGACAGCAGCTGCCTGTTCGTTACTGATTTGTAATTCTTCGAGTCGCATACGGTCCCGACGCAGTACATACCCGCGATCGTACCGCGCTCCTTCTTCGTTGCCAGGATGTTAACGGGATCCATTCCCTTCTTTCGAAGATCAAAGATGCCCCCGCGTGAATCAGATACTGCCACGATGCGGTACCCGGCGTCGTGCATCAGCTTCGCAATGAAGTACCCGACGTTGCCGAATCCCTGTACGGCGACCGTTGTCTCTTTCGGCTTCTTTCCGAGCTTTGCCATGAGAAGGTCGAGCACGTGCAGTCCGCCTAAGCCCGTCGAGTATTCGCGGCCGACCGCTCCTCCGAGGTTCACGGGTTTACCAGTGAACGCGCCGGGCTGCCACGATCCCGTCAGTCGGCTGTACTCATCGACCATCCATGCCATGATCTGCGGCGTCGTGTAGACGTCGGGTGCCGGAACGTCGACCGAAGGCCCTAAATACTTATAGAGAGCGCGCACCCAGCCCCGCGACAGCTCTTCGAGCTCGCGAGGGGAGAGCGCCTTCGGATCGACCGTAACGCCTCCCTTGCCGCCGCCGAACGGGATGTTCACGGTCGCGCACTTCACCGCCATCCAGAACGCGAGCGCCTTGACCTCGGAAAGGTTCGTTTTTGGATGGAACCGAATACCGCCCTTGAATGGGCCCCGGGCGTCGTTGTACTGCACGCGGTACCCCTCGAACACCCTGGTCGAACCGTTATCCATTCGGACAGGGATGCCGACCTGTATGATCCGCTGCGGACGCTTTAGGATCTCAACAGCTCGATCCGGAAGCGAAAGGTGAGAAACCGCGCGGTTGAGCTGCGTAAGTGCGTTTCGGAAAGGATTGCTCTGTGCCATAGGTGTTATTGTTACTTTCTATCGGTTAACCGTTACTTCAGGCTATCCTTAAGTATGTCGTCGAGCTGCTTCTTGCTGTGCATGCCGACACCCTGCCAAACAGGTTTTCCGTTCTTGAAGAGCATAAGCGTCGGGATCGAGAGGATGCTGTACTTCATCGTTGTCCGCGGGTTCCCGTCGACATCAACACCGCCAACTTTGACCTTACCGTCATACTCCTTCGCGATCTCATTGATGATCGGTGCCTGTGCTTTACATGGGCCGCACCACGTCGCCCAAAAATCAACGAGAACCGGCATCGCGGCCTCCTTCATGACCTCAAGTTCGAAATTCTGATCGGTGAGCGTGAGCTCCGCCATATGGTCTCCTTCTAAACCCTCCCCTCCTGCCCGAGGAGGGGCTGGGGGTGGTGGGAGTTATGTTTTTCCGATGAATGTCTTCGTGAGTGAAAGGATGTCGTGGGGATCGATGTGTCTCTTTCGCGCGAGGCGGGCGAGTTCTTCGTTTAACAGTATTGCGGCGACGCTCGCAAGTCCGCTCCTCACGGCCTCTATCTGCGCGAGGATCTCAACGCATGAACGGCGACCCGAAACCATGCGGTTCACCGCAGTAAGCTGCCCCGACAGTTTATTGATGCGCGCCGCGATCGTTCGGGAGGCGCGTTTTGTTGCCACAGAAGCCATATATACCCCTAGGGGGTATATTAGGGTGCCGTAAACGCGTTGTCAAGGGAGAGGGGGCTCCGGAACGGCGAAGGTTGAGTTTCAAGCTCACATTTGCTACCATGACGGAGCTTTCGGCACCTTGATACGTGCGGCCACGTAGCCAAGTCCCCGCCATACGGCGGGGTAAAGTCCAGGCAAGGGTCTGTCCCGCCCTCGATGGGCGGGATCCCGCAAGTCCTTTCGCGAGAATAAAAAAGGAGCGGGACAAAACCTTTCTATGCCTTCTTTAAAAATATGGCCTGGTAGCCAAGTAGTAAGGCGGAGGTCTGCAAAACCTTTATACGCGGGTGCAATTCCCGCCCAGGCCTCCATGCGGGCGTAGTTCAGCGGTAGAATGCTTCCTTGCCAAGGAAGAGGTCGCCGGTTCGAATCCGGTCGCCCGCTCCAGTCCCACAACGTGGGACAATCAAAATATAGAATACGGACGAGAAGGGCGAGGACATGATTGCCGGTGGCGATCATTCCCGCAGCCCGGGCCCGGAGCGACGACGACGTTCGTCGCGAAGTGGCGAGTCCGCTCGCCCGCTCCAGTGATTCAACAAAATGCGCCCCGCCGCTCCCACCTCCCCCAACCCCTCCTCGGGCAGGAGGGGAGAACGGCGGGGCGCTTTCATGATTGTTTGTCGCGAGTCATGCGCGAGCATCGAATTCACTTCGTGCGAGCGCAGGCGAGCGACTCAATAGAGGGAAAGGGAGGCGTGGGAAGGGGAAACCGTAGGTTTCCACTCCCGGTTATAGTATTTCCATCCTTACCCTTCGGACGCCCCAGTCGAGCGCTTCGTGTTTCGTATGCATCCAGATATCGATACGGTTCTTTCCTCCCCGTCCCATGCGGTCGAGCACGATAAAAACCTTATCTCCGAAGTAGTCAGGGATACGGACCTTTGTCCCGAACGGATAGCCGTTCGCTGCAATGACGCCGTCCGCTGTCTTTGCGCCTGAAGCCGTTGTGAACGGATCGCTGTCGCATTCACTGACCGAAGACGTGTATGCCGTTGCAGTGACGAACACTGTTCGTTTTGCAGGAACGACAGGGATCACTGGTAGCACCACTATCGCTGCATGCTGTGTTGCTGCATCAACAACTGCCTGTATCGGTTGCGTGGCGGAATCGGATTGTGGCGCAAGTGCCGCTGCGGCAGGATGAGGGTAGACGATGTTGAGAAGCGACAGGAGCGACAAGACTATGTACAGTTTTGGTTTGCGTCGTAAGAATCGATACAAACGTTTCATACGTACCCATTAATGCTCTTCTAGTTCGGCGGACTTTTCGTCAACACGCCGAAGTACCTAAAAACATGCGTGTTTGACGCATGCTTGAAAGGATTCGCGACCTTAGCACTATAGGCGGGATCCTGTCAATCCCCTCTGTTCCTTACGTACGTATTTTTTCCCGAAGGTTAGCGGTTTTTCAGCGTATCCGATAGAGCGAAAGACTGGCGGAATCCTTTATGTGCTCAAGTCGGTCTGCGGTGTCCCCGGCAAAGCCCCTCTGGCGCTCGAAAACGACGAATGCGCCGGTCTTAACACTGATAATCTCTTGTAAAGACGCTTCATTTTCCTTCAACGCAACGACAGCGCGTTCTCTGTGCTGTCCTACGAGGTAGATCGACGTGAGCGGGCTCGGGTAAATGCCGTTGTCAAAGATGTAGACGTCGGCTTTCGAGTCGCGCGTAACAATCTCGTTTCTGAATACCCGGAGAGGGCTTTCGGCATCTTTCCGAATGTACCGCGAGTATACGACAACGCTCATGAGCGCGATAAGGACGAACAACGTCGTCGTCATGAGATTAAGCGTTCTGTCGCCAATGGAACGCGAACGCCTGTAGGCAAAAAACAGTATCGCAAGAGCGACTGCGACGACAAGGGCTAGCGCTACGTTCGGATTGAGGAATGCGAGCGTCATGATCCTCGAGATGCCGGTACGATACTGATGGAACGAATCGTAGAAGTATCCGATAGCCGAGATCGCTGTCAGTCCCTGCAGCCAACGGGGTAACCTCGAGAGCGGATCGACTATGAACCTCGCGACGAGAAGTACGAAAGCCGGAAAGGCCGGAGCAACGTACCACGCGAGCTTTGTTGCGGCGAGCGAAAAAAGTACGACCGTTCCGAACCCCCACAGCAAGAGGAATGTCGCCGGAGCCGGGTCCTGTTCATCACGACGGCGTAGCCGGAACAACGCAAACGCTGATGCCGGTATGATCAGGAACGACCATGGGAACATCGCCTGGCTCACATCGCGGAGGTACCACCACATGTCGTGCTGCTGCGGCGTGACGTGCAGCTTCGTTTCAACGCGCTGGATGATATGGAATCCGACGTACTCGTCCCAGAACGATTTTCCGTACTTAGCGAGCTCGTATATGTGCCACGGAAGAGCGACGGCAAGGAAAACTACAACGGAAACGACAACGTGCTTCCACCGGTACGGCCACTTACGTAATACAAGGAGCGTCAGCAGGAAGGCAATCGGCACAACACCAGCGGCAACCGACTTCGTCATGAACGCGAGTGCGGTCGTAAGCGCCGCGCCGACGAGGTACCACGGTTTCTTGAGACTCAACCAAAAGAGGAGCGCGGAAAGCGTCGTAAGGAAAATAAGCAGTCCGTCCGCCTCGCCCGTCCTGAACGTGTGGATGAACGTTGACGGGAGTAAAGGATAGATCATGCCGGCGATGAGGGTGACCGATGTCCGTTTCGTCCATCGCCACGCCCAGAATGCGACGAGCATCGTCGTCCCGACGCCGGCGAGCGCGGATGGCAACCGGTCGGTGAACTCGTTCTCCCCAAAGACGTTCTGCGTTACCGCGCGGATCCAGAACGAGAGCGGAGGTTTCCGGAAGTACAGCTCGTCCTGAAAGCGCATGGTCAGCCAGTTTCCGTCCTCGCGCATCTGCCTTGTCACAAGCGCGTGTATCCCCTCGTCGGAATTGCCGATCGGGGCCTTCCCAAGCTGCCAGAAGAACGCGATAGTTGCAACGATGAACACTATTGCAAAAACAAATACCTTCTTGTTGTGGTGGTCGACACTGCTTCCGTTCATGGTGCTAGTGGGTTGCATCAGCCGTTAGATTGTACACCCACCCCGGCTGCCACTGCCACGGTGCGGTCACCGCTTCCTCAAGTGGAACACCGTTGATCCAGTGCTCGAGGCCGTACTGGGTTGCCCGGTGCCCTATGATCATGACCGTCTGTCCGTCGTGCTGCCGTATACAGTCCCGCAGAAAATCCTTCATCCGCTTCGCGCACTGCCGGTAGCTCTCGCCGTTCGGGAACGGGGTGATGACGTGTGCGCCTCGCTGCGACTTCACTTCCTGCTCCGTATGCCGGGTCAGATCACCGTAGTCGCACTCTGTGAGACGCGGGTCTTTTACGATCCTGACGCCGGAACCGAACGCAAGCTCCGCGGTTTCGTAGGACCTTTTAAGGTCCGAGCAGTACACGATGTCGGGCAGCTGCCAGCGGTACCGTTCACCGAGTCCCCGCGCCTGCTGTATCCCGAGGTCAGATAATTCAACATCAAAACGACCCGATGAGAGTTCTGCCTCGTTATCGAGCGACGTGCCGTGGGATTCGAAGATGATACTGACCATTATTGAATGATACCATAAAAACTACTGAGCTCCTGAAACATCCGATGATTCTACTTTAGACAATCAAAAATCGTGACGTCGCCTTTTTCATACTCGCCCATTTCAAAACCGTCGTACTTAAAATGATCACCGTCCTGATAGAACCACAGGCTCGTCTTGCCATCAAGCACTATCATGAAACCGCGGGAATTACTACCGTTCAGAGGAAAGAGATCGATTCGTTCTACCTTATCAAACAGCTCATGGGCTTGTTCGAACGCTGGGTTGTTGATGCCAATCTTTCTGGCAAATTGGTGAAAGAACAGCTGCGGCCACAATTTAAAAAGTAATTTCGAATATCGTGTAATCTTCATTGTTTTTCATATATAAGTTGATTATTTTAACTGGTAGCCTGCCGATTTATCGGAATGGACAAGATTTATTGAATGATCAAATTTCATTATTTCCATCGCAGGATTATTCATGATGTATTCCCGAATCCGATGCAATGCCCGTTCATCACGAATGACGTGCTCATAATAGTTTGATTGCCATAGTCTTTCTTTGAACAGGTACGATGATTTTGCCTTGAATCTCCTTATCACCTCGCCCAAGTGCATCGTACTATTGTCTATCACTACGATGACATGAACATGGTTCGGCGTCACGACCAATGTATCTATAGCAACGCCGCGTATCGGACTGACGACATCCTTGAACAACGCTTCAAGTATCCACTCTCGACCCTTCAGCAGTTCCATCCGTTGTTGTGTAACGAACGTGATAAAATAATATCCATTGGATCGATAATCGTAGTGTCGCAGCCGCAGCCTGTTGAAATTGCTCATAGCACTATTAACAATTTTCCAAGCCCATAAATGGGCAAGCCACCGAGGATATCTGAAATAACATAACAAAACGAGGCGGTGCGCCGCCTTCTACAACTTATTATCAAAGTTACTAGCTCAATACTACCAAGCGCCTCTGTTGCTGTCAAACTTATTATATTTATAGTATCGAGGTCCGCGGGACGATTGATTTTCTCCCTTCTTACTGTTAGAATTGCAACCGTCATCGTCGCGCGGGTATCGTATAATGGTAATACCTCAGCTTTCCAAGCTGATGCCGGGGGTTCGATTCCCCCTACCCGCTCCAGTGGATCATTTTTTTATGCTGTCTGTTTCCGGCTCCCAGCCGAATTTTTTCAAATCGACCCAAAAATTGCCTTCGCGCTCTGTAACGTCAACGCCCTCCGCCCGCAAGAGCGCTGCTTGCTGCTCTTTTGGCGCGTTCATGTTCTCAATCGAGATCATGCCGTCCTTGTTGATGACGCGCTGCCACGGCACGCTCGATTTCGGGGCGACCGTGCGGAGCGCCCAGCCAACAACCTGTGCGCCACGCGGACTACCGCAGAGCGCAGCGATCTGCCCGTAGGTCGCGACCTTGCCGCGCGGGATACGCCGGACGACGTTGTAGATTTTGAAATAAAGATTCTGACCTCGAGGCATTGTAGATTCATTTTACCATTTCGGAAGCGAAATCCGAAGGACGCAGCCCCGCACCCAACGTGGTGCGGGGTTGAGATTTTGACCTCTTGACATACATTGAATCAATATTGAAATCTACGCCGCCCACCGCATCCCTGAGCGTAGCGAAGGGTCTCCAAGAAGCTGCAGCTGCTTGGAGATTCCTCCCCCGTCATTCGATAGGGTCGGAATGACAGCAACAGCGCGGGGCATGTTTAATCGGGCACACTAACCGGCGGCAAGGGTTCAACAGCCGGGCCCTTGATCACGTGCCCGTCAGCCGTGAACCGCGACCCATGGCACGGGCAGTCCCAGGTTTTTTCGCCGCCGTTCCATGTAACTTCACATTCCTTATGCGTGCACATCGAGCTCACGGCATGGAGGTTTCCCTGTTCATCACGGTATATCGCAGCGCGTTCTTCCTTCAATACCCTTCCTTCACCGGGTTTGAGGCTATCGTTATTCATGTGTTTATTCTACTCTGGCAGCTTCAGGCGTGCCAGCACAGCCTTTGCCTCGGCGCCGGTCAGCACCCTCGGCTGGGCATAGTTCTCGATCTGTACCGGCGTATAGTCGATTCTGGAAACGCCCTCTTTCGTGAATATGATTGACGCCATAACGCCCTGCCGCGTCGGCACAGACCACATCTGGTCGAACACGAAGTTGCCGAGGCTGTAGATGATCCACTTTCCTTTGTATTTCTCTACGGACTGTACGACGTGCGGGTGGTGGCCGATCACGATCACTGCGCCGGCGTCGATCGCAGCGCGCGCGAACCGCTGCTGGCGAGCGTTCGGTGTCGCTTTGTACTCAGTGCCGGAATGCATGGAGACGATCACGATATCGCTCGTCTTTTTGGCTGCCTTTACCGCGTTGACCATAGCCGTCACGTCCATGAGGGCGGTTCCTGCTCGTTTCTCGGTCGCGCCGTACGATGCCGGCACGACGTCTGAATCGTTGTACGCGAGGATTGAAAACCGAACATCATTGACTGTCATTGTTGCCGCTTTAAGCGCTTGCTTTACGTTCGCGCCTGCGCCGACGTGGGCAATGCCTGCCTTATCAAGGTACTTCAACGTATCAGCGATCCCCTTTGCACCGAAGTTCGGAACGTGGTTGTTCGCGAGCGAAACGACCGTAAAACCGGCGTCCTTCATCGCTCGTGCGACCTGTACATCGCTCCGGAACGACATTTCCCCGGTCTTGATCGGACGCCCGGGGAATATCGCGGTCTCGAGGTTGCAGAACACGATATCGCCCTTCTTCAAGAGATTCCTCGTCTTCAGGAATGGGTAGTTGTAGTCATTGCGCTTCGTCATTGCCGTTCCGACGTTTCTCGAGAGCATAACGTCGCCGACCGCGACCATTGTCACGGTGTGGTCGGTCGGCAACAGTACCATTGCCTGAACCTTTTCGGTACATAAAGAAACGGCGCAGACGACACCTAACATGAAGGTTATAGCAACGCTCACGCACGGCGCTCCGACGGTCTTTTTCGACAGCATGTCGCGTCCTAAACTATGTAACCTCAATCCACTGCCTAACATAGTCATCCCACGAATAGAGCGTCGCTCGGTCAACGGTAAAAGAACCTTTTACCTCGTGTTTTTCGACCTCCTTCTTGAGTGATTCAAGGAGCTCGTTCGGGATACGGCTTGCGACGGTTACGTGGTACGAGGAATCGTCGCGTTCCGGTGCCGGCAATGTCGGCACGGCGTCGTAGATCGCTTTCCGCAGTTCATCGAAACTCTTATCGGGGAGCTTGTAGAATAAAACGCTCGTGTACTTCCGTATGATCGCATCGAGCCCGATAAACGATGCGGTGCACTGAACGGACAGCTCACAAATGACTTGCTTATCAGCGCGGCTCAAGAACATATCGAACGGCGGGACGAGCGTCACGTGCGGGGGAAGCCACTGACGGCAGAAGGTGTCGTACTGGCGCCGCATCGCGGCAAACTGCGATGCGAACGGTTCCGGTACGAGCGCGACGATGGTGAAACGGTTCTGAATTGTATGAATGCGGTCACTATTGAACATTGTTGTTTCCTTCATCCTCGAATAGTAGTACGAACGATAGTAATATAACGAGAATACCCGATATGCCGGCAACGAGATACCCGAGTCGGCCAAGCGACCGCGTCTTTAAGAACACGATCCCGACAGTAATGATGCCGAGCGTGCCGATGAACAGTATCATCGGCACGGTCAACTTTCTCTTTCCTTCATCTGGCACCGACGGAGCGGGATGTGGGTTTAGGAACACCGAGAGCGTACCGGATACGATCACGACCCACAACAAGATGTTCATATCGAACTGCTGCGATACGAACGATCCGATGAGCGAATCAATGAGGAAAAAGACGAGATAAGTCACAAGCGACGCTACAAAAAATTCCTGAATAGCCCAGATGGCGATTCCGGTAATCTGCACCCGGAACTCGCGTGGTTCGGGGAACGCATGATGGCGATGAATGTGCAGTGGGTTATCCATATCGGTTATGAACCCCTGTTAAGCAACTTATCGACACCCTTCCGAATATCCTGCATGCTGAACGGTCCGCCGTAGAGCTTAAGGATGAGTTCTTTAACACGCAACGCTTCGTTGCCTGGTCCGAGAGGGGGATCGAATGAGATTGAAAAGTGCGGGGATCTACCGAGGTCGGCTTTGATTGTCGTATCGACAATATACCAGTTGCCCTGTTGTTTGATTGGCATGTACTGCGCAACCACGTAATCGACAATACTTGGATCGCTCCCGCCATTCAGCATCACGATGTTTTTCGTCGGCACCGTGAATGATTCGTCCTTCGATAGAACAAATACGCCGTCGCTAAGCAGATTCACATCAGACAACGGTACGGTAATCGGAATGAATTCGTTCGATTTCGTCAGAGAAGTCGTGAATTCAGTGTGCGCCGCGTTGACGTCCAGCTTTTTCTCACCGACCATGATTGTTTGTAGCATCGATTCATGCGCCGTTGTTGCGGTGAGGTACGAGGCGTCCTTTAGATACACGGTGACCGGTTTATCCTCCACGGAGCCGAGCGCCTGATATTCCTTACTTCCAGCAAGGTATAGCTTCTTTTGCCACATGAAATATCGTTGCCGTGTTGTTATCGAACGTATGAACTGATCATCGGTCGTCGAAACAACAATCTGGTAGGTTCCGAGGCCAGGATGCGGAACGGTCACCCTGACGTCGCGCGCTGGGGAGGGCCTCCCGTTACCCTTACCGGACCCGTTGTCATTCACGGTCTGCGTTGCCACACGGTCAATACCTCGGTAGACATCGATGGTTGCGTTATCCTTGCCGTCGTTTCGATTGCTGTTCTGCATGGTCAACGTTACGTCAAGGTCCTCGCTCTTCCCGATGTAGGTCACAAACGTCTGCGAACCCCGCGTGCTGAGCGTAATCGTCTGCGATGATGGTGCCGGAGTATACGAAGGAAGCTCGACCCGCGCACCAACATCGACCCGGTATGCGCCGATTTTCCGTGATAACGGTAGATTATTGAAAAATGTATCGACGTCGTCATACCGAGGCGCATCACCACCCTTTTTTTGGAACAACACAACGCCGTCCTTCCGAACCGAATCCCACGAGCCAGCAAGGGTCGCCATCAACGGGGACGAATCGCCAAGCGCAACAACCTCTTCCTTTCCGGTCCGCGTCGAGTATGCGATCGAAAGGCCGTTACCGTTCATGCCGCCGGTAAACACAAGATGAATGACCGCCATGTTAATAGGCCTGAACAGTTCCGCACTGAACGTGAGCGGGTTTCCCGAATAGAGACGATACCTCGTCTTTGCATTCTTCGCCGTACCGATGAGCACCTCACGTTCACGGGCATTGAGACTCTTGATACGCTGATCACAATGATCCGCTGTACAGGAAAGGGTCGTCGGACCGAATACGATGAAGTTGCGGTTGACGATCCATAAAAAGAGCAGTACCGGCAATGTCCAGATACAGACACGAAGGATTTTTGTTGTTTTTTCGATAGTCATGACGATGATAAACTATAGAGATCTCTGACGGTAAACAATCGATCGTAATCTGCAAGGTTGATCTGTTCCGAAATACCGAATCCCCGTTGCTCCCATGCTGCTGTCACCGTGATCGGGGATTGTGCCGCATGAACGTAGAGGTATACCGGAACCTTCGTGATGAGTTCTCGCAATTCACCGTACTGCTGCGGTGTCACGACGTCAACGATTACGCGCCGCTGAGGAAAAAAGATCTTATCGCCCGTACCGGCAATGATGACGGCGTTGGGCGGTGTAGCCGCCACAGCGGCGTCCGCGAGCATCTTGTATTCTATGGTAGCTGTCCGCATACTCGCAAGACCCTCGTCCTTATCGAGCACCACGAGGGCGAGCGAACCGATCGTAATAGCCCCGATTATTATGACTCGCATCATTGCGCGATTTCGTCTCACGTTCTTCAGGAAGTATTCGATGAAATACGCAGCATATGGAATCATCACGGCATAGAGAGGAAGCCAGTAACGCGTATATGACGTCCCGATGCTCACGGCATTCGGATCGGGGTTGTCCTGAATGATCCACGAACCGTAGTACACAACAAGCCACGCGCCAATAAACAACGCGATCGTAAGGTAGAGCCACTCAACGCTCGTTTTTTTCTGCCGGAACGCATACAGTAAACCAAACATCGAGAGCAATGCCGGCATCCAGACGAGCCGGATGCCATAGTTCCAGATATTCACCGCAATCGTTGTAATATGAACGCCGAACGGGAAGAACAACTGGCCCATTCTGGTCACGATGTCGGATGCTGCAGCAGAAACGGATGCAGTTGATGCCATTACGGGCGAGTAGCCGAATGACAGGGCGTTACCGAACAGCTGGTGGTTATAGTACAACACAACGGACATCGGCAGCGCAGCAGAAAACACCATCGCCCATACGGCGTGCTTGAAATCGAACGACCGATGGAACGCAACGACAAGCATGATAATAATGATACCGAGCCAAACGACCTCCGAAGTCCGTACAGCAATGGAAAATCCGAGCGAAAAACCGGATAGTACATACCATGCGATGATCCGCATTCGTCCTTTACTATGCGTTGCATCGAATGACTTGAACATAGCGGATAGGCCGATCACCATAAGATCGAAGAACAGGACATTGTGAAACATGCCGCGCGACGAGAAGTACCAGAACGCCGGATGGACTGCGAGCAGTATGGTCGAAAGCAGCGATACGCGCACCGACATGAACCGTTTCAATATCGAGAAGAATGCGATAAGTGCCAGCGCTGAAAAGAACGGAGTGAGAAACGGTATGACCCAGACCCCGACGATGCGTGCAATCGAACCGTAGAGTATCGGCAAACCGAGAAAGCTCGTAGGCAGCAATGCGCCGTCGACGGCCATAAAACTCCGAGGAACTACGATTCCGTCAGATTCCGACAGTGAAGACGGGAGCGCAAGCCCTTTTCCCGACGCATACTGCTTCGTGACGAGGTAATTTGCGGTTTCGTCAGGCGAAATGAACTTTTGAGTGCCGTTATATGAAAAAATCGAGCACGTAATAAAAAAAACAATCGCTAGCAACAATACCGCTGCCAAAGCCCTTCTGTCCGATGGTATCGAAAACAACGCGTGTTGCATACCCTTCAATGACGTGATAACACCGTACTAGTATATCATAACGACAATCAAGACGTTCAATTTTGACAATAACGTTTAAAAACTCTATAATTTTTACGAATTATGAAGACGCCGCATGACTTCAAACGTGGTGTTTCGATTGGCACAGGTACCCTCTGCGTTTGTGTTATGGTCCTTACGTTCATGCCTGCCATCCCATCACTTTATAGAATCATCCTCGGAACCATCGTTACTGCGATGCTTCCGGGATATCTCTGGACATTCGTCTTTTTCCGCGACAATTCCATATCTTCACTAGAGCGGTTCGCTATGGGCATTGCGCTCTCGATCGCCGTTACGGCGGTCACCGTGTACGCCTCGAACGTCTTCCTCCATATCCGCTTTACCAATCACACAATCCTTGGAGAGGTTTGTGTGATATCCTTAGTCGGGACCGGTATCGCACTTACGCGATTTAAAACAACAGGATAACCCTTATGGCGACAAAAGCGCTCATCACCGGCATCACAGGACAAGACGGCTCATACCTGTCGGAGTTTTTGTTAGAAAAAAACTATGAAATTCACGGGATAGTCCGGCGCGCGAGCTCGTTCAACCGGGAACGCATCGAACACCTGCTCAATGACCCGAGTAACCGTAACAAGCTCAAGCTGCACTATGGTGATCTCAGCGACAGCAGTTCCATCAACCAGATCATCAAGACGGTCAAGCCGGATGAGATCTATCACCTCGGTGCGCAAAGTCACGTTCGTATCAGTTTCGATATTCCGGAATACACCGGCGATGTAACGGCGCTCGGGACGCTCCGCATTCTCGACGCCATTAAAGAGTCGGGGATCAACACGAAATTCTACCAGGCATCCTCAAGCGAAATGTTCGGTAAGGTTACAGAGATCCCACAGAAGGAATCAACGCCATTCCATCCACGTAGCCCCTACGGCGTCGCGAAAGTCTACGCCTACTGGGCAACCGTCAACTATCGAGAAAGCTATAATCTCTTCGCATGCAACGGAATCCTCTTTAACCATGAATCTCCGCGCAGAGGCGAGAATTTCGTCACACGAAAGATCACGATATCGCTTGCCCAGATCAAGGCGGGTAAAATGGAATCATTTTCGCTCGGTAACCTCGATGCGAAGCGTGACTGGGGATTCGCCGGCGACTACATAAAGGCAATGTGGATGATGCTCCAGGCACCGAAGCCCGACGACTACGTCATCGCAACCGGAGAAACGCACACGGTTCGGGAATTCGTCGAACTCGCCGCGCAGCATCTCGGCATCGAGCTGACGTGGGAAGGTAAGGGACTCAAAGAACGTGGCATCGACAAGAAAACTGGCAATACCATCGTCACCATCGATCCGCGATTCTTCCGTCCAGCCGAGGTCGATCTGCTCATCGGTGATGCAACGAAGGCGAAGGAACAATTAGGGTGGAAACCCGAGGTGAGCTTCACTACGTTGGTTGAAATCATGATGAAAGCCGACCTTAAACGGTTCGGCACAACTCACTAGGGTCATGCGCGCCCTTATCACTGGAATCAACGGATTCGTCGGCCACCACCTCGAAACCGAGTTACGCACCCGCGGTTGGGAAGTGTTCGGCATGTCCGTGGAGCCGCCGTTCAACGAGACGGTGCGAAAAGGCGACCTACTCGACGCGCCGTTTTTAACCTCGTTGGTCAATGATCTACATCCAAACGTCGTGTTCCATCTGGCGGGCATCTCGTCCGTCAAACGGAGCTGGGAGCAGCCCGAACTGACCATGCGCGTGAACCGCGACGGGACTGATTCGCTCTACCGAGCCCTCGTGTCACTGGCAACGCCTGTCACCATGATCCTCGTTAGCTCCGCCGAGGTGTACGGCGTCCCAAAGCGCGTACCGCTAACCGAACTTGATCCCCCAAATCCCACGAATCCCTACGCGAAATCAAAATTCGCCGCCGAGAAGGTGTCTCGCGTCTACCCATCGATCAAAACAGTCATCACGAGAAGTTTCCTCCACATCGGACCCGGACAAAGGCCAGGATTCATCGTACCTGACGTTGCACAGCAGATCGTCGCGATCGAGCGTGGCAACGCCAAAGAACTCCTCATCGGAAACACGCGAGCACAGCGCGACTTCACGGATGTCCGCGACATCGTCAAGGCATACATCCTCCTCGCCGAACGGGGCACACCTGGACAGATCTACAACGTATGCTCGAACGTCGCATATCGAATCTCCGAGATAGTTGACATGCTCATATCAAAATCGATGGCGAAGGTTAGCGTACGCCAGGATCCCTCCCGCATGCGCCCCTCCGACATTCCCATACTCCAGGGCGACAACATGAAGCTCCGAACCGCGACTGGATGGACGCCGCGCATCCCCCTTGGACAGACCATCAACGACGTGCTCGCCTACTATCGCTCGCTACCATGAAACACTGTTTCATACTCGGCACCAGACCTGAGATCATCAAGCTCAGCCCGCTCATCCGCGTCGCCCAATCGCGCAAGCTTGATTATTGCATCATCCATACCAACCAGCACTACACCGCGAGTATGGATGAGATCTTCTTCCGCGAGCTTAAGCTCCCGACGCCGCACTTCAACCTCCACATCGGTTCGGAATACCACAGTACGCAGACCGGAAAGATGCTTATCTCACTCGACGAAACGTTTAGGAAATGCTGGCCTGACGTCGTCTACGTCGAAGGAGATACGAACACGGTCATGGCTGGAGCGCTCGCCGCGAGCAAGGAACAGAACGTTACGCTCGCGCACGTCGAAGCTGGTCTTAGAAGCTACGACCGCACCATGCCGGAGGAATTCAACCGGATCATCGCCGACCATTTATCCGACCTTTTATTCGCACCGACAAAATTGCAAGCTCAAATTCTTACTACAGAGGGGATCGATCCAAAAAAAATATTCGTAACCGGCAACACGATCGTCGATGCCGTAACACAGCACCTCGAGATCGCCGAACAAATGGTAAACCCACTGGACAGATACGGGCTCAAGGCGAAATCCTACGCCGTACTGACCATGCATCGCCCCGGGAACGTCGATGACCCTCGGATCCTTCTACGCCTCATCAATGCGATCAACACATTTGCCGAACGAATGCCGGTTCTTTTCCCTGTCCACCCACGGACCCGTGGCGCGCTCGATGCCCTTAAACCGACAATTCACCGTAACCTCCACCCCGTCGAACCTATCGGCTACCTCAAAATGCTCCGCCTCATGAAGCAGGCAAAGCTCATTGTCACCGATTCGGGAGGAATACAGGAAGAAGCGTGCGTACTCCGCGTCCCTTGTATCACCATCAGGGAAAACACCGAACGGCCGGAAACACTTGATGTCGGCGGCAACGTGCTCGTCGGTTCGGACGAAAAGAAGCTCATCGATGCCGTTGATCATTTCGCGCGAACGAAGATCGAGTGGTCCAATCCATTCGGGGACGGTCACAGCGCCGAACGTATGATCGATATCGCGACGTCGCATGTCGCTTAGAACTTCCATCATAAAAAATACGGCGTGGCTGTTCACCGCTCAGATCGTCAGCATCACCCTGCTCTCGATCGGCGGTTTGATGCTCGCCCGCGTGTGGGGCAACGCCGTATACGGTATCTACGGATTTGCCATATCCTTCGTAGCACTGTTCGGTTTCCTGATCGAATTCGGC
The DNA here is from genome assembly GCA_043799405.1 of Candidatus Kerfeldbacteria bacterium. GTDB lineage: Bacteria > Patescibacteriota > Patescibacteriia > SBBC01 > SBBC01 > CAINXF01. The sequence goes on from JAZDNT010000003.1 coordinate 399,807, forward strand.
CTGCCGACCCTTCTCATCAACCAGCTTTCGCAACGGCGCGAGGAGATCCAACGCTTCATCAAGAACTACACCGCATTCAAGGTCGTCCTCGCGATCGTCGCGTTCTTTCTCATCACCCTCGTTATCTGCCTTACTGACAAATCCGCCGAGGTGAAGGTGACAGTGGTTCTCATCGCGTGCAATACGATCATCGGATCCTTCATGTCGTTCTACTACGCCGTCTTCCGTTCGTTCGAGAAGATGAAGTACGAGGCGACGTTGACGATGATCTTCAACGCGCTCGCGCTGGTCCTCATCATCGCGGTGCTCGTCGGCCATTTGGGGCTCCGCATATACGTGATCGCGAGCGTCGCGCTGACCGTCCTTAACCTCTTCGTCCTCCTCCGCGTGCTCGGCCGCACCCATGCGCTGTTCGGCACGAAGCTCGATCTTCCCTTCATACGCCAAACCTTCCGGCAGGCGGTCCCGCTCGCACTCAGTACGGTCTTCATCAGCATCTACTTCAGTCTCGATACGGTCATGCTCTCGTTCTGGAAGGACAACGCGACGGTCGGATGGTACACCGCCGACTACCGCGTCATCTTTTTGCTCATGACCTTCATCAACCTCTTCTTCGCGACGACGTTCCCAGTCATCTCGCGCCTCCTCGACCGCGAGAACCAGATGATCCGCGTCATCCTCGCTATGTCGCTGCGGATCGTCGTGACGCTCGTCCTCCCGGCAACGATCGCGCTATCACTTCTCGCGCCGCAGTTCGTCAACCTGATCTTCGGCGCATCGTTCGGACCGGGCGCTAAGGCGCTCTCCATCCTCATCTGGGCGGCGTTTTTGAGCGGCATCAGCATGGTCTATAGCAACACTGTGCTCGCCTCAGGTCGAAAAAAGATTTACGCATATGGTACAGCAATCGGTGCGCTGCTCAATATCGTTTTGAACATCCTCCTCATACCGCGCTGGAGTCTCAATGGCTCTGCAGTCGCAACTGTCGCATCCGAAATCATCGTCCTAATATACTTCATGATCTACTGCAACAAACGCGTCATCGGTGTTCCCGTAGAATCCCGGCTCGCGAAACCCCTAATCCTCTCGACTATCCTCATCCCGCTCTTCATTATTTCGCGCTCACTCCCCGTACACTTCCTCATCACCGGAACGGGGATCGGCGTACTCTACTTCGCACTGCTGTTCGCTATAAAAGCCGTGACTCCGAGAGATATCACCGACGTCATCGCTTCTTTGCGATCGAAGGAATCCACGACGACATGAGAATCGTCATTTCACACAATAATCCCACCGGCGGCGCACTACGCGCTCACTACGCCAAGCGGGGATACCGGAACGTGCAACGGTTCTCGTGGGAAAAGACGGCCGCTGCGCTAATTGCGGCACTGCAATAACATCGCATCCAATACGGCTGCGTACGGTCGCCGTTATTGGGCGCTATGTGTTCCCGGTGAATCTGCTTTTTCTTCGATATTCCACAATCTGCAGAAGCATGTAAAATACCAACAAATAATAGACGTACATCGCGAAAGTTTCAGCGAGGAATTCATTTTTTAGTATGAGAAACAGCGGGCACATGCAAAGACACGTCAAGGCGATACCCGCAATATATTTTGAATCCCATTGATACGCATTGTACACTAAAAATAGCAGCCAGAAGAGCGCCAATAGCGCCCCGACCTTCCAGAAGAGGAGTACTGCAACCAAGGCGTACACAACGATCTTTATTGTAGATGCATATCGTTTTCGGATGATGTCGCTAATGACATTTCCGACCACGGCCCCGACATGTTTCTTAATCGCGTCGATAATCGCGAGGTCTCGGTCATGTCTAGTGAAGGGTGCTATTTTTTTTATGACTTCAATGACGAGGACTGATAGCAATAAAATGAAAATGACATTAAACAACTGGCTCACCGTCATAATCTGCTGCTTCGAGATCAGCAATGGGTGAAACAGTATCATGATGCCGATCACCAGAAAAAGATAACTTGAACCAAGCCTCAAGATCAGGCTGAATAGCACGACGGCGATCAAAATTCCCAGGTAGAGCATGTTAGTTCTTCCGCTTTGTTAGAATGCGCGCCACAGACACACCGACAAGAAGGTAGAGCAGTGCCAGGCCGAACGTTGTGGCGGCCACGTATTGTCCGATGATGAACATTTTTTGCGGCCTGTACTCAATGATGATCTCGATGTCCTTCGGTTTCGAACCGGCCCGATAGAACCAGATATTCGAGAAACCGTTGATCGCCTGGTGGCCGCCTATTTCCTTTAAGTTGTTGGTTTCCCACGCGCTGCCCGACGGCAAGACATCGTTTTGAACGGTCACGGCATTAGCTGCGACGGCGCCCGAATCTTGCTGCGTAGCATTGTTCGGTGGGATAACTTTTTCTGATGCTACGTATGCCTTCCAGTTAACATTATAATTCTCGGTGAACACTACGGGAATGTTACCGCTGGCCGACTTCAGCACCACACGGTACTTCGTCGGGGATATCTTGCGGTATTCCACCCGCGAGACCTCGTAAGCGGCCGGACTCCGTTCTTTCACGAACGAAATCGTTTCCGGCAGATTGACCTGCCGCAGTTCAAAATTATCGAAATTATTTACCGATGCATGGCTGCTTCCGGGAACGGAGAAGTAGATCAGCGCCCTATTGGACTCACCCTGTTCGTACACGAATTCCTCGTGATGCCATTTGGTATTGCCGGTAACCGCGCTGATGCCGTGACAGTAATCCTCCTCGGTCAACTTGAGGCAGACCGTTGGTTGTTCGCCAGATACATGCTGCACGTCATAGGAAAATACGTACTTCTGATGGGGTTGAAGATTGCCCACCACCTTCGTCTGGCACACGCCTCGCTGCGTGTTGTGGAACTGAAGGATGTGTTTGCGCGTCGCCGAGCTATTGACCGAGTAGTCGGATACTTCCGACGTACAGTTGTACGTGGGTTCTGGCCAACCACCAGTCTCGAACGACGAGTCGACGACTAAATTTTGGATATTGATGGCGTCGGATAACTGTAATGTATATTTCCCCTGACGGAGAAAGATCGTATCGGCATAGAGGGGATTGTTCTGCTGGAGTTGACGTTCGCTGGCATCTTGTTTCTCCAGCAACACCGTCTTCTTGTCCACATCCACGCTTTTCACGGTAAACACCACCCCGGGCGACGTGGTATCCCGACGCTTCTGATAGTATACGATCTGATACTTACCGTCCTCGGGTATGTTCAATTTGGTGATAATTTGATGGTTGTTATGGAAAACATCCAGCGGTGAATCTTCGGAAAACTCAAGAGGGACGACCAATGTATTGGCGTTATATGTGCGTGCAGTGTTCACCAGGTACGCCGACCTATAGTTTTTGTTCAGAATGATGCCATCCAACACATTTCTTTCATTCCCGGCTATCCATGTTAATTGTTCGGGCACGTAAATGTGCGGCAGGTATTGTTCGTTTGACAATTGATAAATATCAAAATAATCGTTAGTTTGGGTCTTTGCCGTATCACGTAAATTCTTTAACCACGTATTGTAGTACTCCTGCGTCCAGTAACTCTCGTTCCTGAACGAGTTTTTATCATCGTACGATGGAATAGCTGAAGAGAAATCCCGTTTCAAATTGATGATGTCGCGAACATTGGATAAACCGAGGTATCTTTCAGTGCAATTTTTTATCTGTTGGCAATAGCCAAATTGCACCACGTCAGTTAACAACGGCGATTGATCAGGGGATGAACCGATGTCTTGTTTGGTCACCAGGTTAATTAAGGGGCTCACTCCGGAATAGAGTTTTTGGTCATCATTATATTTGACATAAAAACCCAATGGCAGCCAGAGTAGACGATAATCACCGAAGTCGTTATTATATTTTTGTGCCAGAGAACTGTAAATATTTGATAATTGATATTGATGCAATCTTGAGCGATAAACATTCAGCACATAAGGAGAGGCATTCAATAGTACGAACAGTATCAACGTACCAAAAAATGCCCGTTGATATTTTTTTTCTTTTCGCAGGTTGACATGCAGCGCGTAGACGGCTAACGCGAAAAGCCAGACGGCACTGAAGGTGATCAGATAGTAGAAATGGTTCAGATCGCGGAACATTCCGGAAAGCGGCAATTTGTAGAACCAGTCTCCGGTCCAGCTGAAGGGCTCGGCTCTGCCTTTTGCCAATACTATACCGGCTGCGAATATCACGAATCCGATAATGAAAAATCTATTTATAACCAGGCTTATTTTTTTTCGGTAAATACCGTAGGCGAGAAAGGGAAGGCCAAAGATCACAATCTGGCAAAATGCCCAGATATTATAAAACCATTTTAAATGTATGGTTTGAAGAAAATCCTTCACTGACCAGGAAACAAAAGGCAGATAGAAAAGATCCATGATGTTGTTCTGTTGGAAGCCCTGATATGAATTTTGCAATAGCCCCTGACTAAAAGTCGAAATTCCCCGGGGATGAGGCAGATATACCAGTAGCCACGAGGCAGAAAGCAAAAAATTGACGATAATGTAAACAACGAACAATTTAATGAGGGATTTCCAGTGACGGAAATAGAAACAGGAAAAAACAAGGAGTAATACGGCATTGATAATAAAGAATTGAATTTGACTGGCAGCTAAGCTGAATACAACTGCCCCTGCAAGCGCCACGGCAAGGGTTGGCTTTTCAAGATACCGCATAAACAGATACACCAATAACGGCGTGAAACAAAAAGACAATATGTAACTGGTATACCCATGATGGGTGACCAGGAATAATTGAGAAGAAGTCAGGTATAATAAACCAGCCATTACCGCTAACCAGGCAGGCAAAGCGATTTTTTTTATGAGCAGATATACGAAAAACGCCGACAGAGAAAACATGCCGACGAGAAATAGTATTGTGATTGCATTGCTGCTTACATGGCAGTTCAATAAAAGCCAGTAAAACAATAGTACATAATAATGATTTCCAGGAGTTATTTGATTATTTATCCAGGAGGAATTTAAAGGCGCTTTGACAAAATAATCTAAGGTTTGGGGGGGCATCCAGTCGTATGACAGTCCTATTGAAGCGGGGTGGACAATCAAGAACAGGAACATAACACAGCTGATGGCGATGAACACTAACAAGACCAAAAGGTTCCTGGTTGTGTTGCTGCGGAAATTGATGTTCATGCACATTATAGGTGACAACCTTGATTACTCTTTCGTGGTTGTTGGTTTCGAATTTTTCCTTTGTTTCGCCCAGTAGTTACAACCCAGAAAGCCGAAAAATCCAAGGAATGCGACCCCAGTAAGCATCATGCCGAGGTAGAACAGCCGTTGCGGGTAATATTCCACCACCAAATTGAAATTATACGTTCCGTCCTGATTACGCGTACAGATGATCGATTTTCCGCAAATATCGCTCGTTGTAACGACCCAGCCGTTGGAATACCCGTTGGCCATAAAATGATACTGCGCTGGAATTTCCAATGTGTTGTTTGAAGGGAAATACGTTTCGTAGAAATGGCCGGAAGGAATGTTGTCGTTCTGTATGGTGCCTTTAAAGTTCTTTGATATATAGCGCAGCCCATCATAGGCGAGCAATCCTTCGTCGATCAGCGTCTGCTTGTCGCTCGCGGTAATGCTGAATCTGTCTTGTGTATTGGGGAGTGACGGCGCGTGGGCGCTCACGATATTCTGCGGCCGTGCGTACAGTTTCCATTTGGCATCATAGGTTTCTGAAAACACGAGGGGGAAGTCTTTCTGCGCATGCGAAACGGTAATGACGTACTTGATAGGATTGACCTTATGAAAGGCAATGAGGCCCGGTGTCATTAGGGATGTTGGTTGCTGCGTCGCCGAGAGCGAGGGCGCATCCGTCGCCTTGTCCGTGCTGACGATAAGCGTGGTCTTGTGGAGCGCGATCGCTGCGGCGTTATCGTCTTTGGTGGTCTCAACGTACCTGTCAAAAAATCCCTTGTTCATCTCTTCGTTGCCGAGCACGTAGAGGCTCCTTGGCGAAAAATCCTCTTTACTTAAAAGATCGGGGTACCGATCGTACCCGATGTCAGCATAGACGACATCCTTCGGCACATAAAAAAGCGGGAGAAAATACGTTTCATCGATCGTATAGAGGTTGATGTAGTCCTTCTTGAACACCGGCATGATGACGCCCCCGTCTTCGAGCTGGGAGATCTTGTCGTTGGCATCACCCAGAAACTTCTCGTCGACGTCCTTGTTGAACACCAGGTAGGAATCGTTCATAAGGCCCATCAGCCGCATGATCCATTCGGGGCGGGGATAGGTGGCGAACGTCTCTCCGTAGTTGAACCTTCCGATATTGAGGAACGAGGAGGGCGTCTGTACCGGTTTCCGGAACAGCTTCGTGGTGACGTCGTTGCCGATGAATTTCCATTTCGGGTACTGCGACCACCCCGGTGAATTGATGCAGCCGTAGGGAAGGTACTGCACCTTGAATTCATAGGGTGATTCGGTATTGACGATGTGCGACGCCTCAGAGTAATCGTCCGGGACCTTCACGAGATAGGAATAGGTAGCGGTCAGGTAGTTCTTGTCCTGATCGAACGCGAATGAAACGTTCTGCTGCAGCTTGCCGGTATAGAACGGGAGGGGAAATACCACCAGAACGGCGATCGCCACCCATTTGATTGTCTGGTTGATCCTGCTTGATGAGATGAAATAGACGTAGATAAGCATCATGACAACAAAAGGAAGGAATACCATGAACTTGTCGTAACTCCTCGTCGCATTGACGACGGGGAGGCTGAAGAACTTGACGCTCAATGACGCGAGCGGACCGTAGAATTTCGCTATTGCCACGATCAGTACCGCGAAAAACGACAGGAAGAACAGTCCGCGCCGCCGGTAGTGATCTGGTTTCCTCAACAATCCAGCCGCTACCAGCATGACCGGCAGGAAGGACAGTACAGTGAGCAGCATCCTCAACGCGGTATTCCGGATGACATAATCGGGAAATTTCCCGACGGTATTGATCGGCATGAATCGGATAATATCGAGGATATGCGTCGATTGCCACTTGATCCATGACACGATGTCCCAACCGTCGAACGAATTCGCGAGTCCAGACGCCCCGCTGAACACGCTCGTGGAATACGGCAACAACCAGAAGATGTTCGTCATGAACAAAACGCCATATACAATAATGCTGCGCTGTACGTACAGTGCGCCCTTCCTCAGATTGGAACAAATTATAAAGAGCGACATGAACAACAGCACCAGACAAAATGCCACCAGAAACCCGGGGTTGTTGAATCCCATCGAGCACAGAAACGATGCAACGACAAAACCAACGAGATGTTTTTTCGAACCGCTTCCTTCGATTATCCTGTACGCCAGAACCATCATGACCGGAATGAACAGGTAGAAGATCTGCTGGAACGTGTACCCGAACACGTGCATGAACAGATATAGGGTATATCCGTTCAGGCCGTAGACCAGGGAAAAGAACACCTGCCTGACCGCGGTTTTCTTATCTTCAGGAAACAGTATCCGCAGCGACCAAAAGAACGACGCCGACGCCATAAGGGTAAAGGCCGGTATACAGAGCGTCTGGAAGATGTTGTCAGGGAGCCTCAACAGCGACACAAGAACAATGATCAGCTGGTACGGCAATACCGCCTGGATCATGGATTCCTGTCCCGACCCGTTCCCCAGCGAATTGCCCCAGGTGTAAAAATACGACCGGGCGGCGCCCTTCATATCGAAAAAAAAGGCGTCATCCGCTGCCGATACGATATAGCCCTTCGGGAACACGTTCGCGAAAAAGATCCACACGAAGATCGTGGCGATACCCACTACTACCGCGATCGAGAAAACTTTCCTGTTACGAAAAAGATTCATGGGTCTATGGACATTTCCGGTGATAGTACGCCTCTAGCACATTATAAATATACCATACTCCCAAAGAATCACATACGATACATTGATTGAGTGATGACAACGAAAAATCGCGCCATATGCCCGCTGTGCTAACGGTCACCCTAATCGAGGAAAGCGAAGATATTCGCTATTCTTTGACCGCAGTGACGGTCATCGTCTGACCGTATCCTGTACATGAAAGCACGACCTCGACCGGGATGAATAACAACCGGATGAGGTACCGCGCAACGGATTGGAATAGTAACTTGTGCAGCTTCGGATTCTTGTCCTGCAGCAGCACGCCGAAATTGTCCATCTGATCACCGAAAAAATTCACGTACGAAATCTTGACTGTCTTGAAGCCCTGCTGACGCAGCAAGAGCCGCATCGAACCGTTCGTGAACAGCACGACGTGCCGCGGAATATCGTAGTAGTACTTCGTGTGCGACCCGAACCATTTCCCCATCGAGTTGATGTTCGGGGTCTGCAAGACGAGTTCGCCGCCCTTCTTGAGCTTCCGGTACGCCAGCGCAGCGAATATTTTTGGATCGGGCATGTGTTCGATCACGTGCGAACCCCGGATTGAATCGAAAAAATCATCGGAATAGACGGAGAGGTCCTTTTCGGTGCCCAAACGCACGTTGTCGAGGCCATGGCTGTGGCAGGTGTCCACGGCGATGCTACTGATGTCCATCCCATACACATCAAATCCGGCGTTCTTCAACAGGTGCAGAATGTCACCGCATGCACACCCGAAATCAAGGATCCGTCCGGTCTTCGAAGGAAGCGCGGATACGAACTGTCCGAAAAATTCGGCTATCTTCTTCCACGCGATTTTTCGTGTCGCACGGTATCTCTCTTTAATGATCCATTCCTTTGCCCTAAACTGCAATGTCCTGTTGCTCTGGAGATCGACGTAGTAATCCGATTGGTAGAACTCGGACAGGTTATCCGGCGGTACGATAAACTCCGTGTGGCAGTCTCTGCAGCGAAAGACGTCAAATGTTCCCGGCATCGTCTTCCGCCTATCGCGCTGGGAGAACAGAAATTTCGCGACATCACTACCGCACACGGGACATTTCATGCCTGCGATGGTGCTACCGGTAGCCATGGAACGATATGGTTTTACGGCGAGGGTAGTATTTCTGCGTTGTCTCGGCAAGCTGGTCCAGTTGCGAACGGCGCAGACTGACATTCCGCCAATGCTCCAGTACACACTCATCTGGATATGTTGAGTACACGTACTGGCCGTAGGTCTCGTAATCTGAGACAAACGACCCCTCATTAACGTCGATATTGTCCATGATAGCCCGGTACCATTCCGTTCCGCAGTGCGCTTCGATCTTCCGTTTGAGCGCGGCCATCTTGCTCTTTTGGACCAGCACATGATGGCTGGTAAAGTTCACCACCGCCTCGACTGTTTCTCCGGTCAGCTTCCGGTATGTGGTAAGGTATGGGATGTGGCAGAACTGGCCACTCGCCGGCATGATGACCTTTCCCTGGTCAACGAACTTCTGGGGTCGGCAAAACACGGTATCCGCGTCCGTGATTAAAAAATACTCGTGCGTCGCGTATACATCTCCGCTCCATTTGAGAAGTTGCTGGAACAGCCAACCGGATCTATCGATGCCTGATACGAAATACCGGATGTCCTTTTTCGTGACCGGCAATACGGTATTCTCATCGATAAAAACACACTGTTTCTCCCTGCACAGCGCGACAATAGCTTCCGATTTCGGGCTGATGATGAATATGGTGCCGAGGGGGTGCCTGACGTACTCCCGTATCGAATCGATCACATGCACGAGAACCCCGTAATCCTTCTCGGCGGCGGCCATTACGACATCGATGGGAACGTCCGAACTGACTTTGTCGTCGAAGTTAACGTCCTTCCCGCTGATTTTTTTCCACCATAGCCGGGCCATAATGCACCTGTTCTTCAGCAGTACCAGCGGATGGCGCGTGTAGTACCGGATGATCGGATGGCCAATATAATACCTAATTTTGTACCATGTTCCCATCACTCGTTCCTAATAATCGATGCGTTATATGACAGTATCTGCTTCGGCATCACCGATTCCATGACCTTTTCGTACCATTTCCACACCGTTAGAAATCGCGAGGGATATACGTGGGCCTCGAAAAACTTGAACGTAGCCGACGGAAACACCTCCCGAATGACCTTCTTAAAATAGCCCTGCGCGAAATGGTTATGCCCGAGCATCTTGACCATGTGAGGATAGAACAGCGGGTTATACCGGTTGCCCTCGATGATGATGATATGGCCGTCCTTCTTGCACACCCGCTTCAGTTCCCGCAGCGCAGCGATGTGCCGCTCATGCCGTTGTCCCTCTTCGTCGATATGGTGCAGGATGTCGTGCAGAAACACGTAATCGAACGTCGCGTCCGGAAACGGAAGGTCGTAAATGCCTGCCCGCTTAAAACGCAACTCGTTGATTTTTCTCAGATCCGCGTGCTCGTAGATATCGATGCCATCAACGTCGAGCTTGTACTCATTAATGAATATCAGCGCGTCGCTGCCGTCGCCGCAACCGACATCGAGAAGTCGCTTCCCCGGTTCAAAATGGAAATCGAGCTTATTGAACAGATCGTTCTTGTACTGGCCGTAGTGCATTAAATCTTTAGGCATACTGCAATTCCTGTTAATTGTACCTGTTCTTTTCTCAACGTACTTTCTTTCTGAATTTCATCGTCATGAAATGGCTGTGACGCGTGTCGATGTTGCCGAGACGTGACGGCAGCGGGAAATAGCCGGCGCCGCGTACCGCCTCGGTAGTAAACCCGAAGGCCTCGAAATACTCCTTCAATCCCCGGATGTTGTAGATCCGAATGTGGTGCCAGGATTCCAAGATAGACCGATCGTCCCGGTGTAGCGAGAAGGGATTACCAATGGCTCCCTTCTTGCTCGATATGTTCGTGAGCGAGAATATCTGCCACCCCATGATACTCGCGAAGATGTTGCACCAGCTGCTGGCGTTTTCCGTGCTGATGATCGCGTAGCCGCCCGGTTTCAATATCCGGTGTATCTCGGAGATGAAATTGTCGGTTTTATGGAGGTGTTCTATCACCTGATTCGCATGGATGACGTCGAAGAAATTGTCCCCGAAATCGAACCGGGCGTTCAGATCGAACTTCTTCATTGCGATCCCTCTTTCTTCCGCCTTCTGTATGGCCTCATCCACAACTTCAACCCCGTACATCCTGTCGGTATGAATCACCTCTGCGAACTTCTTCGTGAGCTCCCCGTCGTCACATCCGAGGTCCAGGAAGGTCGCGCCCTCGTTCTGTTCCAGCAACCCGATGATGTTCCGATGGTTCAGTTCAACGGCCTGTGCATACAGTTTTTGCAGTCGTTCTTTCAGCATACGTCAGTCCGTAAATAGTGTAGTAAATAACTTGCCGAATATGATATTCCAATCGAATTCTTTCCCGAATGCTATTGCGTTATTCTTATACTGCCCGTAGTTCTCCCAGATATCGACGATTTTTCCGGCAATATCATCGGCATCATATCTGGCGATCAGTCCAGCGTGCTTGTGCACAATGTCCTTTGCGATGGGGGGCACGTCAGTGATCACAATTGGCAGTCCGCAGCCAAGATATATCTTGATCTTCCCAGGATCGGCGAAGTAGCTGAAATTGTTCCTGTCTTCCGGGTAGTACGGTGCCAACGCCACGGAACACTGCAGCAGGATCTTCTCGATGTCGCTATCGGCGTCGATCCTGCCGTGCACACGGAAACGGTTCTCGAGCTTGTTGTCCTTGATCTGTTCCCGCAGCCAGACGACGTCGCCACCTCCCACGACCTCGAAAAGAAAATTGTCGTGTCCCTTGTGTATGAGCTGCTTCGCGATATCCACGAAAAGCTCCACGCCCTTCATCTTGAGCACGGCGCCGAAATAGACAATCTTGTTCTTGTCGTACCTCCGAAAGTCATCCGCCCGGTACGACAGTGAATTGTTGCCGTACGGTGCGACGCAGAACCGTATTCTCGCGTGGTCCAGGTGGTGGTCGTGGATTCTCCCCTTGAGCATGTGTTCATTCAGAGGTACGACGAAATTGCTGTGGTATAGCGCGAATCTGTCGATCGCATAGTATATCCGATTCATCACGGTGTTCTGATACCTGACGGGCGTATAGTCGATGACGTAGTAAGCGACCTGTTTCACTACACCCACCTTCTTCAGCGCAATGCCGACGCATGCGAGCAGGTTGTTCATTCCGAAAAACAGATCGAATCCCTTCGCGTACTTGATCCCATACCAGAAGCCGAGAATGAGATCCTTGACGTATGATACCGGTTCCGGCCTGTAGAACTTAATGCGTGATTTTTTTTGTGTTGCTTTCGTGTTATCAAAAAACTTCAATCGAATGGCCCCGTCGCTTGAGCGCCTAAACGGAAATTTGATGTTGACGATTTTTTTACAGCCCTGTTTGAGTAGGTAGCGTACAATCTCATCATCAGTGCCGGTGGTACCCTCATTGTCATGGGAAAAAATCGCGATCTTCTTGTGTTTCAGGTCAACCATGCGATGCCGGATTAATATCAATCGCTCCGCCGCTCTTTTTCAGGATAAAGTCGATTTCGGTCGCTCCTCCGAACCAATGGCACCAGAACCGCTCGAAGAACGGCGGGGAGAGCCGGATGAGGAAATTCATCAGCCGCACGAGCGGCCTCAACAGCATCGGACATTGGTTGAAATGGATGTACTTTTCGTACACGCCGTCATTCGGGTAGAGGCCAAAATACTTGATCTCCTTCTTCAACACCTTGAACTCCACGTTCGTGTAGAAGTGCTGATAGTGACCTTTTTCCAGGCAATCGAAGCTGGACCACCCGAACGGCCTGACATGGGTGAGGTCGGTAAAAGCGCCAAGCGACGAAAAATGGGGGACCCTGAGATACACCACGCCCTCCGGCTTCAGGATTCTGTACAATTCTTCAATTTTCTTCATTGGCTCATTCAGGTGCTCCAACACGTGGTACATGTGGATCTCATCGAAAGAGCTGTCGGGGAAAGGATAGGGAACCGTATTTAAGTCATGCACGACATCAACAGTGCCCTCAATATGCACCCTATCCAGACCGATGCTGCCAGGGATCCTTGTCTTACCGCAGCCGATGTTGAGAACCTTCTTGTCGTCCATAGTGTCGTTAAGCCCCTCTATCGAGCAGATGCACATAACTCAATGATCTGCCGCGCCCTGTTGTGGTAGGTGTGGTCCCGCTGCACCCGTTGCATACCCTTGGCGATGATATCAACCCTTTTGTCCGGATTCTTGAGGTAATAATCTATCTTGTCATACCATTCATCGCGATTCTTTGCAATCACGATCTCCTCACCCTCCTTGAAGTACTTCCGGATGCACGCCACGTCATCCGTGATCTCAAACCCGCCGCATAACGGTATCTTGAAGGTCCTCTCGTTGCAGTCGCCGCCGTATTCCCGTTGGAAATCCTCATGGATGTTAACGGAGATCGTTGACGACCGGTAGATGTTCCCTTCGTCTTCCAGGCTCAATGGAGGTTTTTTAAATGATTTTACGCCGGGAATGTTGTAGTACTGACCGATCTTCTGGATGAATCCAGTCGCCTTATCAAACAAGTTCCAATCCTGTCCGTATATCTTGGTGCGGTACCGGACCTTCAGTGGAAAGAGGTACTTATTAAAAAACTCCTTTTTTTGGGGAAGATTCGTCCCGATATACGATATATCGGACGCGAATTCATCCTTAAAAAAACCATGAAGAGTGACCGCATCGGCTGCCAGGGGAACCGTATGGTAGGCATATCCTGTTTCCTTCTCGAAACCCTCCATCCTCCTGTCGCCCTGTTCGACGACATGATAGAACACGTCGCCGTAGCTTCCGTTCTTGATGAGCGCGACGGTATCCCGGTCGTCCTTCAGGCTTTTCGCCTCGTTGATGCGGTTTCTATGCAGCGGCGAATCCCAAAAATCGATCCTCACGCAGACCCGCATGCCCGCATTCCGGTACTTTTTCATCAGTTCGAAATCCAGGAACTTCTTGTGGTAGTAGTGCGTCGCGGTAAGGAAAATATCCGGCCGGTGCTGGTTTAAGAAATCGGCCAGCGAGTCATTCGCGGTGAACGTATGGAATTCGTGGCCCAGATCGGTGAAGGCGTTCTTGAAACCGTGGTATATCGCCCGATAGGCGTAGATGGAATCGGGATTGGGATAATGGTACGCGATTTTCATTGCCGATGGTTGTTCAACATGCTACCGTGACACGATTGCTGACGGGACACTCCATGCGGATTAGCTATCAAAGCCACAACCATATACCCGGCGGTCGCTTGTTACATTAAATAGTTTACAATTCGACTACTTTTTATTCCAGACATAGAAATTCAATCGATCAAAAACCGAAAACGGTAATATCTTCTGCATGATATTGATAAGATAGGCATCCCTTCCAACCAAAACCCGGGGCGGCACAGATGGAGCATCTATTAATTTGTTGATAACCAATGCAACATCTTCTGGGGAGGCCAATGGCAAGAGCCATTTAAGAAGAATGCTTTTCTCCCTCGCCGCCTTGTGCGCCATTTTTTTCTTGGATTCGATGCGTAATGCGCCGGGAGCAACATTCACAACTTTGGTCCCAGGAGATAATTCGTAACGAAGTGCTAAACCCAACGCTTCCATCGCGAATTTCGATGCGCTGTATAAACCGAAATTTGGAGAGGACAGAAACCCATTGAGTGATGTGATATTGATGACCAACTTCGGTTTATCCGGGTGCGAAAAAGCCGCCTTAAGCAGGCGAAATGACCCGATACAATTAGTATCCAAAATGTTTTTAAAATCTTCAACGGTAAATCCAAGGGTCGGCCCTGAAAGTGTTATACCTGCGTTATTGATAATTACATCAATACGTTTTTCCTTCATCAAAATTTCATGTATCGCATTTTGGCATTCATTTTCTGAGGTAATATCTAGTTTTAACGGACGCAGAGAGGACGTTTCCTCATACGTCGCGTTTCGCGAAGCGCAATATACGATATGGCCTTCTGAGTTGAGATGTTGTGCGATGGTCTTTCCCAGTCCCGAACTGCCCCCGGTAATTAAAATCACTTTTTTATCGCTCGTGGTATCATGGGTCGCATTCCTCATAACGTTGAACAACCATACTTTAATTCTCGAGGGTATGATATAGATAGAGAGATAGTGTATAAGAGAATATAACCGATTAATCACACCGGCCCTGTAACCATTATTTTCATACATACGTCGAACACGAAGTGTCATTAATTCCATCTGTTTTGTAAGTCTGTTTGTCATTGAGCCCTTCACCACCCTGTATTTCAACAACACATCTGATAAATTGGCGAATTTCGATTCTTTCCCCATTCTGAAATATAATTCATAGTCATCTGCGGGCGCGTACGCGGGATTATAGTATCCCACTCTATCGAGAATGGATTTTCGGTACATCACGAGCGGATGCGAAAAAGG
Organism: Candidatus Kerfeldbacteria bacterium; assembly: GCA_043799405.1. Classification (GTDB taxonomy): domain Bacteria; phylum Patescibacteriota; class Patescibacteriia; order SBBC01; family SBBC01; genus CAINXF01. The sequence goes on from JAZDNT010000003.1 coordinate 415,191, forward strand.
GCTGTATCGAAAAAGTCTTTTCCTGATCTCACCGTCGGATAAATGATATTTTCTTTTTCCGATCACCCTGCCATTTTCATCCATTATCTCCATGACTCCACCCACAATCCCCACTTCAGGATGTGCCTCCATGAAATGATACTGCTTTTCTAACCTATCCGGATACGACCAATCATCATTATCGAGCCTGGCAACATATTTCCCTTTCGCCAACGAAAGCCCTTTATTCAGTGTATTGCACCCCCCCAAATTAACCTCATTTTTAAACGCTCTGATCCGTTCATCTTGTTGGGAATACTTCTGGATTATTTCCCAACTGGCGTCTGACGAACCATCATCAATAATGATGAATTCGAAATCAGAAAAAGTCTGGTTTAAAATGCTTTCAATAGCAAGGCCGACGTATTTTTCAGCATTATATACCGGAGTTATAACTGATATTTTTGGATGATGGCTTTCAACCATATAGCTTTTCATTCATCAATTGCAACGACCCGACACCCATTTCTCTCAGTACCGTATCCCGACTCCGCAATTTTGTTAGTAATTTTTGTATTACTCCCTCTTTACTCACGCTCATCTCCTCAAGTTCTAGAAAGTTTCCCACGGAACGTTTCAATCGTTATATTCCTCTGGGTTACCTCGCGTTCGAACTTTTTTATTTTCCCGCTCTTGGCGGCAATTATATTCTGGTAAAATGGAATAGTATGATGATAGTGATACAAAGCTCCTGTTCCTATTACGCCGCCAACAATAAGTATCATGATTATCACGAAAAACTTTATAGTTGGTTTTCTAGAAAATAATTTAGTGAAAAAGTTCATTGTGGTAAAGAGATAGAAATAAATATTCAGTACGTTCGCTATATTTCGTGTTTATTTCGCTACATAATATGACTGTTTTCATAACGCAAAAAAAGATATCGGGTAATTGTATTCAACTATTCTTCTTTTATCGGTTGAAGGCATAATCTTGGAAAACCACGGCTACTTCCTGATTCTGTGATGGTTCTCTACGAACCATTTGTATGACCGTCGCAACCCCTGTTCCAGGTCTACTTTATGCCTCCACCCCAACCCATGCAGTTTCGATACGTCCAGTTGCTTTCTCGGCATTCCGTCCGGTTTGGTGCTGTCCCATCGTATCTCCCCCTTGAAACCGACCACGTCCTTGATTTTCTCGGCTAGTTCGCGTATGGAGATGTCTTTGCCTGTCCCGATGTTCACTATCTCCGAACCATCATAGTGCTTCATGAGAAAATATACCGCGTCGGCCAAATCATCGATATACATGAATTCCCTTTTCGCCGAACCGGATCCCCACAACACCACTCCCTTTGCGCCGCTTATTTTCGCGTCATGAAATCTCCTGATGAGCGCTGGCAGCACATGGCTTGTCTCCAAATTATAGTTGTCGTTCGGACCGTATTGGTTGGTGGGCATGACCGAGACAAAATTGGTCCCGTACTGGCTGTTGAAGCTCTGGCTCATCATGATCCCGGCGATCTTCGAGATCGCGTACGCATCATTGGTCTCCTCCAACAATCCGGTGAGGAGATACTCTTCCTTTATCGGCTGAGGACACATCCTCGGATAAATGCAGGAAGATCCAAGAAACAACAGTTTCTTTACCCCATGTTTCCAGGCGTTGTACAGGACGTTGTTCTGCACCTCTAAATTTTCATAAATGAAATCGGCTTTCTGGGTCTTGTTCGCCATGATGCCGCCCACTTTTGCAGCCGCCAAAAACACGTACTCGATGCGTTCGCTCTTGAAGAACTCCTCTACCGCCTTCTGATCGAGCAAATCCAGCTCGGATCGTGTTTTCAGGACGAGATTCGTATATCCCTCGAATTGCAGTTTTCTTAGTATAGCCGAACCAACGAGACCACGGTGACCGGCGACGTATATCTTTGAATCCTTTTTCATGATGAAGCGCTTCTTAGGTAAATATTATGGCGTGGGAAAATATGTCGGGTTGATCTCGGCAACACCTATCGCGTGGGTATACGTGCTGTTCAGTCCGACGTAATAGAGATAGATCTTGTTCGCGTCGATTACAATGGATGGATGGTATACGCCGAATGAATCCCAACTTCCGACAGGACCGGCCTGTAGTATGGGGTTGTCCGCGCTCTTTTTCCAGGTCTTCCCATTCGTCGATGATGCAAGCCCGATTGCGAACCGCGAGGGAAATTTACGGTCGGTCGCTTCATATGCCATGACGAACCCGTTACCGTACTTCACCACGCTATGCACCTCAATGGTATACGCGTCAAAATTATTGGAGTTTTTCGAGTGCATGAGGACCGGGTTCTTCGAATAACGCGTCCATGTAACCCCATTATTGCTCGTTGCCAAACCGATACCCATCCTTCCGTCTGCGGCATTGCCACCGTACCACATCATGAATGCATCCTTTCCGCCGTACTCGTCGCCGTTGAAGTAGACCGACGGTTCGAATATCCCTTCAGATTCCCACGACTTTGCATCCGTCGCGGTAAAGATAGGATTATTTTCATACTTCGACCAATGGATCAAATCCTTTGAGAATGCGACGCCTATCGCACCGACTTTATTCCAGTAGAAGTCGGGAGAACCTTTCGGACTACCCGAATAGTACATCCAATAGGTGCCGTCGTTCCGCTGGATGATGCAGTTCGGGTAGACCGACACTACCCCGGAGTCCCATGTCCCTGTCGGACCCGGGGTGAGCACAGGAGCGGACAACTTGGTAAATTTTTTATTGTCCTTACTCCTTGCCAACCCGACAGAGGCGCCATCTTTTGTGCCCGCATAATAGAATAGATTAATCGTCCCGTGCGCGTCCTTTACGATACAATTCCCGGCAACATGATTATTGCTATCCCATTTTGCGCTATCTGTCGAGGCAGTCAGTATGGGTCCATTCTGATATTTCTGCGCCTTCGGTAAGCCCTTCTTTTGTAGATCTTGTATTTGGGCATCACTCTTTGCGAGCGACTGCTGTGTTTGTTGAAGCGCTGTGTTCGATGTCGCGACATTGCCGTTGAGCTGCTGGATGGTTTTTTCATCTTCGGCGAGTTTTTTCTGTAACGCTGCAATTGCGTTATTTTTTTCCGAAATTGTCCGTTTCGATTCCCTAAGCTCCTTATTTTTTGTAGTAATTATGGTTGTATAAAAAGGGATTGTGTGGCGGTAGTGGTACAAAACGCCGACACCCGCTGCGCCGGCGAGCAGCACAACGATTACCACAACAAACTTTATAGACAGTTTCTTAGAAAAGAATTTTGTGAGAAAAACCATGGTGGTAATGTTTACATTCGAATAACATGCATTTTGGGTGTGCAAGGCAATACTGTATGTGCGCTATCAGTATATTCTCCGGGTCTTGTGTCTTTGCTGCCGTATAAAATAACTGTTTTCATATTGCTATCGCTTCTTTCGAACAATGTACATTGGACGATTGATCACCTCGGAATGGATGTTCGCGATGTAGAGCGCAATCAAACCAAGACAAATAAGGATGATCCCAACAAGGAACACGATGATGATCGCGAGAGTTGCAGAACCGGTAATACTCAATCCCCAGGCGGTAGGGTAGACATATTTAAAGACGACAACTACCAGACCCAACAACCCGGAAAAAAGGGTGATGATAAGCCCCAAGTACCCGGCGAGACGGAGTGGGAATAAGCTTAATGAGACAATGCTGGCGAACGCAAGCCTGAACAGCTTGATTGTGCTATAGCTGGCAGAACCCGATGCGCGTACATTGGCGTCGAAGTACACGTATGCGCTCCGGAACCCCATCCAATCAATCAACCCGCGGGTGATACGGTTCTTTTCTGATAATGTATTGAATGTGTCAATGACCTCTCGATCGATGAGTCGAAAGTCGGTCGTGTACGGAATAAGCTTCACATATCCAATCGCATTAATTATCTTATAAAACCAGAATGACCCGATCCTTTTCACAAAATCCTCGCCCTTGTTGACTCTTCGGATCCCGACAACCACCTCGGCGCCTTCCTCCCACTTTTTTATAAAGTCCGGTATCTGCTCGGGTGGATGTTGTAAATCAGCATCCAACATTATACAAACGTCTCCAATACACTGATTGATCCCCGCGGTCGTCGCGATCTCCTTACCAAAATTCCTTACAAACTCGATCACTTTGACTGTTGGATCACTCGCGGAAATACCCTCGAGTATTGCTTGTGAACCATCAGTGCTTGCATCATTCACAAAAAGTACCTCTGTATCATACGCGATCGATGACAATACCTGCTTGAGTTGTTGGTAAAACGTCGGAATACTTAGTTCTTCGTTGTAGACCGGTACCACAATCGATATTTTTTTTCGATGAGGTGAGTTCATAATGGTGGTTCGATGACGGTGATCGGCGTCAGCTGATCCTTGTTCATCCGCACGCTCTTCAACAGGAATAATAGCAAAAATACGATTGCAGTAAAAGTGGCCGCCATCACGTACATCAGGAATTGCACGGTATGCGGACCCATCGTGAATGCCAAGGGAATCACGAAACATCCGCTAAGCAGGGGAAACAGGAAACGCCTGGACGGCGTCGCGAGAAAATACGTTACCAGGATATGGATCACGGAATACAGTCCGAACACGACGCCGGTCAGCCACAGTACTGATGAGAAGTTCAAGTACCGCGAGCCGAACAACACTCGGATGATGAATGGGCTGAACAGCGCGAAAAGTGCGACTGCGCTGATGGTAATGAGCACAATGGCGGAAAGGGCTTTTGCAATGATCGACCTCGACGATTCGTTCTTCGCGTGTCTGGAAAGCACCATCGGAAATAACACGAGCGCCAACGATCCGCCGAAAAAGAATACCGCCTTCCCTAACAACGAGATGGTGCCGTACTGACCAGCGAGGTCGGGAGCTAGGTAGCGCTTGGCAATGAAGAGGTCGATGTTGAGCAGAATCGCAAGACCAATATTCGCTAGCAGCGCGTAGGATCCTCGACGGAGCAACTCCGGTGTTGAGGGGGGCGCCGTGAGGGCGGTACGCGGAAAACTCCGCAAGCGCGCCCAGAGAAACGCAACGTACACCATGACGATCGAACCGACGCCAAGAAGCCCGACAATACCAAGGAGCCGGAATCCGATGATCATTGCAATCGCGACTCCGATCAACTTAATTGCCGGACCCAAGAGGTTAATCACCGAAAGCCTCATGAACTGCTGGCGCCCTTGGATGACGCCTTGCACGACCGGATAGATGAAGGCGGTCGGTATCGAAATGCCAAGTAGTACTAACGTGATACCGCTCGAGAAATGGAAAAAGTGTTGTATCAGCGGCGTCAGCATGAAAAACACCACGAAAAGTGCGGCGCCGGCGATCCATGCCTGCCGATACATTCTTTTGACGAAATAACCCGATGCTCTTTCGTCACCCACTGCGGTATAGCGGGATACGAATTGCGTGGTCAAGATGGAGTTTGTATTCGCAGGAATTGCAATAACGTTCAACACAGCGAACATGGTCAAGAGCTCTCCGTACTGCGCAGTCGTGAGCAACCGTGCGACCAATGGGTTGTACAAATAATTCAACGCGCCGCCCACCAACGACGAGACCATGATGATCAGACTTTTCCTATATAGCGGGTCGCTAAACACATTCATGTGAATATAGCTGCAATTATAACTCAACCTGTACGATCAGAATGTATGTCGTAAAACTACCATTCAACTTAAAATTATATGCAAAAAATGGGGTTGCGTCAATCGCTCCACGGCATCGATCACTAAGTTATACAGGTGGCCTAATTCACGAATAATCAGTACAATAAAAATGACAGGGGCACAAAGCAACAACCCCATGCACATCACCTTCATTACCACGTCTATCCACCAAAAAAAAGAGGGCGTTGAAAAACACGTCCTACCAGTCGCGTGCGAGTTAATGACGCGAGGGCATTCGATTTCAGTACTCGCGTTCCGCGTTCAGAACGTCAAGACGAAAGAGCTTATCGCTTCACTGCGATTGAAAGAACCCAGCACTTCATGAAAATTGCCGTCTACTACAATTTAGGACCCGGCGGCGGAAAAAAGGCACTATATTTTATTATCCAAGGAATCCTGAAAAATAACCACACCGTTGATGTCTATACGACATCGTTAGCTGAGCACGAATTCTATGACTTACGGCCGTTAGTGCGGACCTACATTATTGAGCAAGTGAGCGGCGTTAAAATAATTCCCAGTCACGGACCACTAAAGGTGCTACGAACCATTCGTCACTTATTACCAACTGAAAAGGCAATCGCAAAAAAAATTCATGCCGGACAATATGATGTGGCGCTAGTTACCAATTGTCGTTTTACCCAACATCCGCAATTACTACGACTCCTACATATTCCAGTCGTACTCTACTCGCAAGAAGTGCTCCGCGGATATTATGAAAAAACTTTGTTACAGAATCTAGGAAGCGCTGGCGAACCGTCGCGTATGAGAAGTATTCGCTGGAAAACTTTTATCATCTCTTACTTACTCAATACCTGGGCACGCATCGATCGCCAAAATATTCTCTCGGTGTCTCCAGAGCATATTCTTGTTAACTCGTTTTTTTCCCGCGAGAATTTTATGCGCGCCTATGGTATTACTCCAACGACCTGCTACCTCGGAGTCGAGCGCCAGCAAAGCCGACCGAAAACAAGAACGGAGCGAAATAATTATATTTTAAGCGTCGGTGGATTTGAACCTACGAAGGGTCATGACTGGGTTATCCGGGCCCTAACAAAAATTCATCCGGATCTTCGACCCCATCTGGAAATCGTTGGTGATCGTGGATCGAAACAGTACCAAAAGATATTATGCGACCTCTCGGCACAATACGGAGTCACAACTGTTTTTCATCAAAATATTCCTGATGCTGGCATACAAGATCTCTATGCGCGTGCGCTCATGGTAGTATGTGCACAGTGGATGGAGCCATTTGGCTTTGTACCGATAGAAGCTCAATCATTCGGCACCCCGGTAATAGCAGTTCGTGAGGGCGGCCTTCGAGAAACAGTAATCGATCATCACGGTGGTCTTTTGTGTAATCGGGATGTCGATGACATGGCTGAAGCAATCTCCCGTCTACTCGAGAATGAGAAATTATGGGCCAAGTTATCAAAAAACGGTCCTGATTTCGTTCAAGAGCGTTTCTCTTGGGACCAAACCGCCGAGCGTATTGAAGCCTTGTTACGATCAGCCCATGAATGATACCGAAACCAAAATCGGGGTAATTATACTGAATTGGAATGCGGCGGCTCAAACTATGACCTGCATACGCAACCTTGACCTGCCACAAAAATTGTCAACACACATTTTTATTATTGATAACGGTTCCAATGAGAACGATAAAGTGTTCCTACAGGCCGTGGAATCCAAGACCGTATCAGTAATATATCTCCAGCAAAATATGGGTTTTTCTGGCGGAATGAATGTAGGTTTACGTGCGGCAGATCAAGCCGGCTGTGATTGGGTTCTGTTGTTGAATAACGATGCTCAGCTACAACCTCGAGGTCTTGAGACGCTTGTCACTGAAGCTATCAATACACAGCTTGATATAATATCTGCCCGTCTTTGGCTAACAAAAGAGGGTCAAAAAATTCAAACTATTGGCGACAAACTCGGATGGTATCTTGGAACAACGCACACCGAATTCAATGGAAAAAAAGATACTGGCCAACAAATTCCTTCTGCAACAATTGATTTTGTTACCGCAGCGGCGGTACTGGTCAAACTGTCAACAATCAAACAATTGAATTTTTTTGACGATAATTTTTTCACGTATTGGGAGGATGTGGATTTATGTCTTCGCGCCAAAAAATTTGGGTTTTCGATTGGTGTCAGTAACAACGTGGTAGCCTATCATTCCCCGGGCCAATCAACTCATAATAAACCATATTTTCGAATTTATCTTTTTCAACGAGCTCGTATAATTTTCTTTAAAAAACACTTAGGACGTCGGCTATGGTTTCGCCTGCCACTATTTATAATCGCAGATTTTTTTGCTCTTCGTTATTTATGGCGAATATACTTTAAAAATGGAAAATTTTTTCAAGTACATTACTGGGGAATAATCGATGGCTTACGCAGTAAACGCGTCAGAAATGCGAATTGGTCTTGATGCACGTCCAATCTTTACGAGCGAAATAACTGGTATCGGCACGTACGTACTGAAACTGGTCCAATACCTCCAGCGTCACGGGGTTCGGTTAACGCTTTTCACAAATTCGATTGATGAGGCGCCGGCAGATCTTGACCTTTCGCAAATCACCGTTGTCCATGCTCCCGGACGTCGGTATGCATGGGAAGTTCGGAGCTTACCCCGACTCATCCGGCAACATCCTATTGATCTTTACCATGCGACGTGGAATTTCGGTATTCCAAAAACAAGAATTCCTACTTTATTGTCACTCTTCGACGTCATCCCTCTCGTATTACAAGAACACTATGCAACCTCACTGTCGTCCCGAATCGAACTTGCGGTCTATCGCCATTTCGTCGGGCAATCAATCCGAAGAGCTACCGAAGTTGTCACAATCTCTAATGCCTCGCGGTCAGACATACTGCGTTTCTTTCCTTCGGCAACATCGAAGTTGAATGTGATCCCGCTCGCGGCAGATCCGCCAGCAACCTCAGACGACTTGAGTAAACCCGCGGAAGCCCCTGACGGAATGTACCTTCTATACTTCGGCGGGTTTGAAAAAAGAAAAAATGTTGAAACGTTACTTTCAATATTTCCGGAAGTACGCAGGCGTTTCCCCGACGCTAATCTCGTGCTCATCGGTAAAAAGAACCGATACTACCGAGATAACCTGCAACGATACGAGCATATATCGGGAGTGACATTTACAGACTACCTCAATCGTACGGTACTCAACGCGCTCATCAAACACGCCACGATTGTACTATATCCGTCCCGCTATGAAGGATTCGGTCTGCCTGTGCTCGAAGCGATGCAATTCGGCACTCCCGTTATCACTAGCAACGTATCGTCCCTCACAGAAATTGCCCGCGGTGCCGCCGAACTCATCGATCCGTATAGTCCCGAGCAGCTCATTAATGCAATCGTAAAATTACTTTCGGATAAACAACTGCGCCAACAGCTCGGCGAACAAGGAAAGCGTCGGGCTCACGACTACTCCTGGGAAAAAACAATTAATTCGACATTTTCCATATACGAACGTATGGTGGGGAAAGATGTATGGACACGAAAGTAAGCGTCATCACCACGGTCCTCAATGAGGCCGAAACAATCGATGCCTTTCTCGGTAGCATCCTCAAACAAACCATGCTTCCAGACGAAATGGTCGTTGTCGACGGAGGATCGACCGATCCGACGGTTGTACGCTTGCGTGAATTTACGCAACATCATCCCGAGATCAATCTCCGCATCGAAGTAGCCGAAGGGAATCGTTCGGTCGGAAGGAACGCCGCAATCTCCCTAGCCCGAAATGACATCATCGCAGTGACTGATGCAGGCAACACCCTTGACCAAAAATGGCTACGTGCGATTACTGAACCATTCCGTACGGATCCGAACGTTGATTTTGTCGGCGGCTGGTACCAACCGACGGTCAAGACTGTATGGGACCAGTCGCTCGCCATGGTTTTCGGGTTCAGGGCGGATCGGGTAGATACAACAACGTTCCTGCCGTCGACCCGCTCCATGGCGTTCAAAAAAACGCTCTGGCAAACCGTCGGGGGGTTCGACGTGACCAACTCCCACTCAGAAGACACGCCGTTCTCAATCGCTATGAGAAAAGCCGGGAAGAAATTCGCGTTCGCTCCTGATGCCGTCGTCTACTGGCACATGGCTGATGGATACGGACGGCTCTACAGAACGTTCGATCGCTACGCGCTCGGCGATGGGCAGATGAGATTATGGATGTCCCAATACATTATAGTCCTAACCGGCCTTGCGATCGAACTCACGCTTTTTATCACGGGATTCTTTTTCACTTACATTTTGTGGCTTATCGGCATTGCCGGAGCTATCGTGTATCTGTATCTTCCATTACTAAAAACTGGGTACCACAAAAACGCACGGAGCTGGTACCAAGTTCCACTCATGAAACTTATACTCGTCTGCGGCAACGCTCATGGGTTCGTCCGCGGATTGCTAGAAAAAAGGAAGACCGCATGAACGTCCTCTTCATCATCAGGTCGTCCATCGAACAGCTGTCGGGTGGTGACAAGATACAGATAATCGGCACGAAACAGGCGCTTGAAAAGCTTGGCGTGACGGTGACGATCTCGAGCGAGGCGGCACCCGACTTTAGCGGTATCGACATTGTCCACGCATTCAACCCATCTCAGCTATCAGCAGTGCCGCTTCGTGCAGCACATGCCGCCGGCATCCCGGTTGTCATCTCGACCATCCACTGGGATATGCGCACATACTATCGCGCCATGTTCGCGGTGAATCGCGAGTACCTTTCGCTGAAACCGCCTCACTACGCACGCCACTATGTCACATCCCAATTCAAGGCGCTGTTGTACAACTATTTCTGGAACCCCTACGTCCTCCGAAAACTGCGCAGCGTGTTTCATCTCGCTGATCTTCTTCTACCAAACTCAAACGCGGAGGCGGACCTTCTCATTAACGATTTTTCCATTCCAAAAGACCGTATTGTGCCGGTCGTGAACGGTTTCGATGCCACGATGGCGGAACGCGCGACCGCGGGGCGGTTTAAACGAGAACGTCACCTCGACGATTTTGTCCTCTGCGCCGGCCGCGTTGAATACCGGAAGAACCAGCTCGCACTGATCGAGGCGCTCATGCATGAACCGTACCCTCTTGTGTTCATCGGCCGGCCGTTCGATCGCGGGTACATGGCGCTCTGCACTACGCTTGGCGAGCGGCGGGGGAACACCGTGTTCATCGACCACATGGACCAGCAGCAGCTCTACGGCGCGTACCGCGATGCGCGCGTCCATGCGCTCGTGAGCTGGTACGAAACGCCGGGCCTTTCATCGCTCGAGGCTGGCGCCGCCGGAACCAACCTTGTGGTAACACGCGGGGGGTGCACGGAAGAGTATTTCGGTACGGACGCCGTCTACTGCGAACCGGACGATGCCACCAGCATCAACAACGCGGTATGTAAAGCGTGGGATATGCCAAAATCCGATGCGTTGCGGAAACGGGTCGCCGAGAAATATTCCTGGGATGAGGCCGGACGACAGACGCTAGCGGCGTACCGAAGGGTGAAGACCGCGCAGCAATAGCCACCAGTACCACACGGTCAGCGGTATGCCGGTCGCCAGCGAAAACATGATATTCCGTTCGGTCGACAGATGGAGCACGTCCTGCGCAAAGAACTGCACCGTCTTCACCGGCAGGAACATCGCCCACATGAACGCGCGAGCGGACGCTCCGTAGTAAAGCCCGACAACCCCGACGAGGAACGCCGCGCCGATGATGATCGGTCCAGTTGCCTTAAAGGACTTCATAGAGCGACGCCTCGTTGATGCGATGGACTTCCTTGAAATATTTCGTATCATTGAATTTTGCGCGTGAATAACCTGTTCCGTATCGTGCAAAGCTCGCGTCCCAGTACACGTACTGCACGCCGAGCGCCTTCGCACGCGCCGCGGCATCCGCTGCGGACGTCGTCACGAACAGCGTACCTACCTGCCCGGCAAGCTGGTATCGAGCATCACGACTATCACCACCGACAGCGGTATCCATAACGACTGCGCGCTCGGCGATCGCCGGAAGATAATATCCCCACTTGAACGTGGCCGCGATCACCGACGTCTTCGGCGTGTTGCCCGCAATCCACTGGTACATCGACACGTCATCGTCGAGGATGACCGACGCGGGGTTCTTCTCCTGGCCGGTGATCCAAAGCCCAAGTCCTCGAACGTGGAGCACCTGGGGAACGACCATGAATGCCCACATGGCGATGACAAGCGACGGTACGATCAGTCGATTGCCTGAACGGCGCCCCAGCTGAACAACGCTGTGGACGAAGACGGCGAAGAGGATCGCGACGCCCTGCATGAAGTACACGTTGAAACGGAAGGGATAGAACATCGATCCGAGGTACGCCGACTGCGAGAGCATGAACGCGATCGCGAGGTAGGCGAACAATTCGAACCGAAACCGCCGTACCAAGAATATGATCGTGCCAATGCCGACGGCCACGAGCGCGATGGTCGGCGTTCCCTCTCCGGTCGACAGCATCGGTCGGATACCATACTGTATAGCGTTTGCCGCGAAATACGCGGGACGCAGCGCGAAGACCGTCCCGAATCCCGCCGTCACAACGACAAGGGCTATCGCGCGCCACTTCGCGCCCCACCGCTGTCCGACCGCATAGACGGACGTGACGGCAACGTACAGCAGGGCGACAAGAAACCCGAGTTCGTGGGTCTTTACCAGCATGCCGGTCAACCCGAGCGAGAGCACCAACCAGCGATCATTCCGCGTCGCGATCCATCGGTACTGCGCGTAGAGTACCCAGCTCACCAACAGCAGACCCGTCATCTGCTCATAGCTGCCCTCGAAGAAGTTCTCAAGGTAGAACTTCGAGAACGCGAGGTACGCGATCGCGAGGATGGCTACCGGTCTCGATTTCAGCCAGTCCGCGACGAGAAGGTAGAGGGGGATGAGCGCGAGCGCGATACAGAGCGCCGCGAACGCAATGGTCATCCGAAACACGTCTGTATACCCCGACAGGGTCCCGAACGCCGCAAGAAAGACCGGCGTAACGAACCGCTCAGAACCCCACAGTTGTCCCAGTTGGGGAAAGAACGGCATCGTGAATCGGATGTTCCGTTCGAGCATGAGATATTTTACAACAGACGTATGGTAACCCGGATCATCGCCTGCCGGATACGGTGAAATCGTAAACAGAAAAACAGCAAGCCCACCGACAATCATGATAAGCATAAGCACTGCGGCTGCTTTGCGTACTGTGGGGTGTTGAACGCTGATCATAGATTAGGCCGAACGGGATGATAGTGCGTGTTCGAGCGCACGCGCGAACGCATGTACGTCCTTTACCGGCACCAGTTGTGCCCTCTCATCAACGATCTCCCTGTGCGGTCCGATATCGAATGCCACTACCATCGTACCACACGCCTGAGCCTCGGCGATGGGCATATCGAATCCTTCCCAGAGCGTCGCGGTTGCATACACGTCTGCGGCCGCGTAGTACTGCGGTAATTGGTCTTCCGGCACAAATCCGACGAAACGGACGCCGTCCCCGGCTTCGCGCTCGAGGCGTTCAGCGTACGCCCTGAAGGTCGGTTTGCCTGCGATGAGTAACCGGGCTCGGGGGATGCCTCTCCTCGCCTCCTGAAACGCGCGGATGAGAAGGTCAACGCCTTTATGAGGGCTTATGCGGCCGATGTACACGACGAGCGGATCTGCGCCAATACCATACTTCTTCCTTACCAGCGTACCATCAATACCGCTGTGGTATGCCTCCCGGTTAATCGAAATGTGCTCGACCTCGCTGTCCTTTCGGATCTCCTGTTTCAGGACATCAGCAAGGTAGCGGCTGATCGATACGACGCGGTCTGCGGGACGTATCGTCATATTCGAGAGCCAGCGGAACAGCGTAATGTAAACTTTTTCGAACACCGATGGAAACGTCGAGGTCGGTGGCACTCCGTAATTGTGGGTCCAGTAAACTATTCCGTAACGCCGCTTTGCAAGCCAGCCGACGATCGTCATAGGATAAAAATGGGCATACACGATCTCGTAGGTCCGCACTGCGCGCGCCATCCGGAAAACTTTTACAATGTCAAGAAAAAACAGTAACCGATACACACGCTGAAGGAACAACGAGCGCGGCATGCCGAACTTCCGCACCTCAACACCCGGCACCACGATCGATCCGTCAAGGCAGAAGACGGCGACGTTATCGCCTTGGGCGGCAAATCGCTTCGCTTGCTCTTCGACGACACGGTCAATACCGCTGTAGTGGTGGAGCGTCGGCGTCAAGAGCACAATGCGTTTCATGCGGGTCTCTCTAAGAGCTTCCGATAGAGCGCTTCGTAGGCGGAAATGGCGGTTTCCCATTCAAATCGTTTCTGCGGGACTAATGCGCGTTGACCCTTAGCAATATCGATTACTGCACGTGCGATTCCCTTTGGATCTCCTGGCTCAAAAAAGTGAACGTCGCCCGAAGCGACCTCAGGAAGGGAGCCCGCCCTGCTCACGGCAACCGGCTTTCCCATTGCACAACTCTCCGCCGTTGTGAATCCGAACCCTTCCGAAATTGAAGGAACAACAACACAATCAACAACGCTTAACAGATTAGGAAGCTCGTTCCGGGGCAACGGATCAATGAGTTTCACCTTCTGACCAATGCCGAGCCGTCGTATGGTCTCTTCAATGGCCCGAAATGGTTGAACAGGATCACGCGATAGTAACAGTAGACAGTATGAACCGGGGATCGCCTGTGCAATTTCAGGGACGCTTTCGAGCAACGAATCAATGCCTTTTGCCCAGCCGGTCCTTCCGAAGTAGAGGTACAGGAAACCCGATCCAAGATTCAGTCGTTCCCGTTCCTTTGCGCCATCGTGCATCGTCGGGTCGAACAACTGATAATCGATGCCGTGGTAGATCCTTTGAATGTTCTTTCCTGACCGGTGGACTGCCTGTATCGCCGAACGCGTAACGTCCGAAACGCCCACATAGGCATCGAATGTCAGGCGAACTACGAAACGCTCGAACAGCCAGTGCAGCCACGCGGACAGCTTGTTCATACGAATGGCGCGGAACCAAAGGTCTCCCCAGATCTCATGCACGGTGATAAGGACCTTCTTGCGGAGCAGTTTTGCGGCAAGCCACGCCGGAAACGCGGCATTATAGGTAGTCGTATGGATCACGTCACACGACGAGGCGCGACGCCATATCGGGAACACCGCACAGAGAGTAAACCAATAACGAAGCCCGAGTCGCGGCAAGCGGATACGGTGAATAGCAACGCCGTTAAGTACCTCGTCCATCTTTGTTCCGGGTAGGCACGACGTAACAATCTCTACTTCAATTCCCTTCGCTGCAAGTCCTTCAGCGAGATGCTGAAAAAACGTCTCTACCCCACCGATGTGCGGAAAATAGTACTCTACAACAAACAGTATCTTCATTCTTGTATTGCTTGTATCATTCTCTCGTACTCGGTATGACTATCTCTTTAATTCCTGTCCATCAATCTGCTTCAGGGCGTCGTCGCTAATGAAGGCATCGATCTTTCGTTCGGTGCGTTTTAGGATTACGTAGTTCCTAAATGTTATCCCGAAAAGGATCACGATCCCGATGATGACGATGAGATCGAACGTCCTGCTGATGCTGAACGTCTTAAGGATAAAATTCACGCTATGGGGGAAAACGACCACTACGATGAGTCCGATCCACAGCACCTGCCACATGACTGCCTCGACTTTACCGAACTCCTTTCTCCGAAAGTGCAGGAAGGTGAAATAGGTCATCCATAACGCGAAGAGGATGGCGACGATTTGGATTCCGATCATGAAAACCTCCAGATGAGCATGTTAATAAAAATACGCAATCCGTCGATGACTGTAGTTCCCTTATACTTATCATGGTAGACGGTATCGATCGGTATCTCACAAAAACGAAGATGGTGTTTTCCGGCATTGACAACCATTTCCGTCTCTGCGGCATAGCGGGGCGACCGCCACATGATTTTTTCGAACACCGTACTCCGAAATGCCCGAAACCCTGCCTGCGTATCGGATAGAAAAATCCCGAAGAGCAGTTTAGTAGCGATAGAAAAGAAATAATTTCCAATCCTCATCGCAATCGGCATTTCGCCTCCGATATGCCGGGCACCGAACACTATGTCAACGTTCCCTGTTTCGATCTTTTCAATAAAGCGCGGAATATCCTTTGGTTTATGCTGTCCATCAGAATCCATGAACACGACAATATCAGCACCCAATTGAATTGCTGCCCGCGCGCCGGTTCGAAGCGCAATTCCCTTTCCGAGATTAATTCGGTGCCGCAATACGCGCACTTCGGGAGGTACCGTCGACAAAATCTGACGGGATCCTTCATCAGAACCATCGTCAACAATAATCATTCCGTCGCAATACCGCAGCGCCTCTTTAGCTATCGGGAGTATACGATCTTTTTCGTTGAACGCCGGTATGACGACCCATGTCTTCATTGATCTTGTAAGAAATGATTCATGTCTAACAATACGTCAGATATTCTTAAACAAAAACGTCTCTACGTCAATCACAAGCCTTGATTCGTTCTTTCGTGTATCCTACTTTCTACATGAGTAATTACTGCCTGTGTCCTACCTTTGTACCATATTCAAAGACCCGAATCAATCCATAAGCGCTAACGTACGAATACGAAAAAGACAACCTCTGAACCAAGGCTGCTTGTTGTCGATGTTGCTTAGCGTGTACCTATACCCGATTCCGTCGCACCGACCTGCTGCTCAATGGATCGGTCAACGGTCTGGTACTTATCGCGCACGTTCCCGTAAAGGAAGTACACGAACAGCGGGATGCTGAGCGTAAGCACGCATACCCAAACCACCTTGCCGATGTGTGTTGTATGTTTCATTGCTTTTTATTTTACGCACATCACTATTGTAGCACCTTTTTCGAACAAAATCAAGCACGACCAGCTTTTACTTAAGCAGCGCTCAATATTTTTTCTCTGTTACAACTTTTGCACCAACTGCATCATTTCGTTGTAGTGCCGTTCGATGATCTTCGGATCCCGATACCTCGAGGAAAAGATCTTCAGGTGGTCCATCGCCGCAACAATTGATTCCTTGATTGGCGAATCAATATCGCCGCCGGTCGCCCGAAAGGCGTTCCGTACGATGAGCTCGATCTGCGTATCAGTGAGCTTTTCCGCTGCTGACGGGTCGAGGTCCTCGAGCACCTCTGCCATCTCCTTTGTCTGCGCTTCGCGGTGCGCCTGCTTAAAGCACAGAACGAGCGCTTTGCAGACATCGAGCGGCGTTAGAGGTTTTTCGCTGTCGATGCCGTATATGATCGCCATAATTCCTCCACAAGTCGTTCAGCTACAGCGTACCGCATGAGGTAACGCTGTCAATCATCGGTGCGTGTTCCTTCTTTATGTTGCGGTTATTCCCCAGAAACCTGAAATGTCAGGGTCTTCAGCAATAGATTAGGGTCTTTGACTGCGAGACTATAGGTACCGGGCGGCGTCCCGGGCAGTACGATCCACGTTTTCGTCATTGACGTAAGGTGTTTCAAGAAGTCTGGGCGCGGGCCGGGCTTCCCTATTCCGATACACCCTCCGATATCCTCAATGTACGTTTCAAGGCCTGCCCACGACTTCAGATGATCGTACACATCTTTACGCATGATGCCGCTTCCGTTCCGGAGATAGTTCCGCTGGTTCTCGGCAATGTTATCTGTACTTCTCTCGTCGGGAGGCATTTGTACGCTGTTCGGATAGAAATCGACCGGCAGAGCGTTTCCGTTATCCCCGGTCATCGATTGAATGCTGATGCTTTCGCACGTACTGAACCGCCAGCTTGCAACGAAACCGGATGCGCGGATTACAAGCGTATCGCCCGGCCTGACAACAGGAGTCAAGACCTTCAGACGAATCACGTCGATGCTGTACCAGGCGTATATACAACCTCCGATCACAACGGTCGTTCCCACAATGAATGCGATCGTCTTTCGTTGAATGTGTTTCATACGATGCCCATCATCCATTGAAGTATACACCGTGCGAGTTCGCGCTCGTGCTTTACAAAGGAATGGTCAGCGCCGCGTATGATCGAACCGTCGTACCGCGGCACGTTCTTCGCCTTTATGCGGTAAAGCTCAATAAGCTCCTTAGCGCTTCGGTCCATGTGTTCATCTCTGCTCCCGAAGACGACAGCAAGCGGCGAGCGGAGGCTCTTCATCGCGGTCCATCGCGCGTTCGGATTATACACTGGAAAGACGTCTTCTGCCTCGCCGGGATTGTAGAGGCTGATGAAACGGCTTGCGCAGTACATTTTCTTGTTGAGCCACACGAGCGCGTTCGGATCGCGGCGCCGGAGTCGCTTCGCTTTCCGGAGCACCCGCTCAACGACTCTCCGTCCTGCGTGACCCCAATCCGCAGCAATATCGCTCAAACCGCCGGCGAGCAAGAGCCCTTTAACGCGCCGGTCATGCGTACGGTACATGTAGTAGACGATCTTGTTCGCTCCGGTCGAGTGTCCTGCGAGAATGACATTTTTATATCCACAACGATGGGCGCATGCGATCATGGCTTTGATGTCGAGAACACACTTCTTAAAGTCCTCATATGCGACACCGATCGTCTTTTTATTGCTGCGGGCGGCGATATCGTGCCCGCGGTTGTTGAACTTGAAGTACCCGAGGCCATTGAGCGTGCATCTTTTCGATAGCTCACGTACGAACGGCATGCCATGGTAAAACGCGGACGTAAGCCCATGGAGCCAGATCAGCGCGGTACGCTTTTTGCCGCGCGGATGTGCTGTTATTCCGGCAAGCGTAATCCCGTCAGACGTTTTTGCCTCGACAAATTCCAGTCGTTCCATATCGGCATTGTACCACACAATTCAGAACAAAACGGCGTATACCGCAACGACTGCGAAGAAGCGGCGCGCTTGTTTTTACTGCGCCGGCGACGGACACGCATCCTTCAAACCGACACAGGCGTAGACGCACCCGGGGCACGTAGCGTAATCGCTCGGGTAGCTGCACTCCTGGTTCGGGTCATTGACGTTCTCCGCGATGCTTCCTGATGATCCGCAGACACAGTACCCTTCGTAGCTCCAGTGTGCGTTCGGGATCTTGTCGGGTGTACAGTTTGCCTGGATGCACGAGATGCCGCTCTGCGGACTGAAGGTATAGCCCGGTTTACAGCCATGTTCGTCGACGGTAATTTCAGGGGCAGCAGTGTTCGTATTTTCATTGTCGTTCGCGTTCGCCTGATTCGCATTCTGGTACTGTGCCTTTTCCTCCTTCAACTGCTTGACGAGGCGGTCGATGATCTCGCTCATCCGTTGTTTCCAGTTCTTCTGTAGGTCTTCCTTGTTCTCCCGGAGCATACGTTTGATCTCATCCCTGATACGGGACCGAAGCGCGTCGAGATCGAAGCCTTCGCGTTCTGTTGCGGGAAACAGTCGTTCGAGGTCGCCCCCGAACAGAAGATCGAGGATTGCATCTCCGCCGCGTTTGTCCTGATCGATGATGCGTTCGAGCACGTCAAAGTTTATAAGCCGGCGGATTTCGTTGCCGACCTCCTGGTACACGATCTGCTGTGCCTGTCCGAGCACCCGGTTCAGAAGGTCGCGTCCGAGCATCTTTACGACGTTCGCTACCGATATCTTTTCCGCCTCACTGGTGAACCGTTCCGCACCCTTGTCGAACTGCTGTGCCATGAGTTCGAGCGCAACGACATTCTCCCGGAACTCTGCCATGGTAATGTCACGATTTCTCAGTTGTTCCTTCAAGTCTTCGTGCGCCTGCCGCAATTCTGCAGCGCGATTCCGTAGATCCGTCGCTGCATCGCTGTACATCTTTTTCACGTCGGTGACGAGCTTCTGCTGTTCGTTAATGTCATTAATGATACGGTTGATCCGTTCGGCACGACCAAAGACGGCGTTCAGGTTCGGATTCTTCACGATGTTCTTCGTGATGATCGCCGACACGATAGGGCCAACGACCGGACCCATCCACCGGGTCGCGCGATCGGGGAGCGATACGATGAACTGGCAGACGTTCTTGATGCAGCGGAACGCGTTCTTGAGCCGGATCTTCGCCTCTGCAGCGGGGACCAGGCTGTAACGCGAAGGGAACCCTTCGGAGACGCTCACCGCATTCGCCGCCTCTCCGGTACCGAACGTCTGAATGTAGGTGAGATGACCCTGCTCAAAGACGATCAGTGCCTGAGCCGACAGGTACGATTCAACGACGCCTTCCTCGTACAACCCTGGAAGGTAATCGACCGCTTCCATGCCCGAGCCGCCGATGGCTTTTTCTATATCGCTCTTCGACATCGAGTAGTCAAAATCCTGCGGCGATAGGGTTGTTGCCGTTGAGGTCGCTTCCGGGACGTATTCATCTACCGAAGCGATGCTGCCGCCTAAAAATGTCACTTTTTTTCCGATTTCGGGATAAAACCATACCTCATTCCTGGCAAGAAACGACGCCGTATCCGACTCCTGCGGAACATAGGTAATCGCGAATTGCGCCGGCTGACCGTAGGCATCAATGACCTCCTGCTGTGCCGAGACAACGTCGCCGGAGTTCCCGGATTTCCTCTGTGACCAAACAAACCACAACGCCGCTGCAATAATGACGACAATCACTAGTATCAGCAGCCCCTTTTTCATACACAACTACTGTAGCTTGTTGGATTGAACCTCGTCAAAAGAGTCATACACATGCAACACAACGCCACATGCCATTTTGTAGGCATAAGGCATTGTGTTTTTATCCTCAACGTTTACTCAGTGGTTACGCCGTCGAATTCCGGACCGTCCGCTGTTGCCTCCTCTTTCGTCTTCCTGACGATCCCGTCCTTGTGGTGCGCAGGCGAATAGATCGTATAGAGCTTCAGGTCCTCCGTGTCAGAGGTGTTGATCACGTTGTGCTCGGCTCCTGCCGGAACGACAATGACCGAACCGTCGCTGAGCGCGTACTCGTTTCCGTCAATGATGCACTTTCCCTGCCCTTTTTCAAAACGGAAGAACTGGTCGTTGTCGGTATGGACCTCCATGCCTATCTCTTCAGAGGGCTTTAAGCTCATCAGTACGAGCTGGCTGTGCGTTCCGGTATACAACACCTTCCGAAAGTTGGTGTTCGCGATCGTATCCTTCTCAATATTCGTGTTAAATCCTTTCATATGTACCTCACTGAATTAATTGTTAGGAATATTCATAATGTTTAGTCAGCTATCAGCTATAGGGGACGATGTTAGAACTCTTTTTCCCTCGAAGCTGGGTCAACGTCGGACACCTCAAGACACTATCTAGTTGCAGCCGGTGGTTCTTTTGTCGAACCGCGGGCGAGAACCTGATCGAGAAGGTCTGGTTCGTTATCCTGTAATTCCGCCAGGTACATTCTTACGTTACTAGACGCGGGCGTCCGACACTCGGCCGCGGCGAGCGCGAAGGCCACAGCGCGATGATGACCTTCGAGCAGTACGATCCGACCATCCGGTTTCCGGAGACCGATCATCGTGGTCGGCGCGGTAAACGACTCGCTCATTTTTCTGATATCAGCTCGGGCTGACCATTCGCTCTTTTGTGCTGGATCCGCGAGCAGGTCGGCGAACGTGGTCTCGTTCTTTTTCGTCACCCGCGCCTGCCATCCTGAATACGGGCCAATGAACATGGCAGGTATTTCGGTAGCCGGCTCGGACAGCTCATAGAGTGCCCACGCACGATCCGCTAGCCGGAGCTGAGTTGCGGTAAACGTCCTCCATGACGTCCAGTCCGGCCAGCCTTTAATTTCGGTCGCAGTCTTGATCCAGCCCGGGTTCGTCGCTTCTCGCGAGGTCCAGTCGGCGAAAACCTCGGACCAGTTCGAATCACGAAGCTTTTTCATACACCTAAAATATCATAACAATAGTAAGCCCTCAATGTCGTACATGGTCGGGGTGATCCCACCCATCGGCGGGACGACCTTCCCGCTCCACAGTCGGGGTACCGAGATTCGAACTCGGGACCTTCCCGCTCCAGTCGGGGTGACTGGACTTGAACCAGCGACCTCTTGGTCCCAAACCAAGCGCTCTAGCCAGCTGAGCTACACCCCGACTGGAGCGGGACGCGCGGACTTTACCCCGCCGGATGGCGGGGAGCTGCGCTATACCCCGACTGTGGTGCGGGACGCGCATCTTTTTCTGCGCCAATCCCCGTCATGCCGACTCTACCAAGTTCTGCCCCAGCCGACAAGCGATTATATGAGCGCGACGGTAACAAGGGCCGTTACCGTTATAAGCGCAAGCCACCCGATCGTCATCACAACCGCAGTAATCGCCTCCCGTTTCTGTCCGTTCATGAAAAGGACAGCCGGGTAGCCGAACACAAGGCTTCCGACGACCGCGGCCGATACACAAAAAAGCAGCAGGAACGCGGTCGCGGCGAGAACCGTCGTCAT
Source organism: Candidatus Kerfeldbacteria bacterium (assembly GCA_043799405.1). GTDB lineage: Bacteria > Patescibacteriota > Patescibacteriia > SBBC01 > SBBC01 > CAINXF01. The sequence goes on from JAZDNT010000003.1 coordinate 437,296, forward strand.
CTGGCCGAACAGGCGTTCGCCATTTCGCATGATCGTTGCGACGACTGCGACGTACGCCGCGACGCCGAGCGCGTTCAAAAGGGTCCTTGATACAACCGATTTTTGCATATCGATGATTCGATTATAGCTATAGAGTAGACTTACGGCGCGACGAACGTCGCATCCGCCGATGTAGTGCACTTCGGGTTCGGTGCGGTCGAGCAGCCGCGTATCGCGTAGTGGTACGTCGTTCCGGATGTTACGGTAAACGAAATCGCGTGGCTCTTCGTGAACGCGAAGTCGCTCCGATGGCTTCCGTACGCCGTGGTTGGTCCCCAGTTGACGATCCCGTCTGCCGATACGTCAGTCGACCAGCTGACCGTCGCCTGTCCGCCGCTAAACGTTACCGTTGTGCCGGAGATGACCGGCGCGGTCGAATTCTTCATGCGTGCCCAGCGTGCAGACTGTTCGTCAGTCGCGGCACCAGGACCTAATGGGTTCGACTTCTGATCAACCTCCGTCTTATCACTAACGCCGTCGCCATCCGTGTCCTTATAGAGCGGCGACGTTTCATACGCGTAGAATTCATCACCGTCTTTTAATCCATCACCGTCAGTGTCTGCTTTATCCGTTTTCGTACCAATCAGAAGCTCAACGCGGTTCACGAGCCCGTCCTTATCAGTATCGTTCGACTGGTCTTTCAGCACTGCGGGAGTATTTTCCGAATCCGGCCAGTTCTTCGGGAAGATGTACACGGTGAACTGGATATCGTTCCGGACGCCCATAGTGTAGCCATCGTCGCACGTGTACTGCGCTCCATAGACCTTGGGGTGCGCGAGCGACTTGTAGTAGTTAATGTCGCACTCACCCGGTTCCGTTGAGATCTTCTGCACGATTGTCTGGTCCTCCGGATCGACGTTGCGGAACGTGAATGTTAACGGTACTGCAGGGTCAAAGACACCGAGACGCTGCGCGTAGAACCTTCCGGTGATCATCGCGTTCCTGTTCGTGCAGTCGCCGCTGTAGAGGCCGAGCGGCACGGTCGTTACCGCGTCCGGCGTGTACGATAGATAGACCGCGGCTGCCGAGCACCACCAGTTCGTCATAAGATACATCGGGCCTAATGGAGCATCCGCAAGGAATTCCTCCCTGGTGATCATGGTCGGTTTCGACGCGCCCGATGCGGCGTTACCGGGATTCACATCGCCGTAGTTATACAGGTCGAGCTGCGGACCCTGTTGTTCGACCGTTTTCAACACCTTGTGATTATCGTCAGAAAGGTACTTAAAGTAGTTCACGATCGAGCTCTGCTTCGTCGCCTTGACCCGTTTCGCCTTCTGGGTCACCTTTATCTGCTGGCGGTGCTTTACGGTCATTCCAGAAATACGGATCTTCGTTGCTGCGTCTGCGGCGAATCCTGCGCAGAGAAACACCAGCAACGTCGCGATAATAAAACTCGGACGGAAATGCGTTCGTAGAATTTTCATACGTAATTCATTAGCGGATAAATGCACAATTGGTGCGACTCTATCCTAACGCAAAAACGTCGTGTACGCCAATCGATGCATCATCATGGATCGCTGGTGCCGCGGATCAGAACCCCGTAACGCGAGGTTACTCCCCGCTTGGTGCCTGGGGTCAGAATCGAACTGACGACGCCTGCCTCTTCAGGGCAGCGCTCTACCATTGAGCTACCCAGGCACCAAGCGGGGACTAAATGTTCACTCGCTTGAGATTATTCCTATCAATCGAACGGTCCTAGTATACGCCTCGCGTACGGGGCAGGTCGAACTGACAGAGTTTACCCCGAGCTTGCCTCGTGGACAGGCTCTTTCCCGCCACCTTAAATCCGAATCTTCAACGAAGGCGGGATCCCGCAGTAGGCGGGACAGGGCTGCGCTCTACTACTGAGCTACCGCGGCACCAAGAGATTTCATATTAAAAAACTACGCGCCGAAAGAATACCACAGCGATTCTTCCGAATCAAGCGTGGGAAAAGATCTCGAGCGTCTTCTTCACCTCCTCGGGCACGCCGAGGATGCAGTCGTGCTGATCGACAGTTGTGGCGTCGACCCAGGCGAACCCGTCGAACTCATCTTCTGGGTAGACGACGTCGCCCGAGTTTGCCCGGCATGCGAACTTCGTGCAGACGACCGGCGTGCCGTCGGGCCGGCGGAAAACGACGCTGTCGATGTAATGGAAATCGAACACGTCGAGTCCGCTCTCCTCTTTTGCCTCCCGCGTCAGCATTTGTTCAACGAGGTGCTCCCAGTCGACGACATCGCCGTTCATGCGCGTCGGCGGAGTACCCGTCATATCCTTGTGCTCGAGCTTACCGCCGACCGGCGCGTACTTTCCCGGATGTGCGATCTCGTGCTTTGCGCGCTGCAGCAGCAGGCACTTCCCGTCCCGGTACACGATGGCTGTCGCAACGAAGTAGAACAGCTTTCCGGGCTTCGCCTTATCGAGCATGATCGGAGGAACTGGAATCATATATCTCCTATTAATCCGTCGCGACCGAAGCGGCGAGGATCAACGAAGGGAAAGTCGCCGACGCGCCAACGCGCTGTGGCGACGGCGCGAGTGGTATCGCCTGCCCGCCGTACAAAGGACCTTTGTACTTTGGCAGGCGGGGACGAGGAAACTGTAGGTGTCCTCGCCGAACATCATAGGATCTGGTACGTACCTTCCTGGTACGCCCATGAAGCGCCGGGACCTGACGAGAACCAGACGCTCGAGAGCCCGGACTCATAGGTGATGATCGCATTGTTCTCAAGGTACAGCTTCTGAGCTGTAACCTCCTTCATTTCCCCGTTCTGGCTTACTTTCGCGACGCCCTTCGGCGCATAGACGACGGCGGCTGCGTTCGGATTAATGCTCGGCTTCGAGAAATTGTTGCCGATGTCGAAGGCGGCGACGGTCGGATCGAGGCTTGCGCTCATCGCGATCCCCATAATGAACGTTCCCGCAGTCGAGTTATGCAGGAACATGGAATCGTTCTGTGCTATGATACGCCCGCTCGTCACTTTCGTACTCTCATCTTCCGGATTGTCGGCAATTATAACCCCGCTCTTGGATCCGTACGCGTCCGAGAGCGCAAGATTCGCACCATTGATCAGGGTGATATTCCCTTTGACCCAGACTGCCCCGGCAAGCGTTACGGTGTTAGAGATCGTTACGTCTCCAATGTACTTTCTCGATCCGATGCTGCCGCCGGTAATGTTGCACGGATCCGGGCTGCCGCCGCACGGGATCGGTTCTCCGGCATCCTCTGCCGCCTGTTCCCACACTGCGATCTGCTGGTCGGAAATTGGGAACACGACCGGCTCGGGATCGGTGCTACCAGGAACCATATCGATGTCAATACAGTATAGGGTGTTATCACCATTGTCGCATTGTTCCGTACCGCCATTTGCATTAACATTACCGCTCGTGACGTTCCGGTAGTACGCCTTTTTTCCTATGCTGGCTTTTGTCATGGTATATGCGCGCGCATCGCCGCCGATCGTTTCTATTTCTAACGTCGGTTGAACGCCTCCCATCCATACCTGAAACGCTACATCGCACGCCGGAGAAGAGCAGAGTTCCGCGACCGATGCGAGCGGGTTGCCGGTCATTGCCGTATTATTAGCATATGCCGTATCGGTCGTTGACCTGACCATTGAAAAGTAATTGCTGCCGTTTGCTCCGCTTACTTGTAAGACCAGCCAGTATCTCACTCCGGAAGAGAGGAGGGTCTGTGGAGTAAATGCGAAATCTTTATAAGCATCCTGCCATCCTGGGTCGGTGATTAGCGGAAGTGATGACGCGTTAATAGGTATCTGCGCTCCTGAAACCATCATTCCTGGTATACCACTGCCGTTATCATAGTAGATGGAAAGAGTGGGGTTCGCGGGGGCAGAGCTTGTACGCGCCATCTTCAAGCTCACCTTCGTCACCTTATCGACGGTCGTCGGTTTGAAACTCTGAACAACGTACCGAGTGGAGGTTGATCCGCGTACATCGAAGGTTGTGTAGGAAGCGGCAGGGTCCGTCTCGGCTTCGATTACGGAATCGCTAATTGACAGGATCGCGTCCCCCGAAATTTCAGTACCGCTGCCGCTCCCAGTCGCGATACTGATAGGCCCGGCAACGTACACGTTCCCGGGAGTACCGCCTGCGCCGAGGATTTTTGCACCGTTGTTGAACACGATGCCGCCGGTTCCTGACTGAACACCGTAGACGAACGAGGCGTGTTCGCTGTTAGTAGAAAGCCGTACCTGTATCTGTTTTGAAAGTGACTGACCCCTAAACGTCGTTGTTCCTGTTGCTGTTATGATCCTATTGATGCTGTCCCAGCTGACAGAGAATTTTCCCTGACCGAATGACGTATCGGTCTCCCCAGAGTAGTTCGATGGGTTACCCTGGCAATCCGATGTGTTCATCGGGTTGTTCAGGCACCACACCGCTTTCTCTATTCCCGCCTCGGCGATCTGGATAGTATTCTGCTCACTGGTGCGTTTTCCGCTCGCCGATGTGTTGGTCTGGGTATAATCAAAGATTGCGATCGTGATGATGAGCACGACGCTCGTGAAGATGAGCACAAATGCGAGGCTGTTACCGCGGTAACGTTCTTTATTCATGGTTGTTTATAGTTGTTTAGGTGAGCATTAAGGATCGAGTATTGGGTGTAGGTTGAACCAACGAGTGCGTGCTGGGTCGCGAGCGTAATCGTCACTGCAGAACGGAGCGCTACCGTTGGTGAATTATACCTGAAATACACCTCTTTCACGCGATCAGCGACCGACGTTACGCCGGCTGTTCGTATGCTGTCATCGTGTGGGTCGAGCACGTACTTGAGCTCAGAACCGTCAACATACAGTGCGCCGTAGTCGACTTTGTCCGAAGAGATGCTGTCAGCGGTTAATTTTGTTGGGAGCGTAAACACCAGCACGGTATCGCTCGTCGTATGCGTCGTACCGTCGAAATCGTGGCTTGATTCGACCGTTTTCGCCTGCCGCAGGGTATCGTTCAGCGTCGTAAGGATCCTGCTCGCGCTTAAATCCACTTCGATGCGTATCTGCTCGCTGTTCATGAACGTTCCGGCAACGAGGTAAACGTTGTAGACAATTATGCCGACGACCGCGATCGTGAACATCGCGACGAGCATTTCGGCAAGGGTAACGCCGCGCCGGTTCATAGGCCGAGCCCGCTCTGACCGATGAGCGACGAAGCAGAATAGGTTTTCGTCGCTCCGTTTGACTGTTGCCACGTTATCGTCACTGTTGCCTGCTTCATGGTCGTGCTACCTGCATCAGGGTACGGCTCGATCACGACGTAGCCATTGTCGTTGAATACCGTCGGCGTGCTGTCCGGAAGGTCGTTAAGGCCGAGGCGGATCCACGCCGCCGGCATTGTCGGGGTCACGGGCGTATCGAAGTTCCACGTTTTTGTTTCCGTCGTGACTGTCTGTATATCGTCAACCTCGGCGTGTACGCCGTTCCACCCGACGAGTGCTGCTGCGCCGCTCGTCAACGGACTTGACGCATCAGTCGCGGTCGCGACAGTATTGCTGTTTATCTTTACCGTAATTGTAACTGGCGTGGGCGTATCGGAAACAACTAGTTCCAATGTGTACCACTCGTTCTTTGCAATAGTCGCATTTGCCGAAGCCAACCTCGACGACACTCCGTTAACAAGCTTCTCAAGGTAAACGTTCTCTTTGCCCGGAGCCGTGGGAACCGTATCGTAGTCGGTCTGTATACCACCGATTGTATACTCACCGATCCTCAAGCGGTATAGTGTTCCTGCATACGAAGCGCGCGCGACGTAGCCGATTGACCAACCGATGTTCGGATCATTGCTCGAAACGCTGTCGCTTACTACTTTCCACTTAGCAATCAGCGCGACGTTGCCATAAGTCTCCTCCGGAAACTTCAGAAGTCCAGAGGGTGTGCCTGAAAATCCCGTTGATTTTGCGAGCATAAGAACGTTCGGGACAGTATGGCTGCTGCTATCGTTATTGTCGACGACAACGCTCCACGATCCGGCATTGTAGAGCACGTTCCGTAACGGACAGTTCGTAACAGGTGTACAGCTCGTCTGCGTCGGAAGGTTCTCAAATCCCGCCCTCCGAAGTGCATTGATCTCTTCGTCCGCTAATACTGCCGCCTGTGAACGGAACGCGGTACTGCGGTTTACCCCCCGGACACTCGCCATCGATACCATAAGGACCGATAGTAGTAGGACGACTGCGAGCGACAGCAATGCCTCAAGAAGCGTAAAACCACACTGTCTCGGAGATGGGTGTCTTTTTCGTTTTATTCTTCGCATGGCATATACAGTATCTCACACGCACCACGCCTGCTCAAGCCCAGCAGCCTATGGGACGTTTACGTTTTATTCCGTTACCTATATGCTACCTGTAGGCTCACGACCAATGAGACAGTCCTTGAACCTGATATGAGAAACGGAAAAAAGATCATCGCCGTGCTTCCAGCGTACAATGCAGAGAAGACCTTATCGTTGACGCTCAATGACATTCCAGAGGATTGGATCGATGAGATCATTCTCGTCGATGACGCGAGCACTGATGGCACCGCTGCGCTCGCGCGAAGCCTCGGTATCACCACGATCGTGCACCAGAAAAACAGGGGTTATGGCAGGAACCAGAAAACATGCTACCGTGCTGCCCTTGAACGCGGGGCCGACATCGTCATTATGGTGCATCCCGATCACCAGTACGATCCAACGCTCGTCCCACAGCTCCTCGGCCCGATCATAGATGGAAGCGCTGATGCCGTATTCGGTTCACGAATGCTCGTTCATGGCGGAGCGCTTAAAGGGGGTATGCCGGGCTGGAAGTACGCTGCCAACGTCATGCTCACTGCAATTGAAAACAGCGTTCTTGGTCTCCGTCTGAGCGAATACCATTCCGGCTTCCGCGCATATAGCCGCCGCGTCCTTGAATCAGTACGGTACAATGACAACTCCGATGGTTTTGTCTTTGACACCGAGATCATCGTCCAGTTGAAGCTACATGGATATAAAATCAAAGAGGTCCCCATACCGACACGGTACTTTAAAGACGCATCATCAGTCGGCCTTCACGGAAGCCTCGTCTATGGTACGAACATCCTCCGCGTTATGGGGCAGTATATCCTGCACAGGTTGAAGCTCCGTCGTTATACAAAATTCTTGTAGTATGAGGCGGGTCTACCTAATCGTGATCGTTGCTATCGCGGTCGGCATGGGACTGCGGATCGCCGCAGGAGGAACGAGGTTGCTGTGGAACGACGAGGCGGAAACAACAATCAATAGTCTGCAGATACTCGACCACGGTTACCCTTCGAGCACGTACAAGGGGAAAGCGCTCTATGAGAACGCGGTCTACATACCCTCGGATGATCCGAAGTACGCGTACGAATCGACAAACTACTATGGAACAAAGTTCGAACGCAACAAGGGCTGGCTGACGTACTACTACCAGGCTCCGTTCTTGAAACTGTTCGGTTTTTCGACGACCAGTGCGCGGTTACCATTCGTGCTGTTGTCCGGCGTAACGATCCTCCTCATTTTCGTGCTCGGCAGAAAACTATTCACCCCGATGGCTGGCGCAATTGCTGCATCGCTCTATGCCATTAATTACTTCAGTATCTGGTACGAGATGCAGGCACGGTACTATTCGCTACTCGCAACACTTGCAGTTCTATTCCTATATTCGTCGTACCGGTCAGTGACCGACGGAAAGTGGCGGTCCTACCTGCTCGCTTTACTTTCGCTCGTGCTATTATTCTATACTCATCTTGTCGCATTCATCGCCGCTGCGCTCTTTTTCGTATGTGCACACACGTTCAAGGCCCGAACAATACGCTCGGTCGTCTCGACCAAAATCGCTGTAACTGTTGTCGGTATTGCGATTACTGTCATCCCCTGGATACTTGTTGTCCGGCTTTGGGAGGTGCCAAAGTCGTTCTCCGATTATTCGCTCGTTATGTATTGGTCAATCATCCTCGTGCTGATAGGGGCCGGGATCGTAGCTGTGCTCCGTTATACACGGAACCTCATCGAGTATTCCTTCTCTCGTTTCACGGCGGTCAACTATCTCCTCCTCTACTGCGTAGTCGTCACCGTGCTCAAGCCGTTCCTCACGCCGGACGAATCGTTCGGTGCCCGTACCTTCATCGAACTTAATCCAATATTTTGTATCCTTGGCGGTACGCTCGTCACGCAGTTCATGGACCGCCAGTGGCGCCAACGAGCGTCTGCGCTGTTATTTCCCTGTATCTTTCTGGTCTGCACATTCGCCTTCTTCAATGTCGGCATGACGCGCACTGCGCCGGTCAGCGTCGATGCGGGGTGGGTCAGATCATCGATCGCTGCACTCGACCGAATGAGTGTTTCTGCAACGACGCCGGTCTTTGTTTCGTTCCAACAATTCCCGTTCATGCTCTACAGCGATTACAACATCGACCTCGTTTGGCCGATTCGAACGTCCTACCTGGATTCATATCCGAATCGACTCATTATGATCCTCGACCACCGCATGCTCTGGCCTAGGATCTTCTACCGCAGGGAACTATTGCCGATGCGTGAGTACAACTTCGCACAACGACTCAAGCGATGTACGGCGCAACAGGTGATACCCGAAGTTGTACTCTATGATTGTCCGGCCTTGAGACCAGCAAACTAATCGACGGAACGCTCATGAGTACGGTATACTTCAGCAAGGATGACATAGTATGAGACAGTATCGTAAAACAATTCGTACCGTTATTATTGCAGCCGCCTTCCTTCTCCTCGAGCCTAGGGAAACGCACGCCTACCTCGATCCGGGGAACGGCAGCTACTTCATCCAGATTGTCATTGCGGCGGCGCTCGGCGGGCTTGTCGCAATGAAGTCGTCGTTCTCGAAGATCAAGGGCCTTTTCACCAAACTCTTTTCGAGACGACAGAACACGAAAGATTAGGAGTGTATGGGAAAGCTCCCGAGTTCATACCGTGATCCGAGCGGCTTCGTGTTTTCGCATGATGGCGCAATCTACCGGCAGGTAAACAGCTCATACCGCGAGCACTACGACCTCTTCATGCAGTCGGGGCTCTACCACGAGTTGCAAAAGCGCGGACTGCTTGTATCACATACCGAGGTTGCGATCAGGAGCCCACAACCATCGACCTTGTATAAGATCCTGAAGCCGGAACGTATTCCTTTTGTCTCGTATCCGTATGAATGGTGCTTCAGTGAGCTCAAGGATGCAGCGCTCCTTACGCTCGAAATCCAAAAAACCGCGCTGCGATCCAGTATGTCACTGAAAGATGCGAGCGCATTCAATGTACAGTTCATAGGTACGCGTCCGGTATTCATCGATACGCTCTCGTTCGAGCGGTACCGGGAAGGCAAGCCGTGGGTCGCTTACCGGCAGTTCTGCGAGCAGTTCCTCGGTCCGCTCGTGCTCATGAGCAAACGTGACGCAAGGCTCGGCCAGCTCCTGCGGGTATTCCCTGACGGGATCCCCGTAGATCTCGTAAGCACGCTCCTTCCGCTAAAAACATGGATGGCGCCGTCGCTTCTCGCCCACATCCACTTGCACGCAAAAAGCCAGCGTCGATTCTCGACGACCGCCGCATCAACGCCGCACCGTTCCATTGATAAGCCGATCCTCGAACGACTCATCGCGACGCTCCAATCGACGGTTAAAGGCTTGTCATGGGAACCGCAAAAAACGACGTGGACGAGTTACTATGAATTAACTAACTACACTGATAGAGGAATGGAGCATAAAAAGAAGGTCGTTGAGAGCTTCATGAACAAGCTTTCACCGAAGACGGTCTGGGACCTCGGTGCGAACACCGGTACGTTCAGCGATATTGCGGCGTCAAAAAAAATATCGACGATCGCGTTCGACAACGATATTTGTACGGTCGAGCTCCTGTTCCGCCGCTGCACGGAAAGAAAGGACGCGAATACCCTTCCGCTCATCCTCGACCTTACGAATCCAAGTCCGCCCGTTGGTTTTGCAAACAGAGAACGAATGACGCTCGAGGAGCGCGGGCCGGCTGATATGGTACTTGCATTAGCGCTCGTCCATCATCTCGCAATTGGAAAGAACGTTCCGCTGAGCTCGCTTGCTTCGTATTTCTCGAGGATCGGAAAGTCCCTCATCATCGAATTCGTTCCGAAATCGGATTCGCAGGTGCAGGCCATGCTCTCGAACAGGGATGATATTTTTGACGACTACGACGAAGAATCGTTCAAGCGCGAATTCTCCCGTCATTTCACGATACGATCTTCCGAGCAGGTCGCTGATTCCTCAAGGATCATCTACCTCATGGTCAGGAAACATACCGCATGAACGTTCTTGTCCTCATCTATCCGTATCTGTTCGCCGTTTTTCCCGTGCTCTTCTTGTATTTCCACAATGTACAGCGGTACCCCGTACCGTTGAGCGAGGTTATTGTTCCACTCATCATCGTTGTGGTTGGTGTATTCGCTTTGCAGGCAGCAATCAGACGAGCCATAAAAAATCAAGATAAAACATCATTACTTATTTCTGTTTTTTGCCTGTTATTTTTCTCTTTTGGATCTGTTTCCGAGCTCTTCCATAGTTACGATAGGTCATTATCGATCGCTTTTTTGGGACTGCTCTTTTTTTCGTTCTCGTATCTATTGCTGACAACAAAAAATGATCTATCGTATCTCAGCCGGACAGCGGCATTCATAGGAATCATACTGGTCGTCCTCCAGCCTGCACTATATACCCTAAACGCGATCGGTGCGTACGGTTACGCTCCACGTAAGCTCAGTATCACGGACGAAAACTCCACATCGGCATCAGAAAAACCGAATATTTTCTACATTATACTTGACGGATACGCCCGACAAGACATTCTCAAGAGTCTGTACGATTACGACAATGAATTCTTCCTCTCGTCGCTTAAACAACGCGGATTTTTCATCGCAGAAAAGAGCAGGACGAATTACAACCAAACGCTTCAGTCAATCGCCTCATCGTTGAACATGCACTATTTGACCGCGCTCGCACGTTCAAGCGACGATCCATATCGACATGAAGCGCCGCTCTATGAGGCGATCAGGAATAACGCCGTCTTCTCGTTTGTGAAAAAGCTTGGGTATACCACAATAGCCTACGGATCCGGACTCAACGGAACAACGTTCACGACGACAATTACGAATGCGGACATTTCGATTGCACCGTCAAACGCGCTTACAGAGTTCCAAAATCTCCTGATCAACACAACGCCAATCCCGACGCTTTTGGAATCCGTCCATCTCGCGACCCAAACCGGACTTTTCAGGAACAGGGTATCATATCCGCTTAAACATCTCGCTGACCACGCGGGAGATAGCGGTCCACAATTAATTTTTTCGCACATCATCTGTCCGCATCCGCCCTTTGTCTTTGATGAAAACGGCAATCCTGTATACATGGAAAATTTTCCTTGCCTTGCTGACGGCAGCGTATGCGTTATCACTGATAAAGACCGACAGATCTACTACACCGGTTACCGACAACAGGTAACGTTCATCAGTAATGCCATCCTTAAAGTCATCGACGATATACTACAGCTATCGTCAACGCCGCCGATCATCATTCTACAATCCGATCATGGTCCCGGCATGCAGTGGATCATGAACGACGTTGGCGCGACCAATCTTCAGGAGCGCGTACCGAATTTTATCGCGCTCTATCTACCAGGCGAAAGCACAGTACGTCCATACGATACAATAACGCCGGTTAACATCTTCCGTCTTATCTTTAACCGATACTTCGGGACTTCGTACGAAATGCTTGATGACCGAAGCTACTTTGCTACAGTTAAGCATCCGTACACTTTTATCGACGTGACCGACAAAATTCGATAATCGTTAGGACCAATGTTAATTGCGTATATCCCTGTTCCGTAGCGCGACCCCGCTTAGTACAAACAACAACGCGACGTACGTTACGATAAGCCACGGCATGGAAAGCCAGTCCCACCATCCATGAACCGTGAATCTTGATACAGGCCAGAGCAACGGTGTCAAAAGTTCCCGGTGTCCTGGGATATCGATGAGAATATGCACAGCCCACGGCCACGTCACCATATACACGCGGCGAAAGTACAGCATCGCGAACAGTGTCACCGCAGCCCACACGATGAGACTGTGGGATATATCATAGAGCGGTAGGGAGAAGCGGATGCGCCCTTCTGTTACCAGCCAGAACGTCGTTGCAGGAAGCCAGATGAGGTCGGGTAGAATACCAAATAACACGAGCCACTTCCAGTGATGCGGCGTTTTTTTCGCGCTGGCTATCACATACGTGACAAGCCCATGTGCAAGGATATCCATACCGTCGTTACTGCCAGGTCCGGCTCTGCCGGAAACCTCTTAATACGACCTCGCCTGCCTTCGCCGTAGCGAAGCTCCGGCTTCGCGCAGGCAGGTCATTATCAGCTCCGCCTAGCACCAGAACGGGCATTATTGGAAGACATGTGAGGGATCGAACCTCCGACCTCGTCATTACCTGCCCGCCGTACGGAGTTATCTTATCAAACGTCCTTTTGGTGGGCGATCCAGGACTCGAACCTGGGACCTCGTCATTATCAGTGACGCGCTCTAACCATCTGAGCTAATCGCCCACCAAAAGGAAACTTGATATAAATTCTATTATTTATCCAGTTGTAACGTTCTGCAAACACTCCGTACTCCGGTCACCGCTTTCTGCGGGATCCCGCCAGAGGCGGTGACAGGCGGGTCAGTGACCCCGCACAACTCGCTATCGCTCGTTTGCGGGGCAGGCGCGCTTCCTTCATCTAACCACCTGCCTGCCCGCCACAGTGGAGCGACGGCGGGAGCTACATGCCCACCATCTGCCGACCTTCAATTTTCAAATTACTGCCCAACCGACAGCGTGTCTAGGGTAACAAATTGTCCGTCCCAACACAACCCTTCCGGCAACGCGAGCGGCGTACCTTGCGTCGGTTCCTGGATTCTGGTATACTCACGCTTTCGTTTTGATGATTGTATGAAACCCGTCACACGAGACACGTTCAAGCTGTACTATCAGCACTCCATGCGGCACCGCGGCGTCATGTTCCTTGTGCTAGGAGGTGTCATCGGCGGTGTAACAGTCAGCACCGCCATTCCCTACTTCTACAAGGTGTTCTTTGACGTGCTCACAAAAAGCGGTGCTAAAAGCGCTCTCGGACACGACCTGGTGCACATTATTCTCATTATCCTTGCGCTGAACGGCGTCGGTTGGATGTTCTGGCGTATCGCGACGTTCGCGGTCAACCGCTATCAGCCGAGAGTCATGGCCGACCTGTACAACTCATCGTTCGAGTACCTCCACGGCCACTCGGTGAGCTTCTTCCTGAACCGCTTCGTCGGATCCATCGTCCGGAAGGTCGGACGCATGGTGCGCACCTTCGAGAGCATCTCCGATCGCCTGATGTTCAATCTGCTCCCGCTCGCGATCCGTATCCTTATCATCGTCGGCGTCCTTGCGATCTGGCGTCCGGTGCTCGGCCTCATCCTTGCGGTCTGGACAGCGATCTACCTGACCGCAAGCTACTACTTCGCGTTGTACAAGCTCCAGTTCGACGTAAAGGCCGCTGCTATCGATTCCAAGGCGACCGGCTACCTCGCCGACACCATCACGAATAATACGAACGTCAAGCTCTTCACCTCAAAGCTTGCCGAGCTCGCTGGTTTCATGAAACTGACGGACAAGCAGCGCCGCCTCCATACCTTCTCCTGGGACCTCGCTGCGTACATGGAGGCGTTCCAAGGTGGGTTCATGGCCATCCTTGAGTTCACGGTGTTCTTCTTCGCCATCCGGCTCTGGCAGGCCGGCACGTTCTCCGTCGGCGATTTCGTCCTTATCCAGACCTACCTCATCCAGCTCATGTCAAACCTGTGGGAAGTGTCCCGCATCATCCAACGCCTGTACCAGGACCTCGCGGAGGCGGAGGAGATGATCGAGATCCTGAACGAAACGCATGAGGTCGTCGACAAACCGGGCGCGAAGGAACTCGTCGTCCGGGAAGGCAGGATCGTTTTCGATCGCGTCTCCTTCATGTACAACCAGACGCGCGAGGTCGTGCACCGCCTCTCGCTAAATGTCGCACCGGGCGAACGGATCGGCATCGTCGGTCCCTCAGGCGCCGGCAAGACGACGATCATCGGGCTCCTGTTCCGGTTCTTCGACGTTGCCAGCGGACATATTACCATTGACAGCCAGGACATTGCTGACGTGACGCAGGATTCCCTGCGGAGGCAGACCGCGTTCGTGCCGCAGGACCCGATACTGTTCCACCGGACCATCATGGAAAATATCCGTTACGGCCGGCCAGACGCGACCGACAAAGAGGTCATCGCTGCGGCGCGCGACGCCCACTGCGATGAGTTTATTAGCCAATTCCCGGATGGATACTACACCTACGTCGGCGAACGCGGCGTGAAGCTCTCCGGCGGCGAGCGCCAGCGCGTCGCCATTGCGCGGGCCATTCTCAAAAGCGCCCCTATACTGGTGCTGGACGAAGCGACAAGCAGTTTGGACTCGCACGTCGAAGCGCTGATTCAGGACGCGCTTACAAGGCTCATGCAAGGAAAAACAACTATTGTTATTGCCCACCGTCTTTCAACGGTCAACAAGATGGACCGCATCATAGTACTCGACCACGGCCACGTGACCGAAACCGGAACGCACAAAGAACTCCTCGCGAAAAGCAGCGGATTGTACAAGAAGCTCTGGAAGCTCCAGGCCGGCGGGTTCATCTGATAACAAAACCACCGTCTCATCGGCGGTGTTTTTTGACAATTCGCGCGCTCAGCTAAAGGCCCAATACGTCGCATGCATACAGGAAGGTTCCAGCGGTCCATCCTAGCATCGGTGGTAAGCCATATTCATTTGCAGTATCGATTCCCCCTGTTATCACATTATATTTTTCCCACAAATTTCCAGTACGAATGAAATTAATCGTCACACAGGATAGGTATTTCTCCGCCAGTCGCTTCGCAGTATCAGAAAAACCGTACCGCAAACAACCCGCAATGGCCGTAAACTGCAGCGGCGGCCAACCATTCGGCGCATCCCATTGGTATGTTTCACCGTCATGACCGGCCCCAGGAACGCATGTGACGATCCCATGCTCAAGTTCAAGCGATAAGATATTTTGATGGATCCTTTCCGCCTGTTGCTTCGAGGCAAGGCCCAACCAGAGCGGAAATAGCGTTGCGGCGGTCATGATGCTTGAGCGATGTTGTCGTGCAGCATCATAATCATAGAAACATCCTGTTCCGTCATCCCAACAGTATTGATTCATTAGTTGACTACGTTGCACTGCGGCCATTTCCCATGTGTTGCTCTGGCCGTTCTTTAAGATACGAGACGACTCAGCCATATTGTTCTCAAACGCAAACAATAACGAGTTGAGATCGACCGCGTAGAAATCTAAACACCGGCGTTTAAAACGAGGTGTAAAATCCCATCCGGATTCAGCTTCTGCAGAAGCATGGTACATAAATGCCGATCGTTCCGTACGGGCTTTAGGAATTCGAATGATACGTTTTTCGACATAGTTCCCAAACTCTGCAATTTCAGCGGTCGACTCGCTGCTTCCGTAATGGTTCAGCCCTCGTGGTCCCTTTCGTTTCGACATCCAAAATAGGTATTCTTTCTCAAGGGTCGCATACGCAGCGCGGAGCCACACGTCGTCCTTTTTGAATTCATACAACGCCCGAACCATACACGACGCAACCGGTGGTTGCGAACGGGTCATGCCGCCTTTTCCGACAAAGTTAGGCATGTACCCGAAGGAATCAATCATGAACAGCACATCGTCTACATTGTGCCGTGCCTGCTCATGTTGACCATCCCGTAGCAACCCCTCATTAATGAAATACGTGTCCCAATAGAAAAACATATGGAACACCGGGCCTGCGGTCGGGACGCTGAACGGATACGGCAAACGGATTTCAACGACATCATTAGGTGATGATGTCCTGACTGTATCGTTCCAATGGTCATGTATGAACTTCTTGACGACGAATACCTTGGATGCTACTTCGGGCCTCATGCAATTCACTATACCAAAAAGCGGCCTATGAGACGATGGGCAATCCGTCTTTGCGCCCATGATAAAACCGCCTCATCGACGGTTCTTTATGTTGACGACTGGAATGCGGTTTTGAAATTTCAGTATGGTGGCCTCGACCAGCCCACTTACTTCTTCCGCTTCAATTACATTCTATTACTCGATTATTCCAAACAGCAGTGTACCAGAAGATATGGTGTTTGATGGTTACTTGATTGGCTTTTTCCCAATTACATTTTTTTCCTTCTTCGTCCGATAAAAGAAATGTATAATTTTTTCCACCATCATTAATCACGATGTTATATTGGGTATAAAAGTCCGGAAGCTTGTATTTGTAAATCGCAAGAGAACCGCTCTCCATACTGACTCCCACAATTGTACCCTTTGTTGTTATAGGGATACCTACGGTTAACAGGAAGATGGCCGAGTATAACAAAAAGAGGGCGTAGGCAAACGCCGTCGTTATTTTAAATACTACATTCTGGTTTGCTATCCCTAACCAGTATATGTAATTTAGTTTTGACATTCGTTTGGAAAGGGTTTTATCTTTGAACGCAAGGAAACCAAGAGCTACTACAATATAAAAGATATTCCAAAGAGTAAACGCAGTAAAATAAAAAGCAGATCCTGTGGTTTCGATATTATGAAAATGAAATACCAGATCGTACAAGTAAAAAAGTGAAATAATAAAAAAGGAAAAGCCAATTATGTGCCTAGCGGAAAAATTTTTTAGAGACCTGATGATAATGTTTCTAGAGTTTTTGAAAAATGCATTGATTATGGAATAAACGGCTATGATTATCAGAATGAGTACAGTGTACGGCGCTACAGCTTTAAGGTATTCTGGTTTGGCTTGGTGCAAATTATAAATAGTGTACACGTCCAGAATGGCGAAAAGGGCCAGAAAACATATTAAAATTTTGGCTCCGGATGATAAAAATTTCATTTTCATGTTATTAAGTCCTCAATTGAAGCGCCAAGAGTTTTAACGATAATTGCCATAGTTTGATATATACGCCACGTACGACGCAACATGCTAATGGTAGCAATAAAATTGGGATCCATCCAGTAACAAAGCACCGCCCACAAGGCGGTGTTTTGTTGTTCTGGATGATCAAAGTCAACGGATATCCAGGCGCTTCACGGTCACATCAAGTTCCGGCGTCATAGTCGATGCGTAGTACCGTCCTTTTTTCAAATCCATTTTCTGAAGCAGTACCCGTGTAGTGCTGCGGTATAGGACGTCACTCGCGAACACGACACCCGGTTGATTCGGCATCAATCGCGCCTTTTTCTGGGCCATATGCATCGCATGACTCGCTGGGAGTACGCCAATATAATACGTCATATCCGGTGTGAAATGAGTACCGGTCAGTATAACCGTACCATTCTGCTTGAGTTGGGCATTCTGTAGTTTCGGCGACGTTGCGGAGTGGGTAAAAGAATACACAATCTGGACTTCATTAATGAAGACGTTGCTGACGGAGGGCAGTCCGACGATCCGCCATCGCAACCCTTTTGTAGTGTCCCAATCTGACGGAACGGTCGTCTTTTCATCGCGATAAATAGGAAGCCACTGGATGCCGTCCGGCGATATGGCAAATTGGAGCGACTCCTGCAGCGTCGGGATCCAATCCGTTCCGAGCCGGACCGAGAGGACCATAACCCCTGGCGGCGTGAACGGACGGGATACTGCGACTTTGTTTCCGTCGCTCATCGTCGTCGTGCCATCAAAGTCCAAATACCCGCCGCGCACCCGGACACCCGAGCTCAGCGTCGTATCGATCCCACCGACATCAAGACCGTTCTTCTTTGAAAACGTCTCGACATAGCGCGCGGTGCGCACGCGTTGGTTTCGTTCGCGGACCAGCACCTCGTTCTTACCGCTCGACAACACCAGCGGCATACAGGTCATACACACGCGGGTCATCGTCAACGACGAATCGAGTGCCGATACCCGCCCGAGATCGACCGTCTGTCCTTGATCGAGCGTGACCGAAAGCTCGGGGAACTCGATCCACGTCGACGAAAGCGTATTAAGAAGAAGCGCCTTCACCCGATACGTGCCTTCGGTCAATGACAGTGAAAATGAACCGTCGCTTGCAACCATGGCCGTCCGAAAGAAGTTCGGATCTGACACAAGCTCCACCTGAATCCAGATATGGCCGGCGACAAATTCTTTCTTTAACTTTTTTTGCAGCGAATCCACGGTGCCCTTGACGGTCGAGCGGAGTCCGGCCCGTTCCATGGTGAAATTGACGGTATTCGTCTCGTCGGTCGACCCCTCGGAAAAGGAAAAGAATCGCTTATCGGGGAACTTCAATGTCGCGCTCCCGGCTGAAACGAAATGCACCTGATCTGGCTCGATGACCGCTTTATACAACCCGGTGTCCGTGCCAACGTCAATCTGGTAACGCCCGTTCGCATCCGAGTGTGCATATCCCGCGCTTACGGTCGATTCCTTTCCGTAATCCAGCGGGCTGGTCACCCCGTACACATCGACGCGCTGATTGACTGCTGGCTGGCCAAGCGGATCGGTCAGTACCCCTGATACAGAATTCGCAGACGCGGTATTCGCATACAAACAACCCATACAAACAATACCGGCTACAACGACCAGGACTGGTAAATATGTTCGCTTCCTAGATATCCACATATTGTTTAAAGTTTACACCACTCGCTAACCAATCCAAAACCGCCTCGTTGGCGGTTTTGTTGTTGACCCCGTTAGAGAGCCGCATGAAAAACCATACACGCTCAGCTACCAAAAGAGAGTCACCAAAGGGACTCTCTAACGGGGTTGACAATCTGGAATGCGGTAAGGCATGTCCCGTACCTTCGCGTGAGCGATGGTGCGGGAACGCAAGCGATCTGCGTCATGACCCGTCACGGACATTAGCAGAGGACGTTTCACGTCCATAAGTCCTTCTCATGGTACGTCGCATCCAGCACCATTTCCACCTCTACAATCGCCGATAACGCCGGATTTTCGCCGACGATTTCAGAAATAGAAATGGTGCTGGAGGATTTCCCGAGGAGAAGAACACGACCTCTAGGTTCACGCAGAAAGTACACAATCTGCGCTGAACTCGAAACGACTAGCCCGAAGGCGAGTCGCTTCAGGTCTCCCTAGAAAGGAGGTGATCCATCGACAGCTTCCGCTACCGATGCCTTGTTACGACTTAGCCCCTATCATCGAGCCTACCTTGGTTCCCCGTACGGGGCATTTCAGGTATTCCCGACTCTCTTGGCTTGACGGGCGGTGTGTACAAAGCCCGAGAACGTATTCACCGCACCATGGCTGATGCGCGGTTACTAGCGATTCCAGCTTCATGAGGGCGAGTTGCAGCCCTCAATCCGAACTGAGGGGTGGTTTGGTGGGATTGGCTCCGCCTTACGGCTTCGCAGCCCATTGTTACACCCCATTGTAGCACGTGTGTAGCCCAGGTCGTCAGAGGACCATGCTGACTTGACGTCATCCCTTCCTTCCTCACGCTTAAAGCGTGCAGTCTCGAGCGAATATTTTAACACTCGACAGGGGTTGCGCTCGTTAGGGGACTTAACCCAACAGCTCACGCCACGAGCTGACGACAGCCATGCAGCACCTGTTCAGCACCCTCGAAGGCTTCCCTAGTTTCCTAGGGCGTGCAGCTGAATTTCTAGACCTGGTAAGGTTCCTCGCTTAGCGTCGAATTGAACCACATGCTCCACCGCTTGTGCGGGCTCCCGTCAATTCCTTTGAGTTTTAGCCTTGCGGCCGTACTCCCCAGGCGGGATGCTTATCGCGTTAGCTGACGATACTGCGAGGGTCGATACTCGCAACATCTAGCATCCATCGTTTACAGCGTGGACTACTGGGGTATCTACACGATTGTTACTTTCGGCGAGGAAACCTGAACGGTTTCCTCGTCCGATACCACTCCTTCCCTTTCATGGTGTCGATCCTTGCGCCTCGGCTAGGGTCCCGCCCTTCGGGCACCCTGATCCTCGGCGCTGCGGACTCGACGTTCCATTTTGTCCCCTCCTCATGTGAGGAGGGGTGTCCGGTCGAATGACCGGACGGGGTGGTCGTGGTATGGACGCATCATTTCTGTGCGTCTCTGCATGTCGCCATGCAGGTCAGACTATATCTTTCACCCGAAGGGTGACTCGGCGTATAGTCGTTGAGGGGTTTAGTGCTCATCCAGTCGTTAGAAAGGTTAGGGTGAGGGTCGATGGATTCTATAGTTTATACACGCCGCTAACCCGTAGGCGTGTCACGCCCCGCAGTTTCCAGGCACGCGTTTTCGTGTCCCGCCTTAACAGATCACGAAGCTGTTTTTCGACCCCCACCCACTTCTAAAGACCAAAAGAGCACTAAACTTCCCTGCGGGTTGTCTGCACCGAATGATTTTTACTGTTGCCAGTACATTCGGATACTCAGAGTTTCCCGCAAATAGCCAAGTTTATTTATTCTCGCCTTGCGACGAGAGAGGACATGAGGCTTTTTCTCTCCCTTCGATCGTACCCCTACGATCTTTCAATCAATCACATCGCGAACGTGAATTTACTTCACGTGAGCGATACAACTGAAGGGAAGGGGGAGCATCAACCCAGCACCATTTCTGCCTCCGACAAAACTCACAAACGATTTCCCATCGTCGAAGTTTTCAGAAGTAGAAATGATGCTGGGAGAATTGCTTTATCCCATTCGCTCCCCACGCTTTCGTTCGTTGAGTGTCAGGATCGTTCCAGCACACTGCCTTCGCTATTGGTGTTCTTGCCGATATTAACGCATTTTACCGCTACACCGGCAATTCCGTGTGCCTCTCCCGTCCTCGAGTTCCGTCGTATCACCTGCGGCCTCACGGTTGAGCCGTGAGATTTAACAGGAGACGTGCGGAACCACCGTTGAACGCTTTACGCCCAATAAATCCGGATAACGCTCGGGGCCTTCGTATTACCGCTGCTGCTGGCACGAAGTTAGCAGCCCCTTATTCCTTCGGTACACTCAGTGTTGTTCCCGAAGAAAAGCAGTTTACACCCCGAAGGGCTTCTTCCTGCACGCGGCGTCGCTCCCTCAGACTTTCGTCCATTGGGGAAGATTCTCGACTGCAGCCTCCCGTAGGAGTCTGGGCAGTGTCGCAGTCCCAGTGAGGCGGGTCGTGCTCTCACACCCGCTATCCGTCATAGCCTTGGTAGGCCATTACCCTACCAACAAGCTGATGGACCATAGGCCCCTCCCAAGGTGGCTTGCGCCTTTACTCCCGTTCCATATGGATCGGGACATCATCCGGAATTAGCCCGTCTTTCGACGAGTTATACCGAGCCTCGGGGTAGGTTACCAATGTGTTACGCACCCGTTTGCCACTCATACCTGTATTGCTACAGATCTTCGTTCGACTTGCATGCCTAAGACACGCCGCCAGCGTTCATCCTGAGCCAGGATCAAACTCTCATAAATGACGCGTATGGGTTTGGCTCCCCATACACCGCGATTCGATTGTTGGGATGGACGAATCGCTTAAGCACCTAGAATTTGACGTTTATCCCGTGTTTGACACGGGATCTTGTGACGGACCGTCGGAGAACAGAGAGGGGAGCCGGTACCGAAAGAGCAAAAGTTAAGTCGCTCTGGACCTTTGATCTCTACCCTCGGTTCTCCGGCGATCGCGTCGTTTGCTTGCTTGTCCAGCACCGAACAGAGTTCTGGTGCTGGGTTCCTTACCGCATTTCAGTTGTCAACGTACCGGATCGATTCGGCGAGGCAACCTACGGTTTCCTCGTCCGATGCCACTCCTTCCCTCGTCGGGGTCGCTCCTCGGATTTCCCCTGAAATGAATTCAGGGTCGTCCTCGTCCCGACGTTCTTTGAGGTACAACGTTCACAGCACTCGGATATCCACTCATCTGAACGGATACAGACTGATGTGAACGGTTTGGGGCGAGGCGACGAATTCATTTCGCGCCGAGCCTTGAGGTGCGACGTCCGAAGCCCGTCGGACGGAGTTGCTCTTTCGGAAGAAAAAACAGTGAGTGCCGATGGTACAGCAATCCCTGTTTTTCCTCCTTACGGCCCCTTGTTACAAAGAGTGTAAGGTTATCGATTTAATGTGCGTGTGTGTTGCCGAATGTATCGTCTCCTTTTAACGGTCTTATCCTCGGAGGACAAGAACGACAATAGATTATCGACGTTCATGAGCATACTCTCTTTAAAAGTCCCTGTCAAGTGGATGCTGTAACAGAGCCTTACGTTAGAGATCCCTTGACAAGAGGTTACTTTTTATGTACCGTCTATAGTTTCCGGCCTATCGGGACACAGCAGGCTTGTACGTCCACCGTGCAGCCGCTCGCTGCACATTGACATCAACGGTTCTCCTTCAAAAAGGAGGCAGCTTATGGTGCTCTCCCAGAGGAAGGTCTGGGAGTGGGTTCGTAGGTACGGACCACAGGAAGGCGCCGCACTGATCGGAGCACTGATCGCGGCGTACATCCTTCGACCGCTCATACTCGCGAGCGGGCTTCCGTGGAGTACGGTCGTAACAGCGTACGTCGTCACGTTCGCGGACGCGCTCACCTACTACATCTTTGCGCAGGTCCGCGAGTACCGCCGCCATCGCCGTGACGGCGTACGGAAACGCGTGGCTTTCATGCTCGCGTTCCGCGACCTCGCGGTCGAGTACGGCGTCGCGGACATCGTCGACACCGTGATCACGCGCCCGTTCTGTATGTACTGGGCGTTTCGGATCACCAGCAACCCGGTTTTCGGCGTACCGCTCGGTATGCTCGGAGCTGGGTTGGTCTTCTACACAATGGTCATACCGGGCTACGAGCTCCGGAAACAGCTGTTCGACCCTAGCCGTAATCCAGGGAGGGAGCGATGAAGATGCTGCGGAGGGACAAAACGCTCCACCTGCAGCTCGACACGGAAGATCCGGGGATCGTGCTCATGGCGATCGCACGGGTTGCCTTCGGGCTGTTCAGCTATCCGCTGACGGTCCAGCCGGGTGACCCACCGATCACAGCGCCTCCGGAACTCCCGAGCGACGTCGCGCACAGCCTTATCGTACACACCATCGAGGACCGCCTCGGATTCAACCCGTTCGCGTACGACAATCGGCAATGCATGATCTCCGCCCAACAGCAGGCAGGCAACACGATCGTCGTCGGGCGCAGCATGTCCGACGCGATTCTCGGGATGTTCCTCACGGATCTTACCCGGATGATCGCCGAAGCGTCGGCGTCGTCCGAGAGCGCTGCTCACATGGAAGTCTGAACCCACAAGGAGGCACGAGACATGAACGAGAAGGGAAGGTGCCCGGTTTGCGGCAAGTCTGATGCGCCGCTCACGGAAATGGATCGCCGCGTTGTGATCGGGGTGCACGATGACGCCGCTGTTGGAGGGACGTGCGACGGCGTTGGTGAGCTGCCGGTACAGAGCGGCGACGAGATCCCCGACTAGGGAGGCACGGATGAGCGGCAAGAAGAAGCCCAAGAAGGCCTTCATCCGCCCGGCAGGTGGATCTTGGCAGGAAGTACCCGACCCAATCATCACATTCGCGATGGGCGACCTGCCGATCGGTGTCGGGGGCACAGAGTTCGCCGACTACGTCGCCCGAAGCATGGGGTTCACCGGCCGCTACCTCCTGGAATACCGGGAGATACAGGACGACGGCTCCATGAAGTCCATCGGAGTGATCGAGGGCGAAGTGCCATCCCGCGCACCAGGCGACCAGCTCATGGTGCTTCCAGACGGCAACGAGCTCGTCGCGACCTACGTCGCCCCACAGGAGGAGAACCCTGCACCGTAACCAACGTGCTGTCAGCCGTCGAGCAAACGCCCGACTGGCAGACAGCAAACATTTCAGAAGGATGACGCCATGAGCGACGAGAAGTTGCTTCACCGGGGACGCAGCTTCCCCGAGGTATACGTGAGATCTGCAATCTGCATCTTCACGCTGGTTCCGGAGGTCTCGTCGGACGCATTCTACGAAGTGACCGTGCAGATTCCTCCAATCGACAATCGGGGAAGGGGCTTCACGTTCCCGGCGCTCAACGAGGCCGAGGTCTACGAGCGGGACGGGACGGGCGTCACGAGGTTCGCACTCACGCAGGCCGGGCGCTCGAAGATGCCCGGCTTCTACCAGCCGATGCTGAAGGGGGCGAGAGGCCGGATCCCCTGCCTGGCCCCTTGGTTCACGGGATGGAGGGTGACGTCGATCCGACTCGAGCCCTGCGGCGACATCCCCATGATCGAAGGTGCGCTCTACTGGGAGGAGCGTACCGACATCCCGATCAAGCCGAAGCGGCACAAGAAGTAGCTCGAAGTAAGGCGTGTCCCAATCGTCCGCAAACTGACGAAACGGACCGACAACCACAAGAGCCCCAACGGACTGAACATCCTGCGGGGCTCTTAGCATATGCCTCGCCAACCTCCCCCGTTGCTCCGCAACAACCCCCTCCACAATTGTGGAGGGGTGTCCTGCAACAGCAGGACGGGGAGGTCAATCCAACCGCACGCTGTTAATCTTTCGATTCTGCCTGACGCTCAAGAATGCCAGCAATATCATGGCAATGCCTATGCCAAAGAACACGCGCATGATCGGGTAGTGCTCGCCGAGCCAGCTCACGATGAGTATCATCGGCAATCCGACGAGGTTCATGAGCGTAATGAGAGAACCGAACACGCGTCCGCGCGTGTGGCCCGGCGTCTCCTCGTGGAACGTCGTTTGCGCCGCGACGATGATCAGCACGTCGGCAAAGCCGGTAAGGAACACAAGCGCCATGATATACCAGAGCCGCACCACGTCGTGGACTACCAAGACGTCAGGATTGCCAAGGTAATTCACGAAGGGAATAAGACAGAGCGTAACGCCAGCGCCAACGATCCCGGAGATGATAAGGGTCGACTTCTTCCAGCGACGCTTCGCGATATTCCCGACGAACGCGCCGATCGCCGCGCCGAGGCCAGCCGGCAGGATCAGGAACAGCGACATCTGCTGGACATTGAACCCGAGAACGTTCGTTGCGAGCGCCGGGATGAGCGCAACGACAGACCGCTCGAACCCGAACACGAGCGAGAACTGTACGACGAGCATGAGGATGATGGGCGTGTGCCTTATGAAGCGTACGCCGTCCCTGATCTCACCCTTGAGGTTACGGAAAAATTCGATCGTCTTGATACGATGTTCGAGGTGTCCTGTCAGCCTCGGAAGTATTGCGTTCAGGGCTGCTGATACAAGGAATGCAAAAAAGAGAATTGCGTAGACCTTCGTCGGACCGAGGAGCTGTATGAGCGGACCCGCAATCGAGTAACCGATCAGGAATGCGATGTACACCGTTGAAACGAACATCGCGTTCGCGATGAACAGTTCGGTCCGCGGAACGAGCTCAGGAATCGTCGCGCTTTCTGCCGGACCAAAGAACTGGCTTATCGCGGATATGATGAAACCGAGCACAATAAGGGCGGCTGGCGAGTCTCCGCAAGCGAAGAATACCACAACGACTAGCGCCCGGAGGATGTTAGAGAGGAACAGGATCGTCTTGCGGTCGAACCGGTCCGCCATAGCGCCAGCCAACGAGGAGAACAGTATCGGCGGTACACTCACCACCGCGACGAGAACGCCGACGAGCGTGCTGGAGTGCGAGATCTCGAAGATACGCACAGCAAGGGCGAAGTTCAGGATATGTCCGGCCGACTGGTTCAAGATCTGCGAAGACCAAAGCTTCAGGAAGTTGCCGTGGCCGAGAATGGGAAGCGCCTTCAGGACGCCTTCACGGAGTTTCATGTTTTTAAAATATCATTTGGCGAAATGACCATACCACTCCATTTTTGTTCGTAACGCAGTGACGTCGTGTTCATTAAGAGCATCAAGATATTGCTTTAGTTTTTCAAAGCTAACGATGTCGACAATGAAAAACTCATTCTTTTTATTGTTGTCAACATCAATAAATGCATAGTTTATTTCAGCTTGAAACACATCAGTTATTTGTTCGATTTCTGTCTTATCAGTGTCAACCTTAAAACACTTTTGATATCCATCACAAACTATTACCGGATAATTGAGTGTAAAAATGATGTTGCTTTGCTCATTTTCTGGAAGAATTGAATCTGTGTTTCGAAAATATATCAAAGAATTAAGACTCTGATTTATCGCTTTATATATTATTTCGTTATCTGGCTCTCTCTTGTTTTCTGATTCAAACAGTTTAGCTACCTGTTTTTGTAAATAATAATGATGTTTCGTATGAAAGTCTGAATCATGAGTAGATGTAATTTCTAAATCCTCCGCGATTCTTCCAATTGTTTTTTCTTCGTTCAATCCATCAAACCAAAATAGCGTATTTAACGAAATTTTTTTACACTCAATAAATAGCCTAATACATATTTCGCCTACGTATGTATTCGGAAATGTATGATATTCAAATTTCTTTTCAGCAATAATATCAATCTCTCGAGGCTTATTTGTAATGTTGTCGCTATAATAGGGACTTACAAGAACGCTCCATCCATTATCTCGAAAATATCGAACGACCTTATAATGGAAACTATTTCCACTGTTTGATAAAATGTCGCTGATGACTGGAGGAATATTAGACATTTTTCTTTCTTCCTAATCGCCACTCTGCAATCGCCTTGTGATCCCCCGACAGCAACACTTTCGGCACCCGCTTCTTCCTGAATATTTCCGGACGCGTGTACTGCGGGTATTCAACAAAACCGGCTTCAACATCTGTTTCATCCTTCGCCGAATCCTTATGGCCGAGGACGCCGGGCACCAACCGGCTCACGGCATCCACAACGACAACCGCGGGAATTTCACCGCCGGTCAGCACGTACGGCCCGACCGAGATTTTGCCGTCGATCCATGCGTCGATCCGCGCATCGATGCCCTCATATCGTCCGCATACGAGCACGATGTGCTTCAGCTTCGTCATTTTCCGGGCGGTCGACTGCGTGAACTGAACGCCGCCAGCGTCCATTGTGAAAACCTTCGTCGTTTTCGGGCGTTTCTTTTTATCCACTACCTTCCCGAGCACCTTTTCCAGCGTCTTCACGATCGGCTCAACCTTCAGGATCATACCCGGTCCGCCGCCAAACGGCCGGTCATCGACAGTACGATGCCGGTCGGTCGTGATGTCGCGAAGGTCATGCACGCGCAGATCAAGCACGCCCTTCTTTCGGGCGCGCTTCAAGATGCTTTCGTTGAAGTAAGTTTCAACAAGCTGAGGAAAGATTGTAATAATATCGAATCTCATAATTTGAGGGGCCCGGCAGAGCCGGGTCCGGCTACGCCGGAAAAAATCGTGATGACATCAAAACGCATGCAATCAGTATACCTGTTTTTCTCTACCAATTCTATATCGCCAAAGATATCGCCCGTCGCCTTGGAATGTAATGGGCGAGGTGCATACCAAAACACCCCCTCGCGGAGGTGTCTGGTTAATATTCCGAGTTTACAGCTTCAGATCATCGATCGGCGAGACGGTCTCTTCGGGCGCGGCCGGTGCCGTTGCAGGCGCTCCCGCGGCTGCTTCATCCCGGCGCGGACCCTTTCGGTATCCTTCCGGTTCGTAAATTTTTAGATTTACCCGGGCGTGGTTCTTCGCGCCAACAACCCGCAGCAATGTGCGGAGCGACTTGGCGGTCTGGCCCTGACGGCCGATGACCTGCCCGAGGTCCTGTGGATTTACCTTGAGCGTGATAAGGACGCCCATCTCATCGACGGTGCGATCTGACTTTACGTCTTCTGGTCGGTCAACGAGGGCCTTGACGACGTATTCGACGAATGCCTGATCTTCTATGGGTTCTGCCATACGGTTCCTTCAGTAGGTAATGAGGTTCGTTCAATGCCAGCGAGTTTCGACCTTTTTCTGGGAGTGGCGTTAACCGCCTATACTCCAAGCTCCTGGTGATGAGTAGCGTAGCAACGTGCTAAAAAGACGTCAAATGACACTGTGTCAACCGACAAGGTGTCTTGTATTATTTCGTTTCAGCAGGCGCCCGCGCGTCAGTTGGCGCTGCCTGTTCCTTCTTTGGCTCTTCTCCGGCAGAGCCGCTTGCTTGCTGTACTGCTTCGACGGGCGGGGATTCAACCTTCTCAACGTTTGCCGCGGCTTCTCCAGGCTTGTTCTCCGCTTCAGCCTGCTTCTTCGGAAAAGCCACCTTCACCTTCGGACCGGTAAGCAATCCTGCATCAACGAGGATATTATGTACGGTCGCGGACGGTTTCGCTCCGACCTTAAGCCAGTGCTCGACACGGTCGCGTTTCAGGTTCACCGTTGGGGGATTCGTGTGTGGATCATACGACCCTAAGAATTCCACGGCGGTACTCTGTGGGCTCCTTGTTTTTTCGGAAACGGTGAAACGGAACGTGGCGTGCTGACGCTTTCCAATTCTGCGAAGGCGGATGACGAGCATAGGTGGTACGACAAAGAATGGTTAATGAAACGCGTGGATAGGATACCCGAAGGCGAGATTTCGGTCAACTCTCGATTTCGGAAACTACGATCGTCCGTTCTCTTGGCCCTGAAAACTCGATGAGGACGATACGTTGCCATGTTCCAAGCTGAAAAGTTCCGTCACGCACGGGGACCGTCAACGACACGCCGATCATCGCTGAGAGGATGTGGTCGGGAACGTGCGCGGGGTCGTGCGGGTGGCGGTACTTGAGCTTCGGCACCATCGCCTCGAACGCGTCAAGCATGTCGAGGTCGGTGCCGGGGTCGAGATCGGCCACGCTTATCGCAACGGTCGTGTGCTGCGCAAAAAGGTGAACAATGCCGTTCTTGATGCTCACACTACGCTGCACGTCGTCAGTTATATCGACGACCTGCCGCGCACGTTTTGTAGAGACCGTAAGAGTCTTCATGCACGCTGCCTAGCGATTTCCGAATTTCTTGATGACGCGCTCAGCTTCTTCGAGTTTTACAGATAAGAGCTTTGACACGCCGTCATCGCCCATGGTTACGCCATAGAGGATGTTCGCTTTTTCCATCGTCGCGCGGTTGTGCGTGATCGTGACGAACTGGGTGTGGGTAGCGAGGTGAACGAGGATCGCTGCGAACCGTTGCGAGTTCGCTTCATCAAGCGCTGCGTCGACCTCGTCGAGCACGACGAATGGGGACGGATTGTTCTTTATGATCGCACAGATGAGGGCGATCGAGGTGAGCGCTCGCTCGCCGCCGGAGAGCATTCCGATCCCTTTCAGCCGTTTACCGGGCGGCGTCGCTTGAATCTCGATGCCGATGATCACCTTTTCTCCTTTGGCCTCCTTCTCTTTCCGCGTTCCATCTGCCTCTTCCTCATCGTCTTCCGATCCCTCTTCGTTTTCTTCCTCATCCTCTTGCTGGATAATATCCTTTATGAGGATCAGTTTTGCTGACCCGCCGCTGAACAGCGAGCGGAAGAACTTGCCGAATTCTTCGTTGATCTTCTTGAACGCCTCGTCGAACCGTTCCTTGATTGTTACGTCGAGCTCTTCGATGCCGGCCTCAAGCTGCGCGCTCGCCTTCATGAGGTCATCATACTGGGTCTTTAGGAACCGGTACCGCTCATCGGTCTCGTAGTACTCCTTCTCAATGCCCTCATCAATACCGCCGATCAGGCCGAGTTGATGCTTAATGCGTTGGATCTCTTCGGAATCCTCGGATTTCGGCTGAGGCGTCTGCTCCGTGCTCTCGAAAATGTCCTTCCATGCTTCCTCGTTTACCTCGTCGCGGATCTCCCGCTCGACGTCCTGTACGTGCGTCTCGAGACGTGCAACCTCGACCTTCACGTCGCTGCATTTCCCGGTAGCGGCGTTCAAGTTATCCTGTGCCGTACGCAACTCGCGCTGAACCTGGAACAGCTCGTTTCGTTTCTTCGTCTCCGATTGATTGAACTGTTGCATTTCGGCGGTTATCGACGATAGTTTCGTATTGACAGCAGCGATCTTTGCAGTAAGCGTGTCTGTCTGCGTACGATTCGTTTCGGTCGCATCCTCAACCGATCCCGCCTTTGACCGGGCGAGTTCGCGGTCGAGCCGGTCGCGTTCTTCCCGCAAACGATCGAGGGACCGCGTCAACAGCTGAACTTTTTCGCTGCGGAGACGCACTGACAAGCTAACCTCGGCGCTGCGCCGGATTATGTCGTCCCGCTCGCCAAGCGCCTTCGCAAGTCGTTCTTGCAGCGCAACGACTTTTTCTGCTTTTTCGCTAGCGCCGAGTCGTTCGAGTCGGTCCGCGAGCCGACTGGTGCGTTTCTCGAGTTCGTCTCCGCGTTTTCGCAATGTATCGAGTTGTTCGACCGTGGTCGCATTACGGAGTTCTCCGATGAAGATATGCTCAAACGCCACGAATTCCTGGAACTCGGTCTGGACATCGGGAAGCGACACGACGCCTTTCTGCAACACTTCGTATATACCGCGAACTTCACGGTCGAGCGACTCATACTCCTTTCGTTTCTGATCCTCCTCGGCTGAAAACGTCTTTTGCTTCGAGCGTTCGAGGTCGAGGGAACCCTGCAAGCCGGTTATTTCCGTTTCAAGGTCCGCGATCTGTCGTACAACTGATCCGAGCTGCTTTTCAAGCCAAACGATGTTCGCTTTGCCTTGTCTCGCGAATGCGGCGTCGCGCTGACCCCGGAGCACCGCTTCTTCTGCGAGCAGGACGCCTTTTTCCGCTTGCGCCTGTTCGTACTGGCGCTGGAGCGCTGCGAACGCTTCGGAACGCGACTGTTCGCCCTCGAGGGCAGCGATTCGCGCGTTCATTTCATTGACGATACGTTCGTGTTTTTTCCTTTCGCCATTGAGCGTCGCAAGGTTCCCCTGTGCCTCGGAAAGCTGCTTCCGGAAATGTTGCAGTGTGCCGCGGTAAAAACGGGTCTGTAGAACAATAAGCTCTTTCTCGACTTCGGTACGACGTTCGAGTCGCCGCACCTGCCGCGTCAGAGAACGCAATCGCGGCTCAATTTCCTGTATCAATACTTCTGCCTGGCGAAGGTTCTCCCGGGTACGATCGAGTTTTGAGATCGCCTGGTCACGCTTGAGCTGGTACTGCCGGACACCGGCCGCCTCGTCGAAGTAGCTCTTTCGTTCCTGCGGACTGGTGAGCAGGATCGAGTCGACCATGCCCTGACCGATGATCGAGTACGTTCGCTGTCCAAAGTTCGATTTCGCAAGGAGCATGTGGATGTCCGAAAGCCGGACGGGGCGTTTGTTCACAAGGTACTCGCCTTCGCCGCTTCGGTAGACGCGGCGCGTAATGACCAGTTCCGAAAAATCGATCGGCGCAGTACGATCCTCGTTGTTCAAGTACAGCGACACCTCGGCGACGCCGAGCCTCGTTTTTTTGTCCGAGCCTGCGAAAATGACGTCTTCGGAGCGCTTGCCTCGGATAGTCTTCAGCGACTGTTCGCCGAGAACCCACCGGATCGCGTCCGCAATGTTCGACTTTCCCGAGCCGTTCGGTCCGACGATCGCCGTGATCCCTTTTCCAAAATCAAGGCTGGTCTTCGGGGCGAACGATTTAAATCCTTGTACGTCGAGCTTCTCTAGATACATACCGTATCCCGTTTACGTACTGACGCTCTGCATGAGCTTCCAGATAAACAAGCCGACGATTACGACGCCGGTGGCTAACTTTACCAGCGTGCCTCCGATGAATCCGACGACCGTGAAATGGTCCGTTTCGATACCGAAGATGTTATCCCTTCCCCGCACCATCTCGAATATGACCGCGCCGAATACCGGACCAATAACGAGCATTCCGAGCGGACCGAAGAGCGAACCAACCAATCCTCCGAGCACTGCGCCGAGAACTCCCCAGTAACTCCCCCGGAACTTACGACTCCCCCATGAGTTTGAAAGGTAATCGAGGAACATTGTTCCGAACGCGAGCACCGATACGACGAGCATGAAATTTGCATCGATCGTTTCGAAGCTCGAGCCGACTGCGTAGAGGAACACCCCGAGCCAGATCACCAGTACGGAAGGCAGAAAAGGGAATATGATACTCATGAAACCAACGAGCATGATGATGATGCTCGCAAAAAAGAGACCGCTCAGGAATACTTCTGGGATCATTCCTCGCTCCAGCCCCTCCTCTTTAATGCTGCCTTCGCGGCTGCGACCTGCGCCTCTTGCTTCGACTGCCCTTCGCCGACGGCGACCTCTTCGGAACCGATGTACACCCCGACACGAAAGTGCTTGTCATGGTCGGGTCCCCACTCGGCAAGTACGCGGTAGACGGGGGTGATGCTTGAGTACTTCTGGGCAAACTCCTGAAACGTGCTCTTCGGATCGCGATACTTCTGGTTCGAAACGATGTCAGGTACTTTCGTAAGGATAAACCGATCAATGAACTGCTTTGCGACTTCAAATCCCTGGTCAAGGTAGAGCGCGCCGATGACCGCTTCGACTGCGTTCGCGAGGATGGTATGTCGCGCTTTCGAGTTCGCGTCTTTCGCTTCGCCCCGCGATAAGAGCAGGAACGAATCGAAATTGAGATCAAGCGCGACATCAGCGAGCGACCGGGAATTGACGAGGCTGGCGCGGATGTTCGTTAGGTCACCCTCGGGATTCGGGAACGTGCGATAAAGGTTTTCGGTAACGACGAGTTCGAGCACGGCGTCACCGAGGAACTCTAAACGTTCGTTGTGCTGCAGTCGGAAGTCGGGATTCTCGTTGAGGTACGAGCGATGCGTGAACGCCTGTACGAGTAAATCGCGGTCCTTAAACGAAACGTTGAGTTTTGATTCGAATTGTTCAAACACCGTGAGGTCAGGCATTGATGGTGCCATTTTTTATGTTTGACTTTTCGCGTTCAGGCGCTTTAGCCCGCGCATCAAACGACAAAAGTCAACGTAATTAATAATGAACTTTAGGATGATGGTTGCGGCGGGGTGTTCTGTTGAGACGAGCGTTCCCGGGCTGGCGGAAGTCCGCCCATATCCTTATAGACCGCGCCGAGGACGCCGTTCACGAACCTTCCTGATGATTCGCCGCCGAATGACTTTGCAAGCTCGATCGCCTCATTGATTGCGACCTTCGGAGGTATGTCCTTGGCGAACTTGAGTTCGTACACGCCGATCCGGAGAATGTTCCGGTCGACGATCGTTATCTGCTGAATAGGCCACTCCGGTGCGTACTTTTCGATGACGACGTCGATCTCGGGACGATTCTCCTCGATACCGCGCACGATCCGTTCGGAAAAACCGCCGTCATCAAAATCCGGCGCAAACTCAGACAGATTATGGCGCACTAGTTCGGCAAGCTTCTGCTTGCGGTCGTTAAAATCCCACTCGTACAGGGTTTGCATCGCGACCGTTCGTGCTAGGTGTCGATTCGACATGGAAAAAGATCTTCTCCGTCCAATTACTTCTTCTCTTTCTCTTCGGCTTCTTCCTTCTCTTTCTTCTTGCCTTTTTTGCCCTTCTTCTTCGAAAAGAGATCTTTCTTGATCACCTGTCGACCGCCGTAGTAACCGCAGTGCGGGCAAACGTGGTGCGGTAACATTTTCTTCTTGCAGTGGCTACAAGTCGTCAGGCCTACCTCGACCAACGCAAAGTGCGATGCGCGCTCGCGTTTTTGCTGTTTCGTTCTCCGTTTCGATGGAAGACCCATACTTCAGCGCTCCTCGTAAGTAAATAGCATTGAAAGTGTACTGAAAAAAACGCTCGTTGACAAGGGTTATAGCCCCCTGTACCATTCCTCACCGTTCATCAGGCCGCTTCGTTGACAACAAATCGCTGATTTCAGGCGTACAGAGGATACGTACATGAAACCGAAAAGCAACGAGCCACCGACGGTACCATCGTCGATCCAGAAGAGGATCCGGCAGGACATACTTATCGTTCGTCGGCTTCTCCTGGCAGCACGATTCGTCCACGTCCCTCGCTCCCACTACGAACAACGGCTTATTTCCCAAGGCATTGAACCAAAGTTCCGGGTCAGCTGGGAGAAGCTCAGTGAAATTGCCGAAAACCCTCGCTGGCTTAGGGGTGGTTTCAGTGCGTTCATGCATCGTCTACACCGGCTTGCTCGGAGCGACACGCCCGAAGCAGTCCGCGCGTACCACGCTGTTTCGAAACAGGCACCGAAAACACCGGCTGAAGCCGCATAACCCGCAAAGGAGAAAGGGAACCACCTGAACAAATGTAACCGCTCGCTATCGACGCTCGGGAGTTACAGACATGGAGGTACTGAATGAAGCGTCCCGCTATCCGGTCCATCTGGCGTCCCCAACAGGGAACGCTCATCATCAACAACCGTACGCTCAGCGTCGGTCGTGTTGAGAGGCTCTCGGACATCCTCCCGCGCGAGCTCAGGCACGCCATCCCCGACAGCTACGCAACGGTGAGGGTGCTCGACTGCGACGGCAAGCCGCACAGGAAGAGGATGTGGAACCTCGCTCACTGCTCGCCGTTCACGATCGAGGCGTATCTCGCGAAGAAAGTCGTGCGGCTCGTCGCGCAGGCGAAACGGTGGCAGCACCGCTACATCCGTCCTGACCAGCGGCTCTCCGACATCGGGTTCGGGTCCGCGAAGACCATCAACTTCGTTGCGCTCGTTCAGCGCGAACTCGGCATCACGCTGCCGGAGAGTGCTTTGCGGAGGTGCGTGACCGTCGGCGACCTCGTCGAGCAGGTCGTGCGGCGTGCTCTCGTCAAGCTGGCGAGACAGCGTGCTCTGAAGAGCCGCCCGCAGAGGACGGCGAGGCTCTGGAGGATCGTCGCGGCGCTGCATGCGATGCAGTTCGTTCGTGAAGACGTCGTCGCAAGAGTCGCCGATGAAGAGGCAAGGTCTGCCGACTAGCGTCGGCGCGTCGCCTGATGCGTCTTTGAAGCCGAGCCAGCACATCTGCACGCCAAGGAGGCGACACGTGCCTGAGGAGTTCGCGGTTGGATGCTACGCGGCATCACGCGGCCATGTAGGCAGGGTAACCGCGGTCAGCAGAATGACGATCACGGTAACGGTTCATGACTGCTGGAGAGGGAAGACGGAGGAGATCTGGGACAGGAGCATGAGCTCACTCATCCCCTCGTGCCACGTCAGGGACGGACAGTACTGCCCGCCCAAGTGGCTGCAGCGGGATCCCGTCAGTTCGTGGTAACAACGAAGAACGAGCCGCGTCAGCGATCAACCTCGCACAGCACAGTCAGTCGTGTCGCGCTATAAGCGCCACACAAACCGCCCCAGGATCCGGAGGACCTGGGGTTGTTTCACATCCGGATTATATGAACATCACGCTCGTAGATCCTTCGCTGCGCTCAGGATGGCTCGCGTTGTTATCATTCCATTAAATAAAGGTAACGCTCGAGGATCCTTCACTGAAGTTCAGTGATGACGTCGGTTGAGAAAAAGTTCAAATAAAGGTTACCGACGCCACCTTATCGTTCTTCTCAGAAAAGCGCATGACCCTAACCCCCTGCGTATCACGGCCTAGTATGGACACTGATTTCAGCGGCAGACGGATGACCTGGCCTTTTTCGGAGATCACGATGATGTCGTTCTGCTCGAGACGAGCATTCACAATGAACGAAGTCACGGCCTTCCCGGTCTTCTCGGTGATTTTCGCCGTCCGAATGCCGGAACCGGCGCGGCCCTGTACCTTGTACTGCTTGAGCGGCGTTCGCTTACCGAACCCGTTCGCCATGACGACAAGGATCTGTTCTCCAGTTTCCGCCTTCCCTTCATGCACGAGGTCCATGCCGGTAATCTCATCCTGTCCTTTAAGGCGCATACCGCGGACGCCGGCAGCGTTCCGTCCCATCTCCCGCACCTGTGTTTCGCGGAATCGGATTGCCTGGCCGTTTGCCGTTACGAGCACGACGTCGTCCTTCCCAGTAGACGGTTTTACCCAACGCAGGTGATCCCCGGACCTGAGCTTGATAGCAATGAGTCCGCTCCGTCGAACGATCTTGAACGCCTCGGTATCGACCTTCTTGATGACACCGTTCTTCGTGACCATAACGAGGTACTTGTACGGCTTTAGATCTGTCGTCGACAGAACGACGTTCACCTTCTCCTCCTGCGGCAACTGGAGGAAGTTCACGATCGCCTGTCCTTTTGCGGTCCGTGATGCGGCCGGCACGTCGTAGGCTTTCAGCTGGAAGACGCGGCCTCGGTTCGTAAAGAAGAGCATGTCTGAGTGCGTCGTCGTTGAGAGGAAGTGGCTGACCATATCCTCTTCCTTCGTCGTCAAACCAATGACGCCCTTGCCGCCGCGTCCCTGCGTTTTAAAAAGCTCAGGGCTCACGCGCTTCAGGTACCCGTCGCGCGTTATGACGACGATGGCCGGCTCGTTCGGAATAAGGTCTTCCTGCGTGAATTCGCCGACCGGGTTCGGGAACGTCTTCGTCTTCCGCTGATCGGATACTGCGCGGAGATCGGTAAGCTCCTTCTTAATGACACCCATAAGTTTTTTCGGAGAAGCGAGGATCGACTCAAGTTCAGCGATGAGCACTTTCTTCTCCTTGTACTCCTGCTCGATCTTGAGGCGCTCGAGGTTCGCGAGCTGCTGCAGGCGCATCTCAAGGATGGCGACGCTCTGGCGGTCGGTGAGCTTGAAACGTTTCATCAAATTCACCCTTGCCTCGTCCTTGTCCTTCGACTGCTTGATGGTCTTTACCACCGCATCGATGTGGAGGAGCGCGATACGCAAGCCCTCGAGAATGTGCGCGCGGTCCTTTGCTACGGTAAGGTCGTGCTGGGTGCGCCGGCGCACCACGTCCTTCCGGTGCTTAATGTACTCTTCAAGCACCATTTTCAACGTGAGAACGCGCGGCTGAATGCCGTCTACGATCGCGAGGAGGTTCACATGGAACGTCTCCTGCAGCTGCGTCAATGAGTACAGCCTGTTCAGCACCTTCTTAGGGTACGCGTCGCGTTTTAGCTCGATGACGACGCGGACGCCGCGCTTGTCTGATTCGTCGCGGAGATCCTTGATACCCTCGAGTTTCTTGTCGCGGACGAGGTCTGCGATATGCGAGACGAGCTGGGCTTTGTTCACCTGGTAGGGGAGTTCGGAGATGATGATTCGGAAATCGCCTGGTTTCGCCTCAATGATCTCAGCAACGCCGCGGATGACGATGGACCCCTTGCCGGTCGCGTATGCCTGCTTGATCGCTTCGGCATCAAAAATGTGACCACCCGTAGGAAAATCTGGTCCCTTAACGAACTTCAGGAGACTATCAATGGTCGCGTTCGGATTATCTATGAGGTACGCGGTTGCATCGAGGATCTCGCCAAGGTTGTGCGGCGGTATGTTCGTCGCCATGCCGACCGCAATGCCGACTGTTCCATTCAGTAAGAGGTTCGGCAGCTTTGCAGGGAGCACCACCGGCTCTTTCTGCGAGTTGTCGTAGTTCGGAATGAAATCAACGGTCTCTTTTTCAATATCGAGCAGCATCTCCGTCGAAATGCGCGCGAGTCTCGCTTCGGTATACCGCATTGCGGCAGGCGCGTCGCCGTCAACCGAACCGTAGTTTCCCTGACCGTCGACCAACGGGTACCGCAGTGAAAACAGCTGCGCCATGCGGACCATCGTGTCGTAGATCGCAATGTCGCCATGCGGGTGGTACTTTCCCATGACTTCACCGACGACGTATGCCGACTTACGGTACTTCGAGCCTGGACGGATTCCTATCTGCCACATCGCGTAGAGGATCCTCCGCGCGACCGGCTTTAGTCCATCGCGAACGTCGGGAAGCGCACGTGCAATAATGACAGACATCGCATAGTCGAGGTACGAACGGGACATCTCGTCCACGATCGGCTGCGGCGTTACCGCACCGACCAGATCGACAGGCTGTTTCGGTTCTTCAGTGCTCTTCTGATGTTGCGCTGTCATTGGCTCGCAGTATTACTATTGACCGGTGTGTTGGTAGTAACGTTAGTATCCTGATTCGTATTTGTGTTCGCGTTCTCGTTCGTCTGCAAATTCGTATCCACGGATGGCACGATGTCGATGTTCCGATTACTGTTAACGTCGATTTCCGGAAAAACGCGATTACGGAGATCGTTCAGCTCCTTGTCTCGCGCATTGACCGGCGGCGAAAAACCGGGGAACTTCTTGAACACGCCCGCCACATCCTCAAAAATCTTTGAGAAAAACGTCTGTTCTCCCCCCTGCTGCGACGTGAGCACCTGCTGGGCGTAGCCGATCCACAGTATGAATATGAATACGCTTACGATCGTAACGCCCGCCCACATGATCCGCCTCTTATTCCTTTCCTTCGTCGGGACGGTCTGCTGTCGCGACGGGGATGTTCCGGATTTCATCGGTTCGGAAGACGGGGTACGAGCCCGTAATGGCGGTCGCGGTGTAGCGATGATCCTGACCGGAACGGCCTTTGAGCGCTGCGCGGGAGCGGATTTTGATCGTTTAGCGGGAGCCATGCGCATTACGGAGCAAGAATGACGATTTTCATGTTATCCTGCGGAAGGTCTTTCTGAAAAATCTTGAGTTTTTCAACTGTTTCAGAATCCTTAACGCCCATCTCTTTCGCAAAGGCATTTACCGGATCGAACGTCTCTTTATAACCAGGCACCTTGTACTGTATAGGAATGACAATCCTCGGTTCTACCGCGCTTATGACTGCAGAGGCCTTCTCGGCGCTTAAAACGCTGTGGCCTCCGACGGGTATGAAGAGGATGTCGACCCCCTCGAGCCTTTCAAGTTCGCCATTACCAAGCTGATGACCCAGACTGCCGAGGTGCGCAAGCGAAATACCCTCCGCTTCGATGAGGTACATGGTCGTCGGCTCACCGTCATTACTCTTTCCTTTTTCGTCACGAACGACAGGAATCCCGTATACGAACGTTTTCTTCACCTCATATTCACCGGGGCCCCTGACTATAAAGGGCTGGCCAGATACGGACGATGTATCGATGGAGGGGTTGGTCAGGAGTAACAGATCGGGCGTAAAACGTGGCTGCCGTAAACCATCCTTCGATCCGATAGGATCTATTACGACGGTCGAGTCGTGGGTGACAATACGGACGCACGTTTTTCCGAACCATTCAATAGTCATAGCTGACAATAAAAAAGGGTGCCCTCACGTAACGAAAAAATAGCACATTATTGCCGTATGTTCAACCTCTTTACGGAGCCTGAAATAGTGCTACCCCTACCCAATTGCAAGGTCGTCAGGCGGAGCTTTTGGAACCTCATTGTTTGCGTCGGATACTGCAAGCTGGGTCACGAACCCAGGGAGCTCGATGTTGTTACGGTATAGCTCGTCTGCGACAAACGAGCGATTGACCGTTCTTCCCCGAACGTCGATCGTATCCGGAACGCGAATGCTCTCGAACGTTATCGGCGCTCCGTTTTCCCAACAGTGCGTTTCGGGCGGCACATCGATCGTGAGGTCCCGACCGATGAAAATCGCGAGCTCTATCGGGGCATTGAGCACGTGCACGAAAAGCTGATGTTTATCCATATCGACACGGAGCGTCCTACCTCGTAAACCGAACAGAGGCGGGTACTCGAACGTAGGGCCTGCCGAAGACGCTGACCCGCCGCCGATCGGGGCTGCGTACGGCTGCCCTGATCCCTTGCCCGCTCCAACAGGAGGAATATGACCGATCCCGCCACCAGCGAGCGGGGTGGCACGCGAGGGCTTCGAACCTTTTCCGGACTGCTTCGTCCCGGTTTGATCGGACGATTTGCTGGCAAGCGCTTTTCCCTGCTCCTTTTCGATCTGCTTTGATTGCTCATACTGTCGAAGGTGCTTTTTTGCCTCGTCAATCCGATGCTGCCGAAGTTGCTCATCCTTGTTTGGTCCCTGTGGCTGGCCTGTTTGCTCCTGCCGTATCTCTTCTTTTACCGTATCCCGAAACGCCTTCTGCGCCGACGTCTTTTTTCCGTACAGCGTCTCTTTGAACTGATCCGAGGTTTCAATATTTTCCTTTGCCCCTTTAAGGAAGTGACGGCCTTTCCATGATTCTACGGTCTGTGACTTGTCGCCATAGGCAACGCGACGTAGTCCTTTGTCCTGCTTAAGGAACTGCTTTAGTTTTTGCTCACCAACTTTCGCGCCCCCCGTCTTCGTGACCATCATTTTCTTCGTGGTCTGACGGAGAGAACCAAGTTTTACGCTTGGGCGATAGGGAATATCTGGCATTGTGATACTATAGTACAACATTTTTTCATTTTTGTCAATACATCAGCTTGCCATTTTCACCTCATTCATATATAATGGGTGCCTACTAGCAATGCGTTTGAGTTCGATAGATTCGAACAAACGCCCTCCGGGTTCTCCGGGGGTAACAGAGTAGTAAGTATGAAAACTGCACCTGCAGGCGGCGTACCCACGCCGTCCGTAATGGAAAAGCTCCTTGAGAGCGATTCATTGCCGTCGTTCCCTAAAGTAGGGGCGATCACGATCGGCAAGGTTTTGAGCGTATCGAAATCAGAAGTACATGTTGATATTGAGGGTATCGCGACCGGCGTTATTCGTGGTCGCGAGCTCTACGATGAATCCGGTAGGTTCTCCAATCTGAACATCGGCGACGAAATCCAGGCGACGGTATTAGAGCTCGAAAATGAGAACGGTGAGATGGAGATGTCGCTCCGCTCCGCCGGTCACCAGCGAGCATGGGACGAGCTACAGGACGTCATGAATAAAAAAGAGGTTGTCGAGGTTCCGATCATAGACGCGAACCGGGGCGGTCTCATCGTTCGCGTACACAGGATCGAGGGTTTCCTTCCCGTCTCGCAACTGACCACGGAACACTACCCCCGCGTCGAAGGCGGCGATAAGCAGAAGATACTCGAGCTGCTGCAGGCGCTCGTCGGAAAAACGCTCAAGGTAAAGATCATCGACATCAACGAGCGTGAATCAAAGCTCATCGTTTCTGAAAAGGCGGCTTGGGAAGAGCAGCAGCAGGACATCATAAGCCACTACCGCGTCGGCGACGTCGTCGACGGACAAATCACCGGCATCGTCAACTTCGGATGTTTCGTCGAGTTCGGCGACAAGCTTGAAGGCCTCGTCCACATCAGCGAACTCGCGTGGCAGAGGATCGAGGATCCGCGCACGATCGTTCGCGTCGGCGACCCGATAAAGGTCATGATCATCGGCATCGAAGGCACAAAAATCTCCCTGTCCCGCAAGCGCCTCCTCGACAATCCCTGGAAGCTCGCGGCGAAGAAGTACACTGTCGGCGAGGTCGTCGAGGGTAAGATCATTAAACTGAATCCGTTCGGCGTCTTCGTCGAACTCGATCCAGATATTCACGGGCTCTGCCATATCTCGGAGCTTTCCTGGAAATCCGTAAAGCACCCGGGCGAATTCGTGAAGATCGACGAGACGAGGAAATTCAAAATCCTCACCCTCGATCCTGATGCGCACCGCCTCGGCCTATCGCTCAAGGCGCTCGAGGAACCGCCGGATGACATAAAGAAACATCTTGAAGAAAGGGCTCCGCAGCTCCCCTCCGCTGCTGCCGAAGCAGCTGGTTCAGAGGTCGTTACGACACCATCCAAAGAGGAGGCGCCAACGGAATGAACACCCGTTTACAGGATACGGCGACACTCAGTATAATCAACAACATCAACTACGTACGCTATGCGTAACCTTATAAAAAACTTCCTTATATTCTTCGGTGTCTTCATTCTGATCTTCTTCATCTTCAGCAGGTTTAGCGTACCGCTGACAAAACCGACGACGACCGATCTCGGAACGTTCGTTACCGAGCTCAAAGACGGAAAGGTACAAACCGTTGAGATCGATGGGGCGAAGCTGACCGTCACGTTAGAAGGTGGCGCTACCCAAATCACGTATAAAGAAGAAACCCAGAGCCTCTCTGAGCTCGCAGCAAACTACGGCGTTCCGAACGACAAGCTCACGGCGGTGAAGGTGAGCGTCAAGAACAGCAGCTCCGCCTTCTGGCTCAACGCGCTCTTCTCATTCCTCCTTCCCTCGCTCCTTATCATCGGATTTTTCTGGTTCATCTTCCGTCAGGCTCAAGGGCAGAGCAACCGCGCGCTCTCGTTCGGGCAGTCGAACGCACGCGAGGTCCATCCTCAAGAGCGGCGTGCCCGCGTTACCTTTAGCGACGTTGCTGGCGCGAAGGAGGCAAAAGAAGAGCTCTACGAGGTCGTTGAGTTCCTTCGTACCCCTCAGCGCTTCACCAGTCTCGGCGCTCGCATCCCGAAAGGCGTGCTCCTCCTCGGGAGTCCGGGAACGGGTAAAACGCTCCTTGCAAAAGCGGTCGCGGGCGAAGCGAATGTTCCCTTCTACAATATTTCCGGCTCCGAGTTCGTCGAGATGTTCGTCGGCGTCGGCGCTTCCCGCGTACGCGACCTTTTCAGGAAAGCGAAAAAGAACGCCCCGTCAATCGTCTTCATCGACGAGATCGACGCGGTCGGACGTCAGCGCGGCACAGGACTCGGAGGAAGCCACGATGAACGCGAACAGACCCTGAACCAGATTCTCGTTGAAATGGATGGCTTCGACACGGATACGAACGTTATTGTCATTGCGGCAACGAACCGTCCAGACATCCTCGATCCGGCGCTCCTCCGGCCCGGACGTTTCGACCGTCGCGTCGTCATCGATGTGCCGGACATAAACGACCGCGAGGCGATCCTTAAGGTACATGCGAAAAAGAAGCCGCTTGCGAAAGACGTATCGCTCCGTACTGTTGCCCAACGAACGCCCGGATTCACGGGCGCTGACCTCTCCAATCTCCTGAACGAAGCGGCTATCCTTGCTGCTCGGAAGAACAGACAGGTCATTACGTCCGGCGACTGCATTGAGGCGATCGAAAAGGTAATGCTCGGGCCTGAACGACGTAGCTTCATCCTCTCAGAACGAGAAAAGCGCATCACGGCCTACCATGAAGCCGGACACGCGCTCGTTGCCCATGAGATGCCCGGAGCCGACCCTGTTCATAAAATTTCCATCATCTCGCGTGGCCGCACCGCTGGTTACACGCTCAAACTTCCCACTGAAGACAAGAGGCTCCACTCAAAAAAGGAGTTCGTCGCGGACCTTGCGGTCATGCTCGGGGGGTACGTTACTGAACAGGAGGTATTCGGGGACCTCACTACCGGAGCATCAAACGATCTCCAGCAGGCGACCAAGCTCGCCCATCAGCTTGTGACAAAGTACGGTATGAGCGAAAAGCTCGGCCCGCGTACCTTCGGCGAAAAAGAGGAGTTCGTTTTCCTCGGAAAGGAAATCTCTGAGCAGCGCGACTACTCCGAGAAAATCGCCGAGCAGATCGACACGGAAGTGACGCGGTTCCTCGATGAAGCGAGCAGGACCGCAAAAACGGTCATCACCAAGCAACGCGCGCAGCTCGAGCGCATCGTTGAGGCGCTCATAAAGAACGAAATGCTCGAGCGCGAGCAGTTCGAGGCCCTCTTTCCTGCCCCGAAAAAACAGCCTGCATAGGCCAGTTACCGTATATAATCGTTCGTGCTATACTTTTCCTAAGGCAGAAAAGAGCCCGCATCGAACGGAGCGAATAGCAAAAAACATATGGCACCATCATTCTACAGAAAAAACATCCTGAGCAAGGCGTGGGCGTTGGCATGGTACAACAAGGGTTTGTGGTTTTTTGGTCTCTTTGCGGCGTTGCTCGCGATCGGTGAGGAGTACGACGTGCTCATTCGGAACGGCGACATCCTCGAATCGATCCCGAGGCGTCTCGAAAACTTCCGGATCGCGGCAGCGAACGACATTTTTTCCGGCTTTACCTCGTCGCTCTCGAACTTCATAAGCACAA
Organism: Candidatus Kerfeldbacteria bacterium; assembly: GCA_043799405.1. Classification (GTDB taxonomy): domain Bacteria; phylum Patescibacteriota; class Patescibacteriia; order SBBC01; family SBBC01; genus CAINXF01. Next base: position 481,052 of record JAZDNT010000003.1, read on the forward strand.
ATATCCCCGGAACGCTCTACATTCTCGTTACCTGGATCATCGCCATTCTTGCACTTGCCTGGCTCGTGATCGTTGCGCAGGGCGCGCTGATCGAGGGGGCAAAACGCCGCGAGGAGGGTAAGCCGCTCAACGTCATCGAGGGTTTTGATGTCGGCATGGCAAACTTCTGGCCGATTTTTCTCGTTAACGTCATTGCGAAGGTGGTCGTGTACGGACTCCTCATCCTCGTAGGCCTTCCGGCAGTGCTCATATACATGAATACCGCAAGCGTCAGCGCGGCGCTCGTCCTCATGCTCTGGTCGTTCCTCATTCTCTTCCCTGTTATGGTTATCGTATCCTTCATCACGAAGTTCGCGAACGCCTACATCGTTATCAAGAAGTATCCCGTAAAGCAGGCGATCACTTCGGCATGGAACCTCTTCACGCGGAACATACTCGTAACACTCGAACTCGCTGCGCTCCTCGTCCTCATCAAAACGATCGTGGTCTACATGGCGGTATCGACGCTCATCAATGCGCTCGGGTTCCCGCAGTTCTCAACGGGAGAGTACATCTTCTTCATCGTGATCCTCGGCTTCATCTATTCCTGGCTCACCACGTTCCAGTTCGGCTCGTGGACCTACCTGTTCTTCGAGCTTGAGGGGGGGACGGCGAGCTCGAAGCTCCGGAGGATCATCCACTACGTCCTCGATGTCCGTGAATCGCCTGCGAAACCAGCACCAGCGCGAACCGTAAAACGGTAGCATTCATCTTCAAAGGAGTAGCGACGCCCAAGCAATACGAGGCGCCGCTTTGACAATGACCAAAACACAAAGTACTCTTCCTCTCGCGCGCGCCTAGCTCAACGGGTTCGAGTCGCAACCAACAGGTTAGTGCCTGAACTGCTTCAGGCGCGGCGGCGACCTGCCCGCCGCACTGCTAAGGCAGGCGGGGAACGGGCGCGACGCGTCTCCAGAAAGGAGACCGGAGCGCCCCGGAAGAGCAGTCGTCTTATCCGCCTGCCGGAGTACGAACGAAAAAGTACCCTAATAATGTATATCGATTTACCAGCCCAGTTGTCTTCTGTTGGTGGGCGAGTAGCTCAATGGTAGAGCAATCGTCTTATACACGATCGGTTCTAGGTTCGAATCCTAGCTCGCCCACCAACAGACGATAATTACGTTCCGTACGGCGGGCAGGTACACGACCGGCTGCGCCCCGCACCGCTCGTCGCTTCGCTCCTTAGGTGCGGGGTTCCAGGCCTGCCCCGTAAATCGACCCTGAGTTCATCGAAGGGGAGATTGTACGGGGTTCTCCCGCCCTCGATGGGCGGGATCCCGCAAACCTTACGAATGAAAACTAAGGAGCGGGAGAATCCTGGGGCGCGCACCAGATAATACATATGCGTACTCAAATCAATTCCATCGCCGTCGACATCGTATTGCTACCACCTAAAGATGTAATGGAGCTTTGCCGATCCATCAACCTTACCCTCTGGCAAGAAACGAAGCAGGGGTACCGATTCGATGATACTCATATTCCTCATACCTCCCTTTTCCAATGCTTCATTCAACCACAACACCTCAATGATCTGAATGAGAAACTCCAGCATCTCGTCCCCAAAATCCCTCCCTTCACATTTTCCATAACTGGAATAGATATCGAGTCCTTGCCCGGCGAAATTTCCTATAGCGGCTTCTTGCTGTCATTGGACGACAAACTGATACAATTCCAACAAGCAGTTGATGAAGTTGTTCATCCTTTTGTAACAACTGGTGACGCATCATCGTTCATCGCGGACTCCGATGAAAAAATCCTTCAGCTAAGCGTCGACTGGGTCACTGGGTTCAGGCAGCATCACCCTGATGGCGCTCATTATCAACCCCATATTTCTCTCGGCGTCGGTAAAGTAAAACCTCTTGAACGCCCGATTGATTTCACTGCCTCACGTTTTGCCGTCTGCCACCTCGGCAATTTCAACACGTGCAGGAAGATTCTCAAGGAATGGGTATTGAAATGACCCCATGGCTGTGCTATTTTCCTTGCAGCATGTTTGTCGTTTTGTGGGGGGCGGTTAGCTCAGTTGGTTAGAGCGCCACATTGACCCCGTAAAGTTGCGCTTCGCTCAACTTTACGGGGCAAGCATTGTGGAGACATTAACAATTTACCCTCGGGTGGGCGGTTAGCTCCCTGCACCAAAGCTCGTAACGCTCGCTCGGGACGGGGGCAGACAACTGGTTAGAGCGTTACATTGATCCCGCACCTTCCTCTGCGCGTATAGCTCAGACCGGTTAGAGCGCTACGTTGACATCGTAGAGGTCCCTGGTTCAAATCCAGGTACGCGCACCAGAGGAAGGTGCGGGATAAAGGTCGGAGAGCCTGTCCCGTAAAGCACGAAGTGCTTATACGGGATTCGACTCCTCCATCGCCCACCATGATATCTGTGCCCTGTTGTCTTCGGCTCAGTTGGGTTCGAGCCGATGCGCCACAAGGCGGAAGCGCCTGAACTGCTTCAGGCGCGACGGCGAGAACGGGTCGAGCTCTACGCTTACAGCGTAGCGAGGCCCCGGATAGAGCGCCACATTGATCCCGCATCACGACTCGTTCCACTCGTCGGGTACGGGGCAGCCATTGTGGAGGTCATCCCGCCGTACAGCGGGACTCTATCGCCCACTAGGTTGTAAAAAAATCAATACTAAAAAATGGATTAACTAGGAAATACCTGTTTTTTGGTACGTGATATACTACGTTCGCACAACCATCAATGAACCTTTCGATGCTGAAACAACACGTTGGTATCAGGAGTGTGGCAGACTGCCTCGCTGATACTAGTGCGTCCGTATACGTCGTCGGCGGCGCCATCCGCGACGCGCTCCTTGGCTTCGACGTCAAAGATGTTGACCTCGTCATTACCGGTCTACCGCTCACGGAGGTCGAGAAGAAACTTGCGACCATCGGCAGGGTCGACGTTATCGGAAAACGGTTCGCTGTTTTACGGATCATGCTCCCTGACGGCATCCAAGTCGATGTGTCTCTTCCACGAACGGATGCGAGCTTCAGGACGGGACGCTACCGTGACGTAAAAATCCACGCCGACCCCGACCTTCCCATCGAGCATGACCTGACAAGACGCGACTTTACTATCAACGCGATGGCGTGGAACATTGCCTCGCATGAGCTCATCGATCCGTTCAATGGTCAAAAGGACCTGTCTCGGCGCGTGCTCCGGGCAGTCGGTACGCCAACCGAACGTTTTCAGGAAGATGCAACGCGCATACTTCGCGCAGCGCGGTTCTCCGCAATGCTCGGTATGACGATCGAGAAAGATACTGCCACCGCAATCAAGGAAAAACTACCGCTCCTTCAGGACGAATTCATTACGCCACGCGAGGTGATCGCTCAGGAGCTCATCAGTGGGCTGACCGCGGAGCCCGTCCGTATGCTCGATATACTCGATGAACTCGGCATCATGGCAATGCTCATTCCGGAGCTTTCTGCTACGAAGGGTTGCGCGCAGCCGTACGAGTTCCATGCAGAAGGCGACGTCTGGACCCATACACGGCTTGCCCTCGAGGCGCTGACGGATACGCAGTTCAACAAGACATTCGCTGTGACTCCATCGCCGCAATTAATCGTAACGACGCTCTTGCACGATATCGGAAAACCGCCGTCACAGCGCATGCCAGAAAAGGGAAGCGAAGACCGCATCCGTTTCGATAGACATGCCCCAAAAGGCGCTGAAATCGCCGAGAACATCTGCACGCGACTTAGGCTCGCGAGCACCGGAGACATCGACGTTCCGACCATTGTATGGCTTATCGAGCATCACCTCGACATCCTCAACTTCGATACAATGAAAGCAACGACCATCGAACGAACCTTCCTCGCTCCGGACGGACGCGGTGACCTACTGCAACAGCTTACGTGGGTCGACTCCCGCGCATCGCTCGATCCAACAGAAAAGGAGCGCGGCGAGAAGTTCCACCTTCCGCGGCGCTTCGGTATCTTACAAATCCGTCTCGGCGAGATCACAAAGCGTGGGTACAGAGATTCGCAGCCGACACCGCTCCTTTCTGGGACCGACATCATGAAAATCCTCTCGATCTCCTCAGGACCGGATATCGGAAAAGCGATCGAATCACTCCGTAATGCACAGCTCGAAGGCGAAATCACCACAAAAGACCAGGCAGTTGCATTCATTAAAAAACAGTATGGCGCTCACGATTGAGATCCGCCCCGACGGCAACGGCGAACGTTTCGATAGGTACCTTGTCCGCCACCTTACCGACCTTTCGCGGAGCGCAATCCAGAAACGCATCGAGGATGGCGCTATCGAGCTCAACGGCGAGCAAGCGAAGTCTCACCGGTTGTTACGGATCGGCGATCGTATCGCCGTGCACGATACAACAATCCACGAATGCGACGTTCCCGCGATACGAAACTTGCAGGAACCGACGGTACTCTTCGAGAACGAATCGTTCCTCGTCATCGATAAGCCGTCAGGCCTTACCGTACATCCAGGCATCGGGACAAAGGGGCCGACGCTCGTTGACTGGCTTAAGCTCCATGTTCACGGCATCGGGCAGGTCGGCGACGATCCATCGCTTCGTCCCGGTATTGTCCATCGGCTCGATAGGGATGTTTCCGGCGTCATGGTCATAGCAAAGACACAGCCGTCATTTGAAAACCTTAAACAGCAGTTCAAAGATCGGGAAATCGAGAAGGAGTACGTGGCGCTCGTCAACGGAATCCCGAAAAAAGAAAAGGGTATCATCGACCTTCGGATCGGCCGTTCGAAACGCCTCCGCGGCAAGATGACCACGTCGACGTACGCCGACGAAGGGCGGGATGCGGTTACGCACTTCGCGATTATACGCCACGTCAAGAACAATGCCCTGCTACGTATCACTACCGAGACCGGTCGTATGCATCAGATCCGCGTACACCTGAAAGCGATCGGGCACCCTATCGTTGGCGACAACGTCTACACGACCAAACCGTACCGAAAAACAACGCGCCAGCTTGAGCGACCGTTCCTCCACGCAAGCCGTTTGTCGTTCACTGATATCACTGGTGAACGCCTGACGTTCGAATCGCCGCTTCCGGAGGAACTCCGTCGCGCTATCGAGGCTTGACCCCGATAAAAGCTGCGGGGCAAATAATGTGTGGTATGTAATATATGCTGATTCTCAAGGGACTATCTTCTAACGGGGTTGACGGGAGATACGAGCGTCGCTATACTCACAGGCGCTATTTATATTTTCTCTCCCAAACGTATGGATGTCATCGACGAAATAAATAAATCGAAGCTCAAGAGCGACCTTCCTGATATCAGGCCTGGCGCATTGGTACGCGTCCACCAAAAGATCAAAGAGGGAGAAAAGGAACGTATCCAACTGTTCGAAGGAGTCGTTATCAGTCGGTCTGGCGGAACGGGCATGAATGGCACGATAACGGTCCGGAAAATCTCCGAAGGTATCGGCGTCGAACGCATCTTCCCGTTGCACTCTCCGATACTAGCGAAGATCGAGGTCGTAAAACAGTCGAAGGTCAGGCGCGCAAAGCTCCACTACCTCCGTAAACCGCAGGCAGAAAAACTAGAAGACCGGGTCGAAACGCCGAAAGCCGAAAAGCTCGAAGTCAAATAAACATCCGTCGCGAGAAAGTGGCAACAATCAGGGTGACACCGCTAAGCGGGGCCGAACACATGCGGACGTGGCACCGCAGCACTAATCCCCCTCGGCGAGCTCGGGGTCTGGTGCTGGGCAAGGAACTTAGTATACCCCACACAACTCCTCGAAGACTCCGGAGTTTGCGGGGCGGGCGCGCTCCACTATAATACGTACATCGTGTCCGGATGGTGCGGACGTGGCGGAACTTGGTATACGCGCCAGCTTGAGGGGCTGGTGGTCGCAAGACCGTGGAGGTTCAAATCCTCTCGTCCGCACCATCCGGACGTGAGCCAGCTTGCCTGCCCCGCCGAAGTGGTAACGAAGGCAGGAAGGGGCTGGTGGTCGCAAGACCGTGGAGGTTCTCCGCCTCTGTATACTACAAATATACTTCGGCGGATCCGACGAACCCCGGATTTAATCCGGGGGAAAGCGGAAAATCCTCCCTGCCCCGCACTTCACGCGTAGCGTATAGTGCGGGGTCGTCCGCACCAGATACACCGGTTCATTGATTTTGACTTTCCTTGACAGAGGGGATTTTTCGGCTGTAGGCTCCAGTTCTTTGCTCATTGCCAATTCGCTCACATTGATAAGGGTTCTTCCCAGGGCTCATGTCCGTAATGGTTGCGGGCATAAGCACCCGGGAGGAATCCGTGAAAAGGACGTTCGCGTTGTGCGTTGCCGCCGCACTGTTGCTCCTGGCGGTCAGTGTCTGCATCCGAAATGGGGAAAAGAAGGAGCTCCTCGTCGCTCCCACGACTGCCGCATCTCCGGCGGAGACCGTGTCGCCATACCGGCCTGACAGCGTCTCCCGGTTCGCGTCGCTCCTCGCGGAGTACCGCTTCTTCGAAGAGGGGGAATCGGCCCATGGGGAGCGCCAGCAGCAAATCGATGGCTGGATGTGCTACCTGTGCTTCCAGCAGATGCGGGAGGCGTACGACGTCCTGAACGACACCGAACGGGACTCGGTGTGCTCTCCTGCGTGCGCGTCGGACCTTCCGACGGGCATCAAGGTCGAGAGTGGCGTCACGGTGCTCAGCATCAACGACCACAAGTTCGTCACCGGCAACCTTCGCAGGGACTTCGAGGAGTACCTGCGCACTGCGTACTGCGAGACCGACTACATGGGCGCGTGGGGTATCTTCTACGACGGCACCTCGGATTCGCTCAAGGTGCGGTACGAGAACGCCCTCCGCGAGCGCGGATTGCTTGTCTTCAATTTCAGATGACCGCATTCGACGTCCAACGCAAACTGCCAAGTGTCTATGGCAGAGAGGAGCACACATGACACAGACCGACGCTGTAAGGCGTGACCCGCTCGCGGACGCTGAAGTTGCTGCGAGAGACGTTGCGGCCGCGACAGGCGTCACACGGCACGACATCGGCTTCGTTTTCGGGAGCGGCTTCTCGGAGATCGCCGGCGACCTCGGCAAGGCCTCCGGGTCCGTTCCGATGGACATGGTGCACGGCTTCTTCGCGCCGACGATCAAGGGGCACCCCGGCGAGATCCGCAGTATCGTCGCTGGCGACAACAACGTCCTTGGATTCCTCGGAAGGACGCACCTGTACGAAGACCTCGGCATCAACGCTGCAGTACACAACGTTCGCACTGCGTGTGCTGCCGGGTGCCGTACCATGATCTTCACCAGTGCGGTCGGAAGTCTCCGACAGGAGCTTGCGGACGGCACGGCAATGCTGACCAGGGGGCACATCAGTTTCTTCATTCCATCGCCCCTTGCCGGTCTCCCCGGTCTTCACTTCCTTCAACCGAAGGAGTGGTACTCCACGCGGCTTCGCGACCTGTGCCGGGCGAACGGTCTCGAGCTTCCCGAGGGTGTGCTCGTGCAGCTGGTCGGCCCGCACTTCGAGATGGACGTGGAGCGGGAGGCTCTGCGCGTTCTCGGCGCAGATACTGTCGGGCTCTCAAGCGTCGAGGGGGCCATCGCCGCGCTCGACCTCGGCATGGAGGTGCTCGGCATTACAGTCATCACTGACCTCGCCGGAACGCCGGTCGGCCACGACGACGTCCTCGCGGTCGTCAGGAAAACCGCGAAGGTCCTCGCCCCGAACCTGGCGAGAGTCCTTACGCTCGTGTGAGCGAATGAATTCAACGAACCTTGCGGGTTCTGCGCGTGAAGGAGGAGGCGCAACGAACGAACCTGCGACGGCGTACTCTGTGATCTACCGGAGTGCGCCGTTTCTGTATTCATTGACATCGTTTCTGTTATGCCATAAGGTCAGAAACATGTATAAATCCATTAAAGGCATTACACGCGTTCTTATTGTTCTCTTGCTGTTGACGCCTCTTACAGCGGGCGCTACGCCGTTCACCGTCGTCGACTACGGCGGCTCAGTCGGTCTCGGAACCGCTGATTTAAAAACTACAGCAGTTAACATCATCTCGTGGCTTCTCGGCATTGTCTCGCTGGTCGCGGTCGTCATGATCATCATCGGTGGTCTTTTATGGCTGACATCCGCAGGCAACGAGGAACGCATCGAAAAGGCGAAAAAAACTATTTCATCCGCGGTCATCGGCCTCATCCTCGTCATTCTTGCATGGGCGATCGTCATCTTCGTCGCCGGAACAACGAAGAACGTCACAACGTAATCGACTCGCTTTCGAAAAGAGCTTTTTAACGTATTTGGTACGCACCTTGCGCATCCGGGGACTTTTCTGTAGTGTAGACCAGAAGTCACGCAAGAGAGGGGGCGGGATTTCATGCGCTCCTTCACATCTGAATACCCCTGCCACGCCGTACCACACGGATGCGGAGGATTACCATGCCAGACCAGACATCATCGCTCATCGTTGCGCTCGATGTTCCAACGATCGATAAAGCGGTTGCGATCGTTACCGAACTCTCGCCGTTCGTCAGTACGTTCAAGGTCGGCCTTGAGCTCACGAGCGCCGAGGGGCTCCCGCGCGTCGTCTGGGCGATCCAGAACGCCGGCGGGAAGGTCATCGTCGACCTGAAGCTCCATGACATCCCGAACACGGTCGCTCGTGCTTCCCGCGCGATCGCGGCGCTTCAACCGAAGGCCTTTACGGTCCACACATCCGGCGGCCCGGACATGATCCGCGCTGCAGTCGACAACCGCGGCGACGCGATGGTGCTCGGCATCACCGTGCTTACCTCGTTCGGCAACAAGCTGTCAGGTGCGGTGTACGGACGTTCCGCGTGGTCCAAGGTCCTGCAGTTCGCGCGCATGCTCCTCGACAACGGCGCGCACGGCATCGTGTGCTCGCCGCGCGAGGTGCAACTGCTCCGATCGGATTCGGAGTTCGACGGTCTCACGATCGTCACCCCTGGTGTCCGGCCCGAGTGGGCTTCCGTCGGAGACCAGGTCCGCACCGCAACACCGTACGAGGCAATGAGGAACGGAGCGAGCGCCGTCGTCATCGGACGACCGATCACTAACCCTCCCGAGGGCATGTCGCGTCTCGACGCGGCTCAGCGCATTCTCGCGGAGATCACGGAAGGTCAGCTGGCGGCTCCACGGACCCGCCTGTAGGAGGAGAACGTCGCATGAGAGATGACGTGATTATGTCGGAGGAGACCGCGATCGAGATCATCCGGACCGCAGGCGCGCTCCTCACGGAAGGGCACTTCGTCCTGACCTCGGGGATGCACAGCGGGGTCTACGTCAACAAGGCCATGCTCGCGACGCAACCGCAGTTCGCGCACACGCTCGGCGCCGCCATGGCCGACGCGTTCGCCGAACAGACCTTCCGGATCGTCGTCGTTCCGGCGATCGGCGCGATCCCGTTCGGCCTGTACGCGGCCGAGCGTCGGATGCTGAAGACGAGCCTTCCGACGAAGCTCGTCTACGCCGAGAAGGTCGACGGCGCGTTCGCGCTCCGTCGCGGGTTCGACAAGCTCGTCGGCGGCAATGAGGCGCTCGTCGTCGAGGACATCATGAGCACCGGCGGGACTGCGCGGGAGATCGTCGGGCTCGTCAGGGCCGCCGGCGGCACGGTCGTCGGCGTCTCAGCGGTCTGGAACCGCGGGAAGAACGTCACCGCAGAATCGCTCGGCGTTCGCCGGCTCGTCTCGCTCGTGAACCACCAGTTCCCGCAGTGGGATCCGAAGGCAGAACCGTGCCCGCTGTGCGAGAACGGAACCCCCGTGAATACGGAGGTCGGACACGGCAAGGAGTTCCTCGCCCAGCAGGGGGGTTCGCGGGCGTAGGAGTCACACAACGTTCAGTCACAAGGAGGGGGAGCGTCTGGCCACGCGGTCAGACGCTCCTTTCTTATTGCTTGAAAAAGAATGCGTAATATCGTACACTGAATCGCGCTCGATGTGCCTCCTCGTTCCCTCTTCACGGGCAATTAGCTCAGCTGGTTAGAGCGCCTCGTTTACACCGAGGAGGTCGTAGGTTCGAATCCTACATTGCCCACCAGGCACGAACGACCATTTTCTTAAAAATTATACGATGAAATTCGTTTACGGATTCCTCACGATCGGCATCGGCGTACTCCTCGTACTAAAAACCGAGTGGCTGGTTGAAAACTTCGGAAGGTTCGAGTGGGCTGAAGAACACCTTGGCGCAGAGGGCGGCACACGGATCTTCTGGAAGCTGTTCGGCGTCACGATCATCTTCTTTGCCTTCCTCGCAATGATGGGCGCGTTCAACGCGCCGCTTAACGCGATCTTCGGCAAGTCGTTCAATAGTCTCAATTCGAATTAATACATGGGCCGCCTGTAGAGTCCCGATCTGCAAGGCGGATCGAGGATGCGCGATAACCCTACTGGTTATCGGCACGCCGCGTTTGTCCCGATTTCTAAAAATGTTTTTCTTCTACATCCTAAAATCGAGAACCAACGGTACATACTACAAAGGATCATGTAAGGATGTTCAAAAACGATTACTGCTCCATAACTTAGGGTTGGTAAAATCAACAAAATCTGGTATACCGTGGGCTCTGGTACATGATGAATCCTTCCATACACTTTCGGAAGCGCGAAAAAGGGAAAAACAAATTAAATTTTGGAAAAGCCGAGAAGCAATAGAGCGTCTCATTAAGAAACATTTTTAGAAATCGAGGATCCTCGATTGCGTCTGGTGGGCCGTTAGCTCAGCTGGTAGAGCGTCCGGTTTGCATCCGGGAGGTCGGGAGTTCGAATCTCCCACGGTCCACCAGACGCAATCGGGACATCCGGGAGGGTTCGAGCCGACTCGCTAGCGAGAGCGCATGAACTGTTTCATGCGCGGCGGCGAGAACGGGTTGAGCTCTATCGTAAAGCGATAGCGAAACCCCGGACGGGATTTCTCCCGTTTTTTATCGTAACGGACTTTTAATGTTTTTCAGTCCCGGATTGGTCACCTGCGTATATAGTTGTGTGGTCCGAATGTTTTGATGCCCCAGCAGTTCCTGGACGTACCGAACGTCAACGCCGTTCTCCAACAGGTGAGTAGCGAAACTGTGGCGTAAGCTGTGAAACGTCGCGGGTTTATTGATATTCGCGCGAGCGAGCGCGTATTCAAAGATTTTTTGTGCGGTTCGCGTCGTAAGTTTTCTGCCTTCCCGACTCGACCGGGGATCACTGGTAAAAACATAGTCGCTAGACGCTTTGCCTACCGTAAGATGGTTGAGTTCTTCCCGCAGTTTTTCCGGCACGACGCTGATGCGGTCTTTCCGCCCTTTCGCCTGCTTGATATGAATCGTCAATTCGTCAACATCAATATCGCCGACCCGCAGGGCAACGACTTCGCTTACCCGCAGACCAGCGCCGTACGCCAGCGCCAGCATCAGCCGGTGCTTGGCGTTCGTGATGACACTCAACATCCTGCCTATCTCTTCCCGAGACAGAACGACCGGCAGGTTCCGATTCCGCTTCGCTGTCCGTATTTCAATCGGTAACCCGGTTTTCACGACATTCCGATAATAAAACTTCACTGCGCTCAAGCAGATATTCCGGGTCTGGGCAGACGCGCCTTTTTTCTCAAGCGAAAGCAGAAACCTTTTAACGGCTGCCTCTTCGTCTTCAGCCGGCAGTGCAGCCCGAAAGGCAAGATACTCCCGCAGGAAATAGAGGTAGCTTTTGATTGTTTTTACGCTATAATTTCGCAGCCGGAGTTCAGCTTCGGCTCGATTAAGCGACGATGGTATATCTGTCATAAAAAAGTGGCTCCTTTCGCCACCGGTACTATTATTAGCATTCTTTGACAAAATAGGCAATAATAGGGCTACCTGCAAGCCGAGGTTCGCATAATAACGAGTTGTCCGACATATATTACCGCGCGGATACTTCGGAAGGTAACTAAACTGTATGATAATTAACCAACACGTTCTATGGTAACCACATCACTCCAGCGGGGACTAATCGCGGCCCTTATCTTGACCACTCTAGGCACACTTTCGGGGTATGTCTTGTATTTTCGAGAAGCGAACAAGAGCGGCACGAATGTAAACTACAATAACAATAACCGCGAAGTTACTGGCACTGAGACGCCCACTAACAGTAATATTAATTACAGTGCCGACAAGCCGTCTTTCGATGCTGGGTACGCTGCCGGGACTGTAGATGGCGCATCGAAATCTTCAGTTGTCGGGCAGCGCTTTAGTCCGAGCGGAACTGGACGCACCATTCTCCAGTATGAGGATGGTTACATGCAGGGATATATATACGGATGTGGCCAGTCCGGGAAAGAGTGCACAGACATAATGCGTTGGTTCTCCAAAGCAATGGAAGTGCAGGGCACACGCTACACGCAATGACGAGTTCACCTGCTCCGACCTTTCACTGCACTGGCCCCTGCGCCGCGCGGTAATATTCGATCGGACAACACGGCGTATCTGGCAGAGCTAGCGAGATGATACTTCCCTATGGAAAAACATAATGACAACTTTCTAAAGGAATTTCTTGGTGAACATTTCTGGTATGAAATTGACATGTTATTTTATTCAGTAAAAATGCTCGACCAGTCGAAACAAAACAACGATCAATCTGGAATCAATATGGCTTTAGACAACTTCGTTGCTCACGGTAGAAACTTACTTGAGTTTTTCTATTATCCTAAATCAAATAGTAATAACTATGCGCGAGCAACACATTTGTTGACGCAACAAACTGGGAAAAAGTAAGGCCGCCCAAAACAGAATTGATTAGTGAGCTTGAAAGACGAGCAAGCAACGAAATGGTCCACCTTTCATTCAAACGCATAAGCGGAACTCCTCCTGAAAAAACATGGAGTTGCGGTCAATGCTCTAAAGATTTATTAATCATAACCAAGAAATTCCTTGAAATACTGCCAGAAAAGTACTTTTCTGATACCATTATAAATCTAAAGATACTATTGGATAATAGTTTACTTGAATCATCTCGCTAGCTCTGCGCAAATCTCTCGTTCGTTTCGGGGTGGCGCTCCGCGCAATTATACCCCTGCACGAACTTCGAGACTTCAGATACGCCGAAACGTTAAACGAAATTTATTTTCTCCCTTCTTTATGAACTCAACAAATCCCGTTGACATATGCGTCCCCATTGTTTCCGCAATCATCGAGCGGCAAGGTAGGGATGGCACCGAAGTCTTAATTCAAACCCGAGGCGGCACCGACAAGAAAGACCCTGTGTATACAGGAACATTAGAGATCCCTGCTGGCTGGATGGATCAGTATGAAAACGTATACCAGGCGTTGAAACGAGAAGTGCTGGAGGAAACCGGTTTGCATATCAAAAAAATCTTTCCAGACATTACTACAAAAACTTTTTCACCGCGACAGGATGAAGGCTTCGCTTTTGTCCCGTTCTGTTGCCAGCAAATGACCAAGGGCAGGGTTCCATACGTCGGGTTTGTCTTTCTCTGTCAAGTTGAAGACAAGGAACCGGTTCCACAGCTAGAAGAACTGCACGACATTCGGTGGGTGAAAATATCTGTACTTAAACAGATGGTTGACGTATCTCCAGAAAAGTTTTTTACTCTTCAATTGGGGCCGCTCGATTATTACCTCAATCACTACGACGGGAGAAAATAAACATCGTTTAACAGCGAGTATACGATATGCTGCGCACAATCGTATACTCGCAAACGTTAGGTGAAATCGGCTGGCTATAACTCACCATGACTTATAAAGAACAGACAATCAAAAAATGGAAAAGTTGGCTCGAAATCCTTCGCAAAGAAGTGCATATTTTACTATCCCACAGACTTGTTTTTAATGAAACACAACAAATAATAAAAGATAATCTAGATATACAAAAACCAAGTGCATTTTATAATTTATTAGGACAAGGCTACGCTGCCCTCATTGTTCTTGGCATAAGACGGCAGGTTAAGATAGATAGCAAAAGTATCTCTTTAGCAAAATTATTAGCGGAAATATCGAAACAGCCAAACTTAGTTACCAGACAAGATTATATAAAATTGTATGAGGGCAGCAAAACTTCAATATTTGCTGATAAGACATTTGATAAATTTGCAGGCACAGGAAAAAATGAAATTGATAGTGTTCTTGTTGCGAAGGATCTCGAGCAACTCAGAAAAGCTGTCCGCAGCTGTGAGCATTATGCTGATCGAAGTCTGGCACATATTGATAAACGAGGCAGCAAGAAAATACCAACCTTTTTGGAAGTTAACAATGCTTTAGAGATATTAGAGAAACTAATAATCAGATACGAGCTATTACTTACAGCAGCGGGTTGGACCGGCCTAACACCAACTTTTCAATATAATTGGAAGAGTATTTTTAAATATAAATGGATTGATAAATAGCCAGCCGACATCACCTAACACGGGCTAGCCGGTGAGCGAGCTAATAATCTACTATATAT